>NZ_JBVHKB010000001.1:0-894691 GCF_055559735.1 Streptomyces sp. NPDC023573
CTCAAGGAACGGACGCTTCCTTCGGTCCCGTTTCACCGGGGCCCTCCGGGCGCTTCCCTTCTGTTCTTGCGTTTCCGACTCTATCAGACTCTTTCGTGTCCGATTCCCGGCCGAAGCGGGTTCCTGCTCAATCGCTTTCCAGTTCTTCGCTTTCGCGTTTCCCTTTCGGCGTGGTCACTACATTAGCCGATTTCCTCGGCGACTCATAATCGAGTCGATGGGCGAATTCCGGCAAGCCGAAATTGCACCCGTCAGGGGTGAATCGTAGGTAGTGGTTGGCCCTGTCACGATGCTTCGACCCGGTCCGATGGACCGCGCCAAGAACGACTGCATCCGTTCAAGCGGCTCGGACTACATTAGGGAAACAGCAGGGACGAGTCAAGTTGCCCCGCGGCACGGCACATGAGGGCGCTACGGCCGGCTCAGACTCCGGCGGCCGGCTTGGCTCTCGGGCTCAGGCGGTAGGCCGAGACCGTCGGGTCACCTGCGAGGTAGAAGCGGTGCTGCCAGTCGTGGGCTTTGCTGACGCCTACCCGGGGGCCGACCCGGATGAGCGTGTCGGATACCGGCTCGCCGTCGGACAGCGTGACCGCCGTGCCTGCCAGCAGACCGGTTCCGTCGTGCTCCGCCGTGATGCCGAGCGCCTGGCAGAAGTTCCCCGGACCCCGCGCGAGGCGTGCACTCTCGACCTTCGCCCCTCGCCGCTCACGTGCGAGGTCTTCCCCCTCGATGACCTTGCCCGCCCGGATGAGGACGGCCGACGCGGTGCCGTCCGTTCCGGTGACGATGTTGGCGCACCAGTGCAGGCCGTGGGACCGGTAGACGTACAGATGTCCTGCGGGCCCGAACATGACCGCGTTGCGGCGTGTCCTGCCCCGGTAGGCGTGGGAAGCGGGGTCGGCCGCACCGGAGTACGCCTCGGTCTCCGTGATGGTGATGCTGACCGTTCCCTCGGGAGCCTCGTGGGTGAGGACGGCGCCCAGGAGCTTCGGGGCGACTTCCTCAGCGGGGTGAGCGAGATCCACGACGTTCACGCCGACCGCCTCGCCGTGCCGAGGTCCCGGTCCTGGAGGTCGGGTGCCGCCTCCGGGGCGGCGGTCCTGTCGGAGGAGTCCCGCGTCAGCGGCGTACGGTCCGTGCCTTCGTTCATGTCGTCCGAGGGTACTGGGAGCCGTGCGACGGGAACCGGCTACGGTCATGGCGCGTATGTAGGGGACAGGACCTAGGAGGAAAAACATGGGCTTCAAGCGGCTGCTCGCAAGCATGGGTGCCGGCGGTGCCTCGGTCGAGACCGAACTCACCGAACTCAACGTCGTCCCTGGAGGGGTGGTCCAGGGCGAGGTTCGGATCCAGGGCGGGTCCGTGGACCAGCAGATCGAGGGACTCTCGGTCGGTCTGCAGGCGCGGGTCGAGGTCGAGGGCGGGGACCAGGAGACCAAGCAGGACATCGAGTTCGCCAAGCTGCGCCTCGGTGGCGCCTTCGCGGTGCAGGCGGGCGCGGTGCACGTCGTGCCGTTCGGGCTGGAGATCCCCTGGGAGACGCCCATCACCATGTTCGCCGGGCAGCAGCTGCGCGGCATGAACATCGGGGTGACCACGGAACTGGAGATCGCCCGCGCCCTGGACTCCGGCGACCTGGACCCGGTCAACGTGCACCCGCTGCCCGCGCAGCAGGCGATCCTGGACGCCTTCGGCCAGCTTGGCTTCGGCTTCCGCAGCGCCGACATGGAGCGCGGCCACATCCGCGGTACGCGCCAGCGCCTTCCGTTCTACCAGGAGATCGAGTTCGTTCCCCCGCAGCAGTACCGGGGGCTGAACCAGGTGGAGCTGACGTTCGTCGCGGACGACCGCGAGATGGACGTCATCCTGGAGATGGACAAGAAGCCGGGGCTCTTCAGCGAGGGCAGCGACTCCTACCGTGCCTTCAAGGTCGGTCTCAACGACTTCCAGGGCACGGACTGGGCGGCGTACCTCAACCAGTGGCTCGCGCAGGTAGGCGGCCAGCGCAACTGGCTCTGAGACACCCTCTAGGGTCGGTGGGAAGAACGCACAGCCGATCAGGAGAGGTGCTGACGTGACCGAGCCGAAGAGGGCGCCGCTGCCGCACGACTTCCATCCCGAGGTGCCCTCGTTCACCGTGGTGAGCGAGGATCTCGCGCCGGGAGCCGTACTCGCGGACGCCCAGGTGTTCGCGGCGGGGAACACCTCGCCGCAGCTGCGGTGGGAGGGCTTCCCCGCGGAGACCAAGAGCTTCGCCGTGACGTGCTTCGACCCGGACGCCCCGACGGGCAGCGGGTTCTGGCACTGGGTGGTGTTCGACATCCCCGCGTCGGTGACCGAGCTTCCCGCCGGTGCGGGGAGCGGGGCGTTCGAGGGTCTGCCCGAAGGCGCCGTCCAGGCCCGCAACGACTACGGGGCGAAGGAGTTCGGCGGTGCCGCGCCGCCTGCCGGTGAGAACCACCGCTACGTCTTCACCGTGTACGCGGTGGACACCGAGAAGCTCGGGCCCGACCGCGACGCCTCACCCGCCGTCGTCGGATTCAACCTGCGGTTCCACACACTGGGCCGTGCCCAGCTGATCGGGGAGTACGCCGCCCCCGAAAGCTGAAGGTTCGCCTGCTGTTTGCCCTGCCCTGGTCTTGGAGAGACCAGGGCAGGGCACTTTTTATTGCGTTGTCCATCACGGCTCGCCCGGACAGAGTTGATCCGGGCCCGCCGACAGACGGGCGGCACACGGGAGGTGGGCAGGATGCGGGACACACTTGTACTCAACGCGAGCTTCGAGCCACTGTCGACGGTGACGCTCAACCGTGCGGTGGTTCTGATCCTGCAGGACAAGGCTGTCGTCGAGCAGTCGCATCCCGGGCTCCGTATGCGTGGCGCCGCCGTGGACATTCCGGTACCCCGGGTGATCAGACTCTGCCGGTACGTACGGGTGCCGTTCCGAAGACACGCGCCGTGGTCCAGGAGGGGTGTGCTCATACGGGACCAGCACCGGTGTGCGTACTGCGGGCGGCGGGCCAGCACCGTGGACCACGTGGTCCCGCGGGCCCAGGGGGGTCAGGACACCTGGCTGAACACCGTGGCCTCGTGCGCGGAGGACAACCACCGCAAGGCGGCGCGGACCCCGGAGCAGGCGGGCATGCCGCTGCTGCGGGAGCCGTTCGTGCCCTCGCCGGCGGACGCGATGCTGCTCGCGCTGGGAGCCGGGGGCCGGTCGGCGCTGCCGGAGTGGCTGGCCCACTCCGCGGCGTAGACGCCTCGTCGGTCCCCACATGACCATGTGCGAAGCCCGTCCCCCATGCCCGGGGGGACGGGCTCCGTCCGTCAGCGCAGCAGCAGTTGGACGATGGCCGCGGTGCCGACGACGACGATCAGGGCGCGCAGGAAGCCCGGGCTGAGCCGCCGGCCCACCCTGGCACCTATCTGGCCGCCGATCGCGGAGCCGACCGCGATGAGCACCACGGCCGTCCAGTCGAAGTGCGCGACGAAGAGGAAGAAGAGCGCCGCGACGCTGTTGACGACGGCGGCGAGGACGTTCTTGACGGCGTTGAGGCGCTGCATCGTGTCGTCGAGCAGCATGCCCATCAGGGAGAGGTAGATGATGCCCTGGGCCGCCGTGAAGTAGCCGCCGTAGACGCTGGCGAGCATGATTCCGGCAAACAGCAGGGGCCCGCCGTCCGCACGGGCGGGGGTGCCGGTGCGGTCGCGGCGGCGCTGGACCGCTCTGCTGATGCGGGGCTGCAGGATGACCAGCACCAGTGCGAGGGTGACGAGGACGGGGACGATCGTCTCGAACGCGGTGGAGGGCAGGGCGAGCAGAAGGGTGGCGCCCGTGAGTCCGCCGATCAGTGCCCCGGCGCTCAGCTTCAGTATGCGGCGGCGCTGGCCGGCCAGTTCCTCGCGGTAGCCGATGGCGCCGCTGATGGAGCCGGGGATCAGGCCGAGCGCGTTGGACACGGTCGCGGTGACCGGCGGCAGTCCGGTGGCGAGCAGGACGGGGAACGTGATCAGCGTTCCCGAGCCGACGATGGTGTTGATCGTGCCGGCGCCGATCCCGGCCGCGAAGACCGCGAGCATTTCCCAGATGGACAAGGCCATCTCCTTCGATGGTCAGTGACGCCTCCCCGCCTTCAAGGTCGAGGGGCCCCACTGATCATGCACGAAGGTGTTCTCCGGTCATTCGACCGGGGGCTGCTCCCTGCGTTCCGTGCCGGTGTTGAAACCGGGGACGCCACCACCGAGGTTGCCGAACGCACCGCTGAGGCCCTTGAGGGCGTCGCCGATCTCGCTGGGCACGATCCAGAGCTTGTTGGCGTCGCCCTCGGCGATCTTGGGGAGCATCTGGAGGTACTGGTACGAGAGGAGCTTCTGGTCCGGGTCTCCGGCGTGGATGGACTCGAAGACCGTACGGATTGCCTGGGCCTCGCCCTCGGCGCGCAGTGCGGACGCCTTGGCCTCACCTTCGGCGCGCAGGATCGCGGACTGCTTCTCGCCCTCCGCGGTGAGGATCGCGGACTGCCTGATGCCTTCGGCGGTGAGGATGGCGGCGCGCTTGTCACGGTCGGCGCGCATCTGCTTCTCCATCGAGTCCTGGATGGAGGTGGGCGGTTCGATGGCTTTGAGCTCGACGCGGTTGACGCGGATGCCCCACTTGCCGGTGGCTTCGTCGAGGACTCCGCGCAGCGCGGCGTTGATCTCCTCGCGGGAGGTCAGGGTCCGCTCGAGGTCCATTCCGCCGATGATGTTGCGGAGCGTGGTGACGGTGAGCTGCTCGATCGCCTGGATGTAGCTGGCGACTTCGTACGTCGCGGCGCGGGCGTCGGTGACCTGGTAGTAGATGACGGTGTCGATGTTGACGACGAGGTTGTCCTGGGTGATCACCGGCTGGGGCGGGAACGGGACGACCTGTTCGCGGAGGTCGATCCTGTTGCGGATCGAGTCGATGAACGGGACGACGATGTTCAGCCCGGCGTTGAGCGTGCGGGTGTAGCGGCCGAAGCGCTCCACGATGGCGGCACTGGCCTGCGGGATGACCTGGATCGTCTTGATCAGGGCGATGAAGACGAGCACCACCAGAATGATCAGGACGATGATGATCGGTTTCATCGTGTGCCTCGTGCCCTTCGGTTGCCGACGGATCGCGGTGATCGAGATCGAGGTCGAGCGGTCAAGACGGTTTCATGATGATCGACTTCGAGTTTGGCAGACTACGGCCTGCCGTGTGACCGGTTCACTCACATGACGACGGCCGTTGCGCCGTCGATGTCCACGACGTCCACCTGACGGCCGGGTTCGAAGACCTGGTCGCCGTCGAGGGAGCGTGCGGACCAGACCTCGCCGGCGAGCTTGATGCGCCCGCCGCTGCCGTCCACCCGTTCCAGGACGACGGCCTGACGGCCTTTCAGGGCGTCGATGCCGGTGGCCTCCCCCGGCCTGGACGCCCGGTGTCTGGCCGCGATCGGGCGGACGACCGCGATCAGCGCGACCGACACCACGACGAACACCAGGACTTGGGCGACGATGCCGCCGCCGAGGGCCGCCACGACGGCCGCGGCCACCGCTCCGACGGCGAACATCCCGAATTCGGGCATCGCGGTCAGGACGAGGGGGATGCCCAGTCCCACCGCGCCGATCAGCCACCACACCCACGCGTCGATGTCCACATGGTCATCGTAGGACCGCGAGTGCCTTCCCCGACAGGGCGCAGAGGAGGTTGGCTGTGGTGCGACTACTGGCCGAGGGGCAGTCCGTGTGCCGTGTAGCGGTCGCCGCGGTGCTCGACGACGAGCGGCAGGCCGAAGCAGAGGGAGAGGTTCCGGGAGCTGAGCTCGGTCTCCATGGGGCCGGCGGCGAGCACCTTGCCCTGGCGGATCATCAGGACGTGGGTGAAGCCGGGCGCGATCTCCTCGACATGGTGGGTGACCATGACCATGGAGGGGGCGTACGGGTCACGGGCCAGTCTGCCGAGCCGGCGGACCAGGTCCTCACGGCCGCCGAGGTCGAGTCCGGCGGCCGGCTCATCGAGGAGGAGCAGCTCGGGGTCGGTCATCATGGCGCGGGCGATGAGGGTGCGCTTGCGCTCGCCCTCGGAGAGCGTGCCGAACTTGCGGTCGAGGAACTCGGTCATGCCGAGGCGGTCGAGGAAGGCGCGGGCGCGCTCCTCGTCGACGGCCTCGTAGTCCTCGTGCCAGGTGGCGGTCATGCCGTAGGCGGCGGTGAGCACCGTCTGGAGCACGGTCTGCCGCTTGGGGAGCTTTTCGGCCATGGCGATGCCGGCGATGCCGATGCGGGGGCGGAGCTCGAAGACGTCGGTGCCGACGCCGCCGAGCCGCTCACCGAGGATCTTGGCCGTGCCGGTGCTGGGGAAGAGGTAGCTGGAGGCGATGTTGAGGAGGGTGGTCTTGCCGGCGCCGTTCGGTCCGAGGATGACCCAGCGCTCCCCCTCCTTGACCGACCAGGAGACGTCGTCCACCAGAGCGCGTCCGTCGCGGACCACGGATACGTCCACCAGCTCCAGTACATCGCTCATGGCGCGTTGTCTCCCCATACAGTGTCGAGATCGTCGCGTGCCTGTGGGCACAGCTCCCAGGGAAAACCTACGCCACCCGAGGAGTGCTCAGGCCCTGGGGCCGTTCCCTAGGCTGTTCCCATGCTTTCGGAACCACGCTCAGGGCGGCTTGCCGCATGGGGAAACGCGCTTTTGGCGGGACTTGTGTCACCGGACGACGCGGCGCTCGCGATCGTCGGGGAGGACGCGGTGCACCGCGTCGAGGGGCTGCCGGGTGAGGCGGGGCCTGTCGGGCTCACGCTGGCGCTCGGCCGGCTGAGGGGGCTCGGTGCGGCCGGTTTCCGGGTCGCGCTGCCGGTGCCAGGGCACCCGCTGGGGCTCAGCGGGCCGCCGGACTTCAACGCCCGCGCGCTGGAGGCGGAGGAGGCGGTGGTCGCGTCCGGGGCGCCGTACGGCCTGGTGCCGGAGGTGAGTGAGGCGGGGCCGGCGGGGGACCTGCATGTCGAGGTGGTGTGGCGCTGCCTGCCGGTGCGGGAGGCGCCGCCCGCCGATGTGCCGTCGCTGAGCGAGGCGGAGCGGGAGCTCGCCGAGGCGCTGCGGGATGCGACGGCGGTGCTGGCGCGACTGGACGTCGCCGGGTCCGGTCCGGTCGCGGAGGCCGCCGTGGACGCCTACCGGGCGCGGGCGGAGCGGGGGCGGGAGGTGCTGGCTCCGGGCTATCCGCCCCGTGCGGTGCGGGTGCTGGAGCTGGCCCAGCGCGTGGGACTGCTGGTGGCTGTGGCTCATGAGAACGGGCACGGCGGGGCGGTGAGCGCTTCCGAGATCGCGGCGCGGGGCGAGGCGCTGCGGCCGGTGGAGCGGGTGGCCCGGCGGGCGCAGGTCGCGGCGTACAACGCGTACGTGGAGGAGCGGGAGCGGTAGCGGGAGCGGCGGGCAGGCGCCGGGCCCCGGCCGCCGGTCGGGCTCCGGTGAGCCTGCCCGGCGGCGGGGTGCGAGGCGTCGGTCAGCCGTTCAGGCCTCGGCTCCGGCACCGGCGGCGATGATTCCGCCGGCGATCATGGTGACGGCTGCGGCCTCCTGCAGGTTCTTGAATCTCGGACCGGAGCAGAACCGTTCGCTCGCCCTGCGGCAGAACGTCCTCCTCAGCCGGCCGCCCCGTGCCGGACCGCCCACAGTGCGGCCTGGGTCCTGTCCGACAGGTCGAGCTTCATCAGGATGTTCGAGACGTGCGTCTTCACGGTCTTCTCCGACAGGACCAGCGCGCGGGCGATCTCCCGGTTGGAGCGGCCGTCGGCGATCAGCCCGAGCACCTCCCGCTCCCGCTCGGTCAGGGTGCTCCCCCGCCCCGTGCCGTTCCCGGTGTCGTCCTGGGCCAGCAGCGCTCCGGCGACCTCGGGCTGGAGCAGCACATGGCCGGCGTGGACCGAGCGGATGGCCCCGGCCAGGGCGTCCGGGTCGACGTCCTTGTACACGTAACCCGACGCTCCCGCCCGCAGGGCCGGCACCACCGTGCGCTGCTCGGTGAAGCTGGTGACGATCAGCACCTTGGCGGGGTTCTCCAGCTCCCTGAGCCTGCGCAGTGCCTCGATGCCGTCGGTGCCGGGCATCTTGATGTCCATCAGGACCACGTCGGGCCGCAGCTCCTCGGTCCTGGCGACTCCCTCGGCCCCGTCCGAGGCCTCCCCCACCACCTCGATGTCGTCCTGGATCTCGAGGAACGTACGCAGACCCCGGCGGACCACCTGGTGGTCGTCGACCAGGAGCACCTTGATGATCTTGTCAGCCACAGGGAACCTCCATCTGGACCGTGGTGCCCTTGCCGGGCTCCGAAGCGACGGTGAGGCGGCCGCCGACGCCGCCGGCCCGGTGCCGCATCGAGACGAGGCCCAGATGACGGCCCGCTCGCCGGACTGCGTGGGTGTCGAAGCCGCGGCCGTCGTCGGTGATCCGCAGCACCGTGGCCGAGGTGTGCCGGCTGAGGGTGACGGCCACCCGACCGGCGCCCGAGTGGCGCAGGGCGTTGTGCAGGGCCTCCTGGGCGACCCGGAGGACCGCCTCCTCCTGGGCGGCGGGCAGGGCGCGCACCCCGGCGCTCTCGAAGGTGACGCGGGCGGTGTGGGCGCGGTCCATGACCTGGATCTGGGTACGGAGCGTGGCGACCAGGCCGTCCTCGTCCAGGGCGGCGGGGCGCAGCTCGACGACGGCGGCCCGCAGCTCGTCCACGGCCTCCCCGGCCAGGGTGGCGACCTGCTGGAGCTCGCCCTTGGCGCGCACCGGGTCACGGTCGACGAGGGCAGCGGCGGCCTGGGCGGTGAGCCGGAGCGAGAAGAGCTTCTGGCTGACCGCGTCGTGCAGCTCGTGCGCGAGCCGTGAGCGCTCCTCGGCGATGGTGAGCTCACGGCTGCGCTCGTAGAGCCGGGCGTTGGTGAGGGCGATCGCGGCGTGCTGGGCGAGGATCCCGAGGAGCTCCTCGTCCTCCTCGGTGAAGTTGCAGCCGCCCGTCGGACCGTCGCAGCGCTTGTTGGCGAGGAAGAGCGCGCCGATCGTCTCGTCGCCGTCCTGGATGGGCAGGCCGAGGAAGTCGGACATGTCCGGGTGCGCGTCGGGCCACCCTTCGAAACGGGGGTCCTCGCGGACGTCGGCGAGCCGCTGGGGCTTCGCGTCGTGGAGCATCGCCGCGAGGATGCCGTGCTGGCGGGGCAGCGGGCCGATGGCCTTCCACTGTTCGTCGCTGACGCCGTCGACGACGAACTGGGCGAAGCCGCCGTGGTCGTCCGGCACGCCGAGGGCGGCGTACTCGGCGTCCAGCAGTTCGCGGGCGGAGGCGACGATCGTCTTGAGGACGTCCGTCATCTCCAGGTGCCGGCTCATGGCGAGCAGCGCGGCGCTGACAGCGGCTAGGCCCGACGGTGGGCGATGACTCATGTGTTCACCGTACCGGCGGGCCCACCGCCCCCGTATCGGGCTGTGGACCACCGTCGTAGGGGGCTGCGGACCTAGTCCCAAGTGCCGTACCCGGCTGCGGCGGATGGACGAGGCGACGGGCCTCGCACCGTTCCTACGTTGGGTGGCGTCGGAACTCCACGAGGTGCGAGGGGATGGCTGTCATGCCGATCGCGATGATCACGGGTGGTTCGAAGGGGCTGGGACGCGCGCTCGGCGCGGCCCTGGCCGGGAGGGGATGGGATCTGGTGCTGGGCGCCAGGTCGCAGGACGTGCTCCGGGCGACGGCCGCGGAGCTGGGCGGCCGGTACGGGACACGCGTGGTGGCCGTGGCCGGGGACGTCACGGATCCGGCGCACCGTGCGGCCCTGGTGGCCGCCGCCGGGGAGCTGGGCGGTCTCGACGTACTGGTGAGCAACGCGAGCGCCCTGGGCGCCGAGCCGCTCGTACGGCTGGAGGCGCTGCCGCCCGCGGGGCTGCGGCAGGCGCTGGAGACGAATGTGGTCGCGGCGCTCGGGCTCGTACAGGAGGCGCTGCCGCTGCTGCGGGCCTCGGCTGCCGGGGCGGTGGTCACGGTGAGCTCGGACGCGGCCACCGAGCCGTACGGGACCTGGGGTGGTTACGGGGCGTCGAAGGCGGCGCTCGACCAGCTGGCCGCGGTGCTCGGCGAGGAGGAGCCGGGTCTGCGGGTGTGGGCGGTGGACCCGGGTGACATGGGGACGGACCTCTATACGGCTGCGGTGCCGGACGACACCGGGCCCCGGCCGCGTCCGGAGAGCGTGGCTCCCGCCTTCGTACGGCTGCTGGAGCTGCGCCCCGCCAGCGGCAGGTACACGGCCTCCGCACTGCTGGACGCCGACCGGCGGGCGGAGCGGTGACCGCCCTGGACTCCCTGCGGGTGCCTCCGGAGCTCTCGGCGCGGGTGCCGGCCGAGCAGCGGGGCGCGGGGCGGGACGATGTGCGGCTGCTGGTCTCGCGGGGGGAGGCGGTCACGCACCGGAGGTTCAGGGAGCTGCCCGGCGAGCTGCGGGCCGGGGACGTCCTGGTGGTCAACACGTCGATGACGCTGGCGGCCGCGGTCGACGGGCGCCTGGGCGGCGAACGGGTCGTCGTGCACTTCTCGACCCGGGGTGAGGACGGCCGGTGGGCGGTGGAGCTGCGCCGGCCGGGCGGTGACGGGACGACCCGGCCGCGTCCCGGCGGCCCGGCGGGAGCGTCGGTACGGCTGCCGGGCGGGGAGGCGCTGGTGCTGGACGAGCCTCTCGGACCGCGGGAGGGAGCCAGGCTCTGGTGGGCGCGGGCGGGGAGGGACGTGCCCGGACTGCTGAGCCGGTACGGGCGGCCGATCCGGTACGCGTACACGGAGCGGGACCAGCCGCTGTCGGCGTACCGGACGGTGTTCGCCGTGCCGTCGCCCGACGGGAGCGGTTCGGCGGAGATGCCGAGTGCGGCGCGGCCCTTTACGGCGGGTCTGGTGGCGGCGCTGGTGAGCCGCGGGGTGCAGTTCGCACCGCTGACGCTGCATACGGGGGTGGCCTCTGCCGAGGTGCACGAGCCGCCCTACCCGGAGCGTTTCGAGGTGCCGCGCACCACGGCGTGGCTGGTGAACGCGGCTCGGGCGGGCGGGGGCAGGGTGATCGCCGTGGGGACGACGGCGGTGCGGGCCCTGGAGTCCGCGGCGGGCGCGGACGCGGTGGTGCGGGCCTCGGCGGGGTGGACGGATCTGGTGGTGACGCCGCAGCGGGGGGTGCGGGTGGTGGACGGGCTGCTGACCGGACTGCACGAGCCCGAGGCCTCCCACCTGCTGATGCTGGAGGCGGTCGCGGGGCGGGAGACGCTGCGGCGGGGGTACGCCCAGGCGCTGGACCGCCGGTATCTCTGGCACGAGTTCGGGGACGCCCACCTGCTACTGCCCCCTGCCCGACAAGTCGCTTACGCTCCGCATTACTGGAGCAACTTTTGGTGAGCGCGAAGGGGTCCCCATGTGAGCCCAGGCATAGGACCCACGTCACTTACGAAGTCGGATAGTTGGCGTAAAACGGGCAACCCACCCGGGCTCAAAACGGACAAGGAGGTATGAACAAGACCCCGTTCCACTACCCGGCTTCGTACGTCACACCTTTGCCACGCCATTTTGCTGGCGCTAAGAATTGCATCTGTCCCCGACGGAGATGCTTCGGCTCTTCCGTCTCGTCCTCGCCGAGGACCCCTGCAATTCGAAGAGGTACGACTGTATGTCCGTGTCCCGCATCTCCAGCCGTAGCCGTCGCCTGAACAAGGTGCAGAAGCTCTCCGTCGCGGGGGTCTCGACCCTGGCCGCCGCCGCTGTCGCCTTCTCGCTCGTCCCGCACGACGCTTCGGCCACCACCGAGCCGCAGGCCGCCGCGGCCGCCGCGCCCGTCGCCTACACCGGCTCGCAGGCCAAGAACATCCAGGCCGGCGCGATCGAGAAGAACTCGACGGCCGAGCAGCTGGTGAAGGCCGCCGACGCCGCCAAGGCCAAGGACGCCGCCGAGAAGAAGAAGGCCGCCGCCAAGGCGGAGGCGAAGGCCAAGGCCGTCGCCGAGGCCAAGAGCGAGGCCGCCGCCAAGGCGAAGGCCGACGCGAAGAAGCGTTCCGCCAAGAAGGCCAGCCGCGCGGCCGACCGCAAGCCGGTCTACGCCAACAACCTGGACGGCTGGATCCGTGAGGCTCTCGCCATCATGGACAAGAAGAACATCCCCGGTACGTACGAGGGCCTGCACCGCAACATCATCCGCGAGTCCAGCGGTAACCCGCGCGCCATCAACAACTGGGACATCAACGCGATCAACGGCATCCCCTCGAAGGGTCTGCTGCAGGTGATCAAGCCGACCTTCGACTACTACCACGTCAAGGGCACCAAGCACGACCAGTACGACCCGGTCGCCAACATCACCGCGGCCGCCAACTACGCCGCGGACAAGTACGGCTCGATCGACAACGTCGACAGCGCGTACTGAGCCACGCACGCACCGAGCACAACCTGGCAGAGCTGACCTGCCGGTCCGCAGCGTCGCGTGACCGGCCGGCACATGCCGAAGGGCGGCACCCCACGGGGTGCCGCCCTCGGGCGTTTCCGGGCGCGGCGCCGATCGCGCCTGCGGACCGGCGGCGCTACTTGCGCATCACCTCGGGTTCATGGCGCCGCAGCATCCGCGAGACCGCGACGAAGAGGACGGCGCTCATCACGAGCATCACCGTGATGTTGACCCCCCACTGGCCGGCCGAATGCTCCCAGAGCGGGTCCAGGTCGGTCGGGTGTTCCGGTTCCCACGGCGGCATGAGGTGGGCGAGGTCCAGCGTGGTGCCCGCAGCGGCCACCGCCCAGCGCGACGGCATCAGCCAGGCGAACTGCTCCAGCCCCGGCGACCCGTAGACCTGGAAGAGCACTCCGGTGAAGACGACCTGGACGATGGCGAACATGACGAGCAGCGGCATGGTCTTCTCGGCGGTCTTCACCAGCGCGGAGATCAGCAGGCCGACCATCATCGAGGTGAAGCCGAGCACGGTGATGGAGAGGCACATCTCCACGGCGGGGGGCAGCAACAGGCCCTCCTCCGGCAGCTGGCGGGTGGAGAAGCCGATCCCGCAGAGGATCACGCCCTGGAAGGCCGTGATCACTCCGAGGACGATCACCTTGGACAGGAGGTAGGCGGAACGGGACAGACCGGTGGCCCGTTCCCGCTCGTAGATCACCCGCTCCTTGATCAGCTCTCGTACGGAGTTGGCCGCAGCGGCGAAGCACATGCCGACCGCGAGGATCAGCAGGATGGTTCCGGCCTTGGCGTTGAACTGCTTGTTGGGTACATCGGGCTCTACCAGGCCGAACTCCGCGGGGATGACCACGCTGACGACGCCGAGCACCGCCGGAAGGATCACCATCAGAGCGAGGAAGCCCTTGTCGGACGCGATCACCGAGACGTAGCGGCGCATCAGCGTCCACAGCTGGGCTGCCCAGCCCGACGGCTTCGGGGGCCGGATCTGCTGCGGCGGAGGCATGTGCACCGGCTGCGCGGCGACGGCGTCGATGTCCGCGGCGTACATCTGGTAGTGCTGCGAGCCGCGCCAGCGTCCCGCCCAGTCGTAGTCGCGGTAGTTCTCGAACGCGGAGAAGACATCGGCCCAGCTGGTGTAGCCGAAGAAGTTCAGCGCCTCCTCGGGAGGGCCGAAGTAGGCGACGGACCCGCCGGGCGCCATCACGAGGAGCTTGTCGCAGATGGCCAGCTCGGCCACGGAGTGCGTGACCACGAGGACCGTACGGCCGTCGTCGGCCAGGCCGCGCAGCAGCTGCATGACATCGCGGTCCATGCCCGGGTCGAGGCCGGAGGTCGGCTCGTCCAGGAAGATCAGCGACGGTTTGGTCAGCAGCTCCAGGGCGACCGACACGCGCTTGCGCTGGCCGCCGGAGAGCGAGGTGATCTTCTTGTCCTTGTGGATGTCGAGCTTGAGCTCGGCGAGGACCTCGTGGATCCGGGCGGTGCGCTCGGCCTCGGTGGTGTCCGCGGGGAAGCGGAGCTTGGCCGCGTACCGAAGAGCCCTGGTGACCGTGAGTTCCTTGTGCAGGATGTCGTCCTGCGGGACCAGGCCGATGCGCTGTCTGAGCTCGGCGAACTGCTTGTACAGGTTCCGGTTGTCGTAGAGGACGTCGCCCTGGTTGGCGGGCCGGTAGCCGGTGAGCGCCTTGAGCAGGGTGGACTTTCCGGAGCCCGACGGGCCGATGACGGCGATCAGCGACTTCTCAGGGACACCGAACGAGACGTCCTTGAGGATGTCCTTGCCGCCGTCGACCGTGACCGTGAGGTGGCGGGCCGAGAAGGAGACCTCACCGGTGTCGACGAACTCTTCCAGCCGGTCCCCGACCAGCCGGAAGGTCGAGTGCCCCACACCGACGATGTCGTTCGGGCCGATGAGCGCGGAGCCGGACTTGCTGAGCGGCTGACCGTTGACGTACGTGCCGTTGTGGGACCCGAGGTCCCGGATCTCGAAGCGGCCGTCGGGCGTCGCCCGGAATTCGGCGTGCAGGCGCGAGACCTGCAGGTCGGAGACGACCAGTTCGTTCTCCAGCGCACGGCCGATGCGCATGACCCGGCCGAGGTCCAGCTGGTGGAACGTGGTCGGGCTGCGGTCGCCGTAGACGGGCGGCGGTACCGCGGCGCCGCCGCCGTGCCCGCCCGCCCCGGGCCGGCCGGGGTGACCCTGCTGGTGCGGGACCGAAGGCTGCTGCATCTGCGGTGCCTGCTGCCAGTCCGCCTGCTGCTGCGCCGGGCCACCGGGCCAGCCGGCCGCGCCGTGCTGCTGTGGCTGCTGCGGCTGCCCCACCGGGGCCTGCTGCGGCTGCCCCACCGGGGCCTGCTGCGGCTGCGCGGCAGGCGCGGACGCCTGCTGAGGCGCCGCCTGCCCGCCGTGGGCCCCGGCGCCCGCCGCCGCGGTGAGACTCAGCCGCGGGCCGTCGGTGGCGTTGCCCAGGTGGACCGAGGTTCCCGGGGCGATCTCCATCTGCTGGATACGCCGGCCCTGCACGTAGGTGCCGTTCGTGCTGCCGTGGTCCTCGATGGACCAGCCGCGGCCGTTCCAGCTGATCGTGGCATGCCGCCACGACACCCTGGCGTCGTCGATCATCAGGTCGCCCTGCGGATCACGTCCGAGGGTGTACGACCTGGACGGATCGAGCGCCCAGGTCCTTCCATTCAATTCCAGTACGAGTTCCGGCACTCCGCGCCCCACTAGTTGTCCCCCGTGTCGCCCCCGTCGCAGGGAGCCTAGGGATGCTGAACATCGTGGGGAACTATTCCAGGAGCGGTCCCCTCACGGAAAGCCGGGCGGTGTGAAGAGCGCGCGGAGGCTCTCCGTCCCCTTCCGCGACCCGGGAGAAATAGGTCCGGAGCACCCCATCCGCGACGTCCCTCTCCCGGGCCGGCGTCCGCGCCTGGAGCCGGCCTCCGGCTGTCCGCCACTCGGGACGGCTTCGGAGCCCGACCCGCCGCCCTATACGGTGGGACCACCATGAGCGCATCTCAGCCACCTCGGTCACCCCGGTCTCCTGAGCCCCCCGAGTTCCCTCGGGACACGGACGCCCCCACTCTTCTCGTCAAGATCTTCGGGAAGGACCGGCCGGGCATCACCGCCGGACTCTTCGACACTCTTGCCGCCTACGCCGTCGACGTCGTGGACATCGAGCAGGTCGTCACCCGTGGCCGCATCGTCCTGTGCGCCCTGGTGACCTCGCCGACGCCCGGCGGCACGACGGAGGGCGACCTCCGGGCGACCGTGCACAGCTGGGCGGAGTCGCTGAGGCTCCAGGCCGAGATCATCTCGGGCACGGGCGACAACCGCCCCCGCGGCTCCGGCCGTTCCCATGTGACCGTGCTGGGACACCCGCTGACCGCGGAGTCCACGGCGCTGATAGCGGCCAGGATCACCTCGACCGGTGGCAACATCGACCGGATCTTCCGTCTGGCCAAGTACCCCGTCACCGCCGTCGAGTTCGCGGTGTCCGGCGCCGGCACGGAGGACCTGCGGACGGCGCTGGCGACGGAGGCCGCGAACATCGGCGTCGACATCGCCGTCATGTCGGCGGGACTGAGCCGCCGGGCGCAGCGGCTGGTCGTCATGGACGTGGACTCGACGCTCATCCAGGACGAGGTCATCGAGCTCTTCGCGGCCCACGCGGGCTGCGAGGCCGAGGTCGCCGCGGTGACCGAGCAGGCGATGCGCGGCGAGCTCGACTTCGAGCAGTCCCTGCACGCGCGCGTGGCGCTGCTGGCCGGGCTCGACGTGTCGGTGGTGGAGAAGGTGCGCGCGGAGGTCCGGCTGACTCCCGGTGCCCGCACCCTGATCCGGACGCTGAAGCGGCTCGGCTACCAAGTGGGTGTGGTCTCGGGGGGATTCACCCAGGTCACGGACGACCTCAAGGAGCGACTCGGGCTCGACTTCGCCTCCGCCAACACGCTGGAGGTCGTCGACGGAAAGCTCACCGGCCGGGTCGTGGGCGACATCGTGGACCGGGCGGGCAAGGCCCTGCTGCTGCGCAGGTTCGCGGAGCAGGCGGGGGTGCCGCTGGCGCAGACGGTGGCGATCGGCGACGGCGCCAACGATCTGGACATGCTGAACACCGCGGGCCTGGGGGTCGCCTTCAACGCCAAGCCGGTCGTCCGTCAGGCCGCCCACACGGCGGTGAACGTCCCCTTCCTGGACACCGTGCTGTATCTGCTCGGAATCACCCGCGAAGAGGTCGAGACGGCCGACGGCCTGGTGGACTGACCGTACGCACGCGAAGGGGCCCCGGCACAGCTGCTGTGCCGGGGCCCCTCGCGCTTCGTGCTCAGTCGTTCGGCGTCCAGTATTCGACGAGCTTGCCCACACCGTGTTCGACGCTCTTCCACGAGCCGGGGAACTCCACGACGGCGTAGGCGGCCGTGGGGAAGCCGTCCTTGGTCATGCGGGCGAGCGCATTGCCCTCGGCCCCGCCGGAGAGCGCGTCCGCGGCTGCGTGCATGCCGGGATTGTGGCCGATGACCAGCAGATTCCGTACGTCGTCGGGGGTCTCGGCGAACAGCGCGATCAGCTCTCCGAGGGAGGCCTCGTACAGCCTCTCCTCGTAGACGGTTCTGGGGCGCTGCTCGAATTCGTGGACCGCGAGCTTCCAGGTCTCACGGGTCCTGGTGGAGGTCGAGCACAGAGCCAGGTCGAAGACGGTGCCTGAATCGGCCAGCTTGCGGCCGGCGACGGGGGCGTCCTTCCTGCCCCGTTCCGCCAGTGGCCGCTCGTGGTCGGACTCCTGCGACCATTCCGCCTTTGCGTGCCTGAGAAGGACGATCCTGCGAGGTGTATCGGCGCTCATACACCTCAGCTTCGCACGAATTGTGCCTCCGGGCGCAGGGTGTTGACGTGCTCGCCCGCAGGGGGTGAAGGAAGCGTCACGGGCCGTGTACGGGGCCGGTCAGGCGGGCAGCAGGCCCGCGATGTGCCCGAGCAGCCGCCCGAGCGCGGGGTCGCCGGCCGAGGCGTGCGCCTGGCCGGGTTCCACGATCAGCAGGAGGAGCGCCGCGAAGGCGAGCGCGGGCAGCACGACGGCCCACCACGGCAGCCTGACCTCGACGGAGTCCGTGGCGGCCGGGCGGTGGGTCCGGGTGTGCGTACGGGCCGACATGTCCGCCTCCGTGGGTCCTCGGCTGTGTTACCCAGAACCTACGGGCCGGGCGGCGGCGGTCCCATCCGGTGACCCACCCACTCGACCCTGAACCTGGCCCCCTAGGGGACAGGGGGGCTGGCCCCACCCCCCGGGATTCAGGGGGAGGCGATCGTGGCGATCACACCGATGACCACGGAGATGAGAAGCATCGTCCCGAAGACGAGGAGAAGCTTCTTCTGACCGTTCTGAGGATTCGGATCGAGCACTGGCATGCGCACAGTCTCGCATCTCAGCATTCGTCCTCGATCGCCCGGTCCCGCCCCGCGAGAATGCCCGCGATCGTCTGGGGCACGAGGAGCGCCGCCATGAGGGCGAGCGGCAGGCCCCAGCCGCCGCTGTGCTGGTAGAGCACGCCGACCAGCAAGGGGCCGGGGATCGAGAGCAGGTAGCCGGTGGACTGCGCGAAGGCGGAGAGCCTGACCACACCGGCCCCGGTCCGTGAGCGCATCCCGATCATGGTGAGGGCGAGCGGGAAGGCGCAGTTGGCGACGCCCAGCAGCAGCGCCCAGAGCCAGGCGCCGCCGGCCGGGGCCAGGTAGAGGCCCGCGTAGCCGAGGAGGCCGCACGCGCTGAGGACGAGGACGATCGGGCCCTGGGTCCGCAGCCGGGTGGCGACCCGGGGGATCACGAAGGCGAGGGGCACGCCCATGGCCATGACCACGGCGAGCAGGACGCCCGAGGTACCCGCCGAGATCCCGGCGTCGCGGAAGATCTGCGGAATCCAGCCCATCGTGATGTACGCGGCCGTGGCCTGGAGCCCGAAGAAGCAGGCGAGTGCCCAGGACGTACGGCTACGGGTGATCCTGAGTGCGGCGGCCTGCTCCTTGGCCCGCCCCGCGGGCTGCCCGGCGCCTGTGCCCCGGTCCCGAACGAGCGCGGCCCAGGGCAGGATCGCGACGGCCGACAGGGCCGCCCAGACGGCCAGCCCCGTCTTCCAGCTGCCGCCCAGCGCGTCCGTCAGGGGCACGGTGAGGGCGGCCGCGAGCGCGGTGCCGAGGGCCAGGGCCATCGAGTAGAGGCCGGTGACGGTGCCGACCCGGTCGGGGAACCAGCGCTTGACGACGACGGGCATCAGGACGTTGCTGACCGCGATACCCATCAGTGCGAGGGCGCTGGCGGCGAGGAACCCGGCGGTGCCGCCGACGAAGGGGCGGATCAGCAGGCCGGCGGTGATGGCGACCATGCCCGCACAGACGACGGCGCCGATGCCGAACCGGCGGGCCAGCCGTGGCGCCATGAAGCCGAACACCGCGAAGCAGAGCGGCGGCACGGAGGTGAGGACACCGGCGACGCTGCCGCTCATGTGCAGGGTGTCCCGGACCTCTTCGAGGAGGGGGCCGAGGCTGGTGATGGCGGGCCGGAGGTTGAGCGCGGCGAGGACCAGACCGACGGTGACGATCCGCAGCACCCAGGGCGAGGGTCCGGGGCCTTCGGACGTGGGGGTGCGGGGGCCGGCGGGTGGGCTCAGGGTCGGGGTCTCGTCGTGACGCATGGGAGCCATCATAGAATCATGGGATGATTGACTGTCCACTCCCGTTCCCTCCCTGAGACAATCGGAGCGGCGCTCCGACGGGCCCGCACCCCCCGGACCACCTCCCCACCACCTCCCGACCACCTCCCGACCACCTCCCGACCACCCTCCGGACCACCTCTGCCGGAACACGAGCAAGGAGCACCATGGCGCTGACGTCCACGCGGCGTTCGGCTCTCGCCGACCAGGTGATTGCCCAGCTGAGGAACCAGATCACCACGGGCGAGTGGCCTGTGGGCTCCCGGATCCCCACCGAGCCCGAGCTGGTCGAGCAGCTCGGTGTCGCCCGCAACACGGTGCGCGAGGCGGTGCGCGCCCTGGCGCACAACGGGCTGCTGGACATCCGCCAGGGCTCCGGCACCTACGTGGTGGCGACCAGTGAGCTGGCCGGGGTGATGCACCGCCGGTTCCAGGACGCCGACCCCCGGCACGTCGCCGAGCTGCGCTCCACGCTGGAGTCCTCGGCAGCCCGGCTCGCCGCCCTGCGCCGCACGGACCGGGATCTGCGGCAGCTGGACGCGCTGATGGCCCGGCGCGAGGAGACGTGGGCGTCCGGGGACGCGGAGGCGTTCGTGGCCGCCGACGCGACACTGCACCTCGCCGTGGTCGCGGCCTCGCACAACGACGTACTGACCGAGCTCTACGCCGACCTGAACGACCTGCTCCGTGACTACCTGCGCGACGACGTGGGCCCGGAGCTGAGGCCGGAGGCGCACATGGACCACGCACGGCTCGTCGAGGCGATCAGGGCCGGCGACGCGGAGACGGCGGCGGCCGAGGCGGCCGCCCACGCGCTGAGCTGCCTGCGGGAACGGGTCTGAGCGGGGGGCTGGACCCCTACGACACCGAGTGACTGACCCAGGCCGAGCCGACCTCTTTCCAGCAGCGGTCCTCGAGCTTGACCGTCCGGCCGGGCTGCACCGCGACCGCACCGCCGTCGGCGTCGACGTCCCACCAGCGCGCGCACTCGGTGTGGAGCTGGACGAGATCGGTCGTGGGATACGGGTTGTGGCAGTAGGCGACCACCCGGGAGCCCTCGATGGACGTACGGCATTCGGCGCCCGAGGGCTCCGGTTCCGGGGCCAGGGGTGCGGCCGCCCCGCTCCCCGCCCGGTTGGCCGCGCTGACGGCCACCGGGGCCAGGAGCCCCGCGACGACGGCCGCCGCTGCGAGCAGGGCCCAGGTTCGGCGACGTGTGGAGCGCACAGCGATCTCCTCCCCACAGCCTGACCAAAAGTCCGGTTCCACCACATTCTGCGGTGGAACGGCCATCTTTTCGACTTGAGCGCCCGCAGAGGCCAGGACACGCGCGACGGCCGCGTACCCCGGCGAGGGGTACGCGGCCGTCGGTAAGGCGTGGGCCGGGTCAGGCGCCCATCATGTGCACGCCGCCGTCGACGTGGATGATCTCGCCCGTCGTCTTCGGGAAGAAGTCCGAGAGCAGCGCCACGATGCCGCGGCCGGCCGGCTCGGGGTCGGTCATGTCCCACTCCAGCGGGGAGCGGTGGTTCCAGACGTCCGCGAGCTCGCCGAAGCCCGGGATGGACTTGGCGGCCATGGAGCCGAGCGGTCCGGCCGAGACCAGGTTGCAGCGGATGCTGTCCTTGCCCAGGTCACGGGCGAGGTAGCGGGAGGTGGCCTCCAGCGCGGCCTTGGCCGGGCCCATCCAGTCGTACTGCGGCCAGGCGAACTGCGCGTCGAAGGTGAGGCCGACGATCGAGCCGCCGTCGTTCATCAGGGGCTTGCAGGCCATGGCGAGCGACTTCAGCGAGAACGCCGAGACGTGCATCGCGGTGGCGACCGACTCGAACGGGGTGTTCAGGAAGTTGCCGCCGAGCGCGTCCTGCGGCGCGAAGCCGATGGAGTGCACGACGCCGTCCAGCGAGCCGAGCTCGTCCTTGACCAGGCCGGCGAGCCGCTCCAGGTGCTCGTCGTTGGTGACGTCGAGTTCGAGGACCTTGACGGGCTTCGGGAGCTTCCTGGCGATCCGCTCGGTCAGCGTCGGCCGGGGGAAGGCCGTCAGGATGACCTCGGCGCCCTGCTCCTGGGCCACCTTCGCGGCGTGGAAAGCGATGGACGACTCCATCAGCACACCCGTGATGAGGATGCGCTTGCCGTCGAGAATTCCGCTCATGGTGATCAGTGACCCATGCCCAATCCGCCGTCAACGGGAATGACGGCTCCAGTGATGTACGACGCGTCGTCGGACGCGAGGAAGCGCACCGCGGCGGCGATCTCGGCGGGCTGCGCGTAACGCCCGAGCGGCACCTGCGACACGATGCCCTTGCGCTGCTCGTCCGTGAGGACCTGGGTCATGTCGGTATCGACGAACCCGGGTGCGACGACGTTGAACGTGATGTTCCGCGAGCCGAGCTCACGGGCCAGCGACCGGGCGAAGCCGACCAGGCCCGCCTTGGACGCCGCGTAGTTGGCCTGTCCGGCCGAGCCGAGGAGGCCGACGACGGAGGAGATGAGGACGACGCGGCCCTTCTTGGCGCGCAGCATCGCGCGGTTGGCCCGCTTGACGACGCGGAAGGTGCCGGTGAGGTTGGTGTCGACCACGGACGTGAAGTCGTCCTCGGTCATCCGCATCAGCAACTGGTCCTTGGTGATACCGGCGTTGGCGACCAGCACCTCCACGGGACCGTGCTTCTCCTCGATCTCCTTGTAGGCCTGCTCCACCTGCTCGGTGTCGGTGATGTCGCACCGGACCGCGAGGACGCCCGCCTCGGTGAGCGCCTGCGGCGGCTCTCCGGAACGGTAGGTGACGGCCACCTTGTCGCCGTTGTCGGCGAAGGCGCGGGCGATGGCGAGGCCGATGCCCCGGTTTCCTCCGGTGACGAGAACCGAGCGGCTCAACGGATCACCCTTTCCTTGGCGGTCTGGTACATCGAAAACCTATCGGTACCACCCCTCATCCAAGGAATCGGCCTCTGACAGCGCCGCCGGGCCGCGACTGTTGGATCCCTACAGAACGGTCCGGCCGGGACACGGCAACGTAAAACCGGAGCACGGGGGCGCCGTGACACCCCATGATTCACTGCGGAGACGTTTTCAGAGGTGGAGAAGGGGAGGCCCGCGTGGCCCACGAGGTAGATCAGTCGTTCCTGGCCCTGCCACTGCGTGCCCTCGCCGACGCGGCCCTCGCCCGCGCCCGCGCGCTCGGCGCCGTACACGCGGATTTCCGGTTCGAGCGGGTGCGCGGCGCCTCCTGGCGGCTGCGGGACGCCCGGCCGGCCGGGACGTCGGACACCACCGACACCGGGTATGCGGTCCGGGTGGTGCACGGCGGGGCATGGGGGTTCGCGTCCGGGGTGGACCTGACGATGGACGCGGCGGCGAAGGTGGCCTCGCAGGCGGTCGCCATGGCCAAGCTGTCCGCGAAGGTGCTCGCGGCGGCCGGTTCCGACGAGCGTGTGGAGCTGGCTGACGAGCCGGTGCACGGCGAGCGGACCTGGGTGTCGGCGTACGACGTCGACCCGTTCTCCGTACCGGACGAGGAGAAGGCCGGGCTGCTCTCGGAGTGGAGTGCCCGGCTGCTGGCGGCCGACGGGGTCGCGCATGTGGACGCCTCGCTGATGACTGTCCACGAGAACAAGTTCTACGCGGACACGGCCGGCACCGTCACCACGCAGCAGCGGGTGCGGGTGCATCCGCAGCTGACCGCCGTGGCCGTGGACGGTACGACCGGCGAGTTCGACTCGATGCGGACGATCGCTCCTCCGGTGGGCCGGGGCTGGGAGTACCTCACGGGCACCGGGTGGGACTGGGACGCGGAGCTGGAGCGCATCCCGGGGCTGCTGGCCGAGAAGATGCGGGCGCCGAGCGTCGAGGCGGGGACGTACGACCTGGTGGTCGACCCGTCCAATCTCTGGCTGACCATCCACGAGTCGATCGGCCACGCGACCGAACTGGACCGGGCGCTGGGCTACGAGGCGGCGTACGCGGGCACCTCGTTCGCGACCTTCGACCAGCTGGGGAAGCTGACGTACGGCTCCCCCGTGATGAACGTGACCGGTGACCGCACCGCCGAGCACGGGCTCGCGACGGTCGGCTACGACGACGAGGGCGTCGAGGCCCAGTCCTGGGACCTGGTCAGGGACGGGACGCTGGTCGGTTACCAGACCGACCGGCGGATCGCGAAGCTGACGGGCCTGGGCCGGTCCAACGGGTGCGCGTACGCCGACTCCCCGGAGCACGTCCCGGTGCAGCGCATGGCGAACGTGTCGCTGCGGCCGGATCCGGGCGGGCTCTCCACGGAGGACCTGATCGGCGGGGTGGAGCGCGGGATCTACGTGGTCGGCGACCGGTCGTGGTCCATCGACATGCAGAGGTACAACTTTCAATTCACCGGGCAGCGGTTCTTCAGGATCGAGAACGGCAGACTGGCGGGCCAGCTTCGGGACGTGGCCTACCAGGCGACGACGACGGACTTCTGGGGCTCGATGGAGAAGGTCGGCGGCCCGCAGACCTACGTCCTGGGCGGCGCGTTCAACTGCGGCAAGGCCCAGCCCGGTCAGGTCGCGGCCGTCTCGCACGGCTGCCCCTCCGCCCTCTTCCGAGGCGTGAACATCCTCAACACGACGCAGGAGGCCGGGCGATGAGCCGCGTCAGCAAGCCGTACGAGATCGTCGAGCGCGCACTGGAGCTGTCCACCGCCGACGGCTGCGTGGTCGTCGCGGACGAGAGCTCCTCCGCCAATCTGCGCTGGGCCGGCAACGCACTCACCACGAACGGGGTGACGCGGGGGCGGACCCTGACCGTGATCGCGACCGTGGACGGCGCGGAGGGGACGGCGTCGGGCGTGGTGTCCCGTTCGGCCGTCACGGCGGACGACCTGGAACCGCTGGTGCGGGCCGCCGAGGCCGCCGCGCGTGGTGCCGGTCCGGCCGAGGACGCGCAGCGACTGGTGTCCGGGGTGCCGGTGTCCGCCGACTTCACGGAGCCGCCGGCCGAGACCGGCTCCGACGTCTTCGCCGACTTCGCCCCGGCGCTCGGCGACGCCTTCGCAAGGGCCCGCTCGGGCGGCCGTGAGCTGTACGGCTTCGCCCACCACCAGCTGAGCTCGACGTATCTCGGTACGTCGACGGGACTGCGGCTGCGCCACGACCAGCCGAACGGGACGCTGGAGCTGAACGCCAAGTCCCCGGACCGGACCCGTTCCGCCTGGGCGGGCCGGGCCACCCGGGACTTCAAGGACGTCGACCCGGCGGCCATGGACGCGGAGCTGGCGCGGCGCCTCGGCTGGGCGGAGCGCCGGATCGAGCTGCCGGCCGGGCGTTACGAGACGCTGCTGCCGCCGACCGCGGTGGCCGACCTGCTGATCTACCAGTACTGGTCGGCGGGCGCGCGGGACGCAGCGGAGGGCCGGACGGTCTTCTCCCGGCCCGGAGGCGGCACGAGGATCGGCGAGACCCTTTCCGAGCTGCCGCTGACCCTGCGCAGCGATCCGCACGCGCCGGGGCTGGAGTCGGCCCCCTTCGTGATCGCGCACGCGTCGGGGGACGGGGCTTCGGTCTTCGACAACGGTCTGCCGCTGGCGCCGACCGACTGGATCAAGGACGGCAGGCTGGAGCGGCTGACCACGACCCGTCATTCCGCGGGGCTGACGGGCCTGCCGGTGGCTCCCTCGATGGACAACCTCGTCCTGGACGGTGGCGGCGAGCGGTCCCTGGAGGAGATGGTGGCAGCGACGACCGGCCGGGCCCTGCTGCTGACCTGCCTCTGGTACATCCGGGAGGTGGACCCCGCCACCCTGCTGCTGACCGGCCTGACCAGGGACGGGGTCTATCTGGTGGAGGACGGCGAGGTCCTCGGCGAGGTCAACAACTTCCGGTTCAACGAGTCGCCGGTCGGGCTGCTGTCCCGGGCGTCGGAGGCGGGCCGCACGGAGAAGACGCTGCCGCGCGAGTGGGGCGACTACTTCACCCGGGCCGCGATGCCCGCGCTGCGCGTCCCCGACTTCCACATGAGCTCGGTCAGCCGGGGTGTATGACCCCCATAGACTGACCCGGCAAACCATCGAACCCCGCAAGGAGAAAACGACCGTGACGGACATCGTCGACGAGCTGAAGTGGCGCGGGCTGTTCGCCCAGTCCACCGACGAGGACGCACTGCGCAAGGCTCTCGCGGACGGCCCGGTCACCTTCTATTGCGGCTTCGACCCGACCGCGGCGAGTCTGCACGTGGGCCATCTGGTGCAGGTGCTCACCATGCGGCGGCTGCAGCTCGCCGGGCTGAAGCCGCTCGCCCTGGTCGGCGGGGCGACCGGCCAGATCGGTGACCCGCGGCCGACCGCGGAGCGCACGCTGAACGACCCGGAGACCATTGCCGCGTGGGTCCAGCGGCTGCGCGGGCAGATCGAGCCCTTCCTCACCTTCGAGGGTCCGAACGCCGCCACGATGGTGAACAACCTGGACTGGACCGCGGGCCTGTCCGCGATCGAGTTCCTCCGGGACATCGGCAAGCACTTCCGGGTCAACAAGATGCTCACCAAGGACTCGGTGGCCCGCCGCCTGGAGTCGCAGGAGGGCATCAGCTACACGGAGTTCAGCTACCAGCTCCTCCAGGGCATGGACTACCTGGAGCTGTACCGGCGCTACGGCTGCACCCTCCAGCAGGGCGGCAGCGACCAGTGGGGCAACCTCACGGCGGGGATCGACCTGATCCACCGCCTGGAGCCGGGTGCCGCCGTGCACGCACTGGCGACGCCGCTGATGGTGAAGGCCGACGGCACCAAGTTCGGCAAGTCCGAGAGCGGAGCCGTCTGGCTCGACCCGGAGATGACGACGCCGTACGCCTTCTACCAGTTCTGGCTGAATGTGGACGACCGGGACATCTCGACGTACATGCGCATCCTCAGCTTCAAGAGCCGTGAGGAGCTCGACGAGCTGGAGGAGCTCACCGAGGAGCGTCCGCAGGCACGGTCGGCGCAGCGGTCGCTCGCCGAGGAGCTGACGACGCTGGTGCACGGCGGCGAGCAGTGCGCGGCGGTCATCGCGGCGTCGAAGGCGCTGTTCGGCCAGGGTGAGCTCGGCGAGCTGGACGAGGCGACGCTGAGTGCCGCCCTGTCCGAGGTGCCGCACGCCCGGGTCACCGAGCTGGGCCCGGTGGTGGACCTCCTGGTCGAGGTGGGGCTCTCCGCCAGCAAGTCGGCTGCCCGCCGCACGGTCAAGGAGGGCGGGGCCTACGTGAACAACGCGAAGGTCACCGACGGCGAGAGCGCTCCGGCCCACGAGGAGCTGCTGCACGGTCGCTGGCTGGTCCTGCGCCGGGGCAAGAAGAACCTGGCCGCCGTGGAGGTGGCCGCCGGCTGAGTCCGGCGAGCACGGCACCGCGGCCGGTCACGCTTCACGCGTGGCCGGCCGCGGTGCTCTGTCGTGCGGGCGTCAGGTTCTCTGGCTCCTGCCCCGTTTACCCCGGATCGACTGCCAGAGCATGTCGCCGACACCGACGACGACCACGGCACCGATCAGCTGCAGCACGTGGCGGATCCAGTCGATGCCCTTGGTGTCGTTGACACCGATCCAGGTGGCGACGGCGTTGCCGAGGATGCTGCCGAGGATGCCGAACACCACCGTCAGCCAGAGGGGGATGTCCTGCTTCCCGGGCAGGATCGCCCGGGCGATGACACCCAGCACCAGCCCTACGATGATTGCCCACAACCAGCTCATATCGCCTCCTCGTGCGGCGCGGTGTGCGCACGTTCGCCCAGTCTCGGTCGGCCGGACGTACGCCGCATGCCGGACAGGGCCGTACGTGGGACCTCGGTCCGGAGCCGGGTGTACGGGGCTCGCCCCGGTCTCGTAGGAGGCGGACGCCGGGCGTACCGTAGGAGCGCACCGTCCGGGGAAGTCCGGCACAGAGATCTGGTGGTGGAATCACGATGCGGAAGCAGAGCGGTACGGAGGTCTTCCGGATCACCGGCGCCCGCCAGGGGCTTGCCGACGATGTGCGGGGCAGGCAGCGGCGCTACATCATCTCGATGTCCGTGCGCACCGTCTCCGTGGTGCTGGCCGCGACCCTGTGGAACGTCGAGAGGCATGTGGCCGTGGTGGCGCTCGCTCTGGGCGTCCTGCTTCCCTATGTCGCGGTGGTCATCGCCAACGCGGGTCGTGAGAACGCCCCTTCGCTCCCCACGACGTTCGTGCCCGCGCCGATGCGGCCGGTTCTCGGCGCGGCTCCCGCAGCCGGCGCCGCCGAGCCCGCTCCGGAGCCGGTAACGGATCCCGGGCCGGCCGGTGGCGGTGGCGGTCCGCGGCCCGCGGGCTGAGCGCAAGCGCTTGCAAAGCTCAAGAAAAGCTCAGTTCAATCATGCCGTTCCGGTGCACCGGACGCTGACCCCCGTGGCATACTTCGGATGCGCTCCGCATCCCCCGTCGGAGCGACGGACCGACGCCGGGCAGCTCCCCCCGTGGCTGCCCGGCGTCGCCATTCTCCGGCGGGGATGTGTCGCACCGGCCTCCCGCGGGAGCGCTTAGGGTTGAGGCCGTGAACCTCCCCGTGACTTCCGCCGAGAGCGCCTCCGGCGCACCGGTCTGCTCCGCCAAGGGCTGCCGCGCCGACGCCGTATGGGTGCTCGCCTGGAACAACCCCAAGCTGCACACCCCGGAGCGCCGCAAGACCTGGCTGGCCTGCGACGAGCACCGGGAGCACCTCTCGTCGTTCCTCGGTGTGCGCGGCTTCCTCAAAGATGTCGTGACGCTCGCGGAGTGGGAGTCCTCAGAGGCCGGGTGACCTCGGACCGGGCGTAGCACGTCCGGTCCGAGGTCACCCGGCAGCCTGTCAGCCGCCGATCGCCGACATGGGCCGGTCGGGCTGCAGGAAGGTCGGGTCGTCGAGGCCGGAGCCCGCCTTCTTGCCCCACATCGCGAGCTTCCAGATCCTGGCGATCTCCTCGTCCGGCGCGTCGGAGCGCAGTGCGCCGCGCAGGTCGGTCTCCTCGCGGGCGAAGAGGCAGGTGCGGACCTGTCCGTCGGCGGTGAGCCGGGTGCGGTCGCAGGCTCCGCAGAAGGGCCTGGTCACGGAGGCGATGACGCCGACGCGGTGCGGGCCGCCGTCCACGGTCCAGCGCTCGGCGGGGGCCGATCCGCGCTCCTCGTCGCCCTCGGCGGTGAGGGTGAAGCGCGTGCGCAGCGAGGTGAGGATGTCGCCCGCCGTGATCATGCCGTCGCGCTTCCAGCCGTGCTGGGCGTCGAGCGGCATCTGCTCGATGAAGCGGAGCTCGTAGGCGTTGTCCACGGCCCAGGCGAGGAGGTCGGGGGCCTCGTCCTCGTTGAGCCCGGGCATGAGGACGGAGTTGACCTTGACGGGGGTGAGTCCCGCCTCGCGTGCGGCCTCGAGCCCTTCCAGCACGTCCTGGTGCCGGTCGCGGCGGGTGAGCGTCTTGAAGACGTCCGGGCGCAGGGTGTCCAGGGAGACGTTGACCCGGTCGAGGCCCGCCGCCTTGAGGGCCGCCGCGGTGCGCTTGAGCCCGATGCCGTTGGTGGTGAGCGACATCCGGGGCCGGGGCCCCAGGTCGGCGCACTGCTCGACGATGGAGACCAGCCCGGGCCGCAGCAGGGGCTCGCCGCCGGTGAAGCGGACTTCCGTGATGCCGAGCTCGGTGACGGCGATCCGGATGAGCCGGACGATCTCGTCGTCGCTGAGCAGCTCGGTCTTGGAAAGCCACTGCAGGCCTTCTTCGGGCATGCAGTACGTACAGCGGAGATTGCACTTGTCGGTCAGTGAGACACGCAGGTCGGTGGCGACCCGCCCGTAGGTGTCGATGAGCACTGTGGGCCCCCTCCCCCGGGTGATGTCCGCGGATGCGGTCTGACACCACCGAGACTACGCGAGGCCTGTGACATCGCGAGGGCTCGGTTGACACGAGGTGCGGCGGGGCCCCGTCGTAGGTCTGTACGACGGGGCCCCGTTGCAGGTCTCCGGGCCGGGGCCCCGCCGGGGCGTGGCCGGTGCGGCAGGGGCGGTCAGTGGGCTCCGGTGCCGGTGAGGGACTTGACCTCGAGTTCGGCGTACTTGCCCGTGTCCGGCTCCTCCTTGGAGAGGACCGAGCCGGCCCAGCCGAGGAGGAAGCCCAGCGGGATGGAGATGAGGCCGGGGTTCTCCAGGGGGAACCAGGCGAAGTCCACGTCCGGGAACATCGAGCTGGCCTTGCCCGAGACGACCGGGGAGAACAGCACCAGCAGGACGGAGGAGGCGAGGCCGCCGTAGATGGACCAGAGGGCGCCCTGGGTGGTGAAGCGCTTCCAGAAGAGGCTGTAGAGGATGGTCGGCAGGTTGGCCGACGCGGCGACGGCGAAGGCCAGGGCGACGAGCCCCGCGACGTTCAGGTCGCGTGCCATCGCACCGAGGCCGATGGAGACGACGCCGATCGCGACGGTGGCCCACCGGGCCGCGCGCATCTCCTCCTTCTCGGTGGCCTTCCCCCTGCGGATGACGTTGGCGTAGATGTCGTGGGCGAAGGAGGACGAGGAGGCGAGGGTGAGCCCCGCGACGACGGCGAGGATCGTCGCGAAGGCGACGGCGGAGATGACGGCGAGCATGACGGCGCCGCCGGTGGTGCCGAGTCCGCCGAGGTACTCGGCGAGCTGGGGTGCCGCCGCGTTGCCCGCCGGGTTCTTCGCCTTGATCTCCTCGGGTCCGATGAGTGCCGCGGCGCCGAAGCCGAGGGCGATCGTCATCAGGTAGAAGGCGCCGATGATGCCGATGGCCCAGTTCACGGACTTACGGGCGGCCTTGGCTGTCGGGACGGTGTAGAAGCGGATCAGGATGTGCGGGAGACCGGCGGTGCCGAGGACGAGCGCGATGCCGAGCGAGATGAAGTCCAGCTTGGACACGTCGGTGACGCCGTACTTGAGGCCGGGCTCCAGGAACGCAGAGCCGTGGCCGCTCTTCTCCGCGGCGGTGCCGAGGAGGTCGGAGACGTTGAAGTCGAACTTCCACAGCACCATCAGGGTCATCAGCAGGGCGCCCGCGATGAGCAGCACGGCCTTGACCATCTGCACCCAGGTGGTGCCCTTCATGCCGCCGATGGTGACGTAGAGGATCATGAGCACGCCGACCAGCGCCACGATGAGGATCTTGCCCGCGTCGCTGGTGATGCCGAGCAGCAGGGCGACGAGGACGCCGGCCCCCGCCATCTGGGCCAGCAGGTAGAAGATCGACACGACGATGGTGGACACGCCCGCGGCGGTGCGCACCGGCCGTTGCCGCATCCGGTAGGCGAGGACGTCGCCCATGGTGTAGCGGCCCGAGTTGCGCAGTGGTTCGGCGACGAGCAGCAGGGCGACGAGCCAGGCGACGAGGAAGCCGATGGAGTAGAGGAAGCCGTCGTAGCCGAAGAGCGCGATGGCACCGGCGATACCGAGGAAGGACGCCGCCGACATGTAGTCGCCGGAGACGGCGAGGCCGTTCTGGAAGGCGGTGAACTGCCGCCCGCCCGCGTAGAAGTCCGACGCGCTCTTGGTCTGCCGGCCGGCCCAGACGGTGATGCCGAGGGTCGCCGCGACGAAGACCGCGAAGAGGGTGATGATCAGCGGCCGGTGCTCGCTCGTCGACGACGTCTCCGCGGCGAGCTGGATCACGGCGTGCGAGGTGTGGGCGGCGCTCATGCGTCGGCCTCCAGACGGGACTTGATGGCCGCCGCCTGCGGGTCGAGCTTGTTCGTGGCGTGGCGCGAGTAGAACCAGGCGATGAGGAACGTGGTGGCGAACTGGGCGAGGCCGAACACGAAGGCGACGTTGAAGTTCGCGAAGACGATCTTGCTCATGAAGTCGTCGGCGTAGCTGGACAGCAGCACGTACAGCAGATACCAGGCGATGAAGCCGACGGTCAGCGGAAAGGCGAAGGAGCGGTGGGAACGGCGCAGTTCGGCGAACTCCGGGCTGTTCTGCTCCTTGAGGAACGCCTCGGTCGTGGGCTGGAGGGGACCGCCCTCAGGGGTCTGGGGCGGCGGTGCTTCGGTGGCCACGGATTCTCCTCGCGACGCGGGTGCGGTGGTGGGAACGGTGGATTTCACGGGGAGTCCTCTGCGTTTTCGGCCGGCGGGGGGCTGCTCGCACGACTCCCTGTGCAACGGCACGGAGAGCGCGGCGAAGCGGTTCACCGCAGGTTCGGTCTTCTCGGGCCGGCTCCCCAGGACGCGACTCCCAGAGGTCACACCTCGAACTCACTTGCCCGTATTCATTGATACGCCGGGAAGATCAGAGATAACTTCACTGGTCATGTACCGGACGGACACACCGGTGTCCGGCCCACGGCACGGATGATGTGGAGAACCCATGGCTCATCTGGCATCCAGACGGACTCGCGTACTCACGCTGCCCGTCGGACTCGCGCTCACGGCCTCGCTCGGCTTCCTCCCGACGGGGACCGCGGCCGCGGCACCCGCGGACGAGCCTGCGGCGACGGTTCGGACGGACGGCCCCGAGCTGTCGTACGTCGTGAACACGCGGGCGGGTCACGGCACGGTCAAGCAGGTGCGGAAGGCGATATCCGCGGCCGGCGGCACCGTCGTGACGTCGTACGACAAGATAGGCGTCATCGTCGTCCACTCGCAGAACCCGGACTTCGGCGCGACGATACGCAAGGCCAGGGGCGTCCAGTCGGCGGGCGCCACCCGCACCAGCCCCATCGCTCCGGCGGCGACGAAGGACATCGGGGTCGAGCAGCCCCTCACCGCCGCGGCGGCGCGGGCGGCGTCGGCGGACGCGGTGGCGGGCCAGGACCCGCTGGAGCCGCTGCAGTGGGACCTGCCGGCCATCAAGGCGGACCAGGCGCACAAGAAGTCGCTCGGCAGCAGCAAGGTCACGGTCGGCGTCATCGACACCGGAGTGGACGACACGCACCCGGACCTGGCCCCGAACTTCGACCGCGCGGCGTCGGTGAACTGTGTGTCCGGCGCCCCCGACACCACGGACGGCGCCTGGCGGCCCGCGGCCGGTGAGAGCGACCACGGCACGCACGTCGCGGGCACCATAGCCGCGGCGAAGAACGGCACCGGGGTCACCGGTGTCGCGCCCGGCGTGAAGGTCTCCGGTATCAAGGTGTCCACACCGGCCGGGTTCTTCTACACGGAGGCCGTCGTCTGCGGCTTCGTCTGGGCCGCCGAGCACGGCGTCGACGTGACGAACAGCAGCTACTACACCGACCCGTGGCTCTTCAACTGCAAGAACGACCCCGACCAGGGCGCCCTGGTGGAGGCGGTCACCCGCGCCACCCGCTACGCCGAGGGCAAGGGTGTCGTGAACGTCGCCGCGGCGGGCAACTCCGACCACGACCTGGCCCTCGACGCCATCGAGGACACGACGAGCCCCAACGACACGACGACGGTCACCCGCACGGTCGACCCGAGCGCCTGCCCCGACATCCCGACCATGCTGCCGGGTGTCGTGACGGTCTCCGCGACCGGCGCGAAGAACCTCAAGTCCTCCTACTCCAACTACGGTCTCGGGGTCATCGACGTGGCCGCCCCCGGCGGTGACTCGACGCGCTACCAGGCGCCCGAGGCGCCGGCGGACAACGGTCTGATCCTGTCCACGCTGCCCGGCGGCGGATTCGGCTACAAGGCCGGTACGTCGATGGCGTCCCCGCACGTGGCGGGTGTCGCGGCCCTCATCAAGTCGACCCACCCGCGCGCCTCGGCGGGCGCGGTGAAGGCGCTGCTGACGCTCCAGGCCGACGCCACCGCGTGCGGAGCGCCGTACGACATCGACGGTGACGGCACCGTCGACGCGGTCTGCGAGGGCGGCAAGCAGTACAACGGCTTCTACGGAGCCGGTGTCGTGGACGCGCTGGACGCCGTCCGCCGGTAAAGCAGGAAAGCAAGCAGGAGGGGCCGGGGACAGCTGTCCCCGGCCCCTACCGCGTGCGGCTACGGAGTGATGAGGACCTTGAGCGCCGTGCGCTCGTCCATCGCCTTGTAGCCGCCCGGGACCCCGTCGAGACCGACCGACAGGTCGAAGACCGGCGACGGGTCGATCGTGCCGTCCAGCACGTCGGGGAGCAGCTCCGGGATGTACGTACGCACGGGGGCGACACCGCCCCGCAGCGCGATGTTGCGGTCGAACATGTCGCCGAGGTCGACGCCGGTGCCGCTGCCGTGCGGGACCCCGACGTAGCCGATGGAGCCGCCGTCGCGGACGACGCCGATGGCCGTGCGCATCGACTGCTCGGTGCCCACCGCCTCGATCACCCCGTGGGTGCCCTCTCCCCGCGTCAGTTCCCGTACGGCCGCGAGCGCGGCCTCGCCGCGCTCGGCGACGACGTCCGTGGCTCCGAAGGCACGGGCGATGTCCGTACGGGCCTGATGGCGGCCCAGCGCGATGATCCGTTCGGCGCCGAGCCGCTTGGCCGCCATGACGCCGCACAGGCCGACGGCGCCGTCGCCGACGACCGCGACGGTGCTGCCCGGCTTCACGCCCGCGCCGAGCGCGGCGTGGTGGCCGGTGCCCAGGACGTCGGAGAGTGCCAGGAGCGCGGTGAGCAGGCGGTCGTCGGAGGCTGCCGCGGCCGGGAGCCTGACCAGGGTGCCGTCGGCGAACGGGACGCGGACGGCCTCGCCCTGACCGCCGTCGGAGCCGACCGAGCCCCAGAAGCCGCCCTGGGGGCAGGAGGTGGTGAGTCCTTCGGCGCAGTACGTGCAGGTGCCGTCGGACCAGACGAAGGGCGCCACGACGAGGTCGCCGACGGCGAAGCCCTTGACCCCGGAGCCCGCCTCCTCGACGAAACCGAGGAATTCGTGGCCGATGCGCTGCCCCGGCTGCCGGGCCGACTCGCCGCGGTAGGCCCACAGGTCGCTGCCGCAGACGCAGGCCCGCAGAACCCTCAGGACCACGTCGGTGGGCTGCTGGACCGTGGCGTCGGGCACCTCCTCCACACGGATGTCGCGGGGGGCGTGGATCACGGTGGCGCGCATGGGTGAGGGTCCTCGCTCGTCTCAGATTCTGATACTCCCCTCACGGTACGCCCCGGGGGCGGCGCCGGTGGAATCCGCCGTTCCGCCGAGCGCCCCCCTGGTGAGCAGGTACTGCGCGGCCAGATAGGTCAGCATGATCCAGAAGTCGTGGGCGGGGAGCTGCGGCCGGCCGGCGATGCCGGTGGCGATGAGCGCGTCGGAGAGCAGGAAGAGGGCGCCGCCGAGAGCGGCGTGCCGGCCGAGAGCGCCGGCCCGCCAGGCCATGGCCGCGAGGAGCAGGCTGTATCCGGTCAGCGGGATCCGGAGCTCGCCCGGCAGCCCGGTCCAGAGGTAGGCGAGGAAGGCCACGAGGACGGCGGCGTACGCGAGTCCCGCGGCCGGCCGGATCGGGGCGCGGCCGAAGAGCAGGAGATAGCAGACGTGGCCCGCGGCGAAGCAGACCATCCCGGCGAGGAAGGCGGCCTCCGAGTCGGGCATCAGCAGTACGTCCCCGGCCCAGCCGCACAGCAGGGCGGCGACGAGCAGCCGGGGACCGCCGCGCGCCGCCGCGCAGGCGGCGAGCAGGGGCATCAGCAGCGGCTTGGCGACGAGGTGCGCGGTCTGCGCCCCGGCCAGGAGTCCGGCCAGGTCGACGGCGGCCACGGCGAGGAAGGCGACGAGCAGCGGACGCACGAGTCGGGGCGCGCCCGCGCGGGGCGTCATCCGGTGCGCTCGGTGGCGGGGAGCGGCTTCACGGTCGCGGCGGCGTCCGAGGGGAGCGACGGCTGCCAGCCCGGCCCGCGGAAGATCCGTCCGGCCCGCTCGCCCCAGGTGGTGGCCGCCCGTACGTCCCGGGCGATGGCGGCGTACTCATGTGTGGCGACGCGGAGCGGGTTGTGGGTGGCGATGTTCTTGGTGAGCCCGAAGACGGGCCTCTCGGTCTCGGCGGTGAAGGAGCCGAAGAGCCGGTCCCAGACGATCAGGATCCCGCCGAAGTTCCGGTCCAGGTATCCGCCCTGGGAGGCGTGGTGGACCCGGTGGTGCGAGGGGGTGTTGAGGACGAACTCGAAGGGCCGGGGCAGCTTGTCGATCCGTTCGGTGTGCACCCAGAACTGGTAGACGAGGTTCGCCGACGAGCAGAAGGCGAGCGCGGCCGGGTGGACCCCGCAGGCGATGAGCGGGACGTAGAACGGCCAGACGGTCAGCGAGGTCCAGGGCTGGCGCAGCGCGGTCGTGAGGTTGAACTTCCGGCTGGAGTGGTGGACGACGTGGCAGGCCCAGAGGATCCGGATGACGTGGTGGCCCCGGTGGGACCAGTAGTAGAAGAAGTCCTGGGCGAGCAGCATCAGAAGGACCGTCCACCACAGGACGGGGACGCGCAGCGGGGTCAGCTCGTAGACGGCCGCGTAGATCGCGACGATGGGTATCTTCCACAGCAGGTCGAAGACCAGGCTGCCGAGTCCCATGGTGACGCTGGTGGCGGCGTCCTTGGCGTCGTACCCCGCGGCGTCCTCGTCCGGGTGGAGCCGGTGGAGCGCCATTTCGAGGACGGTGAGCAGGACGAAGGCCGGGATCGACCACAGCACGACATCGGGCAGGTTCGGCTCCATGCGAGCACCGTAGAGCCCCACGAGGTACCGGGCATAGACGTTGTTACCGACAAGTATGTGAGACGTGGCGTCATCAGTATTTGGCGGGTTCCGCCAACTCCCGCGTCGCAGCATTTCCGGCACGCACGCCGTCGAGGGAGCGGAACGCACGTGAGCGGTACGGAGGTTGCACTGATCCGGCCGTCCGCCGCCTCACACCCCCGCCGCCCCGAGCAGCGCCCCCGCCGCGTACGTCACCCCCATGGCCACCGCTCCCCCGGCCATGTTCCGCAGCACCGCGCGCCGTACCGGTGCCTCGCCCAGGCGGGCGCTCCACCAGCCGGTGAGGGCCAGCGCCGCGAGCACCGACACGACGGTGACCGGCAGCCGCACGGAGGCGGGAGGCAGCACGATCGCAAGGAGCGGCAGCAGCGCGCCCACGGTGAACGCCAGGAAGCTCGCCCCCGCCGCGTGCCACGGGTTGGTGAGCTCGTCCGGGTCGATGCCCAGCTCGACCTCGGCGTGGGCGCGCAGCGCGTCGCGCTGCGTGAGCTGGACGGCGGCCTCCCGGGCGAGAGTGTTGCTCAGCCCCTTCTCCTCCAGCAGTCCGGTCAGTTCGTCGAGCTCGGCCTCCGGGGTCTCCTCCAGCTCCCGCTTCTCGGTGGCCAGCGCGGCCCTCTCCGAGTCGCGCTGGGTGGACACCGAGACGTATTCGCCCGCCGCCATCGACATGGACCCAGCGAGCAGCCCGGCCAGGCCGGCCGTCAGCAGGGTGGAGCGGGCGTCGGTGGCCCCGGCCACGCCGACGACGAGGCCGGCGGTGGAGACCACCCCGTCGTTGGCCCCGAGGACCGCGGCCCGGAGCCAGTTGAGCCGGGTGCCGAGTCCGTTTCGGTGGGGTTCGTCATGTGTCTGCGCCTGCGGGTCCGTCACCCCGGGAGCGTCTCACCGCGCCCTCCCCGCGCGCATCCCCGACCCGCGTCTGCGGGCGTGCGGTCAACTGCTCGGCGGCGGCTCCGCGTTCGCTCCGGGGGCTGCCCGGATAGGCCGCTGTCGGTCCCGGCCCGTATTCTCTGTGACCATGCTCGACGACCGTCAGACCGCAGCGCCGTGGCCGGCCGCGTATCCCCAGGGGTACGCGGTCGTCGACGTGGAGACCACCGGACTCGCCCGCGACGACCGGATAGTGTCCGCTGCCGTGTACCGACTGGACGCGAGAGGCGAGGTCGAGGACCACTGGTACACCCTGGTGAATCCCGAGCGGGACCCCGGCCCCGTCTGGATCCACGGGCTGACCAGCGATGTCCTGGAGGGCGCCCCGCTCTTCCCCGAGGTCGCCGCCCAGCTGTCCGAGCGGCTCGCCGGCCGGGTGCTCGTCGCCCACAACGCCGCGTTCGACTGGTCGATGATCGCCCGGGAGTACGCGCGTGCGGCGGTCACCGCGCCCGTCGAGCAGCGGCTGTGCACCATCGCGCTCGCCAAGGAGCTCCGGCTCCCCCTGCCCAACCACAAGCTGGAGTCGCTGGCCGCGCACTTCGGCGTGGTGCAGGAGCGCGCGCACCACGCGCTGGACGACGCGCGGGTGCTGGCCGAGGCGTTCCGGCCGAGTCTGCTCGCGGCGGCGAGGGACGGGGTGCGGCTGCCGCTGCTGGAGTGCCGCCCGCTGACCGAGTGGTACGACTCCCCGGTCACCCCGCGCGCCGGCTACCGCCCCTCGGGAGGCCAGGGCAGCTGGCGCCCCTCGCGCAAGCGGCCCGCGTGCCCGTATCCCAACCCCGGGCGCTACGAGTCGGACAAACCTCTCATGCAGGGCATGCGGGTGGCGTTCTCCGGTGACACGTCGGTCGACCGGGAGCTTCTGGAGGACCGCGCGGTGGAGGCGGGTCTGCACGTGGCGACCAGCGTGTCGCGGCTGACGAGCCTGCTCGTCACCAACGACCCGGACTCGGCGACGTCGAAGACGGTGAAGGCGAAGTCGTTCGGCACCCCCGTCCTGGAGGAGAGCGCCTTCACCCATCTGCTGAGGGACGTGGCACCGGCCAGGACGGTCGCCGTGCCGAAGCCGTCACCGTCATCGGAGTGAACCGGGGGCGACTCGCCCCGCGTCGGCTCGCCCGCCGCGGCCCGGCGTCCCACCCTGTGGCGCATGGCACGTTGTGAGGTTTGCGGAAACGACTACGGGATGTCCTTCGAGGTGCACGCGCAGGGCGCGGTACATGTCTTCGACTGCTTCTCCTGCGCCATTCACCGGATGGCGCCCATCTGTGAGCACTGCCGGGTCCAGGTCATCGGCCAGGGCGTCGAGGCAGACGGTCACTGGTACTGCGGTGGCCACTGCGCCCGCGCCGAGGGAAGGGCGGGCATCGTGGACAAAGTATGACGGGCCGGTCCGTCCGCACGGGGGACCCTCCGTGCCGCACCCCATGACCCCGGTTGTACGGTCATGGGGTGTACCGCTTCCTGTTGACCCGGCAGTGGGTGATTCTCACCCTCCTCGTCCTCGCCATGATTCCCACGATGGTGGAGCTGGGCTTCTGGCAGCTGCACCGGCATGAGCACCGGGTCGAGCAGAACGCGCTGATCACCCGGAACCTCGAGGCGGACCCGGTCCCCGTCGCCCGTCTCACCTCTCCCGGGCACACGGTCCCGCGCTCCGACTACTGGCGCGCCGTCAAGGCCACCGGGACGTTCGACACCGAGCACGAGGTGGTCGTACGCCGTCGCACCTCGCAGGACGAGCGCATCGGCGTACTGGTCCTGACCCCGCTGACCCTCAAGGGCGGCGGCACCGTCCTGGTCAACCGCGGCTGGGTCCCGGCCGCGGCCGACCAGCAGTCCTTCCCCGAGGTTCCCGCCCCGCCGCGTGGCGAGGTCACCGTCACGGGCAGGCTCAAGGCGGACGAGACGACGAGCGCGAGTGGCATCAAGGACCTCCGGGGCCTGCCGGACCGCCAGGTGATGCTGATCAACAGCTCCCAGCAGTCGCAGCTGCTCGGCCGTCCCGTGCTGGGCGGTTACGTCGAGCTGACCGCCCCCGAGCCCGCCGACGGCAGCCCGGAGACCATCGCCGCCCCCGACGACAGCTCCATCGGCCCGCACATGGCGTACGCAGTCCAGTGGTGGCTGTTCGCCGCCGGTGTCCCGGCGGGCTGGGTCGTCCTCGTACGCCGTGAGAAGCGCGACCGCGAGGAGGCCGCCGAGGACAAGGACGGCGACACCGCGGCGCAGCCGGAACCGGCGACCGCGTAGGGCCTGGGCCGCACCGTCCGTTCGTACCGCTTTCGCTGCTTAGCGGGGCTCAGGTTCGGGAAGACGCCAGAGCGTGACCCCACGCATCGAGGACTACGCCGTCATCGGCGATCTCCAGACCGCCGCCCTGGTCGGCAGGAACGGTTCTGTCGACTGGCTCTGTCTGCCCCGCTTCGACTCGGGGGCCTGCTTCGCGGCCCTGCTGGGCGACGAGGACAACGGACACTGGCGCATCGCCCCCCAGGGCACCGACAGCACCGACGCCTGCACCCGGCGCGCCTACGTGGGCGACTCCCTGGTCCTGGAGACCTTCTGGGAGACCAGGACCGGGACCGTCAAGGTCATCGACTTCATGCCGCAGCGCGACAAGGCGCCCGACGTCATGCGGATCGTCGAGGGCGTCAGCGGCAGCGTCGACATGAGCTCCGTCCTGCGGCTGCGGTTCGACTTCGGCTCCGTGGTCCCGTGGATGCGCCGCTCGCACGGCCACCGGGTGGCCGTCGCGGGCCCCGACTCCGTCTGGCTGCGCAGCGAGCCGCCGGTGAAGACATGGGGCCAGCAGTTCAGCACCTGCTCGTCCTTCACGGTCGCCGAGGGCGAGACCGTGGCGTTCGTCCTGACCTGGCACCCCTCGCACTCCCCCCGCCCCAGGCTGATCGACCCGCACAAGGCGCTGAAGCACACCCTCACCGACTGGGCGAAGTGGGCGGCACGGTGCACCTACCACGGCAGGTACCGGGAGGCGGTACTCCGTTCCCTGATCACCCTGAAGGCACTCACGTACGCCCCCACCGGCGGGATCGTGGCGGCCCTCACGACCTCGCTCCCCGAGGAGATCGGCGGCGTTCGGAACTGGGACTACCGCTACTGCTGGCTGCGGGACTCCACGCTCACCCTGGCGGCGATGGTCTCGGCCGGATATGTGGAGGAGGCGGCCGCGTGGCGGGACTGGCTGCTGCGTGCCGTGGCCGGCGACCCCGCGGATCTCCAGATCATGTACGGGCTCGCCGGTGAGCGCAGACTCCCCGAGACGGAGCTGCCGTGGCTGCGGGGGTACGAGAACTCCCTGCCGGTCCGCATCGGCAACGCCGCCGTGCGACAGCAGCAGCTCGACGTGTACGGCGAGGTCATCGACTCGCTCAGACTGGCCCGCGACGCCGGGCTCGACGACAAGCCGCACGCCTGGAACCTGCAGCTCAGTCTGCTCGGCTTCCTGGAGTCCACCTGGCGTGAGCCGGACGAGGGGCTGTGGGAGGTGCGGGGGCAGCGCCGCCACTTCGTGCACTCGAAGGTGATGGCCTGGGTCGCGGCCGACCGCGCGGTGCGCACCCTGGAGGAGAACCCCGGCCTGCCGGGCGACGCCGACCGGTGGCGGGCGATGCGGGACGCCGTGCACGCGGAGGTCTGCGACAAGGGCTACGACCCCGTGCGCAACACCTTCACCCAGTACTACGGCTCCCAGGAGCTGGACGCCTCGACGCTGCTGATCGTGCGCACCGGCTTCCTGCCGCCGGACGACCCCCGGGTGACAGGGACCGTCGACGCGGTGAGCCGTGAGCTCGCCCACGACGGCCTGATTCGCCGTTACAGCACCGAGGGCGTGTCGGTGGACGGGCTCCCCGGGGGCGAGGGGGCGTTCCTCGCCTGCTCGTTCTGGCTGGTCGACGCCCTGACCCGGACGGGCCGCAGGGACGAGGCGGAGGTCCTCTTCGAACGGCTCCTGGAGCTGCGCAACGACGTGGGACTGCTGGCCGAGGAGTACGACCCGGTGGCCCGGCGCCAGCTCGGCAACTATCCGCAGGCGTTCAGCCACATCGGCCTGGTGAACAGTGCGGTCGACCTCGCCGGTGCGGTCGACCCGGCCTGCGGGGACTTGGCAGGATAGGGCCATGGATCTTGGACTGAAGGACCGTGTGTACATCGTCACCGGCGCGACCCGTGGGCTGGGCAACGCCACCGCGCGCGCCCTCGCCGCCGACGGCGCGAAGGTGATCATCTCCGGGCGCGACGAGAAGACCGCCGCCGAGGCCGCCGCGGAGCTGGGCCCCGACGCCGTCGGGCTCGCCGCGGACAACGCCGACCCGCTGGCGGCCAGGCGGCTGGTGGACGCGGCGAAGGACCGCTTCGGCCGGCTGGACGGCATTCTCGTCAGCGTAGGCGGCCCGGCGCCCGGCTTCGTCGCCGACAACACGGACGACCAGTGGCAGTCGGCTTTCGAGTCGGTCTTCCTCGGCGCCGTACGTCTGGCCCGTACGGCGGCCGAGGCGCTCGGCGAGGGCGGCGTCATCGGCTTCGTCCTGTCCGGATCCGTGCACGAGCCGATCCCCGGCCTGACCATCTCCAACGGGCTGCGCCCGGGGCTCGCCGGCTTCGCCAAGTCCCTCGCCGACGAGCTGGGCCCGCGCGGCATCCGGGTGGTCGGGGTGCTGCCGGCCCGGATCGACACGGACCGGGTGCGCGAGCTGGACGCCCTGTCCGGCGACGCGGAAGCGTCCCGTGCGGCGAACGAGGCGCGCATCCCGCTGCGCCGCTACGGCACCCCGGAGGAGTTCGGGAAGACCTCGGCCTTCCTGCTCTCCCCGGCCGCCTCCTATCTGACCGGCGTCATGGTGCCGGTCGACGGCGGCGCCCGGCACGGTTTCTGACGGCTCCCCTGGGCAGCCGCCCCGCGGGTGCGACCGTCAGGTCACCCGCTCCGCGCGGTGCTTGACCGCCTTCAGCCGGACCTCGGCGGGCAGCTCGTCCAGCCCGGCCGAGGTCCGCGCGTGGGTCAGCGCCCCCTCGGAGAGACCGCGCAGCACGAGCCCCGGGGACGCGTGCGGCTCCATCAGCAGCCGGACCCGTGCGCGGGGCGCGGTGCGCCGGCCGGTCAGCGTGACCCTGGCGTCGGACACCCCGTCCAAGGCCCCGGCCTCGTCGCCGAGCGCGCTCTCCAGGGCCTTGCCGCGCAGCAGCGCTCCCTCGCCGTCGCCGCTGTCGACCAGCACCTCGGCGAGGCGCCCGCGGCGCAGCTGGGCCAGGAGCCACCACAGCGCGAGGACGACCAGGACGGCGAGAACCGCGATGACGGTGGGCCACCACCAGCCCTCGTCCCGCCACCTGGTCCGGTCGGCCTTGCTGAGCAGCACGTCGTCGGTGCCGCCGAAGGGCCACCAGGAGGGCGCGGACCATCCGAGTCCCGTGGCGAGGACGGCGCCCCCGACGACGACGAGGATCAGCCCTGCCAGGGCGAGCAGGACCCGGTTGACGGTTTTGATCACGGGTTCACCCCTTCTTCGCCGGCCGGCGCACGCGCACCGAGAGGCCGGGCGGCCGTGCCAGGCCCAGTTCGCTGATGGCGTTCGTCAGGACGGTGTCCAGGTCGGCCCTGACTTCGTCGAGTTCACGGAAGTGCGAGAGGGCGCGCACCTTCGCCTTGCGGCGGCTCGTCTTCACCCGGACGGACTGCACACCGGGCACCTCCACGGCCCGGTCGCGCAGGACGAAGGCGGCGGCGGTCCGGTCGAGCCCGGCCCGTACACCGGTGTGCCGGCGGCTCATGGGGAGCAGGGCGCGCAGCCCCGGGGTGAGGGCCAGGAGGAGCAGCCAGAGGCCGAGCGCGGCCGCCAGCGCCGAACCGGCGAGGACCCACACGTCGTCCAGGTGACGGCTCGACAGGTCGTCGGCGGCCGAACGCCGCCACTGCATGGCCGGGTGGCCGGCCCGCACCGCCGCGACGTCGTAGAGCAGAAGGCCGGCGCCGCCGAGCACGATCAGCGCGAGCAGGGCCGCGGGGATCCTGCGCCCCGACCAGAAACGGCCCGCCCGGCCGGCGGTCCGCTCCGGCGCGGGTGCGGCTTCGTAGGTGGAGCCCGACGCGGACCGGTCCATCTCCAGCACGCCGCCGGGTGGCGACGACTCGACGACGGGCAGGCGACGCGTGCTGTTCTCCGGGTCCTGGGGCTCGGTCATCGGATGCTCCCCTCCGGCGCGGTGCCCTCTCCTGACCGATGCAGCCGTTCGACCTGCACCGCCACTTCGGGCACCTCCATTCCCGCAAGGGCTCTTACCCTTTCGGCCACACGACGACGCACCGCGCCGCACTGCCGGCCGATGTCGCAGGGGTAGGCCAGGTCGAGGCTGACCCGCACCCGGGCGGTGTCACGGTGCACGGTGACCGTGGCGCGCGGTGCGTCGGCGTCCTTGGGCCGGTCGTCGACGGCCTCCTTCGCCGCCTGCGCGGCGATCTTCGCGACGACCCGGTCGGCGATCCGGGTCTGCCCTCGCGCGGCGGCGTCGACCCGGTCTGTCATCCCCGTCACCGTCGCCGGTCGCCGCGCTCGCGACTCCGGAAGAAGTCGCCGGGTTCGAGGTCGCCGTCCAGGAAGCGGCCGGCGATGAAGCCGACAGCGCCCAGCGCGGCCACCAGCAGAAAGGCTCCGAATCCACCGAAGTATCCGGCGAAGCCGAGCGCCATGCCGGCCACCAGGCCGACCACAGCCATGCTCATCGTGTGCTCCTCAACTGCCGCGCGGGGAAGGGCTACTGAACGCGTGACTCGGACTCGTCCTCGTCGTCGTCCTCATCGGGCAGCTTGACGTCGCTCACGGCGATGTTGACCTCGACGACTTCCAGGCCGGTCATCCGCTCGACCGCCGAGATGACGTTCTCGCGCACGTCGCGCGCCACTTCGGCGATCGCCACGCCGTAGTCGACGACGATCTCCAGATCGAGGGCGGCCTGCGATTCGCCGACCTCCGCCTTGACGCCGCGGGACACGGACTTGTTGCCGCCTGGCACCCGGTCGCGTACCGCGCCGAACGTCCGGGAGATCCCGCTGCCCATCGCGTGGACGCCGACGACGTCCCGTGCCGCCATTCCGGCGATCTTCTCGACCACGCCGTCGGCGATGGTGGTGCGGCCGCGTGTCGCGGGGGCTCCCCCGCCGCGCTTGCTGAACTGGCTCTGCCTGCCGTCATCGCCGCCGGTCACACTGCCGGGGTTGTCGGGCCGGTTCCGCTGTGGGCTCTCGGTCATCGCCGCTCTTCCCTTCGGGGCGGGTTGAACTTCCGTGGCCCACAGTAAGTGCGCTTGCCCGGTCCCGCGCCGTGGATGGGGCAGGGTGGAGCAATGACAACGGCTGACAGCCCGCACCGGGCGGATGGATGGACGTCTGCGGTACGCCAACGGCTCGGCCTCGGCAGACTGCTCCCTCTGGGCGGCCCCGCCGACGGATCATGGATCGCGGAACGAGCGGCGGCAGAGGTGCTGAGGGACGCCGCGGCCGGGACGGGGGCCGCGCTGGGGAAGCTCAGGATCGGGCCGGCCGACGAGGACAGCGCCCCGGATCCCGTGGTGCCACGGCCTCCCAGCGGGCTGCGGCCCGGACCGCTGCGGATCGAGGCCGGCTTCTCCGCCACCGCGCGGCGGCCGCTGCCCGCCACCGCTGACGCCCTGCGCGCGGCGCTGCTGGCGGCCGCGGCCCAGCGGCTCGGCCTGGTGGTCGACGAGGTGGACCTCAAGGTGACGGAGCTGCTGGAGGAGGAGCCCCGTCCCGCCCCGGAGCCGTCCGCCGTCGTCCACGCGGCGGAACCCGCCGGATCCGCGGGAACGGCGGCGGCGGGGGTACGGGGCGTCGTCTCGTTGACGCGGGTGCTGGGCAGCGCGGTGCAGCACTCGGAAGGCCATGTGCAGGTGGAGCTCGCGACGGCGGGGGACCACCGGGCGCTCGATGTGGCGCAGGCGGTGCGCGGAGCGGTGGCCGAGGCCCTGGAGGGCAGGCCGACGGTCGCCGTGCTGGTCACCGCGGTCGTGAACCGGGACTGACATGGCCCCCGCCGGGCGGCGGGGGCCATGGGACTGCGGCTGCCCGGCCGGGGTCGGCCGGGTCAGCCGGTCCAGTCGGGTCAGCCGGTTCAGTCGGAGAGGCCCGCGAGGTCGCGCAGACGGCGGCCCTGGGCGGCCCGCTCGGCGGTGCGCTGCTCCTCGTACGTACGCGAAAGGGCACCGCTCAGCAGGGCCTTGGTCTCCACCACCGCGTCCCGGGGGGCGGCGAGCAGGGCCCCGGCCAGGTCGCGCGCCGCCGCGTCGAGCTGGTCGGCGGGGACGACGAGGTTGGCGAGACCGGTGCGCTCGGCCTCCTCGGCGTGTACGAAGCGGCCGGTGGCGCAGATCTCGAGCGCGCGGGCGTATCCCACCAGGTTCACCAGGGGGTGGGTGCCCGTGAGGTCGGGAACGAGACCGAGACTGGTCTCGCGCATGGCGAACTGCACGTCCTCGGCGACGATCCGCAGATCGCAGGCGAGGGCGAGCTGGAAGCCGGCACCGATCGCGTGCCCCTGGACGGCCGCCACCGACACGATGTCGTTGCGGCGCCACCAGGTGAACGCCTCCTGGTACTCGGCGATGGTCGCGTCGAGCTCGGCCTCCGGGCCGCGCGCCATGTCGAGGAAGGACGGCTCGCCGTCGAAGCCCTCGGGTGCGAACGCCTGCCGGTCGAGGCCCGCGGAGAAGGACTTGCCCTCGCCGCGGAGCACGACGACCCGCACGCTGCCGGGGAGTGCCCGTCCGGCCTCTGCCAACGCCCGCCACAGAGCGGGAGACTGAGCGTTGCGCTTGGCCGGGTTGGTGAGCGTCACCGTGGCAACCGCGTCATCGACGGTGAGCCGTACGCCGTCCTTGTCGAGCACAGAGTCGAGCGAGGTCATGGAGCGCCTCCGGATCGGGTGCAGTCAGCACTTACTGGCAAGTAACTGAACTGAACAGTAACCACCCGGACGACCTCACGGTCGGCCGGGTGGCCACCCGGTGTTCCGGTGAGCCCCGGGAGCGGACGCACGCCCGCTCCGAACCCGCTGCCGCCGTCAGGCCGTGGCGGCCTTCTTGCCGCGAGTCGCTCCGCCGCGTCCCCGCAGCGTGACTCCGGACTCGCTGAGCATCCGGTGGACGAATCCGTAGGAGCGGCCCGTTTCCTCGGCCAGCGCCCGGATGCTCGCACCGGAGTCGTACTTCTTCTTCAGGTCTGCCGCGAGCTTGTCGCGCGCGGCGCCGGTCACCCGGCTGCCCTTCTTCAGAGTCTCGGCCACCCGTGCCTCCTCAAGGAAGTGCGCTCTGGACTCTCATGATCACCCCTCCCGCGCCTCCTGGCCACCCATTCGGCAAGGTCCGTACGACCCGATTCCGCCCAAGGAAGCGGCAGAACACAAGCGGAATCAGGCATTCCAGAGGCTCCTGGGCCCCTGAGGGACGGCACGCGGGAAAAATGACCAGGTCAGGGCCGTACGGGGTGGAGTGGGCGGAAATGAGTGTGCCCGGCAGCTATCTGCCGGGCGCCGCGCCGGGGTACGAGACCCCCTCACCCAGATGATGGATCACCGATGGGCCGAATGATCCAGACGCACGGGATCACCGGGCCCAGCACCGGATACGAGGGCCCGGGCGGGGTCAGGCGAGGGCCACCAGGTCCCGGTAGTCCGAGCCCCAGAGGTCCTCGACCCCGTCGGGGAGCAGGATGATCCGCTCCGGCTGGAGCGCCTCGACGGCTCCCTCGTCGTGGGTGACGAGGACGACGGCACCCTTGTAGGTGCGCAGGGCCCCGAGGATCTCCTCGCGGCTGGCCGGGTCGAGGTTGTTCGTCGGCTCGTCGAGCAGCAGCACGTTGGCGGAGGAGACGACGAGCGTCGCCAGGGCGAGCCGGGTCTTCTCACCGCCGGAGAGCACTCCGGCCGGCTTGTCCACGTCGTCACCGGAGAAGAGAAAGGAGCCGAGCGTCTTGCGGACCTCGACGAGGTCGAGGTCGGGCGCCGCGGAGCGCATGTTCTCCAGGACGGTGCGCTCCGGGTCCAGCGTCTCGTGCTCCTGGGCGTAGTAGCCGAGCTTGAGGCCGTGGCCCTCGATGATCTGACCGGTGTCGGGCTTCTCCGCACCGCCGAGGAGACGCAGCAGCGTGGTCTTGCCCGCGCCGTTGAGCCCGAGGATGACGACGCGTGAGCCCTTGTCGATGGCGAGGTCCACGTCGGTGAAGATCTCCAGCGACCCGTAGGACTTGGAGAGGCCCTCGGCCATCAGCGGGGTCTTGCCGCAGGGCGACGGCTCGGGGAAGCGCAGCTTGGCCACCTTGTCGGAGACCCGCACGGCCTCCAGCCCCGAGAGCAGGCGTTCGGCCCGCTTGGCCATGTTCTGGGCCGCGACGGTCTTGGTCGCCTTGGCTCGCATCTTGTCGGCCTGCGAGTTCAGGGACGCGGCCTTCTTCTCGGCGTTCTGGCGCTCACGCTTGCGGCGCTTCTCGTCGGCCTCGCGCTGCTGCTGGTAGAGCTTCCAGCCCATGTTGTAGATGTCGATCTGCGCGCGGTTGGCGTCGAGGTAGAACACCTTGTTGACCACGGTCTCGACGAGCTCGACGTCGTGGGAGATCACGATGAAGCCGCCGCGGTAGGTCTTGAGGTAGTCGCGCAGCCAGACGATCGAGTCCGCGTCGAGGTGGTTGGTGGGCTCGTCGAGCAGCAGGGTGTCGGCGTCCGAGAAGAGGATTCGGGCGAGCTCGACACGGCGGCGCTGACCACCGGAGAGGGTGTGCAGGGGCTGCCCGAGCACCCGGTCGGGCAGGCTCAGCGCGGCGGCGATGGTGGCGGCCTCGGCCTCGGCGGCGTACCCGCCCTTGGTGAGGAACTCCGTCTCCAGGCGCTCGTACCGCTTCATGGCCTTCTCGCGGGTGGCGCCCTTGCCGTTCGCCATCCGCTCCTCGTTCTCCCGCATCTTGCGCAGGATCTCGTCGAGCCCGCGGGCCGAGAGGATGCGGTCGCGGGCCAGCACGTCGAGGTCGCCGGTGCGCGGGTCCTGCGGGAGGTAGCCGACCTCACCGCTGTTGGTGATGGTGCCGCCGGCCGGTGTCCCCTCCCCCGCGAGGCACTTGGTGAGGGTGGTCTTGCCGGCGCCGTTGCGGCCGACCAGACCGATGCGGTCGCCCTTGGCGATACGGAAGGAGGCGGACTCGATGAGGATGCGGGCGCCGGCGCGCAGCTCGATGCCGGAAGCGGTGATCACGGAAAAACTCCAGGGCGGTATGGACGGCGGAGGGACAGCGGGCTCACGACTCGACGCCGTCTAATGCACAAGGAGAATTGCCATGGGACTCAGTCTACTGGCGGTGTCCACCTGCTTTACCGCATGCTCCGGCCCCGTCAGCGCGGCGCGCACGCGGCCTGCGACACCTTCGGCTGACGTTGCCGGTGGCCGGTGCGAGACTGAGACGGAGATCACATCGAGTGGGCTGGAGAGGGTGAGCGTGATGGCAGGCACGGACGGTGTTCCCACGATCTTCCCGACGCTTCTGTACGACGACGCGAAGGCCGCGATCGGAGTGCTGACCCAGGCCCTGGGATTCACCGGGGAAGCGGTGTACGAGGGCGAGGACGGCAGCGTGCTCCATGCCGAGCTGTCCTGCGGCAACGGCCGGGTGATGCTCGGTTCCAAGGGTGGCGAGGGTGTCTTCGCCAGGGCGATGGCCGGCGCCGGACCCGCCGGGGTGTACGTGGTGGTGGACGACGTGGACGCCCACCACGCGCGGGCCGTGGAGCACGGCGTGGAGATCCTGATGCCGCCCACCGACCAGGACTACGGCTCACGCGACTACATGGCGCGGGACGCGGAGGGCAACGTGTGGAGCTTCGGGACGTACGCCCCGGGGGCCTCGGGCTGACTCCCCCGGGGGTCGCGCGGTCAGGCTCCGCCGGTATGCACCTGGAAGGCGGCGCGGCGTACGGCTTTGGCGAGTGCCGGGTCCGGGTGGGCGGCGGCCAGGGCGACCAGCACCTGGACGGTCCGCGGGTGCCCCACGGCGCGCACCTCGTCCAGGAGCGCGGGGACCGTGCCCTGGACCGCGGAGTCGAGATGGCGGACCAGCAGCCCGGTCTCGCCGTGGTCGGCCACGGCCGCGGCCGTGTCGACCCAGAGCCAGGTGGCCTCCTCACGGCTGAGGACGTCCTGGGCGTCGTCCGGGTCGGTGCCCTCGTACTCGGCGAGCCAGAGCAGTGCGTACGGACGCAGCGGCGGTTCCGTGACGACGGAGCGGACGACGGGCTCGGCGGGGGCGCCGACGACGCGCAGCGCCTCGAAGGCGAGGCCGCGCAGCAGGGCGTCCTCGCCGCGGGCGACGGCCAGCAGTTCGGTGACGGCGCTGCCGACGGGCCGTGCGGCGAGCCAGGCCCGGTATTCGGCGCGGGCCGGGCCGGGGGTGAGCCGGGCGCATCCGAGCAGCATGTCGGCCGCGGACTGCTCGATGTTGCCGGCCGGGCTCTGGGCGGCGACACAGATCTGTTCGAGTTTGACCCAGACCGCCCAGTTGCCCAGCGGAGTGAGGGTGGCGTGACCGGCGCCGAGCGTGAGGGCGCCGACGGAGGCGAGGCCCTCCAGCGCCCAGTCGAGCAGCAGCGCGTTGAGGTCGGCGGACCGCCCGCCGGCGGCCACGGGCTGTTCCCGCGGTCCGTACGGCACCTCGCACCGCTCCTCGTGGAGCTCCGCGACGCGCTGGCCCAGCAGGTCGAGGAGCGCGGGCACGGTGACGGCGCCCGCCGACAGCTGGAGCAGGGAGAGCACCTGGGGCACGGCCTCGACGGCTTCCGCCACCGCGGTCGCCTCGATGCCGTCGGGTGAGGCGTGGACCAGCGACCAGGCGTCGAAGAGCGCCACCCAGCCACGGAGCACGGCGGAGTCGTCGCGGTCCCAGGCCCTCAGCCGCCAGCCGGGGCGGGCGGTGTCGCCGTGCAGCTCGATGAGCCCGGCCAGCCTGGCCCGGTCCCAGCCGGTCCGGACCTGGGCCGGGGACAGCTCCAGTGCGGCGGCGGCCCGCTCCAGGGCCTGGGCGGCGAGCGGGGCGGAGCCCGTGCGCGTACCGTCCGCGGCCCAGTGGGCGATCCGTACGGCATCGGCCAGTACGGCCCTGGCCTGGCGTGCCAGTTCCGCCGGGGGTGGTGTGCCCTCGGGTGGGCGGGGGGCCGGCCTGGTGCGCCGGGTCGTCACGGCCTTGCGGGCGGTCGCCTGGGGTCGCGGGCGGACAAGTCGCAGCCTGGAGTCGCGCGGGGTACGGGACGTCACGAGGAGCAGTCTTGCCTCTGACGGCCCGAAAGCCCAAACGGAAGCCGTGTCAACGGGGTTCGGGGGCTTCGGGACCGGGGTGCCAACCGGGCGGTTCCGGCGCATCAGCTCACATCAGGGGCGTGAGGAAGCGCCGGAGCGCCTCTTCGTAACCGGCCGGGTCGGCATTCCACATCGCCGCATGCGGAGCCTGGGGCACGGAGTGCAGGGACACCAGGTCCTGGCGGCGCTCGGCGAGCTCTCCGGACTGCTGCCAGGGGGCCAGGGTGTCGTCGGGGCCGTGGACGATCATCGTGGGGGCGTGCAGGGCCGTCGGCACCGAGGTGGCCAGGAGCGGGGCCCCGTGCAGTCCGGTCTGGCCCTGGGCCGCCCGGACGGCGAGCGGCAGCAGCGCGGAGGGAACGCCCCGGGCCGAGGCCAGTGCGCGCAGGGTGGTCTTCCAGTCCAGGACCGGGGAGTCGAGGACGAGGCCGCTGATGCGATCGCGGAGGGCGGAGTTGACGGCCGCGTGCAGGGCCATCGAGGCGCCGGAGGACCAGCCGTACAGGATGACGTTCTCGGCCCCGTAGCGCACCGCGTAGCGGATGGCCGCGTCGAGGTCGCGCCATTCGGACTCGCCCAGGTGGGAGAGTCCGTCCGGGGAGCGGGGGGCGCCCGCGTCGCCGCGGTAGGCGAGGTCGAGCACCGGGAGCTGCTGGTCGTTGAGGAACCCCATCACGTTCATGGGGTGGTCCCTGGTGGTGCCCAGGCCGTGCACCGTGATCACCCAGGTGTCGCGGGCGGCGGGTACGAACCAGGCGGGCAGGGGACCGAGTTCACCGGGGACCTCGACCTCCTTGTAGGCGAGGCCGAGGGCCGTGAGCGGGTCGCCTCGGTGGAGCTCCGGGGTGAGGCGGACCCGGGCGCCCGGCTTCAGGCTGCCGAGGGTCACGCGCTCCAGCCGGCGGACCACGGTGTCGGGAGAGATGACGGAACGGCCCGGCACCTGTTCGATCACCGGGCCGGTCACCGCGTGGACGCCGCGGCCGGCCAGTCCGTACGTACCGGGGCGCAGCGCGGGGAAGGAGCGGGTCAGGGTGATCTGCCCGGCCGCGGTGGCGTGCACGGTGAGACGGCGGTCGGCCGGGAAGGGCCGTGGCGAGGGCGCCCCCAGGGCGGCGTCGCTGGCGTAGCGGCCGGCGGCGACCGCTGCCGCGCCGGCGCCGAGGATCGAGGTGGCGGCCACTGCCGCCGCTGTTGCCGGGCGCACGGCTCCAGTGTCCTGGGCCGGGGCCCCGTTGGCCAGTGGGCAGGGCCGTACGGTGCGGCGCCGGGCTCAGCCGCGCTGGCCGTAGCCCTTCAGGGCGTCCTGGACGTCGTCCAGCTGGGCCGGGGTGAGGAGGCTCGGGCTGTGGCCCGGAACGGAGCTCGCGGTGAGCCAGAGCCTGCACATCCATTCGAGCTGCGCGGTGCGGTCGTACGCCTCGTCGAGGGTGCGCCCGTAGGTGACGGTGCCGTGGTTCCGCAGCAGGCAGCCGGTGCGGTCGCGCAGGGCGGCCATCATGTGGTGGGCGAGCTCCGGCGTGCCGTAGCGCGCGTAGGCGGCGGTGCGGACGGGACCGCCGAGCAGGGCGGCGGCGTAGTGGATGAGCGGCACCTCGGGGACGAGGGTGGAGACGGCCGTGGCGTGCACGGCATGGGTGTGGACGACCGCCGCGGCGTCGCTGCCGCGGTAGACGGCCAGGTGGAGCGGTAGTTCGCTGGTCGGGACCAGGTCGCCGATGACCTGGCGTCCTTCGAGGTCGACGCCGACGGCGTCCCCGGGGCCGAGCCGGTCGTAGGGCACCCCGCTGGGGGTGACCAGGACGATGTCGCCGACCCGGGCCGACACGTTGCCGGAGGTCCCGACGACCAGGCCGTCCGCCGCCGTCCTCCGGGCCGTCGCGACGACACCGTCCCACGCCTGTTCCACAGCACGCTCATCCATGTCACCCATACGGGGATCCTAGGGTCACGTGACCGATGTCTCCCCGAAGGGGTGAACCGGTCACGGTCAAGATCCCTCGCGTCGGACGGCACCGGGCCCCGCACCGGCGGCAGCGGTCCGGCCCACCCCCCGCGCACACAAGCGGAACCGGCGCACACGGTTGGGGTCACCGTGCCGCCCTGCCCAGTTCATCTTCCGTTCACCCTGGTTGCTTACGTTCCACGTGCCAATGACGTCGAACGATTGCCTGGGTAAATGGAACACATCACGCTGCTGCTTGCGATTGTGATCGTGACAGCTCTCGTGTTCGATTTCACGAACGGTTTCCACGACACCGCCAACGCGATGGCCACCACCATCTCGACCGGCGCTCTCAAGCCCAAGACAGCGGTGGCGATGTCCGCCGTTCTCAACCTCGTCGGCGCGTTCCTGTCGGTGGAGGTCGCCAAGACGATCTCCGGCGGGATCATCAACGAGAACGGCCTCAGAACCGAGGTCATCTTCGCGGCGCTCGTCGGCGCGATCCTGTGGAATCTGCTGACCTGGCTGGTCGGCCTCCCCTCCAGTTCCTCCCACGCACTCTTCGGCGGCCTCATCGGCGCCGCGGTCATGTCGGCCGGCTGGTCCTCGATCAACGGCGGCACCGTCGTCACGAAGGTCCTGCTGCCCGCGATCGCCGCGCCGGTCGTGGCGGGTCTCGCCGCGCTGCTGGCGACGAAGCTGACGTACCGCCTCAACCGGAAGATCACCGACGAGGCGCAGCTGAAGTCGACCGCCAAGGGGTACCGCGCCGGCCAGATCGCCTCGGCCGGGCTCGTCTCGCTCGCCCACGGCACCAACGACGCGCAGAAGACGATGGGCATCATCACCCTGGCCCTGGTCACCGGTGGCGTCCTCTCCCCCGGCTCGAACCCGCCGGTCTGGGTCATCGCCTCCGCCGGTATCGCCATCGCCCTGGGCACCTACCTCGGCGGCTGGCGCATCATCCGCACCATGGGCAGCGGCCTCACCGACCTCCGTCCGCCGCAGGGCTTCGCGGCCCAGACCAGTGCGGCCACGGTCATCCTGGCCTCCTCGCACCTCGGCTTCTCCCTCTCCACCACGCAGTCCTGCTCCGGCGCCGTCATGGGCGCGGGTCTCGGACGCAAGGGGGGCGTGGTCCGCTGGTCCACCGCCACCCGGATGTTCGTGGCCTGGGGCCTGACCCTGCCGGCCGCCGGTCTGATCGGCGCGGGCGCCGAGTTCCTGACCAAGCAGGGCCCCTGGGGCGTCGGCGTGGTCGCCGTCCTCCTCGTCGTGGGCTCCGGCGCCATCTGGCTGCTGTCGCGCCGCAAGCCGGTCGACCACACCAACGTGAACGCGGAGGCCGAGCCCGCGGGCGTCGTCACCACCGCCATCTCCGCGGTCAGCCCGCCGCCCGCCGGTACCGTCGTACCGGAGCTCAAGACCACCATCTCGGCCCCGGCCACGACGGCCGGTACCCCGGCCGACCCGGCCACGGTGTAAGGACGGATCCGCATGAACATCGACTGGGCAGCTCTCGCGTCCGTCTTCGGCGTCAGCCTCGTGGTCACCGTCGCACTGGTCGGCCTCTTCACGCTCGGCATCACGGGCATGGCCAGGCAGACGTCGACCGCCCAGGGCGCCGACGGTCCCAACGGCCTGGTGCGCACCGGTGCGTACGCCTGCTTCGGGCTCTGCGCGGCGGCGGTCGCGTACGGGATCTATCTGATCGTCGCCTGACCGCTCCCACGCGGACACCCACCCGGGCCGGACACACCACGTGTGTCCGGCCCGGTGTGCGTCTGAGCACATCAAAGCCTCGCAGGTCAGCGGCAGGTTGACGGGCGTTCGCGGGTCATGGTGGACTGCCGGAGCCATTTAGGCCGACCGGCATGTGCCGACCGGCCTTGCGGCGACAGGAGAGGAAGCCGGTGCGAATCCGGCGCGGTCCCGCCACTGTCACCGGGGAGCAGCCTCCATACGGAAGTCACGGCCCGTCACCGCGGGCTGGAAGGCCGGAGGAACTGCGGATCCGGAAGCCAGGAGACTCTCGTCGCCGGTCACGTCGAACCAGGGCGCGGACCCTGAGTGAGGACATACGCCATGTCTGGCTGCCCTGCGTCGGTCGCTGCACCACCTGTCACGAAGGTCCTCCGAGGCGCGACGGCCGGCTGAGCGGTGCGAGCCGACCGCATCTTCGCGTACGGAGCCGCCGCCGGTCTGATCGGCGACCTGCTGTTCGGTGATCCCCGGCGTGGCCACCCCGTCGCCGCCTTCGGGCGTGCGGCGGCGGGCGCCGAGCGCCGCCTGTGGCGTGACCACCGCGGCTGGGGCGCGCTGCACACGCTCGTCTGCGCCGGGGGTGCCGCGGGCGCCGCCGCGCTGGCCGCGCGTGCCGTCCGCAACCGTCCCGCCGCCGCCGTGGCGCTGACCGCCGCCGCCACCTGGTCCGTCGTCGGAGGCACCTCGCTGGGCCGTGAGGCCCGCGCCATCGGCGGGGCGCTGGCCGCCGGCGACGTCGAGCTGGCCCGGGAGCGGCTGCCGCATCTGTGCGGCCGCGACCCGCAGTCGCTGGACGGGCAGCAGATCGCCCGCGCCGTGGTGGAGTCCGTCGCCGAGAACACCTCCGACGCCGTCGTGGGGGCCCTGGTGTGGGGCGCGCTCGGCGGAGTGCCGGGGCTGGTCGCCTTCCGGGCCGTCAACACGCTCGACGCCATGGTCGGGCACAAGTCGCCCCGGTACCGGCGCTACGGCTGGGCCTCCGCCCGGCTCGACGACGTCGCCGGCTGGCCCGGCGCCCGGCTCACCGCCCTGCTCGCCGTGGCCGCCGGAGGGCGCCCACGCGAGGCGGTCGGCGCCTGGCGGGCGGACGCGGGCCGGCATCCCAGCCCCAACGCGGGCCCGGTCGAGGCCTCGTTCGCGGGGGCGCTCGGCGTACGGCTCGGCGGCACCCTCGCGTACGGCGGACGGGTCGAGCACCGGCCGGTGCTCAACGGCGGAGCCGGGAGGGACGTGCGGGTCACGGACATCGAACGCGCGGTGCGGCTGTCGCGCCGGGTGAGTGTGCTGGCCCTCGTCGTGTGCGCGGCGGGGCGGTCGGCCATGGGACGGAGAGTCGGATGAGCGGCGGACTGCTGGTCGCGGGGACCACTTCGGACGCGGGCAAGAGCGTCGTCACGGCGGGGATCTGCCGGTGGCTGGTGCGCCGGGGGGTGAAGGTCGCGCCGTTCAAGGCGCAGAACATGTCGCTGAACTCGTTCGTCACCCGGGAGGGGGCGGAGATCGGCCGCGCCCAGGCGATGCAGGCGCAGGCCGCCCGGGTGGAGCCGTCGGCGCTGATGAACCCGGTGCTGCTCAAGCCCGGCGGCGACCGGTCGAGCCAGGTCGTCCTGATGGGCAGGCCGGTCGGCGAGATGAGCGCCCGCGGCTATCACGGCGGCCGCCAGGAGGCACTGCTGGGGACGGTCGTGGACTGTCTGGAACAGCTGCGGGGCGCGTACGACGCCGTGATCTGCGAGGGTGCGGGCAGTCCGGCCGAGATCAATCTGCGGCGCACGGACATCGTGAACATGGGCATCGCCCGGGCCGCGCGCTTTCCCGTGCTGGTGGTCGGCGACATCGACCGGGGCGGCGTGTTCGCCTCGTTCTTCGGCACGACGGCGCTGCTGGGCCCCGAGGACCAGTCGCTGGTCGCGGGGTATCTCGTCAACAAGTTCCGCGGTGACGTGTCACTGCTGGAGCCCGGTCTCGACATGCTGCTCGGGCTCACGGGGCGGCCGACGTACGGGGTGCTGCCCTACGCCCACGGTCTGGGCATCGACGAGGAGGACGGTCTGCGCGTGTCGATGCGCGGCACCGTTCGGGAGTCGGTCGTGGCGCCGCCGCACGGCGAGGACGTGCTGCGGGTCGCGGTCTGCGCGGTGCCGCTGATGTCGAACTTCACCGATGTGGACGCGCTGGCGGCCGAGCCGGGTGTGGTGGTGCGGTTCGTGGACCGGGCGGAGGAGCTCGTCGACGCGGACCTCGTGATCGTGCCCGGGACGCGGGGCACCGTGAAGGCACTGGCGTGGCTGCGCGAGCGGGGGCTGGCCGAGGCGCTGCTGCGGCGGGCCGCGGAGGGCCGCCCGGTGCTGGGGATCTGCGGGGGGTTCCAGGTCCTGGGCGAGCGCGTCGAGGACGACGTGGAGTCGCGGGCCGGACTCGTCGAGGGGCTCGGACTGCTGCCCGTAAGCGTCCGGTTCGGCCGGGAGAAGGTCCTGGGACGGCCCGTCGGGTCGGCGCTCGGGGAGCCGGTGGAGGGTTACGAGATCCATCACGGGGTCGCCGAGGTGAGCGGCGGCGAGCCGTTCCTCGACGGGTGCCGGGTGGGCTCGGTCTGGGGGACGCACTGGCACGGGTCGCTGGAGAGCGACGCGTTCCGCCGGGCGTTCCTGGGCGAGGTCGCGCGGGCCGCGGGCCGGCGGTTCACCGCGGCGCCGGACACCAGCTTCGGGGCCTTGCGGGAGGAACAGCTGGACCGGCTGGGAGATCTGATCGAGGAACACGCGGACACGGACGCGCTGTGGCGACTGATCGAGACCGGCGCGCCGAAGGGGCTGCCGTTCATCCCGCCGGGCGCGCCGCCCGCGCCCGGACATGACGTTGTGGTTGCGACAGAGGAGGCCCTGTGAGTACGCCGTATCCCTTCACCGCCATCGTCGGACAGGACGACCTGCGGCTGGGTCTCCTGCTCAACGCGGTCAGTCCCGCCGTCGGCGGGGTCCTGGTCCGCGGCGAGAAGGGCACCGCCAAGTCCACCGCCGTACGCGCGCTCGCCGCGCTGATGCCCGAGGTCGAGGTCGTGGCGGGGTGCCGCTTCTCGTGCGACCCGGGAGCGCCCGATCCGGCGTGTCCCGACGGTCCCCATGAGACGGGTACGGGCGTGTCGCGTCCGGCGCGGACCGTGGAGCTCCCGGTCGGCGCGTCGGAGGACCGGCTGGTCGGCGCCCTCGACATCGAACGGGCCCTCTCGGAGGGGGTGAAGGCCTTCGAGCCGGGGCTCCTCGCCGACGCCCATCGCGGGATCCTCTACGTCGACGAGGTCAATCTCCTCCATGACCATCTGGTGGACCTGCTGCTCGACGCGGCGGCCATGGGCGCCTCGTACGTGGAGCGGGAGGGTGTCTCCGTGCGGCACGCGGCGCGCTTCCTGCTGGTCGGGACGATGAACCCGGAGGAGGGCGAGCTCCGGCCGCAACTGCTGGACCGCTTCGGGCTGACCGTCGAGGTGGCGGCCTCGCGCGATACGGACCTGCGCGTCGAGGTCGTACGGCGCAGGCTCGCCTACGACGACGACCCGGCCGGGTTCGCCGCGCGGTGGGCCGGCGAGGAGGCCGCGTTGCGCGAGCGGATCGTCGCCGCGCGCGCCCTGCTTCCCCAGGTGGTGCTCGGCGACGGCGTGTTGCGGCAGATCGCGGCGACGTGCGCGGCGTTCGAGGTCGACGGGATGCGTGCCGACATCGTCATGGCCCGCACCGCGACGGCGCTGGCGGCGTGGGCGGGACGCGACGAGGTCGTCGCGGACGACGTCCGGCAGGCCGCGCTCCTGGCACTCCCCCACCGGCGCCGGCGCAATCCGTTCGACGCGCCCGGACTGGACGAGGACAAGCTGGACGAGGCCCTCCAGGACGCCGCGGACGGCGACGACGACCCGGACCCCGACGGGCCCGGCGGCGGGGTGCCCCCGCAGGGTGGCGGCCCCGACGACGGCGGTACGGACCCGGACGGGCCGGGCGAAGGCACGCCCGGCCCGGAGCAGGCCGGGAGCGGCGACGCGCCCGCGCCGGGTGCTGGTGCCGGGGATCAGCAGCCCGTGCGGGCCGGCGAGCCGTTCCGTACGAAGATGCTCAGCGTGCCCGGGCTCGGCGAGGGCGCGGCGGGCCGGCGGTCCCGGGCGCGTACCGAGCACGGCCGGACCACCGGTTCGCGGCGGCCCGAGGGCGCGCTGACGAAGCTGCACCTGGCGGCGACCGTGCAGGCGGCGGCTCCGCACCAGCGGGCGCGCGGGCGTTCCGGGCGGGGTCTCGTCGTGCGGCGGGACGATCTGCGGCAGGCGACGCGGGAGGGGCGCGAGGGCAATCTCGTGCTGTTCGTTGTGGACGCCTCCGGGTCGATGGCGGCCCGGCAGCGGATGGCCGCCGTGAAGGGGGCGGTGATGTCGCTGCTGCTGGACGCCTATCAGCGCCGGGACAAGGTCGGCCTGGTCACCTTCCGGGGCAAGGAAGCCGAGGTGGCGCTGCCGCCCACGTCGTCGGTCGACGCGGCGGCCGCGCGGCTGGAGACGCTGCCCACGGGTGGGCGCACCCCGCTGGCCGCCGGGCTGCTCAAGGCGCACGACGTGCTGCGGGTGGAGCGGCTGCGTGATCCGTCGCGCCGGCCGCTGCTCGTGGTCGTGACGGACGGCCGGGCGACCGGGGGCGTCGACCCGGTGGCGCTGGCGGCGCGGGCCGGGCGGCTGCACGCCTCCGAGGGAACCGCGTCGGTCGTCGTGGACTGCGAGTCGGGGATCGTACGCCTCGGGCTCGCCGCACAGCTCGCACGGGATCTGGGAGGCAGCGCGGTCACGCTCGACGAGCTGCGCGCCGACTCGATCGCCGGGCTGGTCAAGGACATCACCGCTACGGGAAGGGCCGCTTGATGCCACAGGGACAGCCGGTATCGGTACCGGACGACGGACTCACGACACGTCAGCGGCGCAACCGCCCGCTGCTGTTCGTCCACACGGGCATCGGCAAGGGCAAGTCGACGGCGGCCTTCGGGCTGGCGCTGCGCGCCTGGAACCAGGGCTGGCCGATCGGGGTGTTCCAGTTCGTGAAGTCGGCGAAGTGGAAGGTCGGCGAGGAGAACGCGCTGAAGGTGCTGGGCGCGAGCGGCGAGGGCGGCAGCGTCGACTGGCACAAGATGGGCGAGGGATGGTCGTGGGTCCAGCGCGGCATCCACGGTGACAACTCCGACAACGAGGAGAAGGCCCGCGAGGGCTGGGAGCAGGTCAAGCGTGACCTGGCCGCCGAGACGTACAAGCTGTACGTGCTCGACGAGTTCGCCTATCCGATGCACTGGGGCTGGATCGACACCGACGAGGTCGTAGAGGTGATGCGGAACCGTCCGGGCACCCAGCACGTGGTGATCACGGGCCGGAACGCCCCGCAGAAGCTGATCGAGGCCGCCGACCTGGTGACCGACATGTCGAAGGTCAAGCACCCGATGGACGCCGGTCAGAAGGGCCAGAGAGGCATCGAGTGGTGAGTGTTCCCCGACTGGTCATCGCCGCACCGGCGTCCGGCAGCGGCAAGACCACCGTCGCCACGGGCCTGATGGCGGCCTTCGCGGGGCTCGGGCTGGCGGTGTCCCCGCACAAGGTGGGGCCGGACTACATCGACCCGGGGTACCACGCGCTGGCCACCGGCCGCCCGGGGCGCAATCTTGACGCGTACATGTGCGGGCCCGGTCTGATCGCCCCGCTGTTCACGCACGGCGCGGCCGGCTGCGACCTGGCCGTCGTCGAAGGGGTGATGGGGCTGTACGACGGGGCCTCGGGTCAGGGTGAACTCGCCTCCACCGCCCAGGTGTCCAAGCTGCTGCGGGCTCCCGTCGTGCTGGTCGTCGACGCCTCCTCGCAGTCACGGTCGGTCGCGGCCCTCGTGCACGGTTTCGCCTCCTGGGACCCGGAGGTGCGGATCGGCGGGGTCATCCTGAACAAGGTGGCCTCGGACCGCCATGAGGCGCTGCTCCGGGAGGCGCTCGACGAGTCCGGGCTGCCGGTGCTCGGGGTGCTCCGGCGGGCGTCGCAGGTGGCGACCCCGTCACGCCATCTGGGCCTGGTCCCGGTGGCCGAGCGGCAGGCCGACGCCCTCGACGCCGTCCGGGCGATGGGTGAACGCGTACGTGCGGGCTGCGATCTGGACGCGCTGACGGCGCTGGCGCGCTCGGCGCCCGCCCTGCCCGACGAGGCGTGGGAGCCGCAGGCCCACCCCCGGGAGGGGGCCCGGCCGGTGGTGGCCGTGGCGGGCGGCGCGGCGTTCACCTTCGCCTACGCGGAGCACGCCGAGCTGCTGACGGCGGCGGGCGCGGAGGTGGCCGTCTTCGACCCGCTGCACGACGAGAAGCTGCCCACGGGCACGGCGGGTCTGGTCATCGGCGGCGGCTTCCCCGAGGTGTACGGGCCGGAGCTGTCCGCGAACGAGCCGTTGCGCCGGGCGGTCACGGAGCTGGCGCTCTCCGGTGCTCCCGTGGCGGCGGAGTGCGCGGGGCTGCTCTATCTGGCGCGTGAGCTGGACGGGCGGCCGATGTGCGGGGTGCTGGACGCCTCGGCCCGGATGTCCGAGCGGCTGACGCTCGGCTACCGGCAGGCGGTGGCGGTGTCCGACAGTGTGCTGGCCGTGGCCGGGACCCGGCTGCGCGGGCACGAGTTCCACCGGACGGTGCTGGAGCCCGGGGCGGGCGCGACGCCCGCCTGGGGCCTGCATCAGCCGGAGCGCCGGGTGGAGGGCTTCGTCCAGCAGGGCGTGCACGCGAGTTATCTGCACACGCACTGGGCGGCGGAGCCCGGGGTGGCCCGGCGTTTCGTGGAGCGGTGCCGGGGGTGACGCCGCTCCGCCCGCGCGGGCCGGGGCCGGGGGCGGTGTCACTCCGCGACGCCGACCACCAGCCAGATGAAGCCCACTCCCGCGACCGTGCAGAGCAGCGTGGAGCGGGCCGGGTGGTCGTGGTGCGCCTCGGGGAGGATCTCGGCGGCGGCGAGGTAGAGGAGCGCCCCGCCGAAGAATCCGAGATAACAGCCGAGCAGTTCCTCCGGAAGGGTGAACAGCAGCGTGGTCGCGGCGCCCACGATCGGGGCAAGCGCGTCCGCGTACAGCATCAGGAGCGCCTTGCGGCGGGCGTTCCCGTAGAGGCTGGTGATCGTGTACGTGTTGAATCCGTCGGCGAAGTCGTGGGTGATGACGGCGAGCGCGACGGCTGCTCCCATCCCGCCGCCGATCTGGAACGCGGCGCCGAGCGCGATGCCGTCCATCAGGCTGTGGCCCACCATCGCGGCCGCCGCCGTCAGCCCGACCTGCGGCACTCTTTCCTCGCCCGCCCCGTGTGCCGCCTGGCGTACGGCCAGCGAGCGCTCGACGAGATGGGCCGTCAGGAAGCCGCCCACGAACAGCAGCAGGGCGGCGGGGACGCCGAACACGACACCGCCCGCGGCCTCCACGGCCTCGGGCAGCAGGTCGAGACCGACGACGCCCAGCATCAGTCCGCCGGCGAAGCCGAGCACGAGGTGGCGGCGGTCGCTGACGCGCTGCGCGACCCAGCCGCCCGCCAGGGTCATCAGGAACGCGCCGAGCGCGACGAATACCGCCATGGGCCCTTGCTAGCGGATTGACCCCGCTTCCCGCACCTCAGGCCGCCCTTACCCGTGTCTCCCAGCCCTGCCCCCGGAAGGACCTTCTGTCATGACCCGAGCCGTGCTCGTCGTCGGCGTCGGCGCGCGTCGCGGCGTCCGGGCCGAGGAGGTGCTCGGGCTGATCCACAGGACGCTCCGGGAGGCCGGGCTCGCGGCCGGCGACGTGACCGAGCTGGCCACCCTCGACAGCAGGGCGGGCGATCCGGGGATCACCGGCGCGGCGGCGCGCCTGGGGGTGCCCGTGCGGTCGTACACGGCCGGAGCGCTGGCGGAGGTGTCCGTGCCCAATCCGTCGGCGGCACCAGGCAAGGCTGTGGCCACCGGGTCGGTCGCGGAGGCAGCGGCGCTCGTGGACGCCTGCGAACTGCTGGTTCCCAAGCGGAAGTCGGCGTCGGCGACCTGCGCTGTGGCGCGCCGGAGCGCGCCGGCCTGTGCCTCGGCATCGACGAATGGCTCCGGGCCGTTCACCATTGCTGCCATGCTGCCCCCCACTGAGCACATCGAGAGCGCCGGGCCCGACCTGCGGCACCACGGCGACGCGGAAGTACGCGGCCTGGATCTGACCGACCTCGCCGTCAACGTACGGACCGGCACTCCCCCGGACTGGCTGCGGCAGCGGATAGCCGCGTCGCTGGTGTCGCTGGCCGCCTATCCGGACGGGCGGCCGGCGCGGGCCGCGGTCGCTGGGCGGCACGGGCTGCCCGAGGAGAGGGTCCTGCTCACGGCGGGCGCGGCCGAGGCGTTCGTGCTGATCGCCCGGGCGCTGCCCGCCCGGCGGCCGGTCGTCGTGCATCCGCAGTTCACGGAACCCGAGGCGGCCCTGCGCGCGGCGGGGCACGAGGTCGGGCGGGTGCTGCTGCGCCCGGAGGACGGCTTCCGGCTGGATCCGGCGGTGGTGCCGGAGGACGCGGACCTGGTGGTCGTCGGCAACCCGACCAACCCGACCTCCGTGCTGCATCCCGCGGGGGTGCTGGAGCGGCTGGCGCGCCCCGGGCGGACCCTGGTGGTCGACGAGGCGTTCATGGACGCCGTACCGGGTGAGCGTGAGGCCCTGTGCGGGCGTACCGACGTCCCGGGGCTGGTGGTGCTGCGGAGCCTGACGAAGACCTGGGGGCTGGCGGGGTTGCGGATCGGCTATGTGCTGGCCGAACCGGCGACGATCGCCCTGCTGCAGGAGGCCCAGCCGCTGTGGCCGGTGTCCTCCCCCGCGCTGGCGGCGGCCGAGGCCTGCATGGAGCCGCGGGCCCTGGTCGAGGCGGCGGACGCGGCGGACCGCGTCGCGGTGGACCGGGCGCATCTGCTGGCCGGGCTCGCGGAGTTCAGCGAGGTGCGGGTGGTGGAGCCGGCCGCCGGGCCGTTCGTGCTGCTGCGGCTGGAGCGAGCGGGCGAGGTACGGGATCTGCTGCGCTCACGCGGATTCGCGGCGCGGCGCGGGGACACGTTTCCCGGGCTGGGCGGTGAGTATCTGCGGCTCGCCGTACGTGACCGTGTGACGACCAACAGGTTCCTGCAGGCGCTCGATCTGGCGTTGCAGGGGCTGCCCCGGAGAACCGTCGGCTGACGGCTCTCCGGGTGGGAGCGGCGCTCCGCCGTGCGGGCACCGCTCCCACCGGAAGGTGATCAGCCCCGGGCGCGCCTACGGGCGAGGACCGTGGCGCCCGCCCCGACCGCCAGCAGGACGGCGGCTCCTCCCGCGATGTACGGGGTCGAGGCGCTGGATCCGGTCTCGGCCAGGTCGCCGGAGCCCGTGGCGGCCTCGACCGGTTCGGAGCCTGTCTGGGGCTTCACGTCGACGGGCTCTTCCTTGCCACCGGTGCCGCCGCTGCCGTCCGTGTCGCCGGAGCCGCTGTCGCCGCCGGTCGATCCGCCGTTGCCGGAGGAACCCCCGCTCTCCGAGCCGCCGTTCCCGGAACCGCCGTTGTCGGAGCCTCCGTTGCCCGAACCGGCGCCCTCGGGTGTCTCGCACGTCGCCTCGGCCAGCGTGATCTCGCCCTCCACCTCGGCGACGTTCAGCTGCGCCGGGTTCACGGAGACCCGCAGCCGAAGCGCCGTCGCGGCCGCCGTCCGCTCGGTCGTCACGGTCTTCGACAGGTCGAGCGTCACATCACCGACGCCGGGCACCTCGACCTTCGTCGTGCCTGCCGACGTGAGCGTGGTCTTCTTGCCGAGCACCGTCACATGCCCCAGCACGTTCGACTCCGCGACGGGCTTGTGGCCCACCTCGCACACGGCCTTGGACGTGACCTTCTGGATCTCGATCAGCGAGAGCGCCCGCAGTCCCGGCACATGCACCCGCGCCGCGGCGAGGTTGCTGGACCCCTCCGCCTTGTGCGCGTCCACCCTGGCGTTCGCCGTGGCGACGTCGGCCTTCAGCATGGAGAAGGGACGGCCCTTGTCGACGCCGTCGAGCTCGACGGTGAGCGCGGTCTTCTCCGCGCTCGCCGGCGCGTGGACCTCGTTGAGCGAGGTCTTGAGAGGCACCTGGACCGACTTGTTGAGGAGCGAGACGTCGAGTCCGGCGCGGAGCACGACCGCGCTCGCCTTCCCGTGGCCTCCGTCCGGAGTGGCCGGGGCCGTCGCGGTGGCTGCGTGCGCGGGGACGGCGACGAGCAGTGCGACGGGAGCTGCGGCGATCGCCAGGGCAGCCGAACGGAAGGTGTTGCTGTTCAAGATGGTGGAACCCCCACAAGAGACATGGAGCCACCGGAGCCGTCCAATGGGGGACATCGCGGGCACCGGCGGCCTCGACTCCGTGAATCTTTACGCACGGAGAGTGAACTGGCGGATACCTTCCGCCAGTTCACTCCAAAGAGGGGTTTCCGTGTGCACATTCGAATCCAACGGCACAGGAGTTCCTCGGAATCACCCGTTCCACGCGTCCTGGACCTGCGTCACAGCTGTCACGGGCAACGCACCGAGGGAGTTCAACGAGAGCCGGGGCCCTGGGTCACCGCCGGTCAACACGGCACCCTCCGGGGGCCGGCGGGCGGTCAGCCCATCACCCGTCCGTTGAGCACGACCGCGCGCGGGGACGCGAGCACCCGTACGTCCGCCCTCGGGTCCTCGTCGTACATCACCAGGTCCGCCGGAGCCCCCTCCTCCAGCACCGGCCGGCCGAGCCACCGCCGTGCCCCCCAGGCCGTGGCGGAGAGGGCGTCGAGGGGCGGGATGCCGGCCTTCACCAGTTCGGCCACCTCGTCCGCGATCAGGCCGTGGGCGAGCGACCCGCCCGCGTCCGTGCCGGTGAAGACCGGGATTCCCGCGTCGTACGCCGCGCGCACGGTGTCGTACCGGTCGGCGTGCAGCCGCCGCATGTGGGCGGACCAGCGGGGGAATCTGGCCTCTCCCCCTGCCGCGAGGTCGGGGAAGGTGGCGATGTTGACCAGGGTCGGGACGATCGCCACACCACGCTCCGCGAAGAGCGGAATGGTGTCCTCCGTCAGACCTGTCGCGTGCTCGACGCAGTCGATCCCGGCCTCCACCAGGTCCCGCAGCGCGTCCTCGGCGAAGCAGTGCGCGGTGACCCGTGCGCCGAGCCGGTGCGCCTCGGCGATCGCGGCCTCGACCTCGCCGCGCGGCCAGCAGGCGGTCAGGTCCCCGGCGTCCCGGTCGATCCAGTCGCCCACGAGCTTCACCCAGCCGTCGCCGCGGCGCGCCTCCTGGGCGACGTAGGCGACGAGGTCGCCGGGCTCGATCTCATGGGCGAAGTTGCGGATGTAACGACGCGTCCTGGCGATGTGCCGACCCGCCCTGATGATCTTCGGCAGATCCTCACGGTCGTCCACCCACCGGGTGTCGGAAGGCGATCCGGCGTCGCGGATGAGCAGCGTGCCGGCCTCCCGGTCGGTGAGGGCCTGCTTCTCGCTGGTCACCGCGTCCACGGGCCCCTGGTGCCCGAGCCCCACATGGCAGTGCGCGTCGACGAGGCCGGGCAGCACCCATCCGGTGAGCGTCACGGCGTCGTCGGCGCCCGGCGGCCGCTCGTAGGTGATGCGCCCGTCGACCGCCCAGAGCCCGTCCCTCACCTCGTCGGGTCCGACGAGCACCTGCCCCTTGATCCGCAGCACCCGCGCCACCTCGTGATCACTCATGCAGAGCACTGTACGAGGCCGTCCGGCCAGGGAGCAGGGCGGTCAGTAACCTCGTCCCAGGCGCTGAGAGCGCACCGGACGACCCGAAGAGAGCAGCACCGTGACACACCCGTTCCTCGACCTGGCCCCGCTCACCCCCGCACGTTTCGCAGCGATCGAGCGGCGGGTGGCAGGCCTCCTCCACACCGAGCAGGACGTCGTCATCATGCAGGGCGAGGCGCTGCTGCCCCTGGAAGGCTGCATCCGGGGCGGCGCCCGGCCCGGCTCGACCGCGCTGAACATCGTCACGGGTCCGTACGGCCGGACCTTCGGCGACTGGCTGCGCGACTGCGGCGCCGAGGTAGTCGATCTGCCGGTGCCGTTCCACACGGCGGTCACGGCCGAGCAGGTCGAGCGCGCGCTGGCCGAGCATCCCGCCATCGACTTCGTGTCGCTCGTGCACGCCGAGGCGGCGACCGGCAACACCAACCCGGTCGCGGAGATCGGTGAGGTCGTGCGGGCACACCGCGCGCTGTTCATGGTGGACGCCGTCGCGTCGGTGGGCGCGGAGCCTCTGCTGGTGGACGACTGGGGCGTGGACCTGTGCGTCATCGGCGCGCAGAAGGCCATGGGCGGCCCGGCCGGGGTGTCCGCGGTGTCGGTGAGCGCGCGGGCGTGGGAGCGGATGACCGCCAACCCGCAGGCCCCGCGGCAGTCGTACCTCTCGCTGCTGGACTGGAAGGCCCGCTGGATCGACGGGGGCCGCAAGGCGCTGCCGCACGCGCCCGCCCAGCTGGAGATGCTGGCGCTCGACGCGTGCCTGGAGCGGATCGAGGCGGACGGCCCGGACACGGTCATGGCGCGGCACGCCTCGGCCGCCGCGGCGACCCGGGCAGGTGCCACGGCGCTCGGCGGCGGGCTGGAGCCGTACGTCCACGACGCCCGTGACGCGGCTCCGGTCGCCACGACACTGCGTGTGCCGGCGGATCTCGACGCCGCGGCGCTGGTCGGCCGGGCCCTCGCGGCGGACTCCTCGCTGCCGCTGATCGCCGGCGGCGGGTCCCTGTCCAAGGAGATGATCCGGGTCAATCACTACGGTGTGCACGCGACGCGGGACGCGGTGCTGTCCTCGCTGGCCGCCCTGGGCGCCGCGCTCGAAGAGGCGGGCCGGAAGACCGATATCGATGCTTCCCGCCGGGCTGTCACGGAAACCTGGCAGAACAAGTGAATTAATTGAAGCCCGCAACTTCGGCAATTCAACCGACGCGAAAGGGGAGCTGCTTTATCGGAAGCAGCTCCCCGCATTCTTCTTCCCCCGTTTCCTGAGGCTAAACGCCACAGTTTTCACCCGATCGGCCTACGCAATGCGAACGGATCTCAGGAGAGTTACAACGTTGTGACCGACTCCACATCGCGTCCGTTATGGCCGATAAATTCCGGACAACACTAGCGAAATCGCCCCTGGGTCAAGCCTGGCCCGCGCCCGCGTGATAGCACAACGGGCTCGCTGACCCAACCCCCTGGGGCGATGCAATTTTGATTTTTGCTGGGTAAATTCAATTCGCATGACCGCCGCACCAGCAGATTTTGCAAGTGCCCGAAGCGAATTCCTCAGAATCGACACCCCGCGAGTGGAGGACGGAGCCGCGATCTGGCGCATCGCCCGCGACTCCGAGGTACTGGACCTCAACTCCTCGTACAGCTACCTGCTGTGGTGCCGTGACTTCGCGGCGACCTCCGTGGTCGCCCGCGACGAGAACGGCGACCCGATCGCCTTCGTGACCGGATACATCCGCCCCGACCGCCCCGAGACGCTCGTCGTCTGGCAGGTGGCCGTCGACCAGGCCCACCGCGGCAAGGGACTGGCGGCCACACTGCTGGACGCACTGACCTCCCGTGTCGCCTCCGACCAGGGCCTGGCCTCGGTAGAGACCACGGTCACCCCGGACAACACCGCCTCCGACCGGCTGTTCACCTCCTTCGCGCAGCGGCACGACGTGCCGCTGGAGCGCGAGGTGCTCTTCGAAGGGGAGCTGTTCCCCGACGGGACGCATCTCCCGGAGGTCCTCTACCGCATCGGTCCGTTCTAGGGCCTCTCAGCGCCCCACCGCGCCCCGCCCGGGCGCGGATTCCCCGGGCATGCCTGACCCGCCGCCCGTCACACCCCCCTCGAGCAGGAGATCCGCTGTGACCATCACCCCGCCCGCCCTGAGTGTCTTCGAGACCCTGGAGTCGGAAGTACGGAGCTACTGCCGCGGTTGGCCCGCAGTCTTCGACCGCGCGCAGGGCGCCCGCCTGACCGACGAGGACGGACACTCGTACCTCGACTTCTTCGCCGGTGCCGGTTCACTGAACTACGGCCACAACAACCCGGTGCTGAAACGCGCGCTGATCGACTACATCGAGCGCGACGGCATCACCCACGGCCTGGACATGGCCACGACGGCCAAACGGGCGTTCCTCGAAACCTTCGAGAACGTGATCCTGCGCCCGCGTGACCTGCCCTACAAGGTGATGTTCCCCGGCCCGACCGGCACCAACGCAGTCGAGGCGGCGCTGAAGCTCGCCCGCAAGGTCAAGGGCCGCGAGTCCGTCGTCTCGTTCACCAACGCCTTCCACGGCATGTCGCTCGGCTCGCTCGCCGTGACCGGCAACGCCTTCAAGCGCGCCGGAGCCGGCATCCCGCTGGTGCACGGCACCCCGATGCCGTTCGACAACTACTTCGACGGCACCGTGCCCGACTTCATCTGGTTCGAGCGGCTCCTGGAGGACCAGGGCTCCGGGCTGAACAAGCCCGCCGCGGTGATCGTGGAGACCGTGCAGGGCGAGGGCGGCATCAATGTCGCCCGGGCCGAGTGGCTCCGCGCCCTCCAGGACCTCTGCCACCGCCAGGACATGCTCCTGATCGTCGACGACATCCAGATGGGCTGCGGCCGGACCGGCGGCTTCTTCTCCTTCGAGGAGGCCGGCATCGTCCCGGACATCGTCACGCTGTCGAAGTCCATCAGCGGCTACGGCATGCCCATGTCGCTCTGTCTCTTCAAGGGCGAGCTGGACATCTGGGAGCCGGGCGAGCACAACGGCACGTTCCGTGGCAACAACCCGGCCTTCGTCACCGCCGCCGCCACGCTCGACGCCTACTGGGCCGACGGTCAGATGGAGAAGCAGACCCTGGCCCGCGGCGAGCAGGTCGAGCAGACCATGCTGGCGATCTGCGGCGAGGAGCCGACCGCGCAGTTCCGTGGCCGCGGCCTGGTCTGGGGCCTGGAGTTCAGCGACCCCGAGCGTGCCTCCGCCGTCTGCGCACGCGCCTTCGAGCTGGGCCTGCTGCTGGAGACCTCCGGCCCGCAGTCCGAGGTCGTGAAGCTGCTGCCGCCGCTGACCATCACCCCCGAAGAGCTGGACGAGGGCCTGCGCACGCTGGCCCGGTCCGTCCGCGAGACCGCCTGAGCGGGGCCCGCACCCCGCGCAGGCACCACAGAGCAGGACAGAAGAGAAAGGCACCACCCCACCGTGATCGTCCGATCTTTCAGTGACATCGAGAACACCGACCGGCACATCAAGTCCGCTTCAGGTACCTGGGAGAGCAAGCGCATCGTGCTCGCCAAGGAGAAGGTGGGCTTCTCGCTCCACGAGACCGTGCTGTACGCGGGCACGGAGACGTCGATGTGGTACGCGAACCACATCGAGGCCGTTCTGTGCACCGAGGGCGAGGCCGAGCTCACCAACGACGAGACCGGCGAGAAGCACTGGATCTCCCCCGGGACGATGTACCTGCTGAACGGGCACGAGCACCACACCCTGCGGCCGAAGACCGACTTCCGCTGCGTCTGCGTCTTCAATCCCCCCGTCACCGGACGGGAGGACCATGACGAGAACGGTGTATACCCGCTGCTGACAGAGGAGGGCTGAACCATGACCACCGATGTACGCGCCGACCTGTACCCCTCGCGCGGCGCCGCCGAGATGACCACTCCCCGCCAGGACCCGGTCATCTGGTCCGCGCCGGGCGCGCCGGGACCGATCGCCGCGAAGGACCTCCAGTCCTTCGAGCACGACGGCTTCCTCGCCATCGACCAGCTCATCTCGCCCGACGAGGTGGCCGGCTACCACGCGGAGCTGGACCGGCTGATCGCCGATCCGCTGGTCCGCGCCGACGAACGCTCGATCATCGAGCCGAAGACGCAGAGCGTGCGGTCCGTCTTCGAGGTCCACAAGCTCAGCGAGGTCTTCGCGAACCTGGTCCGCGACGAGCGTGTGGTGGGCCGGGCCCGCCAGATCCTGGGCTCCGACGTGTACGTCCACCAGTCGAGGATCAACGTCAAGCCGGGCTTCGGCGCGTCGGGCTTCTACTGGCACTCGGACTTCGAGACCTGGCACGCCGAGGACGGTCTGCCGAACATGCGGACCGTGTCGGTCTCGATCGCGCTGACCGAGAACTACGACACCAACGGCGGGCTGATGATCATGCCCGGCTCGCACAAGTCGTTCGTCGGCTGCGCGGGCGAGACGCCGAAGGACAACTACAAGAAGTCCCTGCAGATGCAGGACGCCGGCATCCCGTCCGACGAAGTGCTGACCAAGATGGCCGACCGCCACGGCATCAAGCTCTTCACCGGCAAGGCCGGCTCGGCGACCTGGTTCGACTGCAACGCGATGCACGGGTCGGGCGACAACATCACCCCGTACGCGCGCAGCAACGTCTTCATCGTCTTCAACAGCGTGGAGAACGTGGCGCAGGAGCCCTACGCGGCTCCGATCCGCCGGCCCGAGTTCATCGGGGCGCGTGACTTCACGCCGGTGAAGTAGGGGCGTACGAAGGTCAGGTGGGGCGGGACGCATCGCGCGTCCCGCCCCACCCGCGTCCCGGCACGCCTGGCCGCGCTCGGGGCCCGCCCAACCGCGGACTGTCCCGACTGTGATCAGCATCATCTTCGTGAACCACATGTGCGTGGGAACCTCCCTGCGCCCGAATGCCCTCAAGGAAGACAGATGGACACGGGGCCTTGACTCCGCTTCCACGGGCGACAAAGGGAAGGGACATTCATGAAACTGTCAGTCAGAGGCGCGGCATTAGGAGCAGTCCTCGCCGCCACCGCCGTACTGGCGGCTCCGGGATCCGCATCGGCCGCTGACCCCAAGGACGGGGTCGTGGGCTGCTCGGCAGGTAAGGTCTGCCTCTTCGACGGCCACAGCCTCACCGGGAGCGTCCTGCAGCTCGACGCGGTGGACCACCGCAACATCGGCCCGGCGTGGAACGATCGGGCCGGCTCGCTGTGGAACCGCACCGACAAGCACGTGTGCGTGTGGACCGACGAGAACTTCCGCGGCGAGAACTGGATCATCGAGCCGGGTAAGACACAGGAACTCTTCTTCGCCTACGACAACTCGGTGACCAGCATCGAGGTCCATTACGGCTTCGGCTGCGGGGGCTGAGCCGACCGTTCCCCGATCCCGCCATCCGCTCCCGTTTCACCGGACGATGGCGGGATGGGGCCGGACAGGACCCCGAGGCCGTCACCGTGTCCAAGGCTCGGAGACCCGATGCGCCGCCTCCAGGTGCAGCCTGAGCCTGACCCGTTCGTCCCTCGCCCCGGACGGGGTCGGCCTGCTTGTCGGCCGGCTTCTCCGCGGACACGAGACGGTCGCATTCAGGACACCCGGGCACCGGCTCCGGCGCCGTTGTTAGGCTCCCACTGCCGGTCATGATCGTGATCGTGCACCAGGCGGAGCAGTGGGGGCTCAGTGCGAGCGATATCCAGGACGACGGCGATCACACTGACGTGTCTGCTGGCCGGGGTGGCGCTCGTCGGGTGCGGGGGCGGTGACGACGTGCCCGCGCAGAAGTCGGCCGATGCCATGCTCGACGAGGCCAACACCAGGATGGGCGAGCTGAAATCGCTCACCATCGAGATCTCCAACAAGGTGGGCGCCGACAGGGTGACGTGGCAGATGACGACCGACCTGAAGAGCCGGTGCAAGGTGCGGAACACCTTCTCCCGAAGCGGCACCCTGGAGCAGATCCGGATCGGCGAGACGGATTACGTCCGCCCGGACAAGGCGTACCTGGAGACGTGGAGCGGCACCGATCTCGGTACCGCCCGGCCGGGCAAATGGGCGAAGGTGCCCGTCGCCGAGGCGAAGCCGGGCGGCGGGCTGTCCCAGTGCACCCGTCCGTTCGAGTCGTTCGGCAAGGCGACCAAGGGTGAGTCCACCCGGATCGACGGCCGGGAGGCGCTCGGGGTGAGGGTCACCGATCCGTCGGACGAAGAAGGGGCGTACACCTTCTACGTCGCCACGGAGGGCGAGCCGTACCTGCTGAAGGCCGTGTACAAGGGCGGTGAAGGCGGGAAGCAGCTCACCACCACGTCGTTCAGCGATTTCGACGAGCCGCTGGACATCCGGCCGCCCGCGTCGGCCGAGGTGCTCGACATGAGTGACGTCACCGGCTAGCGCCACCTGTGTCCACGCACCCGCTCACCGGTCAGGCTTGTGGTTCCTGCGGCTTGACCTCGACTTCGCGCAGGCTCTGGTCCGTGCGCTCGGTGCGTGCCTCGGTGCGGTGCCCCCGGGCGATGTAGTCGCGCACGACCGCTTCGACGGCATCCTGAGGTGAGCCGACCCCTGCCAGGACCATCACCTCAACCACCAGCTCGGCGTCGAGGCTGATATTGACCTTGGCCATGGGTGGCCCCCCTTCGTCGGTCCGCGACCGTATCAGCCGTCAGGCCTCCGGTCAGGCGCTCGGCCGGAGCGTCGCTCCGGAGCCACGGGTACGCATCGACACCGCCATGATCAGGGCCACGAACCAGAACAGGCCCGTGACGGCACCGATCAGGCTGACCACGATGACCAGGCCCAGACGCTCCACTCCTCTGCGGTAGGCGATGAACGGCGGCACGCAGAGGGCCAGGAGCGCGATCGGCACCAGGACGAGCAGTTCCATGGGACTGATGGTCGAGATCATCGGGCCACTGTAGATGACTCGAAGCCCGCCGCGTGTCGGTCGTTAAAGCGCCCAACGCCTGTGCTCTGCGGGGCTGTTCACCTCCGACGTCACGTCCGGCCCGCACGACCCCCGGACGTCGGAGATCGGGGGCCAGGGCATGAGCGGACGCTGCGGCCGTCCGTCGCCGCGCGGGACGGACCGTGCGCCGCGACCGCTCGGCCGCCGGTGAGGCGCTGGTGCGGGCATCGTTACCCGTCACTGGGAGGTTACGGACACCCATTTCGTCCGTACCGGTCCGCTTCGCGTCCTCAACTTCCCAACGGCCTGGGGCGCCGTTCGTCGTTCTACTCGCTGGACCGGGGCGCAGGGCAGCGGCCACAGTGGCGCCCATGACTTCGCTCGTACAGCACATCACCATCGACTGCGCCGACGCCTACGAACTGGCCCTCTTCTGGGCCGAGGTGCTCGGTTCGCCCGTGTCCGACGACGACGCGCCCGGTGATCCCGAGGCGCTCGTGGAGGCGCCCGGGGCGGCGCTGCTCTTCGTCACGGTGCCGGAACCCAAGGGCACCAAGAACCGGGTCCATCTCGATGTCCGGCCCGAGGCACGCACCCGTGACGAGGAGGTCGAACGGCTGCTCGCCCTCGGCGCCACCCTGGTCGCCGACCACCGCAAGCCGAACGGGCGGGGCTGGGCGACCCTGGCGGATCCGGAGGGCAACGAGTTCTGCGTGGAGTGCGGCGCGGCGGAGCGCGCGGCGCTGAGCGGGACCCGGCTGCCGGTCACCGCCGACGACGTGACGCTGGCGGTGCGGCTGACGGTCGACACCCTCGCGGGGTCGCCGAAGGCCGACTGGCGTGTCCCGGCGGGGTCGTTGGCGTGGGACTGCTGGGAGACCGTGGAGCATCTGAGCGACGACCTCTTCGCCTACGCCGTCCAGCTCGGTCCTCGCAGGCCCTCGCTGGAGAGCGAGGTCCCCTACCGCTGGGCGCCGGACCGCGAGGGCGGCCCCCGGAACTCGATCTTCGCGAACCCGGAGGCGGGGACCGCCGGGCTGCTCCAGACGCTGGAGGCCAGTGGCGCCCTCCTGACCGCGATGGTGCGGACGGCGTCTCCCGCTCTCCGTTCCTACCACTCGCACGGCGTCTCCGACCCGGAGGGCTTCGCCGCGATGGGCGTGGTCGAGACCCTGGTGCACACCCACGACGTCGCCGCCGGGCTGTCGCTCTCCTGGACCCCGCCCCGGGACCTCTGCGACCGGGTGCTGGCCCGGCTCTTCCCCGACGCCCCGGCCGACGACGACCGGTGGACCGTACTGCTGTGGTCCACCGGCCGTGCGGATCTGCCGGGCCGCGACCGCGTCACCTCCTGGAAGTGGCACGGCGCGCCGCTGGACCGGTGAGCTGCCCGCGCGTCGCTGAAGTGCCCGGACGCGACGGATACCGGCCACATCGAGGCCGATCGCAGCAGTCCGGAGGCGTCCGGGCGGAGTCCGCCGGTAGCGTCACGGTCATGGAACAGCAGACCGGCACCGCACTCACCGACCAGGCGCCGGCTGACCCGGCGGCCACCGAGGACGCACTGGCCACACAGCCCGTCGGGTACTGGTGCGGCCTGGCCCACTCGGCCGTCACCCGCCATGTGCGGGACGCCATGGCCAGGACCGACGTGACGCAGCCCCAGTACTGGGTGCTCAACCGGGTGCACGGCGGGTCCGCCGCGCCCACTCGCGAGGAGGTGGTCGCCCAGCTCACGCCCCTCGCCGACGGACCGCAGGACATCTCCAGGGCCGTCGACCAACTGCTCCACCGCGGCTGGCTCGGCGCGGACGGGCAACGGCTCGGCCTCACCGATGAGGGGGAGGCTGCCCGCGCGCGGCTGCGTGAGCTGGTGACCGCCCTGCGCGCGGAGGTCCACCGGGGCATCAGTGACGCGGAGTACGTGGCCGCGCTCAAGGTGCTGCGCGCCATGGTGGCCAACGTCGAGGGCTCGCGCCCCGTCTGAACGGCTCCCCCGTCCGGGAGGCGTCGTCGGCCCGGGCGCCCGCGGACGGCCCGGGCCGGCACCACGGTCTACCGGTGGGAGAACCACTTCGCCGCCGGGAGCAGCCTGCCGTTGTGGTCGAACACCGCCTGGTTCTCCCAGGCGTTGCCCGACGCCGGGTCGGCCGGGTCCCAGCCGCTGCCGGTGACCGCGGTCCAGGCCGGCTCCCAGTAGACGGCACCGAGTCCCCGGCCGTTCGGGACGGCCTCGACGACGTTCATGACGTCCCGGAGGTTCGCGGCCTGGCCGGCCGGGGTCGCCGGGTAGCCGGGGACCAGCTGGCCGGCGGTGGCGACGTTGTTCTCCAGGCCGTCGTCGTCCGCGAGGGTATGGGCGTAGGCGGTCTCGGCGACCATCACCGGCTTCCCGTAGCGGGAGGCGGCGTCGTCCAGGTTGGTCTGGAGTTCGGCCAGCGAGCCGTGCCAGTAGGCGTAGTACGAGAGGGCGATGACGTCGAAGGGCACCTTCTGCGCCACCGCGTTGTCGAACCACCAGCGGGTGCCCGCGTTGTCGCCGCCCTCGGCGAGGTGCAGGGCCACCTTCGTCGTGGAGGAGACCGCCTTGGCGGCGTTCGCCCCGGAGGTGAGGAGGCCGGCGAGCTGGGACCAGTTGTCCGTGGACCCCTCGGGCCAGAGCATCCCGCCGTTGATCTCGTTGCCGATCTGCACCATGTCGGCCGTGGTGCCCTGGGCCTTGAGCGCGTTCAGCACGTCGTACGTGTGGTTGTAGACGTCCGTACGGAGCCGGCCGTAGCCGTGCCCGGCCCAGGCCGCGGGCTTGTTCTGCTTGCCGGGGTCGGCCCAGGCGTCGGAGTAGTGGAAGTCGACGAGCGTCTTCATGCCGAGGGCCTTGGCGCGCTTGGCCATGGCCAGGACATGGGCCTTGTCGTTGTAGCCGTCGGCCGGGTCCACCCAGACCTTGAGGCGTACGTAGTTCATCCCGGAGCTCTTGAGGATGCTCATGGCGTCCCCGGCCCTGCCGCTCGCGTCGCTGTACGTCGCTCCGTGCGCCTCGTTCTTCGGGAGGGTGGAGAGGTCGCCGCCCCGGACACTCAGCCCGGTGGACCCGGGGGTGAAGCTGATGTCGTCGAAGTTGGCCCACTCCCCCGCGTGCGCGTCGGAGTTGAGGCTGATCGTGCAGGCGCCGCCGGTCACCTTCACGGAGGTGACCAGCCGGACCCAGTCGCCGTTCGCGGTCGGCGGCAGGTCGGTGCGCTGCTCGGCGGCGCCGCAGTTGCGCAGGGCGATGTAGGCGCTGTTCTGGCCGCCGCCGGAGCGGACCCAGGCGCTGAGCGTGTACGTGCCGTCGGTGAGGCCGCTCAGGTACTGGTAGGTCTCGACCTTGTACGCCGATGCCGACCAGTGGCTGAGCCGGGTGCTGCCGCCGTGGCCGCCCGCCTCGGTGAAGGAGGCGGCGTCCTGCCCGCCGGCCGAGTACGTCGACCAGCCGGTCGCGCCCGACTCGAAACCGGTGTTGACGGGAGTGGTGGCCGCGTGGGCGGCCTGGGCGGGGAGCGCGGCGAACACGAGGCCGGACAGTGCGGCCACCGTCCCGGCCGCTTTCGCGCGGGTGTGCGTCGTTCCGTACATCGTCGATGTCCCTTCGACCGTTGTGCGGGGTGAGCGGGGGTGGGCCTCAGCCGTCGAGCCGTACGGCGCGGACCGCCCCCGCCGGAACGGCGAGCTTGTCCACGGCGGGCTCGCCGGTGAGGAGTTCGGTGCCGGGGGCGTCCAGCGCCACGTCGGCGTCGGCGTCCGAGTGGTTGATCACGAAGAGGTAGCTGCCGGTGTCGCCGGTGCGGCGCACCACCTCGACGTCGTACGGGAGAGCGGTGCGGGGCTCGATGCCGGCGTCGGCGGCCGCACGGGCCAGGACGGTGTCCAGGGCGGGGCCGGAGAGCCGGGTGGAGAGGTACCAGGCGGTGCCCTCGCCGAGCTTGTTACGGGTGACGGCGGGGCGGCCGGCCGGGATGCCGTCGGCGTACGCCCAGACGGTCTCGGCGCCGCGCGGGATCACCACGTCCGACCACACGTCGCCGGTCAGCTCCGGGCCTTCGGGGGCGCCCTCGGGGGTGATGAGGCGGACGGTGCCGCCCTCGCCGAGCGGGGAGAACTCCTCGACGGTCAGGCCCAGCACGTCCCGGAGCGCGCCCGGGTAGGGGCCGGGGTGCACCGCGTCGTCGGTGTCGACGATGCCGGAGAAGTACGAGACGACGAGGGTGCCGCCCTGCTCGACGTACCGGCGCAGGTTGCGGCCGGTCTCCTCGGTGGCGAGGTAGAGGGCCGGGACGACGACGAGGGGGTAGCCGGAGAGGTCGGCGTCCGGGTGGGCGAAGTCGACGGTGAGGTGGCGGTCGTAGAGCGAGGCGTAGAAGGTGTCGGCCCGCTCGCGTGCGTCGTGCTCCTCGCTGGGGCGCCACTCCAGGCGCTGCGCCCACCAGGACTCCCAGTCCCAGAGCATCGCCACATCGGCGACGGTGCGGGAGCCCCGGATGCCCTCCAGCCGGCCCAGACCCGCGCCCAGCGCGCTCACCTCGCGCCACACCCGTGAGTCGGTGCCGGCGTGCGGGACCATCGCGGAGTGGAACTTCTCGGCGCCGCGCCGGGACTGCCGCCACTGGAAGAACATCGCGCCCTCGGATCCCCGGGCGACGTGGGCGAGGCTGTTGCGGGCCATCTCGCCGGGGCGCTTGGCGGGGTTGCGGGGCTGCCAGTTGACGCCGCTGGTGGAGTGCTCCAGGAGCAGCCAGGGGGCGCCGCCCGCGACCGAGCGGGTGAGGTCGGCGGCCATGGCCAGGTTGACGTGGGTGCGGCGGCCGTCGGTGATCAGGTAGTGGTCGTTGGTGACGAGGTCGACCTCGCGGCCCCAGGCCCAGTAGTCGACGGAGTCGCACTGGCTGAGGGCGGTCATGAAGTTGGTGGTGACGGGGATGCCGGGGGCGAGCCGGTGCAGGATGTCGCGTTCGGCGGTGAAGTTCTCCCGCATGGTGGCGTCGGCGAAGCGGGCGTAGTCCAGCTGCTGGGCGGGGTTGCCGACGGTCGGGGTCGTGCGGGGCGGGTCGATGTCGTCGAGGGTGCGGTAGCGCTGGCCCCAGAAGGCGGTGCCCCAGGCCTCGTTGACCGCGTCGACCGAGCCGTGCCGGGCAGTGAGCCAGCGGCGGAAGTGGGCGGCGCAGTTGTCGCAGTAGCAGGCGCTGACGGGGACGCCGTACTCGTTGTGGACGTGCCACATCGCGAGTGCGGGGTGGTTGGCGTAGCGGCGGGCGAGCTGCTCGGTGATGTTCGCCGCCGCCTCGCGGTAGGGAGCGGAGCTGTGGCAGATCGCGCCGCGTGACCCGAAGGCGAGGCGCACCCCGTCGCGGCTGAGCGGGAGCGCCTCGGGGTGGGCGCGGTAGAACCAGGCGGGCGGTGCGACGGTCGGCGTGCCGAGGTCGGCGCGGACGCCGTTGACGTGCAGCAGGTCCAGGAGCCGGTCGAGCCAGCCGAAGTCGTAGGTGCCCGGTTCGGGCTCCAGCAGCGCCCAGGAGAAGATCCCGACGCTGACCATGGTCACGCCGGCTTCCCGCATCAGCCGTACGTCCTCGTGCCAGACCTCTTCGGGCCACTGCTCGGGGTTGTAGTCGCCGCCGAAGGCCAGCTTGCGCAGACCGACCGGGTACGGCGTGTCTTCTGAGTGCGGCATGGACAGCTCCTGGCTCTTTCGGACAACTTCTGGGAACGTGCACACACACTCTCGGCGGCGCAGGGCCAACATAACCGCACAGCAACAACCATTGACAAGTGTCGGTTTCGTTTCTCTACTGTGAACGCTCACAGCGCCTTTCCGGCCGGCCCTCAGCGCCTGTTCATCTCGTCAGGGGAGAAACCATGAAGTACCGCACCGTCGCGGTGTCCACAGCCGCCGCACTCGCCGCCACCGCCCTGCTCTCCGGGTGCGGTTCGGACGACGGCGGTGACGAGCCGGCCTCCTCCGGGCCCGCGTCGCTGACCTACTGGGCGTGGGCGCCCGGCATGGACAAGGTCGCGGACATCTGGAACAAGGGCCCGGGCAAGGAGGCCGGCATCACCGTCACGGTGAAGAAGCAGGCGTCCGGCGACGACCTGGTCACCAAGATCATCACTGCGGCGAAGGCCCACAAGGCCCCCGATCTGGTCCAGGCCGAGTACCAGGCGCTCCCCACCCTGGTATCCAACGACGTCCTCGCCGACATATCCGAGGAGGCGGGCGACGCGAAGAGCGAGTTCGCCGACGGGATCTGGCAGCAGACGACGCTCGGCTCGGACGCCCTGTACGCCCTGCCGCAGGACTCCGGCCCGCTGATGTTCTACTACCGCGAGGATCTCTTCGAGCAGTACGGCCTGACCGTGCCCACCACCTGGGACGAGTTCGCCGAGACCGCCCGCGCCCTGAAGAAGAAGGCACCGGACAAGGACCTCACCACGTTCTCGTCCAACGACTCGGGCCTCTTCGCGGGTCTCGCCCAGCAGGCGGGCGCCAAGTGGTGGACGACCGGCGGCGACAAGTGGAAGGTCGCCATCGACGATCCGGCCACGCAGAAGGTCGCCGACTTCTGGGGCGGCCTGGTCGAGGAGGGGGCCATCGACAACCAGCCGATGTACACCCCGGCCTGGAACAAGGCGCTCAACACCGGCAAGCAGGTCGCCTGGGTCAGCGCCGTCTGGGCGCCCGGCACCCTGACCACGGCGGCGCCCGAGACGAAGGGCAAGTGGGCCATGGCCCCGCTCCCCCAGTGGAAGGCCGGCGAGAACGTCACCGGCAGCTGGGGCGGCTCCTCCACGGCGGTCACCAACGACTCGAAGGACAAGAAGGCCGCCGCGGCCTTCGCGAAGTGGCTGAACACCGACCCCACCGCCCTCGCCGCACTGGTGAAGGAGGGCGGCATCTACCCCGCCGCGACGGCCGCCCAGACCGGCGGCGCGCTCTCGAAGGCGCCGGACTACTTCTCGAACCAGCCCGGCTTCTACACCGAGGCCGCCGAGATCGCCCAGGGCACCGCCCCGGCCGCCTGGGGCCCGAACGTCAACGTCGCGTACAGCGCCTTCAAGGACAACTTCGCCGCGGCTGCCAAGAACACGTCGGACTTCGGTGCCGCGCTGTCCGCCATGCAGGACGCCACCGTCGCAGACCTGAAGAAGCAGGGCTTCGGAGTCTCGGAGTGACTCGCACACCCCGCGGAAAGGCGTACGGGGTCAAGAGCGCCCCGTACGCCTTCCTGGTCCCCGCCACCGTCCTGTTCCTGCTCTTCTTCGCCCTGCCCATCGGCTACGCCGTGTACCTCAGCTTCCGCCGCACCGAGGTCAAGGGGCTCGGTCTCGGCAAGGGCGCCCGCGACGAGATCTGGGCCGGGCTCTCCAACTACACCGACGCCCTCTCCGACTCGGAGCTGCTGCACGGAGCGCTGCGCATCCTCGGCTACGGCGCGATCGTCGTCCCGGTGATGCTCGGTCTCGCCCTGCTGTTCGCCCTGCTGCTGGACACCGACGGACTGCGGCTGCGCGGTTTCACCAGGCTGGCGATCTTCCTGCCGTACGCGATCCCCGGAGTCATCGCGGCGCTGATGTGGGGCTTCCTCTACCTGCCCGACGTCAGCCCCTTCCTGTACGTGCTCGACGCGATGGGACTGCCTCGGCCCGATCTGCTGGACGGCGGGCCGCTGTACCTCTCGTTGGCCAACATCGCGGTGTGGGGCGGTACCGGCTTCAACATGATCGTGATCTACACCTCGCTGCGGGCGATCCCCGCCGAGATCTTCGAGGCCGCACGGCTCGACGGCTGCTCGCAGCTCCAGATCGCACTGCGGATCAAGATCCCGATGGTGGCGCCGTCCCTGATCCTGACCTTCTTCTTCTCGATCATCGCGACGCTCCAGGTCTTCAGCGAGCCCACCACCCTGAAGCCGCTCACCAACTCGCTGTCCACCACCTGGAGTCCGCTGATGAAGGTCTACCAGGACGCCTTCGTCAACAACGACATCCACGCGGCGGCGGCCCAGGCGGTCATCATCGCCCTCGCCACACTCGCCCTGTCCTTCGGCTTCCTCAGGGCGGCCAACTCCCGTACGAAGCAGGGAGACTCCCGATGAGTAACCGGTCCCTCGCCGCGCCCGGCCGCCGGCGCCTCCCGCTCGTCCCCACGGCCGCGCTGCTGCTCGGCGCCGTGTACTGCCTGCTGCCCGTCGTCTGGGTGCTGGTGGCCTCGACGAAGTCCGGCAGCGAGCTGTTCTCGACCTTCACCTTCCTGCCCGGCTCCGGGTTCACCGACAACGTCGCCGACCTCACGGAGTACCGCGACGGGGTCTACTGGACGTGGATGGCCAACTCGGCCTTCTACGCCGGGGTGGGCGCCCTGCTGTCCACGGCGGTGTCCGCGGTCTCGGGGTACGCGCTGGCTGTGTACCGCTTCCGCGGCAAGGAGACGGTCTTCAACATCCTGCTCGCCGGGGTGCTGATGCCTCCGGTGATCCTGGCCGTGCCGCAGTACCTGCTGCTGGCCGAGGCCGATCTGACCGACTCCTACCTCTCGGTCCTGCTGCCGCTGATCCTCTCCCCGTACGGCGTCTACCTGGCCCGCATCTACGCGTCCGCCGCCGTGCCGGCCGATGTGATCGAGGCCGGGCGCATGGACGGGGGCGGCGAGTGGCGGATCTTCCGGACCATCGCGCTGCCGATGATGCTGCCGGGGCTGGTGACGGTGTTCCTGTTCCAGTTCGTGGCGGTCTGGAACAACTTCCTGCTGCCCTACATCATGCTCGGCGACGACGAGAAGTTCCCGGTGACCCTGGGGCTCTACACGCTGCTCCAGCAGGGCGCCAACACCCCGGCGCTCTACACGCTGGTCATCACGGGCGCGCTGCTGGCGATCATCCCGCTGATCGCCCTGTTCCTGGTGATCCAGCGGTTCTGGAGCCTGGACCTGCTCTCCGGCGCCGTAAAGTCCTGACTGCTCCTCAACAGGGCGACCTTTGATGAAAGATCATGCAACATGAGCCGCACAGAACAGAACGGCGCGGGACGCCGCAGGCCGCCGACGATCCACGACGTCGCCCGGGAGGCCGGGGTCTCCCGGGGCACGGTCTCCCGGGTGCTCAACGGCGGTCACAACGTCAGCCCGGCCGCGCTCGACGCGGTTCAGTCCGCCATCCGGCGGACCGGCTACACCGTGAACCGGCATGCCCGGTCCCTGATCACCGGACGATCCGACTCGGTGGCGTTCCTGCTGACCGAGCCCCAGGAGCGCTTCTTCGAGGACCCGAACTTCAACGTGCTGCTGCGCGGCTGCACCACCGCGCTCGCCGCGCACGACATCCCGCTGCTCCTGATGATCGCGGGCACGGAGGCGGAACGGCGCCGCAACATGCGTTACATCGCCGGGCACGTGGACGGGGTGCTGCTGGTCTCCAGCCACTCCGGCGACCCGGTCGCCGCCCAGCTGCACGAGGCCGGCGTACCCCTGGTGGCCTGCGGGAAGCCGCTCGGGCAGGGGTCGCGGGTCAGCTATGTGGCCGCCGACGACCGGCACGGCGCCCGGGACATGGTGCGCTTCCTGTACGGGTCGGGGCGCCGCCGGATCGCCACGGTCACCGGGCCCCTGGACACCCCGGGCGGGGTGGACCGGCTGGCGGGTTACCGGGAGACGCTCACGGAGTGCGGGCTTCCGGTCGACGAGGCCCTGATCGTGCCGGGCGACTACAGCCGGGCGGGCGGTGAGGCGGCGGCCGCGCTGCTGCTGGAGCGGGCGCCCGACGTGGACGCGGTGTTCGTCGCGTCGGACCTGATGGCACAGGGGGTGCTGACCACGCTGGAGCGGGCCGGCCGGCGTGTGCCGCAGGACATCGCGGTCGGCGGTTTCGACGACTCACCCGCGGCGCTCGCGGCGCGCCCGGAGCTGACGACGGTCCGCCAGCCGTGGGACCGGATCAGCGCCGAGATGGTGCGGGTCCTGCTGGCACAGATCGGCGGGGAGAACCCGGCCGCGGTCATCCTCCCCACCGAACTGGTGCGCCGGGACTCGGCGTAGCGGGCGGGCGGAACCGGGATAGGGGCGTCCGGACTGCGAGCCCGGGGCCCGGGGCCGCGTGCGCGGGGCTGGGCTGAGCTGGGGCGGGGTGTGCAGGGGCGGGGCTGGGGCGGCGTGTGCAGGGGCGGGAAAATCTGGTGCACCCGGCGTCGGCCAACCCGTCCTTCGGGGACGAGGACGACGAGGACTTCAGGACCCGGGAGGCCTCGTTGTCCCGGCTCCTCCTGGACTACGACCGGGAGTGCGCCGCCTCCGACGAGGTCATCGCCGCGCACGACCTGGGTGAGGCCGGCCGTAACCGGAAGTTCAGCGCCGGTCCGGCCTCGCTGCGCTGGATGGTGCTCCACATGATCGAGGAGACGGCCCGCCACGCGGGCCACCTCGACACGATCCGCGAGCTCCTCGACGGGGAGACCGGTTACTGATGAACCGGTCCGCATTGCGGCCGGCGGATCAGACGGCGTCCAGCGCCGGGTAGTCGGTGTAACCCTTCGCGTCGCCGCCGAAGAAGGTCTTCGGGTCAGGGGTGTTGAAGGGGCCGCCGGCCTTCAGGCGGGCCGGCAGGTCCGGGTTGGCGAGGAACAGGGCGCCGTAGGAGATGATGTCGGCGATCCCGTCGTCGATCACCGTGTGGTGCCCGGGGCCCGTCGGCCCTTCGGAGAAGACGTTGAGGACGAGAGCCCCCGTGAACTGCTTGCGCAGTGCGAGCGTCAGCTCACGGCCGTCCGCCTGCTCCAGCACATGCAGGTACGCCAGTGCGAGCGGCTCCAATTCGGCGACGAGCGCCGTGTAGACGGCGTCCGGCTCGGGCTCGTCGATGCCGTTGTAGGGGTTTCCGGGCGAGATGCGGATCGCGGTCCGCTGGGCGCCGATCTCGGCGACGACCGCCTTGACCACCTCGACGGCGAAGCGGATACGGGCGGCGTCGGAGCCGCCCCACTCGTCGGTGCGCAGGTTGGTGTTGGGCGCCAGGAACTGCTGGATCAGGTATCCGTTGGCTCCGTGCAGCTCGACGCCGTCGAAGCCGGCCTCCACCGCGTTACGGGAGGCCGTGACGAAGTCGCCGATGGTCGCGCGGATCTCCGCGTCGGTGAGCTCGTGCGGCTCGACGAAGTCCTTCGGGCCCGCCTGGGTGTGGACCTGGCCGGGGGCGGCGACCGGGGAGGGTGCCACGGGGATCAGCCCGTCCGGCAGCAGGACGGGGTGGCCGATCCGGCCCGCGTGCATGATCTGGGCGAAGATCCGGCCGCCCGCCGAGTGGACGGAGTCGGTGACCTTGCGCCACGAGGCGACCTGCTCGGCGCTGTGCAGACCGGGGGTCGAGGGGTAGCCCTGGCCCACCACGGAGGGCTGGACACCCTCGGTGATGATCAGTCCGGCCGAGGCGCGCTGGGTGTAGTACTCGACGGTGAGGTCGGTGGCGGTGCCTCCCTCCCCGGCCCGGCTGCGCTTCATGGGGGCGAGGGCGATGCGGTTGGACAGCTGGGTGCCGGAGAGGTCGACGGGGTCGAACACGGTGGTCACGGGAAGCCTCCGAAGTATTTACATGGTCGGCCAACTAAGTGGGCGTCCGGTCACTGTAACCCATTAATTGGCCGACCAAGGTAAAGTTCACGAGGACGTCATGAACCCCGGCACCGACCGGGCCGCGACACCGCCCCGAGGAGCCTCGATGAAGGACGACAGCACCGCCCCCGCCGATGACGCCTGCGCCGGCGCGCTGCCGAGCGCCGCCCTCGGCGGCCCGGTCAGCCATGCCGTGTCCCGGGTCGCCCGGCTGCACAGGATCACGGCGGGCCGCATGCTCAAGGGGCTCGGGCTCTACCCGGGCCAGGAGTTCCTGATGATGCACCTGTGGGACACCGGTGCGGTCCGCCAGGCCGAGCTGATCAAGGCCGTGGACCTCGACCCGTCCACCGTCACCAAGATGCTCCAGCGCCTCGAACAGGCCGGGCACGTACGCCGTCGCCCCGACCCGGACGACCGGCGGGCCGTCCTGGTCGAGGCGACGGAGGAGAGCTGCGCCCTGCACGACGAGGTGCGAAGTGCCTGGTCGGGCCTGGAGGCGCACACCCTCGCGGGGCTGGGCCCGGCCGAGCGCGCGGAGCTGGCCCGGCTGCTCGCCAAGGTGGAGGAGAACCTCTGCCGGGAGACCGGGGAGTGCCCCGCGCAGTAGCTCAGCCGGACAGGACGTCCAGGGCGCGGTCGACGTCGGCCTCGGTGTTGTAGAGGTGGAACGCGGCCCGCAGATTCCCCGCCCGGGCCGAGACCATCACCCCCGCCGCCGCCAGGTCGGGCTCACGGGCGCCCAGACCGGGCACGGCGACGACGGCCGAGGTGCCGGGCACCGCCTCGTGGCCGATCGACGCCAGACCCTCCCGGAAGCGGGCGGCGAGACCGGTGGCGTGCGCGTACACACGGTCCACCCCGACCTCGGCCAGCAGGTCCAGCGACCGCTCGGCCCCGTGGTAGGCGAGGAACGCGACCGCTTCGTCGAAACGCCGGGCGTCGGCGGCGAGCTTCTCGACAGGCCCGTAGGTGCTGTTCCAGCGGTCCTCGGCCGCCACCCAGCCGGCGTAGAGGGCCGGCAGGGTCGGCTGCGCCTCCTCCGTCACGGTCAGGAACGACGCGCCCCGGGGACACATCAGGAACTTGTACCCGCCGGTGACCGTGTAGTCGTACGCTCCGGCGTCCAGCGGCAGCCACCCGGCCGACTGACTGGCGTCGAGCATCGTGCGGGCTCCGTGCGCGGCCGCGGCCGCGCGGACGGCGTCCAGGTCGGCGACCCGGCCGTCGGAGGACTGGACCGCCGAGAAGGCGACGATCGCGGTCCCCGGCCGCACCGCGTCGGCCAGTTCGCTCAACGGGACGTAACGCGTCTTCAGGTCACCGCGCACGGCGAAGGGGCTGACGACGGAGCTGAACTCCCCGGTCGGAGCGAGGACTTCGGCCCCTGCCGGGAGCGAGGCCGCGACGAGCCCCACATGCGCGGCGACGGAGCCGCCGACGGCCACCCGGGCGGGCGCGACACCCGCGATCCGGGCGAACCCGGCGCGAGCGGCGTCCACGGACTCGAAGCTGCCCACCCCGCCCCGGACGCCTACGACACTGTCCGCCACCAGCGCCTTGACGGCCTCGACGGCGCGACGGGGCAGCAGCCCGCAGGTGGAGGTGTTGAGATAGGTGGTCTCTGATGCGAATTCGGTGGCCCTGGCCCGGTCGATCGCAGAAGTCTCCATGCGGGACAGCCTGACGGCCGCTCAACCCCACGTCAATCACGCAAGTTCGAGCGGCGCGCCAAAGGAATCCTTATACGTGCCGGCGGGACGGGCCGACCTCGGGCACTTCGCAGGCCCCGTCCGCGTCGCAGGCCGCGGCGTCCCCGCCGACCTGGGTGAGGCCGGGGACCTCGCGGTCCTTCCACGCCTGCTCCAGGGCCTGCACGAAGACCTCCGCGGGCTGCCCGCCGGAGATCCCGTAGCGACGGTCGAGCACGAAGAACGGCACGGCGTCGGCGCCGAGCTCGGCCGCCTCCCGCTCGTCGGCGCGTACGTCTTCGGCGTACGCCTCGGGGTCGGCCAGCACCCTGCGCGCCTCGTCGGCGTCGAGTCCGGCCTCGACGGCCAGGTCGGCGAGCACCGCGTCGTCGAAGACCGAACGCTCCTCGGCGAAGTTCGCCCGGTAGACGAGCGTCAGCAGCTCGTCCTGGCGCCCGCGGGCCTTGGCGAGGTGGAGCAGCCGGTGGATGTCGAAGGTGTTGCCGTGGTCACGCCCCTCGGTGCGGTAGCCCAAGCCCTCGGCCTGCGCGTTCGCCGCGACGTTGCCCTCCATGGCCCGGGCCTCCTCGGGGCTGCGCCCGTACTTCTGGGCCAGCATGTCGATCACCAGCTCGGTGTCGCCCTTGGCCCTTCCCGGGTCGAGCTCGAAGGAGCGGTGGACCACCTCGACCTCGTCACGGTGGTCGAAGCCGGCCAGCCCCTTCTCGAAGCGCGCCTTTCCGACGTAGCACCACGGGCAGGCGATGTCGCTCCATATCTCGACGCGCATGACTCTTCTGCTCTCCAGTTCTGCGGTACCGGTACGGAGGGAGCCTCCGCCGCCGCTTCAACGCGCGGGGGCAGCGGCTGATTCCCGGAGGGCCACTCCCCCGCCGCATCGCCCCGCCCCGCACCGACACGCGTCCCGGAGCGCCCGGAGAGTCAGGCCACCACCAGCTCCTCGGTGACCATGACCGCCACCGAGTCCATGTCGATGAACCTGCTCTCGTCCGGATTCACCAGCTCCTTGTAATTGCCGGACGCGAAGAAGGCGTCGTGATCCTCCCAGCTCTCGAACCAGATCTCGGTGAGGCCGTCGTAGGCGGGGCTCGGATACCCGTCGGCGGGCACCGGGTGGGAGACGGTGTACTTCTTCACGTACTGCCGCGCCTCCGGAATGGAGGTGAACAGCGGGGCATGACGGTCCCGGTGATGCTCGACGAATTCCTCGGAGCTCATTCCGTCGACACGGTTGATCATGAAGGCAAGCTTGATCACAGACTTCTCCTCTTGTGCTCGCGGATGCGCGGCGCCGGCGGCCGGACACCTGCCGGCGCGCCGTCGACCTGGGGGTTAACCTAAACGCTCACATCGATGTCAAGGGCAAGCCGCCGTGGCCTGACGCACGAGGGAGGTTCAGATGCGGATCGGCGAACTCTCCGCCAGGACGGGAGCGAGCCGTCGGTCGCTGCGCTACTACGAGCAGCAGGGCCTGCTGGTCAGTGCGAGGTCCCCGAGCGGCCAGCGGTACTACGACGAGGACCATGTGCGGCGGGTGGCATTGGTCCAGGTGTTCCTGGCCGCCGGAATGTCCAGCAGGGCCATCGCCCAGATGGTCCCCTGCATGACGGAGCCCACTGCGGACAAGGCCCGGACAGCCTTGTCGGCGATGAATCAGGAACGGACACGCATTTCCTCGACGATCGACAGCTTGACCGCCGCCAGAGAGGCACTCGATCAACTGATCGACGTGAACCGGGACTTCCTGGCAGCCGGAACGGACACCTGAGCCGACTTCCCGCCCTCCTCATCACCGTGCGGGACGCCACGGACGCACAGCTCACCGAGAGGTCCACGGTGAGCGAGCTGACGCTCGGTGGCATCCAGAGGCCGGATCCCGGACGGGATGTGGGACATGAGCCAGTACCCTCGCCGGTCCGCGCGGCGCCTACGAGGAGGCCGCCCGCGCCACCGACGGGGCCGCCGCGAAGGCGGACCCGGACGCGGAGGTCCCCCTGCCGGAGACCGCCTGGGAGCCCGGGACCGTCCGCCACTGGCCGGTACGCGGCATCCTGCTGCGCCTCCTCCAGGAGACGGCCCAGCACACCGGGCACGCGGACATCATCCGCGCGGCGGCGGACGGCGCGAACAGCACGGCGCGGCGGGCCTGAGCTTCCGTAGCCTGTGGGGATGGATCTGCGACTGGCCGCGTACGCCGTGTGCATGGAGGACGGGCGGGTGCTGCTCGCCCGTCATGTACCACCGGAGGGCGAGTCCAACTGGACTCTTCCGGGCGGCAGGGTCGAGCACGCCGAGGACCCGTTCGACGCGGTGGTCCGGGAGGTCGCCGAGGAGACCGGTCTGGAGGCGGTGGTCGAGCGTCTGCTGGGCGTGGACTCACGGGTGGTCCCGGCGGGCGAACGCCGACTGCCCGGCCGGCCCGAGCTCCAGAACGTGGGGATCTTCTACCGGGTCCGCGTCACCGGAGGCCGCCTCCGCCCCGAGCCGAACGGCGAGACCGCCGAGTCGGTCTGGACCCCGCTCCCCGACGTCGCCGGCCTCGGCCGGTCCTCGCTGGTCGACATCGGCCTGGCCCTGGCACGGACCGTCCCGCCGACGGGCCACGTCGTTCCGGTCCCGGTCGGCGGCCTGATCCGGCACTGACGTCACTGCCCCCGGACGGTCTCGGCCCGCACGGTCTTCCCTGACGGCGGTGGGGACGTATGCCGGCCCGCCTTCAGGACGGCCGGCACGGACACGCGAGAGGCCGCATGAGGAAGCCGTGAGGAACACGGGTCGATCGCTGAGGATTCCGGGAGATCCAGGTGGACCCCGGGCACTGTCGGAGCCCGGGTCCCCAGCACCGAGGGCCCGGAATCCTCTCGGATCCGGGCCCTCGGTGGGTGTACGTGTGCGGGGTCAGCTGCCGTCGCGCAGGTCGCCGGGGCCGGTGGGCCGGAAGGCGATCCGGTCGAACGTCACCGTGCAGCCGTCGCCGGTGGGTGACTGGGCGAGGAAGCCGATGCGGGCGGCGGCCCGCTCCTCCTCCGTGCCGAGGGTGAACAGCCGGACGAAGGTCCAGCGTTCACCGTCCGCCGAGGCGTGGAAGGCGAAGGCGTCGCCGATGCGGCTGAGGCGCAGCCAGGAGCTGTCCCCCTCCACGACCGCGGAGTTCACGTCGTCGGAGTGGCCGCGGGTGACCACGGTGCAGATCGTCGGGCGCTCCGGGGAGAGCTCCAGGCAGAGCTTGGCCCACTCCCGCTCCCCGACGTGGAGGTAGAGCACCCCCGCGTCGAAGGCGGCGGCGAAGCCGACGCTCACCCGGGCGATCAGCTGGAAGTCGCCCTGCGGCGCCGGGCCCAGCAGGCGCGGCGCGTCGGATGCGGGCTCCAGGGAGTCGCCGCCGGGCGGGACGAAACGGTCCTGCTTCGCCCCGGCCGTGCCGGTCAGCACACCGTTCTCGTACGCCCATCCGCCCTCGGGCCCGAAGGGCTCCAGGGCGAAGGGCAGCTCCGGGAGCTGGACGGCCGTCATGCGCGGCGCCCGTCGACCCGGCGCGGCAGGTTCTGCGGGTTGTCCTCGCGGAGCTCCGGCGGCAGGAGCGCCTCGGGCGTGGACTGGTAGCTGACCGGGCGCAGCCAGCGCTCGATCGCGGTGGCGCCGACCGAGGTGGAGGTGGAGGTGGTGGCCGGGTAGGGGCCGCCGTGGTGCTGGGCGGGGGCGACGGCGACACCGGTCGGCCAGCCGTTGACCAGGACGCGTCCGGCCACCGGGGTGAGCTCGGCCAGCAGTCCTGCGGCGCTGCCGTCGGCCTCCTCCGTGGCGATCTGGAGGGTGGCGGTGAGGTTCCCCGGGAGGCGCGACAGCACGGCGGTGATCTCGTCCGCGGAGTCGTAGCGCGCCACGACGGTGACCGGGCCGAAGCACTCCTCCAGGAGCGCGTCGTGCGGCCCCTCCTGGGCGAGCCGTCGCGCCGGCACGGTGAGGAAGCCGGCGGAGACCGTGTGCTCGCCGCCCGCGCCCGGGGTGACCGGGGCGTCCACGTCCGGGAGCGCGGCCCGCTCGGCCACTCCGTGGACGAAGGCGTCGCGCATCCGGTGGTCGAGCATGACCCCGGCGCCCGTACCGCTCACCGTCTCGGTCAGCGACTTCAGCAGCTGGTCGCCGGCCTCCCCGGACGGGGCGAACACGAAGCCGGGCTTGGTGCAGAACTGTCCGGCGCCCATGGTCATCGAGCCGCCGAGCCCGGCACCGATCTGCTCACCGCGCTCGGCGGCGGCCGCCTGGGTGACGACGACGGGGTTGAGCGAACCGAGCTCACCGTGGAAGGGGATCGGGGTGGGGCGGGAGGCCGCCGCGTCGAACAGGGCGCGGCCGCCGCGGATCGAGCCGGTGAACCCGGCGGCGGAGACGAGCGGGTGCTTCACCAGCTCGACACCCGCCTCGAAGCCGTGGACCACGGTCAGGACGTCCTCGGGCAGACCGTGCCGCGCCGCGGCCCTGCGCAGGAGCGAGGCGCAGATCTCCGAGGTGGCGGGGTGGTCGGGGTGCGCCTTGACGACGACCGGGCAGCCCGCGGCGAGCGCGCTCGCGGTGTCGCCGCCGGGGACGGAGAAGGCGAGCGGGAAGTTGCTGGCCGCGTAGACGGCGACGACGCCGAGCGGGATCTTGTAGCGGCGCAGATCCGGCCACGGCGGGGTGCGGCTGCCGTCCTCGTGGTCGATGTGGATGTCGAGGTACGCGCCCTCGTCGACGACCTCGGCGAAGGCCCGCAGCTGGGCCGCCGTGCGGGCCAGTTCGCCGGTCAGCCGGGCGGGGCCGAGCGCGGTCTCCGCGTCGGCGGCCTCGATGACGTGCTCCTCGGCCTCGGCGAGGAGGTCGGCCGCGGTGCGGAGGAACGCGGCGCGCACGGTGCGGTCGGCCAGCGCCCCGCGAACGGCGTGCGCCGCCCGGACCGCGCGGTCGACCTCCTCCGCTGTAGCCTCCACCGCAACCTGCTCACGCGGGTTCCCCGTTCGGGGGTCGACGCTCCAGACTGGTGCTGCTGCCACCGTGATTCCTTCCGTTCCACTGCCACACAGGAGAGGTTGTTCGGTATTCTGAACAGCGTTCCTGAACGTGAATACACAGGAACTCTATTTCCGGGCGTTCCGTGTTGGCAAGAAGTCGCAGGGTCGTACAAGCAGGCTGGAAGGGACATAAGGCATGTCGGTTGGCGAGTCCGGTGGGGCACAGGTCAAGTCCGCTGTACGGACGGTGGAACTCCTCGAATACTTCGCGGGGCGCCCCGGTATGCACTCGCTGGCCGCGGTGCAGGAAGCGGTCGGCTACCCCAAGTCCAGCCTCTACATGCTGCTGCGGACCCTGGTGGAGCTCGGCTGGGTGGAGACCGACGCCACCGGCACGCGGTACGGGATCGGCGTGCGCGCCCTGCTCGTCGGCACCTCGTACATCGACGGCGACGAGGTCGTCGCGGCCGCCCGGCCCACGCTTGACCGGCTCTCCGACGACACCACGGAGACCATCCACCTGGCCCGGCTGGACGGGACGAACGTGGTCTATCTCGCCACCCGGCAGTCCCAGCACTACCTCCGGCCCTTCACCCGTGTCGGCCGCCGGCTGCCCGCGCACTCCACCTCGCTGGGCAAGGCGCTGCTGGCGACCCACAGCGACGAGCAGGTCCGCAAGATGCTGCCCGAGACGCTGCCGGCGCTGACGGAGCACACCCTCACCGACCGCGAGAAGCTGATCGAGGAGCTGCACCTCATCCGCGAGCAGGGTTACGCGGTGGACCGCGAGGAGAACACCCTGGGGCTGCGCTGCTTCGGCGTCGCCATCCCGTACCGCACTCCGGCGCGCGACGCGATCAGCTGCTCGGTGCCGGTCGCCCGGCTCACGCCGGCGCACGAGCAGATGGTCAAGGACGCCCTGTTCGACGCCCGCGACCGGCTCACGCTCGCGACCCGCAGGCTCTGAGCGCCGGAACGCCCGGCGCGGCGCGCCCTCAGCGGCGCGCCCACCCGCGCCGCGTCTGAGAAACCGGTGAGAAGGAACACGGACGGGAACGCCCCCGGTGTCCCCGTTCGTCCCTCCAGCGGGATGAACAAGACGATCAGGCGCGCTTCGGTCTTCTGTCTGCTCATGGTCCTCGCCCTGCTGGTGCGGGCGACCTGGGTGCAGGCGTACGAGGCACGGGCGCTCGCAGACGACGAACACAACCGGCGGAACACGATCGCGCAGTACGCGCAGCCGCTCGGCGACATCATCGTGGCCGGATCCCCGGTCACCGGTTCGAAGGAGACGGACGGCGACGACCTCCGCTACAAACGCACCTACACCCAGGGCGATCTGTACGCGGCGGTCACCGGCTACAGCTCGCAGGCCTACGGCGCCACACAGCTGGAAGGCATCTACAGCGACGTCCTCGACGGCACGGACGACCGGCTGAAGAACCCCACCGATCTGCTCACCGGTGAGCAGACGTCCCCGGGCGACGTGCTGACGACCATCGATCCGGACGTGCAGAAGGCGGCCTTCGAGGCGCTCGGTGACGACCAGGGCGCGGCGGTGGCGATGGACCCGGAGACCGGTCGGATCCTGGGCATGGTCTCCTCCCCGTCGTACGATCCCTCCGACATCAGCGGGACGAACGACGGCGACGCCTGGCAGAAGCTGCTGGACGACAAGACCAAGCCCCTGGTCAACAGGGCGCTGCGGCAGCCGCTGCCCCCCGGTTCGACGTTCAAGCTGGTGGTGGCCTCGGCGGCGCTGGAGAACGGCCTGTACGGCTCGGTCGACGAGCCCACGGACAGCCCCGACCCGTACACCCTGCCGAACACGAGCACGGTCCTGTCCAACGAGAACCCCTCGGCCCCCTGCGAGAACGCCACCCTGCGCACCGCCCTCCAGTACTCCTGCAACAACGTCTTCGCGAAGGTCGCGGCCGATCTCGGCCAGGGCAAGCTGAAGGCGATGGCGGACGCCTTCGGATTCGACACCGAGAAGCTGGACGTGCCGGTGCGGGCGTCGCAGAGCGTGTACCCGACCGGGATGGACAAGGCGCAGACCGCGCTGACCGGCATCGGCCAGTTCGAGGTGACCGCGACGCCGATGCAGATGGCCATGGTCTCGGCCGCCCTCTCCAACGGCGGCGAGCTGGCCTCGCCGCACATGGTCGCGAAGGTGAGCGACGCCGACGGCTCCACGCTCCAGCGGTATCCGGACGGCGAGACCGAGCGGGTCGTGAAGGAGTCGACGGCCGAGCAGCTGCGCAGTGCGATGGTCACCGTCGTGGAGAAGGGGACCGGCAGCAACGCGCGGATCGACGGCGCCGAGGTGGGCGGCAAGACGGGAACCGCGCAGAACGGCGTGGACAACAGCAACACCCCGTACGCCTGGTTCACGTCGTACGCGAAGGACGAGTCGACCGGCAAGCAGGTCGCGGTCGCGGTGCTCGTCGAGGACTCAGGGGCGGAGCGTTCGGAGGTCAGCGGCAACGGCCTGGCGGCGCCGATCGCCCAGAAGATGATGAAGGCCGCCCTGAAGAGGTGATCCGTACCGCCACCGCCGGCGTGAAGAAGTGATGTGCACCGCCCCCGATGCCCTGACCGGCTGATCACCTGTCACAGGCGTCGCATACGCTGCGACCCGACGGGGGCGATCACACAACTTCTTCACCCTGGGGGGTACGGATCATGGTGCGAAGACAGAAGCACAGACGCACGGTCACCACCGCGACGGCGCTCGCGGTCCTCTTCAGCTCGGCGGCGCTGAGCGTCACGGCGGCCGGTCCGGCCGCGGCGGCGGACGCCTCGAAGGTCCTCTCCCTGAAGTCCGCGGGAGACGTCCTGGTGGACGGCGTCCACCAGCGGGTCTACATCTCGGACCCGAAGGCCGGCAGGATCGTCGTCACCGACTACACGGCGACGGTCGTCGCCACGCTCACCGGCCTGTCCGGTGTGAACGGCCTGGAACTCTCGGCCGACTCGGGCCTGGTGTACGCGGCCGTCACCGGCGGCAGCCGGATCGTCGCGGTCGACACGCAGACGTACGCGCAGAGCGCGAGCTACGCACTGGGCGGCCTCGACGGGGTCAGCACGCTCGCCCAGGCCGGCGGCAGGCTGTGGTTCGGGTACAAGGAGGAGCACACCGGCGCCATCGGCTCGCTGGACCTGTCGGGCCCCGAACCCGTCGTCCAGCTCTCCCAGCAGAGCTCCGACACCTACAGCGGCAGCATCGCCCCGGAGTTCGGCTCCGACCCGGCCGCCCCCGGCGTGCTGGCCGTCGGCGCGCTGGAGAGCAACGTCGTCGGCATCTACGACGTGACGGACTCCGGTCTGACACTGCGCGTCAGCGAGTCGGTGGCGGGGAACCTCCAGGAGCTGGACATCACCCCGGACGGCAAGGAAGTCATCACCGCGAGCGGCGCGCCGTACGTGCACCCGGCGTTCTCCACCACCGACCTGTCGCCGGTCGTGACCTACCAGTCGTCCGACTACCCCAACGCCGTGGACGTCGCCCCGGGCGGCGAGGTCGCGGGCGGCACCTTCTCCTGGTACGGGCCGGACGTCCACATCTTCTCGCACGGCGACCCGAAGACGGTCCGGACCTTCGAGTTCCCCAACACGGGCAACTCCTCCGGCGGGGACACCCTCGCGTCGGGCGCCCTGGCCTGGGCGCCGGACGGCAGCCGGATCTTCGCGGTGTCGGTGAACAGCCAGGGCGTGTTCTCCCTGCGCGTCCTGGGCGACCCCACGAAGTCGCTCCCGGCGATCACGGTGAGCGCGCCTTCCAGCGCGGCGCGCGCCAAGGCCCTGACGGTCACCGGCCGGATCAGCGCGAGCCTGGCGGTCCCCGCCGGGACCCGTCTGACGGTGACGCGCACCGACCTCGAGTCCCCCAAAGGCAAGGCGCTGCCCGCCGTCGTCACCAAGGCGGGCGGCACGTTCTCCTTCTCCGACACCCCGCCGGCCGGCGGGAAGGTGACGTACAAGGTCTCCTACGCCGGCGACGCCACGCACACGTCGGCGAGCGGTTCCGACACCGTCGCGGTGTCACGGAGCGCGGTCACCCTCAGCCTGAACAACAACAAGAAGGTCTTCTCCTACGGGAAGCCGGTCGCCTTCACAGCCTCACTCGGCAAGACGTACAAGAACCGCACGGTGAAGATCTACGCGGACCGGGCCGGGGACGGCAAGGGCAAGTACCTGATCAAGTCGGGCACGGTGAACAGCGCGGGCAAGCTCTCCGGCAACCTGAACATGTTCCGGGACTCCTCCGTCTACGCCGTGTACGACGGCGACGCACGGACCGCGGCGAAGACCGTGACCGTGTGGGCGGGAGGCCGGGCCAAGGTGGGCACGTCCATCTCCCGGCACTACAAGACCGGGAAGATCGGCTCGACGACGTACTCCTACGTCCACAAGACGTCGCAGCCGTACTTCAACACCACGATGAACCCCTACCCGGGCCGCAAACAGCGTCTGGACATCCAGATGTACTACCAGGGCGCCTGGCGCAGCGGCGGCTCCGAGTACTTCAAGCTGAACTCGTCGGGCAAGTCGGTCGTCAACCTCGGGAAGCCGGGGTCGAGTGCCGTGGGCTACAAGTTCCGGTTCCGGTCGGCGTACGTCAGGGGCGCCGGCTACTCCGGCGACGGCGTGAACTCGACGGTCTACGGCTCGTGGAAGTACATGTACGTCACCAAGTGACGTAGCGTCCCGTACGACAGCGCGGCCTTCGAGCGCCCCGACCGGGTCTCGGAGGCCGACGCGCATGGGCGTCGATCCGCGGGGGACGCCGGCGGAGAAGAAGTGGACCGGGGGCTTCAGGTTTTCGCCGTGTTACGCCTTACTGGGAGGCGCACGCGTCGAAGCGCTTCCGGGTACGCACCGATACCCTCTCTCCCCGCGAACGGGAACGGGGCGGGGAACGGAGCTGGGAACGTACACAGTCTGTCCGGGCGCGCAGGGATCCAGGGCCGAGGAGAGGTACCCGTGGGCACAGTCGTGGATGATGCCGCTGCCGCTGAGTTCCATGCGTTCTTCGAGGCGCACTACGCCGAACTCGCCCGGCTCGCCCATCTGCTGACGGGTGAGGCGGACGCGGCGGACGACGTGGCCGCCGACGCGCTGATGGCGCTCTGGCACCGCTGGGACCGGGTCAGAGCCGCCGACCACCCCGTGGCGTACGCGAGGGGGGTCGTCGCCAACCTGGCCCGCACGCGCATCCGCAGCGCGGTGCGTGAGCGCCGCAGGATCGCGCTTTTCTGGGCGCCCCGCGGCGCCGGGGACGGCTGTGCGGCGGACGGCCCCGACGTGTCGGCCGTGGTGGACGTCCAAGGCGCCCTGCGCCGCCTGCCGTTCCGCAAGCGCGCGTGCGTGGTGCTGAGGCACGCCTTCGACCTGTCGGAACGCGACACCGCTCTGGTCCTCGGGGTCTCGGTGGGTACGGTGAAGAGCCAGACCTCGCGCGGTGTGGCGGAACTCCAGCGGCTGCTGGGACCCGGAACCCCGGCGGCCCGGGTACAGGTGGCGGCAGCCGGGCAGCACACCGGAGAAGGGCAGTGATGGACGAGGACCTGCGGGAGCGGCTGCGCACCGCCGCCGCTTCGCACCGCCCCGATCGGGCGCGGATGCTGGCCCGGATCGAGCGCGGCATGGCGGAGGAACCGCAGGCCCGCCCCGTGCGCGGCCCTCGGGCGCCGATGCCGTGGCTGCGGGTGGTCGGCGCGACGGCGGCGGTGTGCGGGGTGCTGACGGCCGGGGCGTTCGCCGTCACGTCGGCGGGCCGGGAGGAGCCGGCGGGCGGGCAGCGGACGGCCGCCGGGCCCGCGTCACCGACCCTCGCGACGCCGTCCCCGGGCCGGGGCGGCGCGCTGCCCCCCGAGGCCGGCCCGCTGTCGTCGGGCGGTTCGCTGAACCCGCACGGCAACGCCTACTGGGCGCAGAGCGAAGTGACGGTCACGACGTCCCGCCCGCTGTCCGCGCTGACGGTCGAGCTGCGGATCGCCCTGAACGGCGCGGTGGCCACCACCGGTTCCTGGCGCTCCCTGCCGGAGCAGGACTTCGCCACGTCGGCGCGCGAGGAGGACGGTTTCCTCGTCTACCGCTGGACCCTGAAGCCGGGACGGAGCGTGCCGACCGGTACGCACACCTTCGCGGGGCAGTACAACCACGCGGAGGGCACCCGCGACGCGGGGCGGGACGACTACACGGCGCGGGCGCGTACAGCGACCGGACCGGTGGCGGTGGGTGGCGGCTTCGGCGCCACACGCTGAGCGCCCGACGGCGTCCCCGGGCGCCGGCGGAAACAATCGCGGAACCCGGCAACCCTTCCGTGGACGGTGGCGACTCAGAGGTGCAGGACGCTCCCCCCACCTCCTAGGAATCAGGACCAGCCAACATGAGTGAACGAGCGCACACGCACCGCCGCCGCCGCGGAAAGCGCCGTATGGCCGCGGCGCTGACCGCGGCCCTGGGCCTCACCGGTGCGGCCCTGGCCACGAACATCGTGCTCCAGCCCGCCGGAGCGGCGACTTCGGACGCAACGACGGCCGCCGCGGCCGAGTGGCCCGACCCCAGCGGCAGCCAGGCCGTCTCGGAGACAATCGAGGTCTCGGGGACCTACGACGGTGACCTCAAGGAGTTCTACGGCGAGGGCGATCTGGGCGGCGACGGTCAGGAGGAGGGCCAGGACGCACTCTTCGAACTCGCCGACGGGGCGACCCTCAAGAACGTCGTCCTGGGCACCCCGGCCGCCGACGGCGTGCACTGCTCCGGCAGCTGCACCATCGAGAACGTCTGGTGGACGGACGTCGGCGAGGACGCCGCGAGCTTCAAGGGCAAGTCGACGGGCTCCGTGTACACGGTGAGCGGCGGCGGCGCCAAGGGGGCCGACGACAAGGTGTTCCAGTTCAACGGCGCGGGCAGGCTGACCGTCTCGGGCTTCCAGGTCGAGGACTTCGGCAAGCTCGTCCGGTCCTGCGGCAACTGCTCCACCATGTACAAGCGCGACATCGTCGTGAAGGACGTCGACGTCACGGCACCGGGCACCTCCCTGGTCGGCATCAACAGCAACTACGGGGACACCGCCACGCTGAGCTCGATCAGGATCCACGGCGACAGCGACAGGAAGATCGAGCCGTGCGTCCGCTACGAGGGCAACGACAACGGTGACGAGCCGGAAGAGGTGGGCAGCGGCCCCGACGGCGAATACTGCCTCTACTCCGAGTCGGACATCAGCTACGAGTAGTCACCCGGCCCGCACACGGTCCGCCCCCACCTGCCGCGCCCCGGCCCGGTGGGGGCGGACCGCGTCGTCCGGGCGGCGCACGGAACCGGCGATTGCGACATGGTTTCGCCCGGTCGACACTGGGACGTGAGGATCCTGCTCGGGGAACCTACCTAGGATGTGCGCCCCATGCCCAGCTCCCACAGCACCGGCCGCGAGGACCGGGACCCGGACGCCGGGACCGCGGTCCCGGAGGACGACGGCGGCCCTGATACCGGACCGTCAGATGTCTTCCTGGACGTCCCGGCGCTCCATGTGGACAAGCTGGGCCTGGAGGTCGACGACCTGGAGGCCCATGTCTCCCTGAAGGCCGAGGTGCTCGACCTCCTCAAGCTGAACGTCGGAGCGGACGTGCGGCTCGGGAGCGTCCAGCTGGACATCGAGGGCGTGGATGTCCAGGCACAGCTCAAGGTGCGGCTCCACCACATCGCGGCCATCGTCACCCGGCTGCTGGCCACGGTCGACCGCAATCCCCAGATCCTCGAACAGCTGACCCGCGGAGTGGGTGCGGCGGTCGAGGACGTCGGGGCCGGCACCGGCCGGGCCGCCGGAGAGCTGGGCGAGGGCGCCGGTGCCGCGGTGAGCGAGGTCGGCCGGGGAGCGGGGACCGCGGTCGAGTCCGTCGGTGCGGGCACGGGCACGGCGGTGGAAGGCGTCGGCGACGCGGCGGGCTCCGCCGTCGAGGACGTGGGCCGCGGCGCCGCGGACGCGGTCGACGAGGGCAGCCAGGAGGAGGCCCGAGAACCCGGCCGCCCGGCCGCCCGCCGCAGGCGCAGGGCTCCTGAGCACTCCGCCGAGCCGGACGAGCCCCGCCGTACGCCTCCCGCGAAGAAGGCGCGACGGAGCGGGAAGGCGGCCACCGGGACCGCGTCCGCGGAGGGGGGCGAGGCCCCCTCCAGGAAGCCGGGGGCCGTGGCCAGGAAGAAGACGGCAGCCGGGAAACCGGTGGCCGGGAAGGCCGCGGCGAAGAAGTCGTCCGCGGCGAAGACGGTCACGAAGAAGACTGCGGGCCGCCCCAGGCACCGGACCTAGGGTCTCGGGCCGGCGGGGCTCCGGCTCGGGTTTTCGGCCGGAGCGCCCAGCCAGGTGTCCAGCCAGGCGTACACCTCGTCCTGCATGTCGGCCGTGAAGGCGTGGCCGGTGTCCGGCCGGACACCGGTGGTGAGCCGGTCGCCCGCTCCCTGCGACTCCCAGACCGCGCGCAGCTTCGCGTACGCCGCCGCCACCCCGGCCGGTGTGAAGAGGTGGTCCCGGCCGCCCGCGAGGAACAGCGCGGGCTTGGGGGCGGCGAGGGAGGCCACATCCGGGATGTCGAGGCTGCGGTGCAGCCCTGGGTGGAGCATGAAGTACGCGGACTGGCCGCGCAGCGCGTTGTCGCCCGGGACCATCATCTCCTTGAGCCCTGTCATCCAGCAGACGGCCGCCGCCGCCCTGACACCGTCGAAGAGGGCGGACAGCTGCCAGGCACGGTAGGCGCCCATGGAGAACCCCAGGGCCCCGACGCGCCGCTCGTCCACCTCGGGCAGTGAGGCGAGGAAGGCCGCGGCACGGATGTCCTCATGGGCGGCGAGTCCGGCCGGCGAGGTGCCCAGCTGGAGCAGGTTGGCGGCCAGGGCCTGCTGGTCCTCGTAGGCGAGCGGTCCCCGGTCGCCCCAGCCCAGGGTGTCCACGGCGAGCACGGCGTAACCGCGGGCGGCCAGTTCGTCGCCGATGAACCTGCCGCCGTAGTTCCGGTCCGCCCACGCGGTGGCGCGCGCGAGGCGGTCCGGATCCGACCGGGGCCGTACGGCTTTCTCGCGGCCGATCGTGAACTCGCTCCCGTGGTCGTGCAGGACCAGCACCGCCGGGAAGGGGCCGGGCCCGTGCGGGATCAGCAGGGAGCCGCGGGCCCGTCCGTAACGGCTGAGGGCGAACTCCACGGTGCGCGCGGTGTACTGGCCGGCGTCGGACGCTTCGACGGTCACCGGGTCGAAGGGCTCGGGGCCGGGGTCCGGGGGCTGCATCAGTGACTTCCCGGCCACGGCGCGCGCCCCGGCGCGCCAGGCCGGGAAGTCGCGGCCCCCGGACCTCTCCCAGGAGAGCGGGAAGGTGAGTTCGTCCCTGAGCCGCTCGTGGAAGGCGGGCAGCACCCCTCCGGTGATCCCCAGGTTCACGCGTACGGCCGCCAGTCGCCCAGGTACGCCGCCGCGGTGTGCGTCCTGGCCTCGGTGGCGGTCAGCTGCGGGCGGTTGCCGGGGACCGTGATGCGCGCGCCGGGGCCGGTGTTGCGGTACTCGGCGAAGCGCTGGTCCTGCCAGGGGAAACCCGAGGACATCGTGCCGTACGGCGTGACCGCGTCGATGCCCGCGCCGAGGTGGCTGTCGCGGACGGTCAGCATCGGGTGCGCGGTCAGGTCCGACGAGGGCACCCAGGGGCGGGCCAGCTTGTAGTACGCGTCGGGGGCGGTGCTGGTGATCCGGGAGCGCAGGACCAGGTAGCCGCGCGGGTTGGCCCCGGCGGTGCTGGGCGCGAAGACGAAGCCGTACGGGGCCGAGGCCAGGTCGGTGCGGGTCAGGGTTCGGAAGTGGCAGCGGTCGTAGACGGCGGTGGCGCGGCCGAAGACGAAGTCGACGTCCCCTTCCACGTAGCAGTCGCGGTAGTACTGCCGGGCGAAGGCGGTGAGGGCGAGGGTATCGGCGTACAGGGTGTCCTGGTGGCCGAGGAAGCGGCAGCCGTAGAACGCTGAGCGGTCGCCCTGCACCTTGATGGCGACGGCCTGGGTGCCGGTGTACTCGGGGTTGTCGGAGCGCAGCCAGTCGTTGGCGAAGGTGATGTCGCGGGCGGTGAAGCCGGCGGCCTGGACGGTGACGGTGGCCGATCCGCTGGTGCCGTAGGTGCCGGACCCGTCGGGCTTGGGCGTGCCGGCGGCGTTGTCGTACACGATGACGGTGTCACGGGGGTCGCCGCTGGCGCCGATCAGCGTGAGCTCCGCCCGGTCGGCGGTGACGAGGACCGGCGAGCGGTAGGTGCCGGGCGCGAGTACCAGGGTGCGGCCGGTGCCGGACGCGGCGTCGACGGCGGACCGCACGTCGGTGTGGTCGCCCCTGCCGCGCGGGTCGACGTAGAGCGTTTGTGGGTCGAGCCTGCGGGACGGCGAGCCGTAGCGGCCGAAGGGGCGGGGGTGCGCGGGGCGGGCCCGGGCGGCGGGCGTACCGAGGGCGAGGGCTGCGCCCGCGCCCGCGAAGAGGGTCAGCGCACTGCGTCTGCTGGGCATGGCGTTACTCCTTGCGAAGAGGGGCGGGCCGGAGCGGCGCCTTCCGGGGTGGTGGAAGGGTGCGGTGCCGCTCCGGCCGGTCAGAGGGTGGGTCAGCGGGCCGACGTCTTGCCGGCACCCGCCTTGAGCCCCACCAGCAGGGGGACGACGAGGGGGTGGTCGACCTTCGTGCGCAGCGTCGGGGTCCAGCCGGCGCCTTCGGTGAGCTGCTCGGCGGGAACGCCCGCGTTGTGCACGGCGATCAGGTCGGTCTTCCGCCCGTTGACGTAGTTGTTCCCGGCCGTGAGGGAGGACTCGGACCACTTCTTGAGGATGGTCGCCTTGTCGAAGCCCTTGGGGACGGTGAACGCGTTGTGCTCCGCGACGAGGTGGGACTCGGCGCCGATGCCGTACGTGTAGCCGTACGCGGCGCCCTTGGTGGCGGCGAACCAGTTGTTGTACGAGTCGACCTGGCCGAAGCGGACGCGGGGCGCGCGCTCCTTCACGTCCTTGAAGAGGTTGTGGTGCAGCGTCACGCGGAGCTTGCCCCGGTCGCTGGCCCCGGCGCCGTCGCTGTTGCCGATGAGCATGGTCTTGTCGTGGTCCTTGAGGACGTTCCACGACACGGTGACGAGGTCGGCGCCGCGCACGATGTCGAAGAGGCCGTCGTGCTGCTGGTACACCTGCCCGAAGTAGTGCGGCTGGTCGGCGTCGGGGCGGTCGCCGTCGCTGAAGGTGTTGTGGTCGACCCAGACGTGGCTGGAGCCGTAGACGACGAGGTTGTCGTACTCGGAGTTCCAGGCGCCCTGGTCACCGTCGGTGGGGTCCCACTGGGGGAAGCAGTCGTAGGTGTCCTCGAACGAGATGTTGCGGACGATGACGTTGGAGACGTTCTTCACCTGGAGGCTGGCGCCGATGATCGTGGCGTCCTTGCCGACGCCGACGAGCGTGGTGTTGGACGGGACGTTCACGTTGACCGCGGCGGCCTGCAGCTTCGCGGAAGCGGCGCGGGCGTCCTCCAGCGGGCCCGACGGGACCGCGTCGGTGCCCCAGACGGCCGGGTCGTAGGCCGCGAGGTACTTCTCCAGGGTGTAGCCGTCCTGCTGGTATGCCTCGCAGCCGATCGGTGTGCCGGCGGCGTCGGAGTTGCCGTGGACGGTGCCGGCGACCCTGACGATCTTCGGCGCGTCCCCGGCGTCCTCGAAGGCGGCGATGAGCTCGGCCCGGTTGCTCACGGTGTAGACGTGGTCGGGGGTGGCCTTCGCGCCCCCCGTGGTGGAGCCCTCGGCGGCGGCCCAGCCGTCGCCCGAGGGAAGTACGGCGCGTTCGATGCCCTTGGTGTGGTGGGACGAGGCCTGGGCGGGGAGGCTCACGGCGAGGGCGAGCGAGGCGCAGCCCATCACCACGGCGATGGCGCGGACGTGTCTCATGCGTGCGGGCATGGCGGATCCCTAACTGTCGAGCGGGGAATGGGATGAGGAGGTGATCGGGGAGCGGGGATCAGGCCTGGGGCCAGGTGATCCACGTCCCGGGCACGGGATCGTCGAGGCGGCGCAGGTCACGCCGGCCGAGCACGCGCCGGTCCAGCAGGGCGCGGGCGGTCATCCTGGCCACCTCCACGGCGCCGTCGGGCCTGAAGTGGGTGTTGTCCTGCTTGCCGTCGGGGTAGTTCGGCGACTCGCCGGGCTCCAGCCAGTTGAAGTACGCCTCGGTCCCGTCGGGGCCGAGTTCCTGCCAGCGGGCGAGGGAGAGCGCCTGGAGGTCGAGCAGGGGCACGTCCTCCTCGGACGCCAGGGCGCGCATCGCGGCGGGGTACTCCCCGTGGGTGGGTTTCGCGGTGCCGTCCTCTGCGAACCGTCGCCGCTCGACCGGGGTGAGCAGCACGGGTTCCGCGCGACGGGCGCGGGCGCCCTTGACGTACTGGCGCAGATACTCCTGGTAGGTGGTGTACGGGTCGGTGCCTCGGGCGGGGTCCTCGGTCTTCTCGTCGTTGTGCCCGAACTGGACGAGGACGATGTCGCCGGGGCGGACGCCGTCCAGGAGGGCGGTGAGGCGGCCCTCGTCGATGAAGCTCTTGGAACTCCGGCCGTTCATGGCGTGGTTGGCGACGGTGAGCGACCGGCCGAGGAAGAAGGGCAGGGCCATGCCCCAGCCGGTCTCGGGCGCGGCGTCCGCGTATTTCCGGGCCGCCGTGGAGTCGCCCGCGATGTGGAGTGTCCGGGGCCGGGGCCTGCCGCCATCGCTGTGCGCGAACGCGGGAGTGGCGGAGAGGGCGAGGGGCAGCGCGAGGAGCGCGGCTGCCGTCCGTCTGCGGGTGAGTGACACAGGTCGACTGCCTCTCTCGGAGGTCGGACGTGTGGTGGGGCGTGGGAAGAGGGACCGGCGGCGGGGTGCGACCCGGACCGCCGCCGGTCCCCCGTTCGGTGGGGGTGGGGCTGGAGTGGGGGGCGGCCGGGATCAGCCGTTGCCCAGCTCCGTCCACTCCTTCTGGGCGGCGTTCAGCTCATCGGCCATCTTGTCGAGGAAGTCCTTGGCCGTGACCTTGCCGAGAAGCAGCTTCTGGAACTCCGGCTCGTTGTCGGCCTTGCTGATGTTGTTCCAGTCGGGCAGGTAGTACGGCAGGTCGACGATCTTGGTGGAGCCGTCGGTGAGGGCCTTCGCGGCGAGCGCCGTGGGCTCGGTCTCGTTGATCCACGGGTCCTTGGCCGCTTCGGTGTTGGCCGGGATGGCGCCCGCGGACTCGTTCCACTTGCTGTTGGACTCGTGCGAGGCCGCGAACTCGATGAACTTCCAGGCAGCGTTCTTGTTCTTGCTGGACCGGAAGAGGCCGAGACCGTCGACGGGGTTGGAGACCTGGACGCGCGTGCCGCCCTCCCCGATGGGGGCGGGTATACCGGCGAACTTGTCCTCGCCCAGCGCCTTCAGGTGGTCCTGGTAGGAGCCGAGGTTGTGGCTGAGCATTCCGATGGTGCCGGTGTCCCACTGGGCGACCATCTTGGTGAAGTCGTTGTTGACGTCGGCGGCCGGCGTCGTCTTCTTGAAGAGGCCGGCGTACTTCTCCAGTGCCGCGACGTTCTTGGGGTCGTTCAGGGTGGTCTTGTCGCCGTCCCAGAACTCCGTGATGCCGGTCTGGCCGTAGATCGCGTCCAGGGCCTGCGCGATGGAGCCGGCGCCGCCGCGGATGGTGTAGCCGAACTTGTTGTTCTTCGCGTCGGTGAGCTTGTCGGCGGCCTCGTAGAACTTGGGCCAGGTGGTGGGTGCCTCCAGCTTCGCCGCCTCGAACAGGTCGGTGCGGTACCAGAGGGCGCCGTTGTTCGCGGAGGTCGGGACGGTGTACATGTCGTCGCCCCGGCCGGCCGCGGCTCTGACGCTCTCGACCATGTTCTCGACGAGCTTGCCCTTCAGCTCCGACTTCTCCAGCCGGTCGCTGATCGGCTCCAGTGCCTCCTGGGACACGATGTTGGCCAGGTACGCGGTGCCCACGCCGCCCACGTCGGGCAGACCGCCGCCCGCGATGGCCGTGTCGTACTTGGACTGGACGTCGGCGATCGGGATCGGGACGTACTTGACCTTGATGTCCGGGTTCTCCTTCTCGAAGTCCTTGATGATCTCGGTCCAGATCGCGGTGCGCGGGCCACCGTTGTTGTCCCAGAAGGTGATCTCGCCCTTCCCGCTGCCCTCCGTGCCTGAGCTGCTGCCGTCGTCGCCACAGCCGGTGGCCGCGAGTGCCAGGACCGCGGTGAGGGACACCGCGGTCGCGGTACGCCCCCGGAACGTCTTCGAGATGTTCATGTCGGCTCTTCTCTCTCGGAATCTGTACGCGTTCGTGGGGGGAGGTCAGTGGTGTGTGCGGTACGGCGTGACGCCGACGCGTTTCCGTCGACCCGCATCCCGGGTCACGCGCTGCGGTCCGGTGGCGGCCGTGAAGGCCGGGGCCGTGAACAGCGTTCTCACTCTGGTGCGCTCGGTACGGAGGTGCGTCATTGCGGCTCCCATACAGCGGTGCGGAGGTCAGACGGTGCGAGATCCCGCGGTGGTGCGGAATGTGGTGAAGCCGGCGGTTCCGGACGGCCCGGTCCCCGCGGGCGCGGTGGCGAAGAGGCCCAGGAGCGCTCCCACCCAACGCCAGGGGGTGGCCGCGAAGACCTGGCCGGAGGCCTGGAAGCCGGTCCCGTCGCCGGTGTCGGCGTAGAAGCGGCAGCGGGCGCCCCGGGTGACCTCGATACGGACGCGGACGGCGGCCCCGGGCGCGGGGCGCGGGTGTTCCGCGTCCCGCTCGTGCTCGGCGACCGTCTCGGCGTACCGGTGCACGAGCCTGGCCGTCCCGTCGGCCCCGGCCTCCAGGCCGATCCACGAGAAGGCGTCCCCGAGCACGGCGAGCCCGGCCTTGGCCCCGGGTTCGGCGGAGTCCAGCGTGATGCCGGTCTCCACGGTGAACTCCTCGGCCGGCAGCCGCTGCACCAGGACGTTGGGCAGGGCGCGCAGGTCATGGGCGTACGCGGTCCGTACGCAGCTGAGGCGCAGCCCGTCGCCGCCGTGCCCGACCGTCCAGCCGGGCCGCGGGTTGGCCGTCCACTGCCACTGCCGGCCGTAGCGGCCGCCGGGGAAGTCGTCGCCGGACGCGGGGGCTTCGACGGGCTGCTCGGGGGCGGTGGGGCGGCGGTGTGTGAGGACGGGCTCGCCCTCGTCGCCGATGACCGGCCAGCCTCCCTCCCAGCGCATCGGCTGGAGGTGCACCACACGGCCGTACGCTCCGCGGGCCTGGAAGTGCAGGAACCAGTCCTCACCGGCGGCTGTCCTGACCCAGCCGCCCTGGTGCGGGCCGTTGACCTCGGTGGTGCCCTGCGCGAGGACGACCCGCTCCTCGTAGGGCCCGTCGAACGTCCGCGAGCGGAAGGCGCCCTGCCAGCCGGTCTCCACTCCCCCTGCCGGGGCGAAGATCCAGAACCAGCCGTCGTGCCGGTAGAGCTTGGGGCCCTCCAGGGTGAACCAGCCCGGGATCGTGTCGGCGTCGACGAGGGTGGTGCCCTCGTCGAGCAGCTCCCGTCCGTCGGGGCTCATCCGGTGGCCGGTGAGCCGGTTCTTGATGCCGGAGCGGGACTTCGCCCAGGCGTGCACCAGGTATGCCTCGCCGGTCTCCTCGTCCCACAAAGGGCACGCGTCGATCAGGCCCTTGCCGGACTTCACGAGGTGCGGGGCGCTCCAGGGACCGCGGATGTCCTCGGCGTTGATCTGCTGGATGCCGTGGTCGGGGTCGCCCCAGAAGATCCAGAAGCGTCCCGCGTGGTGGCGCAGCGAGGGCGCCCACACCCCGCAGTCGTGGCGGGGCACGGCGAAGTCGGCGTCCGGTCCGATCCGGTCGAGGGCGTGGCCGACCAGGGTCCAGTTGACGAGGTCACGGGAGTGCAGCAGGGGCAGTCCGGGGACGCGGCCGAAGCTGGACGCGGTGAGGTAGTGGTCGTCGCCGACGCGCACGACGTCGGGGTCGGACCAGTCGGCGTTCAGGACCGGGTTGCGGTAGGTGCCGTCCCCGAGGTCCGCCGTCCAGGGCATCGTCATGCGGAGACCGCCTTGCGGACGTGGGCGGCCGCGGTGTCCCGGTCGAGGCGTCCGTCGGCGACGACGGTGACGACCCGGCGCACGACGGTGTCCCCGGCGGGGACGGCGAGCCGGCGGTCCGCGGCGAGGGAGGAGCCGACCCCGGGGTATTGGGTGGTCCGTACGAACCACGGGTCGCGCCGGGTCTCGTCGGTGGCGCCGGCGAAGACCAGCGTCCAGCCGTCCCCGGCGAGGGCCAGCCAGTCGGCGGCCTTGCCGTGGACCGCTTCCTCGCCGTCGAGCGTTCCGCTGAACACGTCGGGCGGCGCTGCCTCCTTGGGGGCGCGCCAGAAGAAGCCGCCGTAACCGGCGCCGGGGCGGCCGTTGGTGGCGGGGCTGCCGATGGAGAGGTCCGTGGAGCCGCGGTTGGAGAGGGAGAAGGAGAAGTCCAGCGCCCAGGCGGTGCCGGAGATCTCGGCCACGGCGACCGTGCGGTGCTCGCGCAGCAGTTCGGCGCCGTCGGCCTCCCAGCTGAGCTCCTCCACGAAGCCGTCCGGGTCGCGCAGCTTCCAGCCGAGGTGGCGCTGGGTCCCGTGGTTGTCGAGCGCGGTGGGGCCCTGGCCGCGGACGAAGGTGCGGCCGCCCCAGAAGTTGTGTCCGGACACGTCGGGCACCGCGACGGACGCGCCGAGGTGGTGGATGTGGTCGGCCGGACGCTCCTCGGTGACGAGGGTGCCGGCAAGCGTGGTGACGGGGTGCAGACGGGGGCGGCTGTCCGTCTCCTGCCCGTAGCCGTAGCGGCCGACGGGGCGTCCGGCGCAGCTGAGGAGTGCGCTGGTCATGGGGTGCTCACCTCGCTGGGTCGCGCCCAGGAGGCGCCTAGTTCGGAGAAGAGGGTGAGGGTGTCGGCGGCGGCGGCGACGGTGCCGTCGATGCCGCGCACGATGCGCCGTACGCCGTCGCCGGTGTCGGCGGGCCGGGTGTGCCAGGCGGTGGCGGGCAGCGCGGTGGGTTCGGGGGCGGTGCGTACGGCGTCGAGGACCCGCATGAAGGCGCCGGTGCGCTCCGGCGGCACGAGGAGCGCGGTGCCGTTCTCCAGGTGGTCGACGAGGTTCTCCAGGAGGTCGGTCCGCCCGTGCACGGTCTCCTCGGGACCGTGTCCGGCGCGCTGGACGAGGACCCGGTCCTGCTTGTACCAGAAGGTGACGCGGCCGCGGTCGCCGTGGACGATCACATACGGTTCGCCGGCCTCCTCCGCGCAGAGGGTGACCGCGACGGTCACCGGCAGCCCGTCGGTGGTGGTGACCCGGACGCAGCTGGTGTCGTCGGACTCGATGTCGTGGGCCCGGAAGAGCTCGGTCTCGATGGACGCGACGTCCTCGGCCGTCCCCCGGTCCGCGAGTTCGAGCGCGGTGGCGACGGCGTGCGCCAGCGGGTTGGTGAGCACCCCGTCGACCACGTCGGTCCCGCCCATCCGGCGGCGCCCGGCCCAGGGCGCGCGCCGGAAGTAGGCGTCGTCGCGGACCCAGGCACCGGCGGCTCCGATCCCCCGCACGGTGCCGATGGCCCCGGTACGCACGAGGTCCTTGACGGCGGTCACGGCGTGCGAGCCGAAGGACTGGAAGCCGATCTGGCAGGCCACGCCCGCCTCCCGCACCCCGTCGGCCATGCGGGCGTAGTCGTCCCAGGTCGCGGCGGGCGGCTTCTCCAGGAGGAGGTGCACGCCCCGGGCCGCCGCGGTCAGGGCCAGCGTGGTGTGGGTGGGGATGGGGGTGCAGACGACGGCGGCGCGCGCGCCGGTGGAGTCCAGGAGGGCCCCGAAGTCGGCGGACTGCTCGGGCATCTCGTCGGCGAACATGTCGAGTTCGGCGTCGGTCAGCGGGTTCAGTTCGCAGACGCCGGCCAGTCTGACCAGGCCCTGGTGCTGGAGGCGGCGGATGTTGGCGAGGTGCCAGCGTCCGTGGCCGCGGGCGCCGGCCAGGACGATGGGCACAGGAGTGGTGGTCACGCCCATCGGGCCGCCTCCCCTCTCCGGAGCTCGTGGGTCATGTCCCTCATCCCTTCACGGCGCCGGCGCTGAAGCCGGTGATGAGCCACTTCTGGATGAAGGCGAAGACGATCACCACGGGCACGGCGGCGATGACACCGCCCGCGGCCAGCGCCCCGAGGTCGACGCTGTCGGCGCCGATCAGGGTGTTGAGGCCGACCGGGATCGTCTGCTTGTCCTGTTCGCTGAGGAACATCAGGGCGAACAGGAAGTGGTTCCAGCTGTGGACGAAGGCGAACGAGCCGACCGCGATGAGTCCGGGGCGCAGCAGCGGCAGGACGACGGCGCAGAAGGCCTTGAAGCGCGAGCAGCCGTCCACCCAGGCGGCCTCTTCGAGGGAGACCGGCACGTTCTTGATGAAGCCGCTGATCAGGATGATCGACAGGGGGAGCTGGAAGACGGTCTCCGCGATGACGACACTCCCCAGGGAGTTGATCATCTGGAGGTTCTTGAAGATCTCGAAGAGCGGCACGAGCATCAGGGCGCCCGGGATGAACTGCGAGCAGAGCAGCGCCAGCATGAAGGCGCCCTTGATCTTGAAGTCGAACCGGGCGAGGGCGTAGCCGCCGGCCAGCGCGACCAGGGTCGTGGCGATCAGTGTGGCGACGCCGACGATCATGCTGTTCTGGAAGAAGACGGCGAAGCTGCGCTCGTTCCAGACCTTGGAGAAGTGCTCTCCCGTCATGGGCCAGGGCACCAGCGAGGTCGAGCCGGCGGGCCGTACGGCGAAGAGGAGCATCCAGTAGAACGGGATGAGCGTGAAGAGCAGATAGATGCCGAGGGGCACGTAGATCTGCCAGCGCGGTACGTCGTCGAAGGCGCGCTCGCGCTTGGAGCGGCGGTGCGAGGAGGGCGGCGGGAGGTCGTTGCCCCCGGACGGTCCCGGCGTGCGGGTGTCCTTCTTCTCCACGAGTGCGGCGGTCACTTGTTGTCGCCTCCGAACTTGCTCAGGCGCAGATAGACGATCGAGCAGAAGAGGAGGATCACGAATGCGACGGTGGTGAGCGCGGAGGCGTATCCGAAGTCGTGGCCCTCGATGCCTGTGTTGGCGACGTAGAGGGGCAAGGTGGTGGTCTCGCCCGCCGGTCCGCCGCCGGTGAGGGTGTAGAGCAGGTCGACGTTGTTGAACTCCCAGACCCCGCGCAGCAGGGTGGCCAGGATGATCGCGTCGCGCAGGTGCGGGAGCGTGATGTGGAAGAACTGCCGCAGCCGGCCCGCTCCGTCCACCGACGCCGCCTCGTACAGCTCCTTGGAGACGGACTGGAGGTCGGCGAGGATGAGGATGGCGAAGAAGGGGACTCCGCGCCAGAGCTCGGTGACGGTCGCCGCCCAGAACACGGTCCCGGTGTCGGAGAGGACGGAGGTTCCGTACTCGCCGAACCCGGCGTCCGCGAGGTAGCGGCTGAAGCCGGTCGAGGAGTTGTAGAGCAGGATCCAGATGGTGCTGGTCAGCACGCCGGAGACGGCCCAGGGCGAGAAGACCATGGCGCGGGATATGCCGCGGCCGATGAAGGTCTGGTTGACGATCAGCGCGAGGGCGAGGCCGAGGGCGAGCTGGAGGGTGACCTGGGTGAAGACCCACTGGGCGCTGAAGGTGAGCGTCGGCCAGAACTGCTCGTCCTCGGTGAAGATGCGGGTGAAGTTGTCGAAGCCGGCGAAGCCGTTCCGCCACGGCTTGGTGACGTTGTAGTTCTGCAGGCTGTAGTAGAAGACGCTGATCACCGGGTAGGCGATGAAGCCCAGCATCAGCAGGCCCGCCGGCGCGATCAGCAGATACGGCAGGCGGCGTGGTGTGGCTGAGCGGCGCTTGGACGCCTTCCCCTTGGGGGGCGGTGTGGCCACGGCTGCGGATTGGGCCATGACGCGTCTCCGATCTCTGGAAAGTGCTGGATGTGCCGTTCTTTCGGTGCGTGGTGCAAGCGCTTACCATTTGCCGTTCGGCATCCCGGACGGGGTGGCGCGCGGAATTCTCTTCGCCCGGTTCAGCCCGCGTACGGGTCGGGCACTTCTCCCTGCCGTGCCAGGAACGCGAAGTCGCATCCGGTGTCGGCCTGGGTGATCTGGTCCTGGTAGAGCGCGCCGTAACCGCGCCCGTAGCGGGCGGGCGGCTCGGTCCACTCCGCCCTGCGGAGTTCCAGCTCCTCGTCGCTCACGTCGAGGTGGAGCAGCCGCGCCTCGACGTCCAGCGTGATGCTGTCACCGGTGCGGACCAGGGCGAGCGGTCCGCCGACGAAGGACTCGGGCGCGACGTGCAGGACACAGGCCCCGTAGCTGGTGCCGCTCATCCGGGCGTCGGAGATGCGCACCATGTCCCGTACGCCCTGCTTCAGCAGGTAGTCCGGGATCGGCAGCATGCCGTACTCGGGCATGCCGGGGCCGCCCTTGGGGCCGGCGTTGCGAAGCACCAGCACATGGTCGGGAGTGAGGGCCAGGGCCGGGTCGTTGATGGTGCGCTGCATCTCCTTGTAGTCGTCGAAGACGACCGCGGGCCCGGTGTGGCGCAGCAGGTGCGGCTCGGCGGCGATGTGCTTGATGACCGCGCCGTCGGGGCAGAGGTTGCCGCGCAGGACCGCGACACCGCCCTCCTGCGCCAGGGGGTTGTCGCGCTCCCTGATGACGTCGGCGTCGTGGACGAGCGCCCCGTCGAGCTGTTCGCGCAGCGTGGCGTGCGCGACGGTGGGCCGGTCCAGGTGGAGTACGTCGGTGAGCCTGGCCAGGAATCCGGGCAGCCCTCCGGCGAAGTGGAAGTCCTCCATCAGGTACTTGCCGCCGGGGCGGAGGTTGGCGAGGACGGGCACGGTGCGGGCGATGCGGTCGAAGTCGTCCAGGGTGAGCTTCACCCCGGAGCGGCCCGCCATCGCGATCAGGTGGATGACGGCGTTGGTGGAGCCGCCCAGGGCGAGGACGGTGGCGACCGCGTCCTCGTAGGCGTCCGCCGTGAGGAGCTGCGACAGCTTCAGCTGCTGCCACACCAGTTCGACGATGCGGAGCCCGGACTGTGCCGCCATGCGGTCGTGACCGGAGTCCACGGCCGGGATCGAGGAGGCGCCCGGCACGGTGACGCCCAGCGCCTCGGCGGCGGCCGTCAGGGTCGAGGCGGTGCCCATCGTCATGCAGTGGCCGGGCGAGCGGGCGAGCCCGTTCTCCAGTTCGGCCATCTCGCAATCGCCGATCAGGCCGGCCCGCTTGTCGTCCCAGTACTTCCACATGTCCGTGCCGGAGCCCAGGACCTCGTTGCGCCAGTGCCCCGGCAGCATCGGGCCGGCGGGCACGAAGACCGTCGGCAGGTCGACGGAGGCGGCGCCCATCAGCAGCGCGGGCGTGGACTTGTCGCAGCCGCCCAGCAGCACCGCGCCGTCGACGGGGTAGGAGCGCAGCAGCTCCTCCGTCTCCATCGCCAGCATGTTGCGGTAGAGCATCGGGGTCGGCTTCTGGAAGGTCTCCGAGAGGGTGGACACCGGGAATTCGAGCGGGAAGCCGCCCGCCTGCCAGACGCCCCGCTTGACCGCCTGTGCGCGGTCGCGCAGATGGACGTGGCAGGGGTTGATGTCCGACCAGGTGTTGAGGATCGCGATGACCGGCTTGCCCAGGTGCTCCTCGGGAAGGTAGCCGAGCTGCCGGGTGCGGGCGCGGTGGCTGAACGAGCGGAGCCCGTCCGTGCCCCACCACTGGTGGCTGCGCAGCTCCTCGGGGGCGATGCGGCCCGCCGTGCCGTTGTCCGTCATATCGACCACCCGGCGACCAGACCGGCGACCTCGGCGCGCTGCTCCTCGGGAAGCGCCCGGCTCGGTGGGCGTACGTCGCGGCGGCAGAGCCCGAGCGAGGCCAGGGCCTCCTTGACGACCGTCACGTTGTTGGCGGACTGGCGGTCGGCGCGCAGGTCCTCGAAGCGGCGGATCTGTTCCCAGACCTTCATCGCCGCGAGGTAGTCGCCCGCCCGCAGCGCCTCCAGCATGGCGAGTGAGACACCGGGGGCGACGTTGACGAGTCCGGAGGTGAAGCCGCTGGCCCCGGTCGCGAAGTAGGACGGGGCGTAGAGCTCGGCGAGCCCGGCGACCCATACGAACCGCTCCAGGCCGGCGTCCCGGGCGAACGCGCCGAAGCGGGCGGCGTCCGGGACGGCGTACTTCACGCCGATGACGTTGGGGCAGCTGTCCGCGAGCTCGGCGAGGCGCTCGCCGGCGAGCAGCGGGTTGCGGATGTACGGGACGACCCCGAGCCCGGGAACGGCCTCGGCGATGGCCCGGTGGTAGTCGATCCAGCCCTCCTGCGAGACGTAGGGGTGCACCGGCTGATGCACCATCACCATCTCGGCCCCGGCGTCCCTGGCGTGCTCGGCGGCGGCCACGGCGGTCGGCACGTCGTGGCCGACCCCCACCAGGACCGTGGCGCGGCCGCCGGCCTCCTCGATGGTCAGCTCGGTGACAGCGCGTCGCTCGTCGGGGGTGAGTGCGTAGAACTCACCGGTGTTGCCGTTCGGGGTGACGATGCGGACGCCGCCGTCGAGCAGCCGTCGCAGCAGTGCGCGGTGCGCCGGGACGTCGATGCTCCCGTCCTCGGCGAACGGGGTCACCGGGATCGCGACGACGTCTGCGAGGGCCGCCTTCAGCGGGGAGAGGTCCATGCGGACCAGCCTTTCGTCGAGGTGCTGGCAATCCGTGTCCAGCGGGTGGTTCACGCCGTGTCACCCCCGTCTTCGTCGTCGGGGAAGGCACGGCGTACGAACGATGCGATGTGGTCGTGCAGAGCCCCGGCGGCGGCCGCCGCGTCGTCGGCGAGGGCGAGCCGCAGGATCTCCCGGTGCTCGGCCGCCTCACGCTCCCAGGACGGGATCGCCGACCAGGCCACGGTCGACACGAGGGCGGCCTGGTCGCGGATCTCGTCGAGCATCCGGGCGAGCAGCGGGTTCCCGCAGGGCAGGTAGAGAGCCCGGTGGAAGTCCCGGTTGGCGAGCGACCTGTCCGCCTTGTCGATCGCCGAGTCGGCACGCTCCAGGGCCTCCTGCGCCGCTTCCAGCGACACCTTGCGGGTGATGGAGCGGCGCAGCGCCTCCGGCTCCAGGAGCAGGCGCACGTCGTACACCTCCCGGGCCATGGTCGCGTCGACGAGCCGCACGGTGGCGCCCTTGTACTGGCTCATGACCACCAGCCCGGTGCCGGCGAGCGTCTTCAGCGCCTCGCGTACGGGCGTCTTGGACACCCCGAACTGCGCGGCGAGTTCGGTCTCCACGAGCGCTTGCCCTGGCTGCAGCTGCGCGGTGAGGATCGCGTGCTTGATCGCCTCCAGCACGTACTGGGTCCTGGACGGAATCGGGGCAGGCGCAAAGGTCATGGGTGAAGAGCTCTCACATCTCGCGTATCGCGTCTCATATATGACGTACGAAGTACGACGCGATGAAGCTAGAGCGGTGGGAATGTTTCGTCAACGCTTCTGGCAAAAGAAGTTCCGCGAACGTGGAAAACCGCACCCTCCGGGGGCGGCCCGCGCACCTCCGGGCGGACATGACTCAGGCCCCGGCCGCACGCCGGGGACCTGAGGTCCTGAGGGTGGGAGCGTTCCGGGGTCAGCCTCCGCGGACGGCGGACAGGGCGGACGCCACGGCGCTCAGGTCCGGCCCGGAGGCCAGGCCCGCGTGGTAGAGGCGCAGTTCGTCCGCGCCGAGCGAGGCCGCGTGCGCGGCGTCGCGCTCCAGCGTGCCGGGGCTTCCGCCCATGCCGCTCACCACGTTGAAGTTGGCCGCCAGCACCCCGGACGCCCCCGCGAACGGCCCGAGAACGGCCTCGCGTGCCGTCGCGCCGCCGGTGCAGGGCAGCACGACGCCGTCCGCCGTCGAGAGGATGTGCGCGGGGTCGACCCCCACGTTGGCCCCGGTGCGGTAGGAGGCGGGATCGGCGTGGAGCAGGACCTGGAAGTCCGGCCCCGGCGCCGCTGCCCGTACGGCGGCGACAGCGGCCTCCTGGAGCCTTCTGGCCACGGGGGCGCGCCAGCGCAGGGTGGCGTCGGCGAAACCGGCTCCGAGCAGCTTCTCCACCCCGGCCCAGCCCTGCTCACCGGAGCCGGACCCCGCCCAGACCGTTTCCAGCGCGTGGCGCACGGCGGCGCGCAGCTCCTCGGCGTCCTGCCCCACGGAGGCGTAGCCGGCCCGGCAGTCGGCACAGAAACAGAGGGACATCAGATACTGCGCCGCGTCCCCGAGCGCGACCCCGGAGGTCTTGTCGTGGGCGTGCAGATGGGCGAAGCCGTACCAGCCGCACGATTCCAGCTCGGTGCCCGACGCTCCGGGGCGTACGGCCGCCTCCGCCGCCAGGTCCACCAGGTAGGTGTGGACGGCGGGCTGCGCGATACACGGCGCCCAGGGGTAGCGGTCGCCGTAGGCGTTGACCACGGAGGTGTCCGGATGCTCCGCGCCCAGGCGCGAGTTGTGCGCGAGGACCACCCAGGAGTGCACCTCGAGACCGGCGCCCGCGAGGGCCTCGGCCGCCTCGGCGTACGGGTCCTCCCCCGCCACCCAGGACTGTGCGTAGGGGCGCAGCTCACGCCCCGCCCAGCGCGTGGCGTCCGGCGGGTAGAGCACCGCCGCGTGCTCGGCGGTCACGATCCGGCGGCCGGGGTGGCGCGGGGTGAGCGCCCGGGTGGAGTGGTAGGCGGAGGCGAGCGTCACCTGCTGGACGCCGAGGCCGGCGAGGCGGGCGGGGGCGTCCGGATCCCCCACGACGTCCCACGGGTACAGGAACGCCGAGGCCTTCACTTCGCCTCACCCGCGCGGTACTTCTCCAGGAGCGCGCGGCCGTCGGCGATGATCGAGGTCAGCTCCTCGATGTGCGCGGCCGGGGGCTCGGTGAGCGGGGTGCGCACCGTCCCGACGGCCAGGCCCTCGAGCCGCACGGCCGCCTTCACGAGCGAGACCGCGTAGCCGTGGCCCTTGGCACGGAGTTCGACGAGCGGGCGGTAGAAGTGGTCCAGCAGCGCGTTGACCAGGTCGTCGTCACCGGAGTCCAGCGCCCGGTAGAACGCCAGGGCGATGTCGGGGGCGAAGGCGAAGACGGCGGAGGAGTAGAGCGTGACGCCGATGCCCCGGTAGGCGAGCCCGGTGAGCTCCGCCGTGGGCAGGCCGTTGAAGTACAGGAAGTCCTGGCCGGGCAGCCCGGTGCGTACGGCGCTGACGATGCGCTGCATCAGGTCGAGGTCGCCGTAGCCGTCCTTGAGGCCGATGATCCCGGGAGTCCGGGCCAGGGCCACGACGGTCTCCGGGGTGAAGACCGCGTTGTCCCGCTGGTAGACGACCGTCTCCAGCGAGGTCGCGGCGGCGAGGGCGGTGTAGTGGGCCAGCAGCCCTTCCTGGCCGGCGACGACGAGATAGGGCGGCATGGCGAGGAGCCCGTCCGCCCCCGCCTCCTCCGCGAGCTTCGCGTACTGGATCGCGAGCGCGGTGCCGTAACCGGCGCCGGCGACCACGGGCACCTGGCCCGCGGTCTCCTCGACGGCCGCACGGACGACGAGCCGGAACTCCTCCGGGGCCAGTGCGTGGAACTCGCCGGTGCCGCAGCAGGCGAAGACGGCCGCGGCACCGGCGTCCACGCCCTTGCGCACGTGCGCGCGGAAGGCGTCGAGGTCGACGGCGCCGTCCGGCCCGTAGGCGGTGACGGGGAAGAAGAGCGGCCCGGCGACGTCGGTGAGTCGGGCGGCAAGAGGGGCTGAGGTCACGGGCGCTCCCTGTGCAGTTTGAGTCGTGCACAATTATGATCGGTGTCCATATCTCTGAACGCCGCCACGCTAAGGCAGCCGTACGGCGCCGGTCAAGACGCGTACACCCGACCTCGGGTCGGACCAGCCCGGAGCGAGCGACACTTGACGCGGTCCGCCGCGACTTCTTAGCGTGTCCACGCATGTGAATGCTGCCCATGAATTTGACGCATCGGGCGGTCGCAGGACTCCGGCGTGCCCCGCGCACCCCGCGGCCCCGCACGCCCGCCCCGCGCAGCACCGCATCGCCCCGTCCGCGCACGCCGCGCCCGCGCCCTGCGCCCGCACCGAGGAGATCCCCGAATGCCAGCTCCGCGCACCGTCCTTCTCACCGGCGCCGCCGGCGGCCTCGGCACCCTCATGCGGGGTCTGCTGCCCGCGTACGGCTACGACCTCCGGCTCTTCGACGTCACCCCCATCGAGGGCGAACCGGACGCCGTCACCGCCGACCTCGGTGACAAGGCCGCGCTGCGGGAAGCGGTACGGGGCGTCGACGCGGTCATCCACCTGGCGGGCATCTCCCTGGAGTCCTCGTTCGACAAGATCCTGCGCTCCAACATCGAGGGCACCTACAACCTCTACGAGGCGGCACGCGAGGAGGGCGTCGGGCGCATCGTGTTCGCCTCCTCGAACCACGCGATCGGCTACACCCCGCGCCCGGTCGCCGGTGACCCGCTGATCCCGGTCGACACCCCGCGCCGCCCCGACACCTTCTACGGTCTGTCGAAGTCCTTCGGCGAGGACCTCGCGCAGTTCTACTGGGACAAGCACGGCATCGAGACCGTCTCCGTGCGGATCGGCTCCTGTTTCATGGAGCCGACGTCGGTACGGATGCTGTCCGTCTGGATGAGCCCCGGCGACGGTGCGCGCCTGTTCCACGCGGCCCTCACCGCGAAGGACGTGCGGCACACGGTGGTCTACGGCTCCTCCGACAACACCCGGCTCTGGTGGGACCTGACGACGGCCCGCTCCCTCGGCTACGAGCCGCAGGACGACTCCGAGCAGTACGCGGAGAAACTCGTCGCCGAGCACGGGGAACTGGATCCGGCGAACCCCGACCATGCCCACATCGGCGGCCACTTCGTCACGGACCCGCCGATCTGGCCGTACTGACCCGGCGTCCGGCGGCACGGACGGTCGCGTCTGCGACCCTGTAACTGTGCAGGGTCACGGCGGCGGCACGGCCCGGTAGTTTCTGCTCCGCCCGCCCCCGGAGACGAACCGGGGGCGCGTTCAGAGGGGAAGGAAACCTGATGCTCCACAAGCGCATCGCCGCCGCTGTCGTCGCCCTGGCCTCCGTCGGAGTCCTCGGCGTGTGCACCAGCCCCGCCGCCGCCGCGACATCCGACGGGTGGATCAGGGGTTACGACGCCTGGGCAGACGACTTCAACGACGAGGGCCCTCTGTCCACCTGGCTCCACCCCGACTCCAACGCCGCCTGCATGTGGCAGCGGATCCTTTACGCCGAGGGCGCGACGCTCGACGACGGCAGCCGTTTCGAGCTCCCCGGCATCGACGGGCATTTCGGTTCGCGCACCGACCAGGCGACCAGGAGTCTTCAGCGGCGCTGGGGACTGGATGACGACGGGATCGTCGGTCCCGACACGCTCAGGAGGGCGATCGACCAGCCCGGCACGGTGTTCCGGGGCATGTACGAGCGGTCCGGCAGCACCGAGCCGGGCGAGACGCTGTACCTGGGCTACGTCGGCAAGCACCACAGCGAGTCCTTCAGGCGCAACACCGAGGGCAAGTACCTCTTCCTCGACCGTCAGAGCACCTGGCGCCAGGCGGGTTACGACTACCACACCTGCCAGGACGTGAACTGAGGGCTGCCGCGCAGCCGGGGGCACCGGTAGTTCACGCGACAGGACCGGGGCATGCGGGCATCATGCCCGCATGCCGCGCTCGTCATGGCCCGCTGGACGGGCGCGTACCGGCACGGCAACGAGCGCACCGCCCGCGAACACCCCCGCAACCGGGCGCGCGGCAGGCGCTGAGCCGTACGGATCAAGTCCGCGAAGGTAAGGGAACGGCAAAGCCGGGTCGTTCGTTACCCCGTGCATGACCGCAATGACCCCCGGCTCGAACATCCCTCTCTCCGCCGCCCGCGTGGCGGTGGACGTCGCCGCCCCGGTGCGGCTCGACGTCTCGGGCCTGCTGCTCACCGCCGACGGCAAGGTGCGCTCCGACGACGACTTCATCTTCTACAACCAGCCCTCGGGCCCCGGCGTGACCTACCGCTCGGGCGGCGGGTCGGCGCCCGACGCGATCGTGGTGGACACCGCCGCGGTCCCCCCGGGCATCGAGAAGATCGTGGTCACGGCGAGCCCCGACGCCGCGGGCCAGACCTTCCAGGGCGTGGAGCCCACCGCCACCGTGCGCAACGCGGACGACGGCAGCGCCCTCGCCACGTTCACCCCGCCGCAGCTGGGCGGCGAGACCGCGCTGGTGGTCATCGAGATCTACCTGCGCAACGGCGCCTGGAAGGCCCGCGCGGTCGGCCAGGGCTACGCGAACGGGCTGGCGGGCATCGCCACGGACTTCGGCGTCTCGGTGGAGGAGCCCGCCCCGGCCGCCGCACCCCTCGCACCGCCGGCCGCTCCGCCTGTGGCTCCCCCGGCCGCCGCACCCGTCGACCCGCGGATCGCCCCGCCGGCCCCCGCGGCGCCGCCCGCACCGCCGGCCCCCGCCGGCTCCGGCAAGATCAACCTCGACAAGGGCCGCGTCAGCCTCCAGAAGAACCAGACCGTGTCCCTGGTCAAGGGCGGCAAGCCGCTGCTCTCGCAGGTGAAGATGGGCCTCGGCTGGGAGCCCGCGTTCCGCGGCAAGGACATCGACCTCGACGCCTCGGTGATCGCCTACGGCCCCGATCGCAAGCACCTGGACAGCTGCTACTTCGGCAAGCTGTCCATCCTGAACGGCGCGATCAAGCACTCCGGCGACAACCTCACCGGCGAGGGTGCGGGCGACGACGAGGTGATCGTCGTCGATCTCGGCCGGATCCCCGCCGACGCGACCGGTCTGGTCTTCACGGTCAACTCGTTCACCGGCCAGAAGTTCACCGAGGTCGCCAAGGCCTACTGCCGGCTGATCGACGCGGCCACCGGCGAGGAGCTGGTCCGCTTCGACCTGACCGGCGCGGAGCCGCAGACCGGCGTGATGATGGCCAAGCTGATCAAGCAGTTCTCCGGCGAGTGGGAGATGACCGGAATGGGCGAGTTCGTGAAGTCCCGGACCGTCCGCGGCATGGTCAAGCCCGCCGCGAAGGCGCTGTAGCACCGCCGTCCCCCCGGAAACGGCTTCCGGGGCACCCGCGGGTTCTCCCCTCAGGTGCCCCGGGTCCGGACGGTGTCCGGTGGGACGCGGTGCGTGCTCGTTCGCTCTCTCAGAGCTTGGTCAGCTTGGAGTACGGGCTCAGGATCCTCCCCTGTCGCCCCGAGAAGTCGATGAGCACTGCGTCGTTGTCGCCCTCGACAGCGAGGACTCGGCCGAGTCCGAACTGGTCGTGCGACACCCTGTCGCCCACATCGAAGCATTCGACCGGTGGGGCCGCCTGGGCCGGGCGGTTGAAGGGACTGGAAGGCAGGTGACGCCGGGAACCGGCTGACTGTTTCATTACGGTCGAGTATGCGCCCTGTAAGCGTCCGACGCCATGCCCGACCGCTCCGGAGCGGGCAGTAGTGCCGCATTCGTAATCAGCGGTTCCAGGGCCAGTCCGCGCTCCTGCCCGCTTCCAGCAAGGGCACCATGCGGAACGCCGCGTCGGAAAGCCCCCCGAAGGTGTGGCGGTTCTCGCTTCCCGACGGCGCGTGCCCGACCCGGTATCCGGCGAGGTTCCAGGTGTAGACGGGCACCTCCGCGGGGATTCCCTCGGTGGCATCCCCGTAGTGGGTGAACGAGGCCTGCTCGTCGGTGACGATCAGCACCCGGTCGTGCCCTCGGTAGTGCTTGCGGACCGCCTGCACGGTGTTGGTGCCGCCCAGGTCGCCGAAGCGCTCCAGGATCTTCAGCACGGACTCACCCTTGCGGCACTCCACCTCCCGGCTGCCCGTGCCGAACTGCACCAGGTCGGCGTCCGCGGCCCGCAGCGCCAGTGCCGCGCCGAAGACCGCCGCGGCGTCGGCCCGGTTCAGGAGCGAGCGGTCGGAGAGCGGCGACCACATCGAGCCGGACCGGTCGACGAGCACCAGGGTGCGGCCGGGCAGCGCGGGGACATGGCCCAGCGAGTGCCCGAGCGCCTGCTCCAGCGGGTAGGCCCACCGCAGCGACGGCGCGTGCTGGTACGCCGCGAGGTAGCGGAAGGGGAACTGCCGCGAGGCGGCGACCGCCTCCGGGTCGCTGATCCTCGCCGCCACCCCGGCCGCGGCCTCGTCCGACACGCCCGCCTCGTCGAAGTTGCGCAGGTTCCGCACGAGCGCCATCGCGCCCATGGACGGGATCACGGCCTCCCAGGCCGCGGCGTCCATCGGCCCCTGCAGCCAGCCCGCCAGCGCCTCCCAGGTCATGCCCGCCTCCGCCAGCCGGTCCGCGCCGCCCGGCCCGGTGACCACGGCGCGGCGCTCGGCGACCGGCAGCGCCATCAGCGCCCGGTGGGCGGTCAGCGTCCGGTCCGACGCTGGCGGCTCGGCGTCCTCGGGGTGGTGCCTGCGGTCCAGGGCGTACCGGAACAGGTCCCCCTGCCACGGCTTGGCGGGGTCGGGCGCGGCATGCACCAGGTTGAGTACGTCGCCGAAGCGGTAGCCCTTGGACGCCGTGTCGTACTTCAGCAGCGTCCTGCCGCTGTAGAGCCGGCGTACGGCGTCGGCTGTCCCGCGCTTGACCGGCTTGGGCACGGCCCGGCCGTACCGTGAGGTCCAGTATCCGAGCAGTTCACCGGGCTCGTCCGCGCGCAGCAGCACGGAGTCGACGACCTGCCGGTTGGACGGGCCGTCCTCAGCGCCGGCCTCGAGCCGCGCCTTCACGTATTCGGCGGCGCCGACGACCGACGCCGTACGCATCCGGCCCTCGGTGCGCAGCCAGCGCAGCAGCCCCGCGGTCCACTCCGGGTCCTCGACGGCGAGCGTCCGCACCAGCGTGGCGAAGCGGGTGTCGCGTCCTTCGCCGTCCTCGTAAAAGGTTTCCTGCGACACGAAGTTGGCGACGGCGAGCAGATAAAGTTCGGACCTGCCGTCCCGGAGACGCCCCACGGCGCCCTGGTGGTTGCGCGCGGTGTGCCCGGCGGACTGAACGGGCGAGGTGACGCGGGGCCGGGCGGAGCGGGTGTTGAAGCGTGCCATCGGTGAATTCCCCCGCATTCATGGAGGAGGGCACAGCGAAGAAGGGGTGCCCGAGATCAGGAGTCGGCGACGGTGCCAGTCCGATGCTCTATCCACTTGAGCTACCGGCCGAGGCCGGGCGGGACTCGAACCCGCAACCGTCAGATCCAAGAAGTATCCGTCGCCTGCGCACCGGGCACCCCGGCGCTCGTGCCTCCCGAGATCAGGACGGCCGCGGCGTGATTTCGGGAAAGGAAGTAGCCGCTGCCTTCGCACCGGGAGGTGCGTGGCCCCGACTCTAGGAGAACGCCTGTGCGGCGCGCGAGGGCTTTTTCCCCGCGCGCCGCACAGGCGGGTGTGTCAGTACTTGTTCGGCTGACGCTTCCACGGTCCCGTGATGGCGAGCATGATGCCCGGGGTCTGGATGTTGGCGAACAGCGTCTTCCCGTCCGGGGAGAAGGTGACCCCGGCGATCTCGCTGTAGGAGGGGTCCTCCTCCGTGCCTGCGTTGAGGTCGTTGCGCGCGATCGGGTAGGTGCGGCCGCTGTCGGTCGCGCCGAAGAGGTGCTGGATCCCGTTGCCGTCCTCGGAGATGACGATGCCGCCGTACGGGGACACGGTGATGTTGTCCGGGCCGTCGAAGGCTCCGTCCACGGACGGGTCGGCGTTGACGCCGAGAAGGACCTTGAGGGTGACCGTGCGGCGCTTGGGGTCGTAGAACCAGACCTGGCCGTCGTGGGCCACGGGGCTCTCGTCCCGGGCGAACGAGGAGACGAAGTAGGCGCCGCCGTCGCCCCACCACATGCCTTCGAGCTTGCGGGCGCGGGTCACCTGCGTGTCGGTGAACTGCTTGCGCACGGAGACGGTCTTCGCGTCCCGGTCGGGTACGTCGACCCAGTCCACGCCGTAGACGGTGCCGATCTCCGTGGCGCGGGACAGGTCGTCGACGAACGCGCCCCTCTTGTCGTAGCACTTCGTGGCCTGGAGGACACCCGCGTCGTCGGCGAGCGTGCGCAGCTTCCCGCGCCCGTGCTTGAAGCCGTGCGGCGGGACCCAGCGGTAGAGCAGGCCGTTGGGGCCGGACGCGTCCTCGGTCAGGTAGGCGTGGCCGCGCTTCGGGTCGATGACGACGGCCTCGTGGGCGTACCGGCCGAACGCCTTGATGGGGCGCGGGTCGCGGTTGGCGCGCTTGTCGTACGGGTCGACCTCGAAGACGTAGCCGTGGTCCTTGAGCAGGCCGTTCTTCCCGGCCTTGTCCTCGGTCTCCTCGCAGGTGAGCCAGGTGCCCCACGCGGTGCTGCCGCCGGCGCAGTTGGTCGACGTGCCGGCGATGCCGACCCACTCGGCGGTACGGCCGTCGCGGCGGGTCTCCACGACGGTGCAGCCGCCGGCCGCGACCGGGTCGTAGACGAGGCCCTCGGTGAGCGGTACGGGGTACTCCCAGCCGGCCCGGGTGCCGGAGAGCTCGTGGTTGTTGACCAGGAGAGTGACACCGCGGGCACCCTCGAAGGCGGCGGTGCCGTCATGGTTGGAGGGGGTCGGCTCGCCGGTCTCCAGCTTGGTGACCCCGCTGTGGGTGATGACGCGGTACGAGAATCCGGCGGGCAGCGCGAGGATGCCCTTCGGGTCGTCGATCAGCGGGCCGTAGCCCAGCTCCTTGCCGTGGCCGTGGCCGTGGCCCTTGTCGTCGTCGCCGTGGCCGTGCCGCGAGTCATCGGCGGCCAGGGCGCCGGGTGCCGTGGCCAGGGCGCCGACGGCACCGGTCAGGGCTATCCCCGCGCCGGTGAGGGCGGACTGTCTGCTGAATTCCCTGCGAGTGATCGGCATGGCGGGCTCTCCTGGTGCTGCGTGGCCGGGTGGGTTGGCGTGATCACGTTCCCTCCCCCGCACCAACACCAGCTGAACTCCATCGGGCGCACCGGGGTCCTGTGTCCCAACCCGGTTTCCGTCCCAGGACAAACCCGCCCAACGGCGCGGCCGCGACCGGCCGCGGCCGGTGGTGCCTGGCCGGAAAACGCCGGTCCGAGCCGGCCGCCTCCGGCGCGGGGCGTGGAGGCGGCCTGCGAACGGATCAGCCGCGGCCGAGGACCTTGCGGGCGGTCCCGAGGTCGAGGAGGGCCGTCTCCCCCGTGGAGTCGCTCAGGCCGTCGTTGTCGGTGACGGCGTAGACGCGGCCGTTGCCCGCCACGGTGAGTCCTTCGAGCTTCTCCTGTGTCCAGCCCTTCGTGGCCCGCAGGTCCGGCAGCACGTCGTGGGCGAGGGTCTTGGGCAGGACGGTGAGCTCGCCGTCCGGGCCCGCGGTCCTCGGCAGGCCGACCGTGTAGATCCGCTTGACCTCGGCGGCGGGGCCGTTCAGCTTGTCGCGCTCGATGACGGCGAGCCTGTTCCCCGCCACGGTGATCTCGGACAGGCCGATCCAGTCGCCGGGCGTGGTGGTGGTGCCGAGCCGGTAGCCGTACCAGCTCCAGGTGCCTGCCCGGACGTCGTAGCGGCCGAGCCGGACGACGCCGTCCGGGTCGGTCGCGACCTGGCGCTGAAGGGCCGCCCAGACGATCTCACGGCCGTCGCGGTCCGTGGTGGCGGTGACGCCCTCGAAGCCCTGGGGGCCGAGGCCCGAGGCGACGTCGGACGGGAGCGGGACGACCTGCCGGGTGACGCCGTGGCGGTCCAGGCGCACCAGCTGGTTGCCGGCGCCCGTCCTGCCCTCGACGGCCAGCCAGAAGCCGCCCTGCGGGCGGGCGTGGATGCCTTCGGCGTCGTAGCCGACGGGCTTGCCCGCGGCGTCCTTGACGGTCAGCTCGCGCGTGATGACGGCCGGTTCGCGGTCCGCGTCGATCGTCAGGACACGGGTGGTGGAGTACGCCGCGTCGGTGACGGTGTACAGCTCGTCGGCGCGGCCCGGCACGGCCGACAGCGCGCCGAGCGCGCCCCATCCGATGGGGGCGCCGGTGGAGTCCGGGCCCGAGACCAGCGAGGGGAAGGAGGGCGTACCCCTGCCCAGCTCGAACAGGCTCACCGAGGCGCGCACCCCGGCCTCGGCGTCGTCCTCCTCGCTGGAGACCGCGAGCAGTCCGCGTGAGGGGATGGGCAGCAGGCCTTCGGGGCCGTTGGTGGCCGGCAGCACCTGTCTGAAGACCGGCCTGGTGGGCTTGCTGACGTCGTACACGGCGACGAAGTTGCTGCGCTCGGAGCCCACGAAGGCGTAGCGCACCCCGTCGTAGGTGGCGACGGCCAGCCCTTCGGGCTCGGTGCCCTTGTTCTCGGAGCGGTCCTCGTTCAGCAGGCCGTGGCGCGCCGCGATGTGCTCGAAGCCGTTGCCCGCGTCCCAGGCCACCTTGCCGGTACGGCTGTCGAAGACGGTCCAGCCCCGGGTGCCGCCCTTCCAGTCGCCCTCGTTGGCGGTGGCCAGGTAGCGGTCGTCGATCCAGCCGAGGGCGTCCGGTTCGCGCGGCACGTCGGTGAGGGATCCGGTCCGGTCGATGACGCCGTCCTCGACGGTGTCGACGCCGTCGACGGATGCCGTGCCGGCGCTGAACGCCTTGGTGAGACGCCCCGACGCGAGGTCGATCATGACGACGCCGTTGTTCTCCTGGAGGGTCACGGCGAGCTGGCCCCGGCTGTTGACGGAGACGTACTCCGGCTCCGGGTCGGTGGGTTCGGTGATTCCGGCGGCCGTGAGCAGGGGCAGCGCGGAGCCGTCCGCCCGGGTGAGCGGCACCGCGCGGGTGGTCCACCGGGCGGGCGAGGGACCCTCGAGGTCGACGATCCGGACGGACCCGGCGGGTGCCTGCGGGAGGTCGCCCTCCTCGCCGCCGGGCGGGGTGGCCTCCTCGTCGCGCTCGTTCTCGATGGCGACGGCGGCGTACCGCTCGTCCTTGCTGACCGCGATCGAGTCGGGCTGGCCGCCCAGGTCGTGGCTGGCCACCCGCTCGCGGGTGGCCAGCGAGATGACGTCGAGGCGTCCGGACGGCCGGCTGTTGCTCGCGCTGGTGTTCACGACGACGAGGACGTGACGGCCGACCACCGAGACCGAGGTGGGCTCGTCCTCGGCGTCGCCCGGTCCGGCCAGGGAGAGCGTGCCGAGTCCCTCCGGCCGGCCGGCGTCGCTGATGTCGAGGAAGCCGATCCGCCTGGCCGCGGCGTCCGTGTAGACGAGTGTGCGGCCGTCCTCGCTGGTCGCGGAGATCTCGGCGACGGTCTGATCCGCGGCATCCTCACCGGCCGGCCGGTTCTGGAACACGGGGTAGGTCGCGGCGCGTTCGAAGGCCAGGGGTTTCCGTCCGCGGTCCCCGCCGTGCGTCTGACCCGCGTTCGCCACACCTGCGCCCGCCAGGGTGCCCGCGGTCACGGCCAGGACCGCGAGTGCGGCACAGGTTCTCTTCGGGAGCATCGTTCCTCCGGTTCGGTGCACTGGGAGACCGGATGCTCGCAGCCGTGAACCATGGCCGATGGGCGGCTCGGTGAACGGACGGGGAAGATCAGGCACATCGCCGGAGACCGACGGGCCGCGGCAGCACTTCCGCCGCGGCCGTGCCGGATCCGCGCGCGTCAGCTCGGGTGCCGCGACCGCGCCTTGTACGCCGCCTTGCGGGCGGCCTTCGCGGCGCCGCGGTCGCTGTGGAGGCGGCCCATCGCCTCCAGGACCTCGGCGGTCGCCGGGTGCTCCACCCGCCATGCCTCGTCGAAGAAGCCGCTGTGCTGCCCGGAGAGCCCTTCGACCAGCTCCTGGAGCTCGTCCAGGTCTCCGTCGGCGTCCAGTTGGGCGGCGATCGTGTCCACGGCCAGCCAGAAGATCATCGACTCCGGCGGTGCCGGCACATCCGCCGCGCCGCGCTCCGCGAGCCAGACCCGCGCGAGACCGCCGAGCTCAGGATCACCGAGCACCGCGCGCACGGCGGGCTCGGCCTCCGGGCCGACCAGCGCGAGGGCCTGCTGGCAGTGGAGCCTGCGCAGCGGTGCGCGCCGGTCGTCGCCGCGTGCCGCGTCCAGGAGCTCCACCGCGGCGGCCTGTGCCCCCTCGGCTCCGCGCCGGCCGAGCCAGAGACCGACCTCGGTGCGCGCGGCCTCCTCGGGGTAGTACGCGATGCCGTCGAGGAGGGCGTCGGCCCCCTTGCCGACGAGGTCACCGACGGCGGGGGCGTCCACGCCGGCCTCCAGCATCCGCTCCCGGATGCCGTAGAGGCCGAGCGGGGTCAGCTTCACCATGCCGTAGCGGGTGACGTCCTCGTCGTCCGCGGGCGGTGTCGCCTCCTCGCCCTCCTCGGTCAGCAACGTCTCGTCCACCGGCCGGTACTCGACGATCCCGATGGGTTCGAGGACCCGGAACTGGTCGTCCAGCCGCATCATCGCCTCGGACACCTGCTCGAGGACGTCGTCGGTGGGCTCCCCCATGTCGTCGGGCACCACCACGGACGCGGCGAGGGCCGGCAGCGGCACGGGGCCGTCGGCGGGCCCGGCCTCCGAGAGGGTCAGCAGATAGAGGTTGCCGAGCACCCCGTCGAGGAAGTCGGCCTCCTCCTCCGGGTCCCAGTCCAGGGCGTCGAAGTCGACGCTGCCGTCCTCGCCGATGAGATCGGCGAAGTCGTCGAAGGCCGGGGCGGTGGCGTCCGCGTGCACGGCCTCCAGCCCGTCGAGCCAGATCGCGAGGACGTCCTGCGGGGATCCGGAGGTCAGCAGCGCCAGGTTCTCGCCGGCCGTGACCGTGCCCTCCGCGTCGCCCTCCCCCGTCCCGTCCGCGTCCTGCGGGTCCTCGAAGTCGACGAGTCCGGTGTCGACTGCGAGGCGCCAGGCCTCACTGGCGTGGGCGGCGCCGTCCTCGTCGTCGTCGAGCCCGAGGTGCCGTGCGGCCTCCGGCAGCTGCGCCTCGACGAGCTCACCACCGGCGCCGACCCGGGTGGCGGGCCCCGCCCAGCGGGCGAGGCGGGCGGCGCGGGCGAGCAGCGGAGCGGCCAGCGCGTCCCGTGCCAGCTCGGCCTCGGTGTGCAGCCGCACAGGCGGCAGGGAGGGGCGCTCTGCGGACATCAGGGGATTCTCCTCGGGGCGTGCGCGGGCTGTGTGCGAGGGGCCCGGCCCCGGTGCGTACGGGGCCTTGGCCGCCCTCCAGCCTAGACGCATTTCGTCCCGAGCCGCCCGGTTCCACTACAGGCCGGACGCGAGGCTGAGCGCGGTTGTGTAGCGGTGGACGCCGCCACCGGTCACGCCCGGATAGTTCTGGACCCGCTTCCACTGCGGCGTAAGGGTTCCGATGCCTTCTCCGCCCGACGTGAGCGCGTCGATGTGCGCCTGCGCGGTCTCCCACTCGGCGTAGTTGAGCACCCGGTCGCCCGCCGTACCGACGTGGAAGTGGGCGGAGATGCCGCCGGGTGCCGGCTCCGGATCGGTTTGCAGGGCCTCGAACACGCCGTCCACCCAGTCCCGTTGGCGGGCGGGGTCCGGTCCCGCGAACTCGACGTCCACGATCACCACGCACCCCGGGTCACGGGTGTCGCCCCCCAGGAGCCCCGAGCGGTACAGCTCGAACGTGTGCAGCCCGAGCCGCTCGATGCCGGGCACCGCCGCGTCGATCTCGGTGACACGCTCGTCACGGCCCGTGCGGACGAATTCCCGGTAGACGGATTCGTCGGCCCACTGCGAGTAGTGGAGCAGCGTCTTCCCGTCCTCCCCGGTGTGCACGGTGTACGAGAGGAGCCCGGGGTGCGGCCACTCGCGGGTCGCCCAGGCGGCACGGACGGCCTCGACCGTCCGGAGCTGCCGTTCGGGGGTGCCGACCTCCCAGGTGCTGACCTTGACGATCCCCGCGTCGGAACGGGTCAGCTCAGGGCGGGAGTTGAACTGCACGGCAGGCATGGCGTGATCCTCTCCGGCGCACCACGCGGTGCGCCTCCGACCACCACCCTCGTACGTCAAGTGCGCTTGAGGTCAAGGCCGTTCATCCGGTCGCTCCCGCACGCCAGGCCGTCGTGTTCAGCTCGTCCATGAGGCGTATGTCGTGGCCCTCCAGCGGAAAGACGCGTGCCCCGGTGTCCGGGGCGGCGGATATCTCCAGGGCGTCGCCCTCGATGAGGTCACCACCCTCCTTGGTGGAGACCCAGGCCAGGGTCGATGTGACGCTCGCACCGGGCTTCAGCATGACCTCCTCGGGCCCCTCGTCGTTGCCGAACATCGACCCGCCCGCGTTCACGGGCACGGGGATGCGTTCACCTTCGTCACCCAGCGCCCGGACGGACGGGTAGCCGTGGACGCGGTAGGGACGCTTCCCGCAGTTGGTGAGCGTGAGGACGACGGCGCGGTGGAACATCGCCGTCTGTACGGGGCCCATCTCCACGACCACTCCGGAGGCGGGGCAGCCGGCGGCCGGGGCGACGGTGGTGGGCGCTCCCTGCGCGGGGGCGTCGCTCGTCGCCCCGGCGCCCGGGGCGGACTCTGCGCCCGGCGCGGGCCCGGTGCCCGTCGGCCGCGTCGTACGGGTGGGGCCCGGCGAGGGGACCGGCTCCCCCTCGCCCGCGGGGACGAGGAAGCCGGCACAGCCGGACAGCGTGAGCGCGGCCGCCGCGAGCACGGCGGCCGAGATCGTTCTCCGTACGCGCATGCCCTGCACCCACCCCCGGGACGGTCCGTCGCAACCGCGTTCGATCATGCCAGACGGCGGCCCCACCGTTCAGCGTCTCTTGCCCCGGACCCCAAGCAGAACTAAGTGGACCCGCGCGCACCGGCGGCCGAGACTGCGGACATGACATCCCACACGGCCAGGCCCTTCGGCCGCGCCCTCTGCGCCATGATCACCCCGTTCACCGCCGCCGGTGACCTGGACCTGGACGCCGCCCGCCGTCACGCCGCCGGTCTCGTCGCGGACGGCTGCGACGGTCTCGTGCTCAGCGGCACCACCGGCGAGTCACCGACCACGACGGACGAGGAGAAGACCGCGCTGCTGCGTGCCGTCCGGGAGGCGGTCGGCGTCTCCGTGCCGCTCGTCGCGGGCGTGGGCAGTTCCGACACCCGGCACACGGTCCGGCTCGCGCGGGAGGCCGAGGCCGCGGGAGCCGACGGGCTGCTGGTGGTGACGCCGTACTACAGCCGCCCCCCGCAGGCCGCTGTGGAGGCGCACTTCCTCCGGGTCGCGGAGGCCACGGGCATCGGGCTGATGCTGTACGACATCCCGGGCCGCACCGGGACGAGGATCGAACCGGCGACGATGCTCCGTCTGGCCGGACACCCGCGCGTCGTGGCGGTCAAGGACTGTTCGTACGACCTGCTCGCCGCCGCCAAGGTGATGGCCCGGACCTCGCTGGCCTACTACTCGGGGTGCGAGGAGCTGAACCTTCCGCTGTACGCGCTCGGCGGCGCCGGCTATGTGAGCACGGTCGCCAACGCCGCCCCGCGTCAGATGCGGGCCGTGCTGGACGCGTTCGACGCCGGCGACACCGCGGAGGCGGCCCGTCTCAACGGGCTCACCACCCCTCTGATCGAGGCCATGATGGCCGCCGGCCTGCCCGGCACGGTCACGGCGAAGGCGCTGCTGGACGCGGGCCCGGTCCGCGAACCGCTGCAGCCCGCCGACCGCGAGGCGGTCGACGGGCTGCGCGGGGTGTACGAGGAACTCCTCGCCGCTACGGACTAGTCGTTGCTGTGCAGTACGTCGTTGAGCCCGTCCCAGACCGCGTTGTTCGGGCGGGCCTCGACGGCGCCGGTGACCGAGTTGCGGCGGAAGAGGATGTTCGAGGCGCCGGAGAGCTCGCGGGCCTTGACGACCTGGCCGTCGGGCATCGTGATCCGGGTGCCGGCCGTGACGTACAGCCCGGCCTCGACGACGCACTCGTCGCCGAGCGCGATCCCGATGCCCGCCTCGGCGCCGATCAGGCAGCGCTGCCCGATGGCGATGCGCTCCTTGCCGCCGCCGGACAGCGTGCCCATGGTGGACGCGCCGCCGCCGATGTCGGAGCCGTCGCCGACGACGACGCCCGCGGAGATGCGGCCCTCGACCATGGAGGTGCCGAGGGTGCCCGCGTTGAAGTTGACGAAGCCCTCGTGCATCACGGTCGTGCCGGAGGCCAGGTGGGCCCCGAGCCGCACCCGGTCGGCGTCGGCGATCCGCACGCCCTTGGGCGCGACGTAGTCCGTCATCCGGGGGAACTTGTCCACCGAGGTGACCTGGAGGTGCAGGCCCTCGGCGCGGGCGTTGAGCCGGACCCTCTCCAGGTCGTCGACGGCCACGGGGCCCAGCGAGGTCCAGGCGACGTTGGCGAGGAAGCCGAAGATGCCGTCGAGGTTCTGCCCGTGGGGCTGCACGAGGCGGTGCGAGAGCAGGTGCAGCCGCAGATAGGTGTCGTGCGCGTCGAGCGGCTTGTCGTCCAGTGAGGAGATGACCGTGGACACGGCGACGATCTCCACGCCGCGGCGCGCGTCCACGCCGATGGCCTTGGCCGCGCCGTCGCCGAGACGGTTCACCGCCTCCTCGGGGCTCAGGCGCTGCGTCCCGGCCGGGCCGGGCTCGGTGGCGAGCTCGGGGGCGGGGAACCAGGTGTCGAGGACGGTGCCGTCACCGGCGATGGTGGCGAGGCCGGCGGCGACGGCGCCGGTGGTGCGGGCGGAGCCCTGGGAAGTCGTGTCGGTCATGGACAGAACCTAACCGGCCGAGCCCCGCGCGGGCGAACCGGTCTCAGTTGCCGGAGCGTGTCCGCCCGCCGGGACGGGGGGCCGGGTCCCGCACCGCTCACCCCCCGCGGCCCGGACGGGGGAAGGTGCGCGCCGGCGGGGCACCGCCCGGCAGGTGTTCAGCGGCACGCACCGTCCACGACCCTGGCCAGCATCTCCCTGGTGTACTCCGGGTCGAAGTCACCGCCGGTGAGCAGCACCTGGAGACTGATCCCGTCCAGCAGCGCCGTGAGCGCCCGCGCGGTGGCCCGGTCCGTGCGGTCGGCGATCAGCACGGCCAGGGCGTCGGCCCACTCGGCGGCGACCGGCCGCAGAGCGGGCCTGCGGAGGGCCGCGAGGTACAGCTCGTACTCCAGCGCCAGCGGCCCGGGCCCCGCGGCGAACCACTCCCCCAGCAGCCGGGTCAGCTCGTCGGCCAGCGGGACCTCGGGGTCGGCGAAGTGCGGACTCTCCCGCACCGTCCGGGCGAAGCTCTCGTTGCACCGGCGCAGAGCGGCGACCAACAGCTCGTCGAGCGAGCCGAAGTGATACGTCGTCGAGCCGAGAGGCACATCGGCCTCCGCTGCCACGGTGCGGTGGCTGAGCCCGCCGATACCCCGGTCCGCGACGACACGGATGGCCGCGTCGATGATGCGCTCACGCCGCTCGGGGTCGTACCGCCGGACCATCAGTGGGCTCCTCCGAGATTGAGGACGACGACCCCCGCGATGACCAGCGCGATGCCCGCCAGCTTGACGAAACCCGCGGACTCCCCCATCCAGAGGATGCCGATGGCGGCGACGGCCGCGGTGCCCGCCCCCGCCCAGATGGCGTAGGCGGTGCCGATCGACAGCGTCTTGAGGGTCTGGGCCAGCAGCGCGAAGGCCAGGACATAGCCGACGACGGTGATGAGTGAGGGCCACAGCCTGGTGAACCCCTCGCTGTACTTCATGGCCGTCGTCCCGGCCACCTCCGCCGCTATGGCCGCGGCCAGCATTCCGTATCCCATGCGTACAAGCGTACACAACGATGCGTACAGCCGTACACAAAGCGGTGCACCCACTCGTGACCGGCCAGGAAGGGATTCGAGGGCACACCGGGGCGCTACGGTGTCCGCACCGGTAGGACCGGATGACAACCGGACGATACGAGCGACGGAGCAGTGGTGGCGCAGGACGCAGGGTGGGGCGGGGGCGCCTACGGGGGCGCGGCGTACGGCGGAAGTCCCTACGGGGGACCGCCCGGATGGGGCGGCTGGTCGCCACCGCCGAAGCCGGGGGTGATACCGCTCGCCCCGCTGAAGCTGGGGGATGTGCTGGGCGGGGCGTTCTCGACGATGGGCAGGTACTGGAAGCAGCTCTTCGGCACGGCCGCCGCCCTGTACGGCGGGGCCGCGCTCCTGATGGCGGCGGCGGTCGCCATCGCCTACTCCGCCGTCTCCGACCACCTGGAGCGGGTGGTCTCCCTCGACTACGACGAGGGAGCGTCGTCCTCGGACATCGTCCCGCTCGTGACCGCGGGCTGCCTCCTCGCCTTGCTGGGCATCGTCACCATGGCGGTCGTCTCCGGTCTGATGTACGCGGCGGTCCCGGCCGTGCTGCAGGACGCGGTCCTGGGCAGGCCCCTGGCCTTCTCCACGGTGTGGCAGAGGGCCTGGGCCCATCTCGCCCCCGTGATCGGTGCCCTGATCCTCACCGCCCTGGTCGCGATGGTGCCCGTGCTCCTGGTCATGGCGGTCTTCATCGGGGCGATCGTCAGCCTCGTCACGATGGACAGCGGCGGTGGCGCCGCCATCGCCATCACACTGGGCGTCGTCGGCGTCCTGATCACCGGGCCTCTGGCGGTCTGGATCTGGATAAAGGTGAGCCTGGCACCGGCGGCCGTGGTCTTCGAGGGCCGGGGGCCCGTCGCCGCGCTGCGCCGCTCGTCCCAGCTGGTGCGCGGCGACTGGTGGCGGATCTTCGGCATCAGCCTGCTCGCCGGCGTGATAGCGGGCACGGCCGGCTATGTCATCCAGATGCCTTTCTCGTTCCTCGGTCTCTTCCCCGGCATGATCGGGACGGGGTCGCTGGAGGACGACCCGAGCCCCACGGCGGTGATGGTCACGGTGAGCGGCTATCTGGTCGCGACCCTGCTGGGGCAGCTCGTGAGCCAGATCATCTCGACCACGTTCCCCCAGCTGGTGACCGGCCTCCTCTACGTCGACCGGCGGATGCGGACGGAGAATCTGGGCCCGGTCCTGGCCGAGGCCGCCGGCGTCCCCGCGCAGGGCCCGGTGCCTCCGTCGTACGCGGGCGGCGCCCCGCAGTGGTGACCCGGCCGGGCTGACCACAGACACAGAAAGGCCCCCGGCACAGCCGGGGGCCTTTTTGACGTCATGGCTCAGACGTTGAAACCGAGCGCGCGAAGCTGCTCGCGACCGTCGTCGGTGATCTTGTCGGGACCCCACGGCGGCATCCAGACCCAGTTGATCCGGAGCTCGCTGACGATGCCGTCCGTCGCGGACTTCGCCTGGTCCTCGATGACGTCGGTCAGCGGGCAGGCCGCGGACGTCAAGGTCATGTCGAGGGTGGCGATGTTGGCGTCGTCGATGTGGATGCCGTAGATCAGGCCCAGGTTGACCACGTCGATCCCCAGCTCGGGGTCGACCACGTCGTACAGGGCCTCGCGGACCTCCTCCTCGGAGGCCGGCTTGGTCGTAAGAGTCTCGTTGTCGCTCATGCCGTCTTCCCTTCGGACAGCGCCTGCGCCGTCGCGTCCTTCCACGCCATCCAGCTCAGCAGCGCGCACTTGACCCGGGCCGGATACTTGGAGACGCCGGCGAACGCGACCGCGTCCTCCAGCACCTCCTCCATCGCGTCGTCCGGCTCCAGCTGACCCTTGGACTGCATCAGTTCCAGGAAGGTCTCCTGGATCTTCTGCGCCTCGCCGAGCTGCTTGCCCACCAGCAGGTCGTTGAGCACGGAGGCGCTGGCCTGGCTGATCGAGCAGCCCTGGCCCTCGTAGCTGACGTCGGCGATGGTGTCGCCGTCGTACTTCACGCGGAGCGTGATCTCGTCGCCACACGTCGGGTTGACGTGGTGCACCTCGGCGTCGCCGTCCCGCAGGCCACGCCCGTGGGGGTGCTTGTAGTGGTCCAGGATCACTTCCTGGTACATGGAATCAAGCTTCACCAGTCAACCCTCAGCCGCTCTGCCATCTAACCGAAAAAGTTCCGCACGTGTTCGAGCCCGTCCACCAGGGCGTCGACCTCGGCGGGCGTGGAGTACAGATAGAACGACGCTCGCGTCGTCGCAGGAATTCCGTACCTCAGGCACACCGGTCGTGCGCAGTGGTGTCCGACCCGGACCGCGATGCCCTGCTCGTCGAGCACCTGGCCCACATCGTGCGGGTGGATGTCACCGAGCGTGAAGGAGATCGTCGCGCCCCGGTCCTCGGCGGTCGCCGGACCGATGATCCGGAGGTCCGGAACCTCCAGGAGCCGCCGCACCGCGTACTGGGTGATGGCCTGCTCATGGCGGTGGATGTTCTCCATGCCGATCGCGGAGAGGTAGTCCACGGCCGCGCCGAGGCCGACGGCCTGGGCGATCGGGGGCGTACCGGCCTCGAACTTGTGCGGCGCCGGGGCGTATGTCGAGGAGTGCATCGACACCGTCTCGATCATCTCGCCGCCGCCGAGGAACGGCGGCAGGTCCTCCAGGAGCTCCTGCCGTCCCCAGAGCACGCCGATGCCGGTCGGGCCGACCATCTTGTGGCCGGTGAAGGCCACGAAGTCGGCCTGCAGCGCCTGCACGTCGAGCACCATGTGCGGGGCCGCCTGCGAGGCGTCGATGCAGACCAGCGCGCCGACCTGCTGGGCACGCCGGATGATCTTCTCGACCGGGTTGACCGTGCCCATGATGTTGGAGACCAGGGTGAAGGAGACGATCTTCGTCTTCTCCGTGATGATCTCGTCGATGTTCGACAGGTCCAGCCGGCCGTCGTCCGTGATGTTGAACCACTTGAGCTTCGCGCCGGTGCGCTGCGAGAGCAGCTGCCACGGCACGATGTTGGAGTGGTGCTCCATCTCGGTGGTGACGATCTCGGTGTCGCTGTCCACCCGGTAGGGCTCGTCCGCCCAGCCGAGCATGTTGGCGACGAGGTTCAGCGACTCCGAGGCGTTCTTGGTGAAGATCACCTCGTTGCGGCTGGGTGCGTTGATGAAGGCCGCGACCTTGTCGCGAGCGCCCTCGTACAGCGCGGTGGCCTCCTCGGCGATCGTGTACACACCGCGGTGGACGTTGGCGTTGTGCCGCTCGTAGTACTCGTTGAGCGCGTCGAGCACCTGACGCGGCTTCTGCGAGGTCGCCGCGCTGTCCAGGTACACGATCTTCTTGCCGTCGTGGACCGTGCGGTCCAGGATCGGGAAGTCCTTGCGGATCGCCTCGGTGTCGAGGAGGCCGGAGAGCCCCTGTCGGGCGTCAGTCACGCGGAAGCGCCACCCTTCGTGTAGGCCTCGTAGCCCTCGTTCTCCAGCTGGTCGGCCAGCTCGGCACCGCCGGAGGCGGCGATCCGGCCGTTGGCGAAGACATGCACGTAGTCGGGCTTGATGTACTTGAGGATGCGCGTGTAGTGCGTGATCAGCAGGGTGCCGACCTCGCCGGTCTCGCGCACGCGGTTGACGCCCTCGGAGACGGTCTTCAGCGCGTCGACGTCCAGACCGGAGTCGGTCTCGTCGAGGATCGCGACCTTCGGCTTGAGGAGCTCCAGCTGAAGGATCTCGTGGCGCTTCTTCTCACCGCCGGAGAAGCCCTCGTTGACGTTGCGCTCGGCGAAGGCCGGGTCCATCTGGAGCTGGGCCATCGTCTCCTTGACCTCCTTCACCCACGTCCGCAGCTTGGGGGCCTCACCGCGGACGGCGGTGGCGGAGGTGCGCAGGAAGTTGGAGACCGAGACACCGGGGATCTCGACCGGGTACTGCATGGCGAGGAACAGGCCGGCGCGGGCCCGCTCGTCCACGGACATCTCCAGGACGTCCTCGCCGTCCAGGGTCACCGTGCCACTCGTGATCGTGTACTTGGGGTGACCCGCGAGCGAGTACGCGAGGGTGGACTTGCCGGACCCGTTCGGGCCCATGATGGCGTGGGTCTCGCCCTGCTTCACGGTCAGGTCGACGCCCTTGAGGATCTCCTTCGTGGCGTTGTCGGCCTCGACGGAGACGTGCAGGTCGCGGATTTCAAGCGTTGCCATGGGTGACTCAGGACTCCTGGGTGACGGAGACGAGCACATCGTCCCCTTCGATCTTTACGGGGTATACGGGGACGGGGCGCGTCGCGGGAAGACCGGACGGCTTGCCGGTGCGGAGGTCGAAGCTCGATCCGTGCAGCCAGCACTCGATCGAGCAGTCCTCCACCTCGCCCTCCGACAGCGAGACGTTCGCGTGCGAGCAGATGTCGTTGATCGCGAACACCTCGCCCTCGGTGCGGACGAGAGAGACCGGCGTGCCGTCGAGCTCCACCCTCTTCGGGGTGTCGTCCTCCAGCTCGCTCAGCGCACAGGCTTTGACGAAGGCCATCTCAGACCGACGCCTTCAGCTCGGTCTCGATCTTGTCGAGGAGACGGGCTTCGACGTCGGGCAGACCGATCTGCTGGACCAGCTCGGCGAAGAAGCCGCGCACGACGAGCCGGCGGGCCTCCTCGGCGGGGATACCGCGGGACTGCAGGTAGAACAGCTGCTCGTCGTCGAAGCGGCCGGTCGCCGAGGCGTGACCGGCTCCGACGATCTCGCCGGTCTCGATCTCCAGGTTCGGTACGGAGTCGACCCGGGCACCGTCGGTGAGAACCAGGTTGCGGTTCATCTCGTAGGTGTCGGTGCCCTCGGCCGCGGCCTGGATGAGCACGTCACCGATCCAGACGGCGTGGGCGTCGTCGCCCTGGAGCGCGCCCTTGTACACCGCGTTGGACTTGCAGTGCGGCGTGTTGTGGTCGACCAGGAGTCGGTGCTCCTGGTGCTGGCCCTTGTCGGTGAAGTACAGACCGAAGAGCTCGGCCTCGCCGCCCGGGGCCGCGTACGCCACGCGCGGGTGGAGACGGACGAGGTCCCCGCCGAACGTCACGATGATCGACTTGAAGGAGGCGTCGCGGCCGACCAGCGCGTTGTGCTGGCCGACGTGGACGGCGCTGTCGTCCCAGTCCTGGACGGAGACGACGGTCAGCTTGGCACCGTCGCCCAGGACGTATTCGACGTTGGCCGCGAGCACGGCGTCACCGGTGTGGTCGATGACGACGACGGCCTCGGCGAAGGCGCCCAGCTCGATGACCTGGTGGCCGTAGGCCACGCCGCCCTCGCCGTGCACGGTGATCCGGACCGGCTCGCTGAGCACGGCCTCCTTGTCGACCGTGACGACCGAGGCGTGCTGGAAGGACGAGTACGCCTGGGCGGCGACCCGGTCCACCGGCGTCCCGGCCTTGCCGAGCCGCGCGTCGTCGCGGCCGACGGTCTCGACCGTGACGCCGGAGGGCGCCTCGACGACGACCTTGACCCCGTCGCCGGTGGCGACCGCGGTGCCGTCGTGCAGACCGCGCAGCCGCTCCAGCGGGGTGAACCGCCACTCCTCCTCACGGCCGTGCGGGACCGGGAAGTCCGCGACGTCGAAGGACGGGGGCGCGCTCATGCGCGTGGCGACGGTGGACTCGGCCGCCACCGCGATGGAACCGGCGGTGGTGGAGCCCACCGGGGAAATCTGAGCCTCAGCCATGGCTGTCGTAGTGCTCGCTTTCTCAGTCAAGATCTCTTCGGGACGCGGTCGGCGGGCGTACTAGCCGACCGAACCCTCCATCTGCAGCTCGATCAGCCGGTTGAGCTCCAGGGCGTACTCCATGGGGAGCTCCTTGGCGATCGGCTCGACGAAGCCGCGCACGATCATCGCCATGGCCTCGAACTCGGTCATGCCGCGGCTCATCAGGTAGAAGAGCTGGTCCTCGGAGACCTTGGAGACGGTCGCCTCGTGACCCATCGACACGTCGTCCTCGCGGACGTCGACGTACGGGTAGGTGTCGGAGCGGGAGATGGTGTCCACGAGCAGCGCGTCGCACAGCACGTTGGACTTGGCGCCCGGCGCACCCTCGCCGATCTCGATGAGACCGCGGTAGGAGGTGCGGCCACCACCTCGCGCCACCGACTTGGAGACGATGTTCGAGGAGGTGTTCGGAGCCATGTGGACCATCTTGGCGCCGGCGTCCTGGTGCTGGCCCTCGCCCGCGAATGCGATGGACAGGGTCTCACCCTTGGCGTGCTCGCCCATCAGGTAGACGGCCGGGTACTTCATGGTGACCTTGGAGCCGATGTTGCCGTCGACCCACTCCATGGTCGCGCCCTCGTACGCCACGGCGCGCTTGGTGACCAGGTTGTAGACGTTGTTCGACCAGTTCTGGATGGTCGTGTAGCGGCAGCGGCCGCCCTTCTTCACGATGATCTCGACGACCGCGGAGTGCAGCGAGTCCGAGGAGTAGATCGGCGCGGTGCAGCCCTCGACGTAGTGGACGTAGGCGTCCTCGTCGACGATGATCAGCGTCCGCTCGAACTGGCCCATGTTCTCCGTGTTGATACGGAAGTAGGCCTGGAGCGGGATCTCGACGTGCACGCCCTTCGGCACGTAGATGAAGGAGCCACCGGACCACACGGCGGAGTTCAGCGAGGCGAACTTGTTGTCACCGACGGGGATGACGGTGCCGAAGTACTCCTTGAAGAGCTCCGGGTGCTCCTTGAGCGCGGTGTCGGTGTCCATGAAGATGACACCCTGCGCCTCCAGCTCCTCGTTGATCTGGTGGTAGACGACCTCGGACTCGTACTGCGCGGCGACACCGGCGACCAGGCGCTGCTTCTCCGCCTCGGGGATGCCGAGCTTGTCGTACGTGTTCTTGATGTCCTCGGGCAGGTCCTCCCAGGACTCCGCCTGCTTCTCCGTGGACCGCACGAAGTACTTGATGTTGTCGAAGTCGATGCCCGACAGGTCGGAGCCCCAGTTCGGCATGGGCTTCTTGCCGAACAGCTTCAGGCCCTTGAGCCGGAGCTTCAGCATCCACTCCGGTTCGTTCTTCTTCTCCGAGATGTCGCGGACGACAGCTTCGGACAGGCCGCGCTTCGCCGCCGCGCCTGCCGCGTCGGAGTCGGCCCAGCCGAATTCGTACGTACCCAGGCCCTCGAGCTCAGGGTGGGCAGTCTCCGTAGGGAGCGTCATGCGGGGTTCCTCCCGGCCGTACTTGCAGATGCTGAATGGGTGGTCTGTGAAGCCTGTGGTGCCGTGGGGCTGCTGCGCGGAACGAACGTCGTGCACACACCGTCGCCGTGGGCGAGGGTGGCGAGACGCTGCACATGGGTCCCGAGCAGGCTGGAGAAGAATTCCGTCTCCGCCTCGCACAGCTGCGGGAACTGCTCGGCTACGTGCGCGACCGGGCAGTGGTGCTGGCACAGTTGCTCGCCCTGCTGACGGCCCGGCGCGCTGCGCGCCGTAGCAGCGTACCCGTCGGCCGACAAGGCCTTGGCCAAGGCCTCGGTGCGGGCCTCGGGGTCCGCGGCCTCGATCACGGCCCGGTACTTCTCCGCCTGGGAGGCCATCCTGGCGCGGGCGAAGGCGACGAGCGCCTCGTCCCCCGCCGTCTCGGCGATCCAGTGCAGTGCGTCGGCGGCGAGCTTGTCGTAGGACTGGTCGAACGCGTCCCGGCCGCAGTCGGTGAGGGCGAAGACCTTGGCCGGACGGCCGCGGGTCCGCGCTCCGTAGACCCGCTGCTCGCGGGCCTCGACCACATCGTCGGAGACGAGTGCGTCCAGGTGGCGACGGACGGCGGCCTGGGTCAGGCCGACGCGCTTCGCCAGATCGGCGACGGTGGAGGGGCCGTGGTCCAGGATGGAGCGCGCGACCCGGTTGCGCGTCGAGCGCTCACCGGTCGCGAGTTCCTCCTGAGGAGCCTCGCCAACGTATTTCACAACGCCATTGTTGCGTAATTCCTCCGGGCGTGACAACCCACCTCCCGGCCGGGCGCGGTGCCCTTCATCACTTAGGCAGACCTAAGTTGACCTGCGGAAACAGACGATCACAGCAGGCCGTCGCAGGTGGGCGCCCTCCTGCCCCGCCGGTGGCCGGAGAGCCGGAAAGGCTCCCGGGACCTGCGGGAACCCGGCGCGCCGGACCCCTCACCTGCCAGCCTAGACTTGCCCGCCATGAGCAGTGAGCCCGTCGTACAGGCCAGGGGCCTCGTCAAGCGGTACGGCACCAGAGCAGCGGTCGACGGCCTCGATCTGGAGGTCGCGGCGGGCGCCGTGACCGCCGTCCTCGGCCCCAACGGCGCCGGCAAGACCACCACGATCGAGACCTGCGAGGGCTACCGCCGTCCGGATGAGGGGACCGTACGGGTCCTCGGACTCGACCCGGTCGCGGACGCCGCGGCGCTCCGGCCCCGCATCGGCGTGATGCTGCAGTCCGGCGGCGTCTATTCGGGCGCCCGCGCCGACGAGATGCTGCGCCACATGGCGAAGCTGCACGCCCACCCCCTGGATGTCGACGCGCTGATCGAACGCCTCGGGCTCGGCAGCTGCGGCCGGACCACCTACCGCCGGCTCTCCGGCGGCCAGCAGCAGCGCCTCGCGCTGGCCATGGCCGTCGTCGGCCGCCCCGAGCTGGTCTTCCTGGACGAGCCGACGGCGGGCCTCGACCCGCAGGCCCGCCGCTCCACCTGGGACCTGATCCGGGAGCTGCGCACCGACGGGGTGTCGGTCGTCCTCACCACCCACTTCATGGACGAGGCCGAGGAGCTCGCCGACGACGTCGCCGTCATCGACGCGGGCCGGGTCATCGCCCAGGGCAGCCCGGAGCAGCTGTGCCGCGGCGGCGCCGAGAACACCCTGCGCTTCACCGGCCGCCCCGGCCTGGACCTCGGCTCGCTGCTCAAGGCGCTGCCCGACGGCAGCGAGGCGGCGGAGCTCACCACGGGCGCCTACCGCATCACCGGGCAGATCGACCCGGAGCTGCTGGCGACCGTCACCTCCTGGTGCGCCCAGCACGGTGTGATGCCGGACGGCATCGCGGTGGAGCGGCACACCCTCGAGGACGTCTTCCTGGAACTGACCGGCAAGGAGCTGCGCGCATGAGCGCCGGTACGTACACCCCGCGCCCCGGCGCCGCCCCGCTGCCGCGCATGATCGCCGCGCAGGCCGCTCTGGAGACGCGGATGCTCCTGCGCAACGGTGAGCAGCTGTTGCTGACCGTGGTCATCCCGACGCTGCTGCTCGTGCTGTTCAGCGCGGTCGACATCGTCGACACGGGCACGGGCGAGCCGGTCGACTTCCTGGCGCCCGGCGTCCTGGCGCTCGCGGTGATGTCCACGGCCTTCACCGGCCAGGCCATCGCCACCGGATTCGAACGCCGCTACGGGGTGCTCAAGCGGCTGGGCGCCTCGCCCCTGCCCCGCTGGGGGCTGATGGCGGCGAAGACCATCTCGGTGCTGGTCACGGAGGTGCTGCAGATCGTCCTGCTGACGGTCATCGCCTTCGCTCTGGGCTGGTCGCCCGAGGGCAGCCCGTTCGCCGTGCTGCTGCTCCTGGCCCTGGGCACCGTGGCCTTCTCCGGGCTCGGGCTGCTGATGGCGGGGACGCTGAAGGCCGAGGCGACGCTGGCCGCGGCCAACCTGGTCTTCCTGCTGCTGCTGGTCGGCGGCGGGGTCATCGTGCCGCTGGACAAGTTCCCGGACGCGGCACAGTCGGTGCTGGGCCTGCTGCCGATCTCGGCACTCTCCGACGGGCTCAGGGACGTCCTCCAGCACGGCACGGCGATGCCGTGGGGCGACGCGGCGGTCCTGGCCGTCTGGGCGGTCCTGGGTCTGGGCGCGGCGGCACGCTTCTTCCGCTGGGAGTGAGCGGGCGGGGCCACGCGCGTGTCCGGCCCATCCCGAATGCCCACCCCTCGTGAAAACATGCACAAGCCGTTCCTTACGATGGTGCGCGTGGAAACCCCCATCTCCTACATCGCCAAGCGCTGGACACCGTCGGTGAAGACGGCCAAGCGCGCCGCACTCTCCGCGGTGGTGATGAGCGTCTTCATCATCATCACCGGCGGCGCGGTCCGGCTGACCGGTTCCGGCCTGGGCTGCGACACCTGGCCCAAGTGCACCGACGACAGCCTCTTCGCGACGCCCGAGCAGGGCCTGCACGGCGCCATCGAGTTCGGCAACCGGATGCTCACCTACGTCCTGTCGGCCGCGGTCGGCTGGGCGATCATCGCGGCGCGCTCGCTGAAGCCCCGCCGGCGCGGTCTCACCCGCCTGGCGTGGTCCCAGTTCTGGCTGGTGATGGGGAACGCCGTGATCGGCGGGATCACCGTCTGGGCGGGTCTCAACCCGTGGTCGGTGGCCGGGCACTTCCTGCTCGCCAACTGCCTGCTCACGGTGGCCGTGATCACCTGGGTGAGGATCGGCGAGGGCGACGGAGCACGGCGTCCGCGCGCCCCGCGCCCGGTGCGGCAGCTGTCCTGGGCCATCGTCGCCACCGCGGTCGTCCTGATCGTGCTCGGCACCACGGTGACCGGCTCCGGCAAGCACGCAGGTGACAGCAGCGACGTACCGCGCATGCCGTGGGACTGGAGCGCGGCCGCGCACATCCACGCCATCGCCGCCTGGGTCGTCTGCGCTCTGGCCCTCGTGATGTGGTTCGCCCTGCGCGTCGTGGACGCCCCCGCGGACACCCGGGCACGCGCCCGCGACCTGCTGATCGTGCTGGTGGCGCAGGGCGGCATCGGATACGTCCAGTACTTCAACGACGTGCCGGAGCTCCTGGTCGGCCTCCACATGTTCGGCTCGGCCCTGCTGTGGATCGCGGTGCTGCGCCTGCTGCTGTCGCTGCGTGAGCGCCCGGCGGCCGACGCCGGCCTCCCCGCGCCGACGGCCGCCGGAGAGCTGCCGGAGCACGCCGCCGCGCGCTGAGCAGGAGCGTCCTGCCGGCACGATCCGCCCGGAGTTCCGGACGGAGTGTGTCCGTCCTCTGGACGGGTGCCCGCCCCGCCCTCCACCATGGTCCCGGTCGTCGACCGCGCGTCCGTCCGGGGGAAGGTGGGCCGATGGGCTCGTGTTCCGGGGAACACCGCATGGCCTGTTTCTACGAGAAGAGCTACGACGTAGGGGCCTTCAAGGACCGTGCCCAGCCCCTGCGCCGCTCCGAGCTCCCGGCGGTACCCACCCGCGCACCCCTGCTGATACCGGTGGCGGGGGTGCTGCTGCTGGTGGCCGGCTTCTCCTGGAAGCTGGTCGCGCTCGAACTCCTGCTCGTCCCCGTCCTGGTGCTCCTGGCACGCCGGCGGGTACGGGCGAGGGCCAGGGCCCGCGAGAAGGCCGCGGCGTTCGCGGAGCGCGCGTACGCGCCGGCGGGCAGCGGCCGGTCGGGCTCGGCGATCCGCCACTGTTCCGGATGCACGGGCGTCCTCGTACGCGCGAAGGACACCGACTCCCCGGACGACTACTCCACTCCCACCGACGCGGACGGCTGGGAGGCCTGGGCCCGGGGAGAGGGCGCGGAGTTCGGGCCGGCCTCGCGGCCGGCCGGACCCGAGAAGCCTTAGGCCTTGTCGTTGGACGGGCCGCCGACCTGGATGCCCGCCATGCGGGACCACTCGTACGGGCCCGTGCGGACCTTGGCCGCGAACTCACCGTCGAAGTCCTCGTGGACCGTGATGCCCGCCTTCAGCGTGGCGCTCTCGGCGACGGCGTAGGAGGGCGCGACGAGGTCGCCCCAGCCGCCGTCCTCGCCGACCAGCACGATGCGGGTGCCCGTCTGCCCGAGATAGGCGAGCTGCCCCTCCGCGCCGCCGTGCGCCTTGGCGAAGGCGCCGATCTGCTTCGCGAGCTTCGCGGCCCTGCGCTCCGCACGGGCCGCGTGCCTGCTGTCGTCCGTCTGCTGCTTCTGAGGCTCTGCCGTCTCTGCCATGGTCAGGATGCTACCGACGGGTAGATCAACTGGCGACGGGCGGGGGACGTGGCATCGGCCACGTCCCCCGCCCGTCGGCGGGTCTTCGGTACGGGTCACCTCAGGAAGGGGTCCACCGCGACGGCGACGAAGAGGAGTGAGACATAGGTGATGGACCAGTGGAACAGCCGCATCTCCTTGAGCTTGGCGCCCGTCACGCCGGACTTCGCGCGGTTCTGCAGGCCGTGCGCCTCCCAGAGCCAGAAGCCGCCGGTCAGCAGGGCGACGGCCGTGTAGAACCAGCCGGTGTAGCCCAGCGGGGTGAGCAGGAGCGAGACCCCGACCATGACCCAGCTGTAGACGACGATCTGGCGGGCCACCACGCGGTTGGAAGCGACGACCGGGAGCATCGGGACGCCGACCCGGGCGTAGTCCTCCTTCACCTTCATCGACAGCGGCCAGTAGTGCGGCGGCGTCCAGAAGAAGATGACGGCGAAAAGGATCACCGCGGCCCAGCTCATCGAATTGGTCACGGCGGACCAGCCGATGAGCACGGGCATACAGCCGGCGATTCCGCCCCACACGATGTTCTGCGAGGTACGGCGCTTCAGCAGCATCGTGTAGACGACGACGTAGAACAGAAGTGCGCCCAGCGAGAGGGCCGCGGACAGCCAGTTGACGAGCAGCCCGAACCAGACCGTGGAAATCACCGCGAGGGCGATTCCGAAGGCGAGGCACTCACGGGGGCTCACCATGCCCGTGACCAGCGGGCGCTGGGACGTACGGTCCATCAGCGCGTCGATGTCACGGTCGATATACATGTTGAGCGCATTGGCACCGCCCGCGGAGAGATATCCGCCGATGGTGGTGGTAACTACGAGCCAAAGATCGGGCACGCCCTGAGCGGCGAGGAACATCACCGGAACGGTGGTGATCAGCAGCAGCTCGATGATGCGCGGCTTGGTAAGAGCCACGAATGCCTTGATGCGGGCCCCGAACGGGCGATGGCCCCCTGGGCTCGGAGTCAAGGCGACCCCTGCGGGTCGGGACTCGACGGCCGTCACGCACACCCCTGACAGAGAAATCCCAGCAAGCTCCGGGTATGAGGGCCCGGTAAAGACTTGCGCGAACCAGACCACTGTAGACGTTGGGCATACGCCGCTCTTCGCGGGGGTGGGGTCGTGTTGGGGTGGCGCAGAAGTGAACGCAGGCGCTCATACGGGAGGCGAACTCCGCAGGTCGCCCGCACTGTGGAAAGGGCAGAAGTACGGCCTTCCGACGGGGGTAGGCTCGACAATGCCCGGTGCGGTAACCAGTCACCGGTTTACGAACAGTGGAGAGGAGCCCTGACTCAGGGTGAGCACCAAGCCGACCACCACAGACCTCCAGTGGACCGAATTGGACCAGCGGGCCGTGGACACCGTCCGCGTCCTCGCAGCGGACGCCGTACAGAAGGTCGGAAACGGCCACCCGGGTACGGCGATGAGCCTCGCTCCTGCCGCGTACACCCTCTTCCAGAAGGTGATGCGCCACGACCCGGCGGACGCGGACTGGACCGGACGAGACCGGTTCGTGCTGTCCGCGGGCCACTCCAGCCTGACGCTGTACATCCAGCTCTACCTCGCCGGGTACGGCCTGGAGCTGGACGACCTCAAGGCTTTCCGCACCTGGGGCTCCAAGACGCCGGGCCACCCGGAGTACGGGCACACCACCGGTGTCGAGACGACGACCGGCCCGCTGGGCCAGGGTGTCGCCAACGCCGTGGGCATGGCGATGGCCTCCCGCTACGAGCGCGGTCTCTTCGACCCGCAGGCGGCCCCCGGCACCTCCCCGTTCGACCACACCATCTGGGTCATCGCCGGTGACGGCTGCCTCCAGGAGGGCATCTCGGCCGAGGCGTCCTCGCTGGCCGGCCACCAGAAGCTCGGCAACCTGGTGCTGCTGTGGGACGACAACCACATCTCGATCGAGGGCGACACGGAGACCGCGGTCTCCGAGGACACCCTGAAGCGCTACGAGTCCTACGGCTGGCACGTCCAGCGCGTGGACCAGTCGCCGAGCGGCGACCTGGACCCCGAGGGTCTGTACCGCGCGCTGCAGGCGGCCAAGGCCGAGACGGAGCGCCCGTCGTTCATCGCGGCCCGCTCGATCATCGCCTGGCCCGCCCCGAACGCCCAGAACACCGAGGCCGCGCACGGCTCGGCGCTCGGCGACGACGAGATCGCGGCCACCAAGCGGGTGCTCGGCTTCGACCCTGAGAAGACCTTCGAGGTCTCCGACGAGGTCATCGCGCACACCCGTGAGGCGCTGGACCGCGGCCGTGAGGCCAAGGCCGAGTGGGAGAAGTCCTTCGCCGCCTGGCGCACCGCCAACCCGGAGCGCGCCGCCGCCTTCGACCGGATCGACGCGGGTGAACTGCCCGCGGGCTGGGAGGAGCACCTCCCGGTCTTCGAGGCCGGCCACGGGGTCGCCACGCGTGCCGCCTCCGGCAAGGTCCTCCAGGCGCTCGGCGGTGTCATCCCCGAGCTGTGGGGCGGCTCCGCCGACCTCGCCGGCTCGAACAACACCACGATCGACAAGACGTCGTCGTTCCTCCCGGCCGGCAACCCGCTGCCCGAGGCCGACCCGTACGGCCGGACGATCCACTTCGGCATCCGCGAGCACTCCATGGCCGCGGCCATGAACGGCATCGCGCTGCACGGCAACACCCGCATCTACGGCGGCACCTTCCTGGTGTTCTCCGACTACATGCGCAACGCCGTACGCCTCTCCGCGCTGATGCACCTCCCGGTGACGTACGTGTGGACGCACGACTCGATCGGCCTCGGCGAGGACGGCCCGACCCACCAGCCGGTCGAGCACATCGCCTCGCTGCGCGCGATCCCGGGCCTGAACGTCGTCCGCCCGGCCGACGCGAACGAGACGGCCATCGCCTGGCGCGAGATCCTGCGCCGCTGGACCAAGGTCTTCGGCAAGGGCGCCCCGCACGGTCTGGCGCTGACCCGCCAGGGCGTGCCCACCTACCCGGCGAACGAGGACACCGCCAAGGGCGGTTACGTGCTCTTCGACGCCGAGGGCGGCGAGGCACAGGCCGTACTGATCGCCACCGGCTCCGAGGTCCAGCTGGCCGTCGAGGCCCGCGACGAGCTCCAGGCGGCCGGTGTGCCGACCCGTGTGGTCTCGATGCCGTGTGTCGAGTGGTTCGAGGAGCAGGACCAGGCGTACAAGGACAGCGTGCTGCCGCCGTCCGTGAAGGCCCGGGTCGCCGTCGAGGCGGGCATCGGCCTCACCTGGCACCGGTACGTGGGCGACGCAGGCCGGATCGTCTCGCTGGAGCACTTCGGTGCGTCGGCGGACGCGAAGGTCCTCTTCCGCGAGTTCGGCTTCACCGCCGCGCACGTCGCGGAAGCCGCCCGGGAATCTCTCGCCGCCGCCGCGCGCTGACGCGGACATACGACTAACAGGAGATGCAATTCTCATGACAGACGCACTCAAGCGCCTCTCCGACGAGGGCGTGGCGATCTGGCTGGACGACCTGTCGCGCAAGCGGATCACGTCCGGCAACCTCGCCGAGCTGATCGACCAGAGCCACGTCGTGGGTGTCACGACCAACCCGTCGATCTTCCAGAAGGCGATCTCCCAGGGCGACGGTTACGACCAGCAGCTCACCGACCTCGCCGCCCGCAAGGTGACGGTCGAGGAAGCCATCCGGATGATCACGACGGCGGACGTCCGCGACGCCGCCGACATCCTGCGTCCGGTCTTCGACGCGACGGACGGCCAGGACGGCCGTGTGTCCATCGAGGTCGACCCGCGCCTGGCCCACAACACGCTGGCCACGGTCGCCGAGGCCAAGCAACTGGCGTGGCTGGTGGACCGGCCGAACACGCTCATCAAGATCCCCGCGACCAAGGCCGGCCTGCCGGCGATCACGGAGACCATCGGGCGGGGCATCAGTGTCAACGTGACGCTGATCTTCTCGCTGGAGCGCTACCGCGAGGTCATGGACGCCTACCTGGCGGGCCTGGAGAAGGCGAAGGCCGCAGGCCTGGACCTCTCCAAGATCCACTCGGTCGCCTCCTTCTTCGTGTCCCGCGTGGACACCGAGATCGACAAGCGGCTGGACGCGGTGGGCAGCGACGAGGCGAAGGCCGCGAAGGGCAAGTCCGCCCTCGCCAACGCCCGTCTGGCCTACGAGGCGTACGAGCAGGTCTTCGCGGGTGACCGCTGGGCCGCCCTCGACAAGGCGCACGCCAACAAGCAGCGTCCGCTGTGGGCCTCCACCGGTGTCAAGGACCCGTCCCTCAAAGACACCCTGTACGTCGACGACCTCGTCGCGCCGAACACGGTCAACACCATGCCGGAGGCGACGCTGGAGGCCGTGGCCGACCACGGTGACATCACCGGCAACACCGTCGCCGGTGGCTACGACCAGGCGCGCGCCGACCTCGACGCGGTCAAGAAGCTCGGGGTCAGCTACGACGACGTCGTCCAGCTGCTCGAGGACGAGGGCGTCGACAAGTTCGAGGCCGCCTGGAACGATCTGCTCAAGTCGACCGAGGCCGAGCTCAAGCGCCTCGCTCCTTCGGAGGGCTGACCACCTTGTCTGGTGTTCCCGGAGCCAACCCGCTCCGTGACGCCCAGGACCGACGGCTCCCGCGTATCGCGGGGCCGTCGGGCCTGGTGATCTTTGGCGTCACGGGCGATTTGTCCCGTAAAAAGCTGATGCCCGCCGTCTACGACCTGGCCAATCGCGGCCTGCTGCCACCGGGCTTCTCGCTCATCGGCTTCGCGCGCCGCGACTGGGAGGACGAAGACTTCGCCCAGGTCGTCCATGACGCCGTGAAGGAGCATTCCAGAACCCCGTTCCGCGAAGAGGTCTGGCAGCAGCTCAGCCAGGGCATGCGCTTCGTCCAGGGCAACTTCGACGACGACGAGGCCTTCGAGACCCTCAGGGCGACGATCGAGGAGCTCGACAAGGCGCAGGGCACGGGCGGCAACTTCGCCTTCTACCTCTCCGTGCCGCCGAAGTTCTTCCCCAAGGTCGTCGAGCAGCTCAAGAAGCACGGGCTGGCCGACCAGAAGGAAGGCAGCTGGCGGCGGGCCGTCATCGAGAAGCCGTTCGGTCACGACCTGGAGAGCGCGCAGGAGCTCAACCATCTGGTGCACGACGTCTTCCCGCCGAACGAGGTCTTCCGTATCGACCACTACCTCGGCAAGGAGACGGTCCAGAACATCCTGGCGCTGCGCTTCGCCAACACGATGTGGGAGCCGATCTGGAACAGGTCGTACGTCGACCACGTCCAGATCACGATGGCCGAGGACATCGGCATCGGCGGCCGGGCCGGTTACTACGACGGCATCGGCGCTGCCCGTGACGTCATCCAGAACCACCTGCTCCAGCTGCTGGCGCTGACGGCGATGGAGGAGCCCGGCTCCTTCCACCCCAAGGCCCTGGTCGCCGAGAAGCTGAAGGTGCTCACGGCGGTGGAGCTGCCCGAGGACCTCGGCAAGCACACGGTGCGCGGGCAGTACACGCACGCGTGGCAGGGCGGCCAGGAGGTGCCCGGCTACCTCGAGGAAGACGGCATCGACCCCAAGTCGAAGACCGATACCTTCGCCGCGATCAAGCTGACGATCAACAACCGCCGCTGGGCGGACGTCCCGTTCTATCTCCGTACCGGCAAGCGCCTCGGCCGCCGGGTCACCGAGATCGCGGTCGTCTTCAAGCGCGCCCCGTACCTCCCCTTCGAGTCCGGTGCCACGGAGGAGCTCGGCGGCAACGCCCTGGTCATCCGGGTGCAGCCCGACGAGGGGGTCACGGTCCGGTTCGGATCCAAGGTGCCCGGTACCTCCATGGAGGTGCGGGACGTCACGATGGACTTCGCCTACGGCGAGTCCTTCACGGAGTCCAGCCCGGAGGCGTACGAGCGGCTCATCCTCGACGTCCTGCTCGGCGACGCCAACCTCTTCCCGCGCCACCAGGAGGTCGAGCTCTCCTGGAACATCCTCGACCCGATCGAGGAGTACTGGGACAAGCACGGCAAGCCCGCCCAGTACGCGGCCGGCACCTGGGGTCCGGCCGAGGCCGACGACATGCTCGCACGCGACGGACGGAGCTGGCGCCGGCCATGAAGATCGATCTCACGGAAACCACGTCCAGCAAGATCAACCAGGCCCTCATCTCGGCCCGCCGTGACATCGGCTCCCCCGCCGTCGGCATGGTGCTCACCCTCGTCATCGTCACGGACGAGGAGAACGCGTACGACGCTCTCAAGGCGGCGAACGACTCCTCGCGCGAGCACCCCTCCCGGATCATCGTGGTGATCAAGAGGGCCAGCCGTTCCCCACGTGCGCGCCGCGACGCCCGGCTCGACGCCGAGATCCGGGTCGGCTCCGACGCCGGCTCGGGCGAGACCGTCGTCCTGCGTCTGCACGGCGAGCTGGCCAACCACGCCCAGTCCGTCGTCCTGCCGCTGCTGCTGCCGGACGCCCCGGTGGTGGCGTGGTGGCCCGAGGACGCACCTGCGGATCCGGCCAAGGACCCGCTGGGCGCGCTCGCCCAGCGCCGTATCACCGACACGTACTCCGCCGAGCACCCGCTCGACGAGCTGTCGGTGCGCGCGGCGACGTACCGGCCGGGCGACACCGACCTGGCCTGGACTCGCATCACGCCGTGGCGCTCGATGCTGGCGGCGGCGCTCGACCAGCAGCCGGCGAAGGTCATCTCGGCGACGGTCGAGGGCGAGTCCGACAACCCGAGCTGCGAACTGCTGGCCATGTGGCTCGCGGACCGTCTCGGGGTGCCGGTGGAGCGCACCCTCTCCGGTGGTCCCGGTCTGACGGCCGTGCGGCTGGAGACGAAGAACGGCGTGATCGTCCTGGACCGTCCCGACGGTTCGCTGGCGACGCTCTGCATGGCCGGGCAGCCGGACCGTGCGGTCGCGCTGAAGCGGCGGGAGACCGCCGAGCTGCTCGCGGAGGAGCTGCGCCGTCTGGACCCGGACAACATCTACGAGGCCACGGTGAAGTTCGGCGTGGAGCGCCTCGGCGGGCCCACGGAGCCGTCGTCCGTCGGTGCGGGGCAGAAGCGGCAGGAGCCCGCGGGTGCCGCCGCCCCTGCCGCGAAGAAGGCGGCGGCCAAGAAGGCGGCGTCGAAGTGAGTGCTCCGCAGCTCGTCGTGCACCGCGACAAGGAGCTGATGGCCCAGGCCGCGGCGGCCAGGCTGATCACGAAGATCGTGGACGCCCAGGCCGCTCGCGGTTCCGCCTCGGTGGTCCTCACCGGTGGGCGCAACGGCAACGGCCTGCTGGCCGCGCTCGCCGGTTCGCCCGCCCGGGACGCGGTCGACTGGTCGCGGCTCGATCTGTGGTGGGGCGACGAGCGGTTCCTGCCCGGGGGCGATCCGGAGCGCAATGTCACGCAGGCCCGGGAGGCCCTGCTGGACAAGGTGGAGCTGGACCCCTCCCGGGTCCACGCGATGCCCGCGTCCGACGGACCGTACGGCGACGACGCCGACGCCGCGGCCGCGGGGTACGCGGCGGAACTCGCCGCCGCGGCGGGCCCGGAGGACCACGGGCCCGTGCCGGCGTTCGACGTGCTGATGCTGGGCGTCGGCCCGGACACCCATGTCGCGTCGCTCTTCCCGGAGCTGCCCGCGGTGCGGGAGACCGAGCGCACCGTCGTCGGTGTGCACGGCGCTCCGAAGCCGCCGCCGACCCGCGTCTCGCTCACGCTGCCCGCCATCCGGGCGGCGCGTGAGGTGTGGCTTCTGGCGGCGGGTGAGGACAAGGCGGAGGCGGCCGGGATCGCGCTGTCCGGGGCCGGGGAGATCCAGGCCCCGGCGGCGGGGGCGTACGGCCGCAGCCGCACGCTGTGGCTGCTGGACGCCGCGGCGGCCTCGAAGCTGCCGCGCGCGCTCCGTCCGCCCGCCTCGGCGTAGCGGATCATCCCGTCACGAAGGCCCGGCCCGCTCTCAGGAGCGCGCCGGGCCTTCGCGGTCGGTTCTCTCCCCAGGGCCTAGGAGGGGCCCCGGCCGGGGGCGGCCGGTGTGGGGCCGCAGTCGGGGCGCCGGGCCGTCGCGGGGTCGAGGGCGTTGCTCACCAGGCGCAGGACCACGGGGTCGTAGGGGCTGCCCATGTGTCCCGTGCGGTCCTGGGGGCACACGTCCTGGACGGTGAGGTTGGTGACCTCGCCGGCGGAGGGGCCGGATCGCAGGTACTGACGCTCGTACGGGGTGACGATCCTGTCCCACCGGGTGACGAGCGTGGTGTACCGCACGCCGCGTACGGTGTCGCCGCCCGCGTCGAGCCTGCGGTTGACGGCTGAGCCGATCGTCTGGTCGGCCAGCGCCTGCCCGCCGAATTCGGCGACCGGGGCGAGGACGCGCAGCCGCTGGGCGAGGGTGGCGAGCCCCGACACGGTGCTGCCGTGGTTGGCCGGGGAGATGCCGATCAGGTGGTGCACCTTGTTGCGGGCGGGATCACCCGGGTCGGCGCCTCCCGCGAATTTCAGGTAGTAGCGCGGCAGGATCCCGCCGCCCTGGGAATGGCCCACCACGTCGACCTGGCGGGCTCCCGTCCGGTCGAGGACCCGGTCGACGAAGCGGGCGACCTCCACGGCGGAGTCGGGGATGGCGGCCCTGCCCTTGTTGACGTCTCCGCGTGGGGCACCGAAGTTGACGGCGAAGACGCAGTAGCCCTCGGCACTGAGCCGGGGCGAGAGCGCGCTCCAGTTGCTGAAGGCGTTCTCGTACGTGCCGTGGACGAGGACGACCGGCCTGGGGTGGCGGGCGGCCGGTTCGCAGTCCCAGTCGTTGGCACGCGGTGGCGGGGCGTCGGGGTGGTCGACGGAGGCGAGGAACGCGCGCTTCCAGCGCGGGTGCCCGGGGTCAGGACCGCCCGCGGAGCCGGCGGTGAGCGGGGAGCGGCCGTCCGGAGCGGACGCGAGGACGACGGCGAAGAGGAGGCCGAGCGCCGTCAGGACGGCCGGCCTGCGGAACACGCGGCCTCTCCGGGGCCTTCGGCCGGCGGGGAGGCCGGGCTCGGTGGTGCGGAGATACGGGACCTTCATGGGGTGCCTCCCGGTTGGGTTCTCAGGTCCGTTCACGGACGCGAGCTGATGGGGTGTCTGCCGGCCACCACACGTGCCGTGCGCTTTCGGGTGACGCCGGGCCATGCCGTGTTCACGGAGAGTGAGATCACGGGTACGGTGGGGATCGTGTGCGGGCCGGTGCGTCCGCTCCGTCCCCGACGCAAACACGTCACCTCGTGCCCGGCCGCAAGGAGATGGCATGCCCGCGAACTCTGTTGTCTTCGGTGCCGGTGGCTTCATCGGCCGCTCCCTGGTGGCGGAACTCCTGCGCCGCGGCCAGGAGGTCGCCGCGGCGGTGCACAGCGGCGGTGACCGGCTGACCCGGTGGCTCGCCGACCAGCGGGTGGACACCGGCCGGCTCACCGTCGTCCACGCCGACATCACCCGGCCCGGCCTCGGCCTGCCCGCGCAGGGCCTGGGCGAGGTGCGGGACGTCTACAACACGGCGGCGCGGTTCGCCTTCGGCATGGACCCGGCCGAGGCCAGGGCGGTCAACGTGGACGGCGCCGTCCATGTGGTCGAGTGGGCCGCCGCCCGCCCGCACCTGCGCCGGGTGGTGCACATCAGCGGCTACCGCATGGCGGCGGCCGGCGCCGACTCGCCCGACTACGCGCGGGACGGCGCCTACGAGGCGTCCAAGCGTGAGGGTGACGCCGCGACGCGGGCACGCGCTCGCGAACTGGGCGTCCCGCTGACGGTCGCCAATCCCAGCACGGTGATCGGCCCGGGGCAGTACGTCGGCCTGGCCGACCTGGCCGGTGAGCTCTGGCGGGGCCGCCTCGCCGCACTGCCCGGCGGGCCCGACATCTTCCTGCCGGTCGTCACGCTCGACTACTTCGTCCAGTTCCTGGCCTTCCTTCCCGAGCGTCAGGAGAGCGCGGACAACACCTACTGGCTGCTGGACGACGCCACGCCCCCACTGCCGCAGCTCGTCGCGCTGCTCGCCGAGCACATGGGCGTACGGGCTCCGCGCCGGTCCGTCCCCCTCGGCCTGCTGAAGCGGTTGCCCCGCGCACTCACCAGGGCGGACCCCGAGACGCTGTCGTTCCTCTCCACCGACCGCTACGACACGTCGTCCGCACGGAAGTTCGCCGCGTCGTGCGGGCTGGAGATGCCGCCGGTGCGCGATGCCCTGCGCGGGTGGACCGACGACCTGGTCGCCGCCCGCTTCGGCCGGTCCCGGGCGCCACGCGGCCCGTACGGCTTCCAGCAGGTCGGCAAGGACCGGACCTGGGTGACGGGCGACCGGGAGGAGCCGGGCTACGTCTTCCTGCACGGGCTCCCCGTCGACGCCGACTCGTGGGCCCCCGTGGCCGACCGGGTCGACGCCTCCACCCTGGCGGCCGACCTGCCGGGTTTCGGGCGGTCCGCACCCGCCCGCCAGTCGCACGACGCCTGGCTGAGCGCCTTCCTCGCACCGGTCCGGGGCCGGCCGGTCCTGGTCGCGCACTCCTACTCCTGCGGGCCGGCCCTGCGTTACGCGCTGCGGCACCCCGAGCGCGTGGGCGCGCTGGTCCTGGTCTCCCCGGCCTTCCTGCAGCCCGCCTCCTCGTGGCTGACGCGCTCACCTCTCGCCGTACCTGTGCTGCGCGGGATGTCCGCCGAGCGGCTGGCCGGCTCGCTCGGACTGCCGCACGACGGTTACCTCGACGGGCCGGCGGCGGACCTGCGCCGGGCGGGGGCGGCGCTCCGGGTGGTGGCCGCCCTGCGTTCGGCGTACGGGCAGCGCGGTGCCCTCCGTAGCGCCCTGCCTCGCGTCACGGTGCCGGTGGAACTCGTCGTCGGGGCGGAGGACCCGCTGGAGGAGCCCAGCGTCCTGCCGGTCACCGAGATCGCGGCGGCCGGCCACTATCCCCAGCTCTCCCGTCCCGACGACGTCGCCCGTCACCTCGTCCTGGTGAGGGAGCGGGCAGCGGCCCGCTAGCGGCCGGTGCTCAGTCACGGGTGAAGGCCAGCACCACGTTGTGCCCGCCGAAGCCGAAGGACGTCGACAGAGCCGCGGTGGCGGCGGCCTCGCGTGGTGCGCTGGTCACCAGGTCGAGTCCGATGCCGTCCCCGGTCTCCTCCAGATTGCGTACCGGCGGCACCAGCGATTCCTTGAGCGCGAGCACCGTGAGGATCGCCTCCACCGCACCCGAGGCGCCCAGCAGGTGGCCCGTGGAGGACTTCGGGGCCGTGACCACCGGGTGATCGCCCACGGCGGCCCTCACGGCCCGGGACTCGGCGACATCGCCCTGGGGCGTGCCTGTCGCGTGTGCGTTGACGTGGCCGATGTCGCCGCCGGTCAGTCCCGCGTCGCGCAGCGCCTCGCCGATCGCCCGTGCCTGGCCGGCCGCGTCGGGCAGCGTGATGTCGTGGGCGTCGGACGTGACCCCCGCCCCGGCCAGCGCCGCGTGGACGCGGGCGCCCCGCGCGCGTGCGAAGTCGCCCCGTTCCAGCACGACCATGCGCGCGCCCTCGGACATGACGAAGCCGTCCCGCCGCCGGTCGAACGGCCTGGACGCCCGGTCCGGTGCGTCGTTGCGCAACGACAGGGCGCGCATCTGTGCGAACGCGCCGAGTGAGAGCGGATGGATGCAGGCGTCCGTGCCCCCGGCCACCACCACATCGGCGCGGCCGGCTCGGATCAGCAGGGCGGCCACCGCGATCGCCTCGGCGCCCGAGGCGCAGGCGCTGGTCGGGGCGTGGGTGCCGGCCCGTGCTCCGAGCAGCAGGCTGACCACCGCCGAAGCGCCGTTGGGCATCAGCCGGGGAACGGTGTACGGGGAAACGGCACGCTGTCCGCGCTCCCCCATGCGGTCGTGCTGCTCCAGTATGGTCAGCGCGCCCCCGATCCCGGTGCCCACCACGACGGCCAGCCGTTCGGGTTCGACCTCCGGCGGCCCCGCGTCGGACCACGCCTCCCTGGCCGCGACCAGCGCCGCCGCCTGGCTCCGGTCCAGCCGGCGGCGCTGTACCCGGTCCACCTCGGCGTACGGGTCCTGGAGCATCCCGCCGGCGATGTGCACCGGCAGCCGCGTGACCCAGGGGGCGATGATCGGCGAGATGCCGGAGCGGCCCGCCAGCAGTCCGTCCCAGGTGCCCGGGACGTCGGCGCCGAGCGGGGTGGTGGCTCCCATGCCCGTCACCAGCACGTCGTTTCCCGCCCGGCCTCGGGGCCGCGCGGATTCACCGACCGTACGCGGCACGGCCGGCCCCCTTGCCGGAGCCGCGGGCCGACCACGCGCACGCGCTCAGCCCGGCCGCGGTGAGCCTCACCACGGCGAGCATCAGGTCGCGACTGCCGGCCACCTGGGCCGGGTTGTCGTGGACGTCCGACCGCCCGGACCCCCCGCCGTGAAATGCATTCGCTTCCACCGTCACACACATACCATCTCTCCATTCCTTTGCACCGCGCATGGCTTGAAAATGCCGTAGCCTCCGGACGGGCGCACGGAATGCCACACGGGCACGGCCGAGTTAGCGGGCTACGGATTCCTCTCCCCGCCACTGCGACCCAATCTAAGCGCAGCCACCTCCTGGCCACCTCGGCTATTCTGTCGAATTATCGCCTCCCCCTTTCAGCGGATTCTCCTCCATCAGGGGGGCGCAAGGGGCGCAGTCGACATCCCCGGAAGGCGCCCTACTTACTCTGCGCGTACAGTATGCCGAGCTCAGCACCATGATCAAATTCTTTCTGACTTGTCGTACAATGCCTTCGATTATTGCTTATTGCCACAACACTCAGGAATGCTGCATAGTGAAGAAAGAGGCTGCAGAGAACAGTTTTCCAACGCTGACCCCCGGACTCCGGTGCACTTCAAAAATAAATCAATGCACAGTAGGGGCGAGGGCAGCTCACGGATGACTTTCCCGTTCTCCTGCAAAATCCGGAAAGGGAGATTCGTGCCGCACACCAAAAGGCCTCAGACGTCCTCGGACGAGGAACAGGTTCACGTAGTCCGCTGGCCCCTCGAAGCGTCGAAGCTGGAACACTTCCGGCACAAGGGCGCCCTCCGTCTCCTCGTGATCGAGAACGGGGCGACACCGCCCGTGTCGACGGACGTACGGGAGGACTGGGTCCGATCGCCGATCACCCGCGAGGACTTCGCCGCACGGGTCTCGGCCCTGCGCGCCAGGGCCTCGTCGCACGATGTGCCGGCGCTGGACCACGACGGTCTGCTCAGGTACTGCAGCCGGGTGGTGCCGGTGTCCCCGACGGAGATGTACCTGCTGCGGCCGCTGGTGCAGCGTTTCGGAAGCCTGGTGGGCCGTGACGAGCTGCTCACGCTGCTGAGCACCCGGGGCAGCACCGCGAGCCGGAACGCGCTGGACCTGCACGTGATGAGGATCCGGCGCCGTGTCCTGCCGCTGGGTCTGCGGGTCCGCACCGCCAGCCGGCGCGGTTATCTGCTGGAGGCGCTGGGCTGACCACGGAGCCCCCGCCGGACGTCGGTCCGGCAGGGGCTCCCCGGGCGGGTGAGGGCGTCCGCGCTCAGTCCGCTCCGGTCCCCTGCGGGCCGGTGCAGGCGCAGAGCGCGGGCGCCAGCCCCGTCCGGTGTGCGTAGATCACCGCGTGCACCCGGTTGCGCAGGTGCAGCTTGTCGAGCAGGTTCTGCACATGTGACTTCACCGTGCTCTCGCTCACCACGAGTTCGGCGGACATCTCGGCGTTGCTGAGGCCGCGGGCGAGCAGCTGCAGCACCTCGTGTTCCCGGCGCGTCAGCAGCCCGGCGCGTGCGCGGTCCGCGTCCGGCCTCGGCCGGGGGGCGGCCGGGAACCACGGCTGCCCGCCGCCCGCGCCGTGCCGGAGGCCGGCCGCCGCGTAGACGGCGTACCCCGCCGCGACCATGTGGACGGCGGAGACCAGCTGCTCCGGCGTGGCGCTGCTGAGGACGACGCCCTTGGCGCCGGCCCGCAACGCCTCCCGCGCGGTGGGGTCGGTGCCCTGGGCCGTCAGCAGGACGGCCGGCATGGTGTCCCCGCACCGTGCGGCCAGCGCGGCGACCATGCCGACGATGTCGAGGCCGGGGGACTGCGCGTCGGCGAGCACCACCGCGGGGCTGAGCCGGAGCACCTCGCGCTCGGCGGCCGCGGCGTCGGAGGCCTCCCCGACCACCTCGACGGTTCCGTCCTGGTCGAGGATGGCGCGGATACCGGTCCGGGTGATGGCTCGGTCGTCGACGAGCAGGACGCGGACGGATGCGGTGATCGGTCTCTCCTTTCCTCTGGAGCGTGGGAACACTCCGGGGTGATCCGGGCCTCGGCCCGGGGCGGGCCGTCGAGGGGCCGGGGGTCAGGCCCGGGCGTTCCCGGTGCCGGAAATCGTCATGGCGGCGTCTTTTCCGGCGGCCCGTTCCGTTTTCGGGCGCCTCGGTGTCGTGAGCACCGCGACAGCGCCGACGGCGATGAGGCACGCGCCGGTCCACAGGGCGGGGATCATGCCGTCGGTGAAGCTGCTCGCCGTCGCGAGGTCACCGTGCGCGGTGAACACGGAGGCGAGCACGGCGACTCCGAGGACACCGCCCAGCTCCCGCAGCGAGTTGACCGCGCCCGAGGCCATCCCCCGGTCCTGGGCGTCGACCGAGCTCATCACCAGGTTCGCGGTCGGGGAGAAGTAGAAGGTCATGCCGAGCCCGCACAGGACCAGGGCCGGCACCAGGGAGACGTAGTCGACGTCCGGTGAGACCCGGGCGGCGATCCAGCCCAGCCCGCAGGCCTGGAAGGTCAGGCCGATCGCCACGATGGTCCGGCTGCCGATCCGGTCGGAGAGGAATCCCACGATCGGGGCGACGAAGATCGGCACCGCCGTCCAGGGCAGGATGCGCAGGCCGGCCTCCATCGGGGAGTAGCCGCGCGGGCCTTGGAAGAACTGGGTGAGGAGGAAGACCGACCCGAACATGCCCGCGAACATCAGCAGCCCCGCGGCGTTCATGCCGCTGAAGGTGCGGTGGCGGAACAGCCGCATCGGGAACATGGGCATGGCGGTGCGGAGTTCCCAGGCGACGAACGCGGCCACGACCAGGGCGCCACCGGCCAGTGCGGTCAGGACGTGGGGACTGGTCCAGCCGTCCGTGGGGCCCTGGATGAGGCCGAAGACGATGCCGAACAGGCCGGCGCCGGCCAGTACGGTCCCGACCAGGTCGAACCGGGAGTTGGGGCCGCGGCTCTCGGCGAGCTTCCACCGGCCGAGCGGCAGCAGGACGAGGCCGATGGGCACATTGATCCAGAAGATCCACTGCCAGGTGAGGTGCTCCACCATCACCCCGCCGACGAGCGGCCCCATCGCGATGGCCAGGCCCTCGACGGCGCTCAGCGCCCCGAGGACGGCGCCGCGGCGGGCGGGCGGAGCGACCGCCGTGAGCAGGGTCAGGTTGAGGGGCATCAGCGCGGCGGCGCCGAGGCCCTGCAACGCCCGGGCCGCGATGAGCGCGCCGATGCCGGGGGCTAGCGCCGCCGCGGCCGACGCGGCGGTGAAGACGCCCAGGCCCACCACGAACATCCGCCGCCGCCCGAACCGGTCGCCCAGCGCCGCACCGGGGAGCATGAGGACGGCGTAGGTGAGTGTGTAGGCGTTGACGGTCCACTCGAGTTGCTGGATGTCGCCGCCGAGGCTCTCGCGGATCGCGGGCAGGGCGGTGATGACGACCAGATTGTCGAGGGAGACCATGGCCACGCCGAGGCCACAGCAGAGGAACGTCCACAGGACGCTCCGCTTGGAGACATGCATGATTGCCTTTTCCTGGAGGGTGTCGCCGCGGCCGGACACCGGCGGCGGCCTCGCGGAAGCCCGCGGGGCCGCCGCCGGTGAGGCGTGCGCGGCCGCGTTCAGCGCGCGCCGGACCGGCGCATGAGGCGGAGCATCGGCGGCACCAGGGCCGCCAGTTCGAACGGCCGTCGCAGGCGGGTCAGCCAGCGCTCACCGAGCGGCCGGGCCATCTGGTGCACGTCCAGGCTGATCTCCTGACGCACCCGCTTCCCCGCGAGGACGCGTACGGCCATGTGGGAGCTGAGCACCCCGAACGCGGTGGCGGTGTACGCGACCTGAGGGAAGCTGTAGTCCGTGCGCAGGTGGTTCGCCCGGATCTCCGCCAGCATCTCCCCCGGCACCCGGCGCAGCGGCACCGCGCGGCGCAGGAGTTCCCAGGTGTCCACCCGCTCGATGTCGGCGAGGGTGATGGCGCCGGCGAAGGGCTTCCGGACGCGCCGGTAGTCGTAACAGCGCACGTACTGGGTTCCGGCCATGTCCCAGCCGGTGATGAGGGGGAGCTTCCGCTGGACCGCCACGCGGTGCAGGAGGTGCTTCGCGTGCCATCCGTCGGGGGTGGTGACGTCCACCCCGTCGATGATGATCTGACAGTGCGCGGTGAGCCGCTGCACCGTCGCCTCGGTCACCCCCTCGGTGAACACGCTCACCCGGGCGTGCGGGTTGATCGACATGATGCGTTCCGCCGCGCCGGCGGCCTTGTTCTGCTCGATGTCGGCGGCGACCGCGCTCTGGCGGTTGAGGTTGTTCAGTTCGAACGTTCCGGGGTCCGCCACCAGGAAGCGCTGTGCCCCGAGCCGGGTCAGCGGTTCCACGGCGGCGCCTCCGATCGACCCGCAGCCCGCCACCAGGATCGTGGCGTTGCGCAGGGCCAGCTGTTCGCCGGCGGAGACGACGCCCGCGTTGCGGGTGACCAGCTCGTCGTAGAAGACGCGGTGCGGTCCCGACTCCCCGCTGCCCGCCGGTGGCAGGCCCATGCTCTCCGGGGTCATACGGCACCTCCTCGCTGGCGGGGGATCAGGGAGCCGCCCGCCGCCTGCCTGCGTCCGGCGAGCCGGGCGACCATCTCGTGGTACGAGGTCAGGTCGCTGCTGCCGTCCATGTACGAGCGGACGACGTCGCGGTACCAGGGCAGGTCCTGGGGCACCGGTGCCACGAAGGGCTTGGCGAGGACGCCCTGGTGGTAGATGGGCGCCAGCGGGTCCGACGAGGGCAGGCTCGGGGAGGTGTCCTCGACGACATGGAGGTCGAAGCCGGCCAGCCGCAGATGGCGCAGGGCCACGTGTTCCTTGGCGTCGCCGAGCACGAGGCGGATCGAGTCGTCCAGCTGGATCATCGCCTCGCCCACGCCGAGCATGAGGTGCCACGGCACCCGGTCGTGCTGGATGCCGAGCGGCATCGACTGGTCACGCAGGAAGCGCTTGAGCTCGAAGACCTGGTGAGTGCCCAGACCCAGGCGCGCGTACTGTCCCAGCAGGTCGATGCCGTGGGCGGCCTCGGTCGGGAACAGGGCGCGCCGGGGGGAGTCGAGCGGCAGGCTCACGGGGTCGGCCGAGCAGCTCAGTCCGACGTAGCCGCGGATCCTTCCGGTGCGCGAGCAGAGGGTGACCGTGTGGAGGCTCTCCATCTGGCCCGGACGGGGCAGCGGTTCGTGGTACGCCGCCGTCCGGTAGACGAGGTCGGCCGAGATCCAGCTCAGCCGCAGGTACTGGGCCAGCCGGAAGCCGAGGATGCCCCTGAGGTACCGGGCGGGGATCTGGCTGTCCCGTGCGGTGAGGGTGATCAGCCCGCTGTGCACGTCCTCCGCGTGGTAGAGCGGGGTTCCGTCGATCTCCGCCGGCAACTGCCGGTAGCTGAGGCGTTCGTGCAGTTCGATGATGTCGGCGACGTAGCGCAGGGCGCGGGAGCCCGCCGGGTCGGCGGAGGTCGGGATGGTGGTGCGGGCGGGCCCGTCACCGCCCGCGAGGGGGGAGGCGGTGTTCATTCGGCGTCGTCCTCGGCGTAGAGGCTCTCGGTGATCGTGAGCGCCAGGACCTCGGGGGTGCCTTCGTACACGCGGGTCCCGTAGGCGTCGCGGAGCATCTTCTCCACGCCGTACGACCGGAGGTATCCTCGCGCGCCGACGAGGGAGAGAGCGGCGTCGGCCACGTCGATGGCGGCCCGGTCGGCGAAGAGTTTGGCGACCGCCGGTTCGTAGGCGGGTGGGGGCAGTTGGGTGTCCACGGTGTTCGCCGCGTGCAGGTACAGCAGGCGGGCGGCGTCCACCTGGGCGCTCATGGCGGCCAGCTTCGCGGCGGTGAACTGGTGCCGGTGCAGGAGTTGACCGCCCTGGACGCGTTCACCGGCCCAGGCGACGGCCTGTTCCAGGGCGCCGCGAGCCACACCGGTGGAGATGCCGGCGACGGCGGCGCGGGCCATGTTGCTCTGGGCCATGTTGATGGGCATGCCCTCGCCCTCGCCGCCGATCATGTTCTCGGCGGGCACCCGGACCTCGTCGAACTCCAACTCGCTGCCCAGGCAGGCGCGGTAGCCCATCTTGTCGGCGACCGGGCCGCGCACGACTCCGGGGAGGTTCAGGGGCACGATGAAGGAGGTGAGGCCGGTGGCTCCGGGGCTGCCCTCCATGTTCGCGAACACCGAGGCGAAGGCGGCGAAGCGGGCGTTGGTGATGAACCGCTTCCTGCCGGTGAGCACGTACGTGTCGCCGTCCCGCCGGGCCGTCATGACGTTGCGTGCGTGCTGTGCGTTGGCGGGGATGATCAGGTCGCACCCGGCGTCCTCCTCCGTCACCGCGTTGCACGCGAGCACCGGCTCGTCACCGGAGAAGAGCGGGAGGTAGCGCGCCTGGAGGCGGGGGTCGCCGGAGAGCAGGAGCGGGGCCTGGCCGAGCATGGTGGCCCCGAAGACGAGCGCGGTGCCGGGGCACACGGCGGCCACTTCCTCCAGGGCGGTGGCGACTCCCAGCATGCCGAGCCCGAGCCCGCCGTAGTCGGTGGGGACGGCGGCCCGGGTCAGACCGATCTCGTGGCCGCGGCGCACCACGTCCCAGTCGAAGTCCTCGGCCGGCGCCTGGTCGAGCTGTCCGACCAGGGGCTTCACGGTCTCCTGCGCGAACCGCCGCGCGTCGTCCTTGAGCTGCCGCACATCCGGGGGCAGCACGTCGAAGTTGAGCTCTGGGGAGAGTCCTGCCGGTACGTCGATGGTCATGGGTTTCGTGGCTCCTCGTTCACAGGTGTCGTCGGGGGCGGTCGGGGGATGCACGCGGTGGGTCAGGCGCCGACGCCCGCTTCCGCGGCGATCGTCGGGTAGCTGTCGAAGGCGGGCTGGAGCATCGGCACCAGCTCCAGCACCTTGGCGATGCGGCCGCGGATCCGGACCTTGCCGGTGGCGATGGCGGCGGGCACCAGCAGCCGGCCCGACCACAGGGCGTGCGCGGTGTCGCAGGACATCTTGAGAGTGATCGCGGCCTTGAACGGCACGTCGTCCCCGGAGACGACGCCCTCGGACGAGACGAAGATCCGGCAGTCGGGCTTGCTGTGCACCAGCTGCACCGACAGGGCTTCCTTGCGCGCCTTCTCCACGAACTGCTCGTCCTCCAGCAGTACGCCGAAAAGCCGGCCGAAGACTTCGGAGGCCATTTCGCTGGACGTAAAAACGGTCATGCTGCCCCTTCGCGATTTCAGTGGTCCGGCACCCGGCCGCAATGAATGAACACATCGCCTGGCCGCTTCTTCAGTTCATCGAGTGCCGATGTCCGCACGTTATGACACCTTCCGGAGACCTTCGCCCGCATCGACAGGTAGCCGAAAAAAGTCTGAAAGAAATTGGTAAGCAGCCACTCCGTAAGCCTGTGACCAGCAGCGATCTACCGCAACCAGTCCCGCCTCCCGTATACAAAGCACGTTGACAGCGCGTGAGAACACTCCCCATGAATGCGACGCGAAAGAAAATCGAAGGCCATGGATCCCACCACGAAAGAGTGATTAGGGAAATGAGGTCTTGCGTATGACGATTCTGTGTTGCGTCATGGATATGCCGTCGCGGCGACGCACAGATGAGTAACCCCGAACATGGAAGAAGGAGGTGAAGAAGAATGCGCAGGATCGAGATGAAGCACCGGATCGCCATCCGGGCCGACCGTCCCAAGGCCGGTGAGGGTTCCACCTGGAACTGGACGTGGGCCTACCGCCAGGCGTGACCGCGCGCGTGGGGCCGGGTACCCCCTTGCCCGGCCCCACGCGTACGTCCGGTTCTTCCCCCCGCTTCCCCCACTTCCCCTTGCAGGAGTCACCGTGCGTCTACGTCGTTCTCGCTGTCTGACCTGCTACTGGCACGACAGCGCCTTCGTCGTCCACCCCCACCCGCACGGCACCCCCACGGCACTGCACCCGGCCGCAGCGGAGATCCTTGCGGCGTTCGAGGAGTGGAGCACTCCCGACGAGGCCGCCGGACACCTCGGCCACCTGACCCCGGACACCGTCGAGGACGCCGTCGAGGCGCTGGTGCGGAGCGGAGCCCTGCTGGCCCACGGCAGCGCGGCCGCGCAGCTCGACGAGCGGATCGCCGGACAGTGGGGCGCGTGGATGCCCGAGGCGTCGTTCTTCCACTACGCCACCCAGGACGTGTACGACTCCCCCCAGGCCGTGGCCCCCTCCGGGGAGGCACGGGAGGCGGGCGCCCCGGGGCCGCCCCCGCCCGGACCGGGGCGGGAGCCGCTGCCTCCGCTGTTCACCGGGTATCCGGAGGCTCCCCGGCTCCTGCTGCCCCGCGGGCCGGCCGGGCTCGGGGCCCCGTACGAACAGGTTCTGTACAACCGCCGCACCCACCGCGACTTCACCGGTGCGCCGGTGTCGCTGGAGACACTGGCCACCTTGCTGGCCACGGTCTTCGGCCCGGTCGACTTCATCGACTGCGGGCGGGGCGCCCTGTACCGGCGGACCAGCCCGCAGGGCGGCTCCCGGCAGGAGATCGACGCGTACGTCGGCGTCCTGGGCGTCAGCGGCCTGGCCCCCGGCTGGTACCACTACAACGGCTTGCAGCACGCGCTCGAGCTGCTCTCCGAGGGCCTCACGCCCGCGGAAGCCGCCCGCCTCTGCGCCGACCAGTCGTGGGCCGCGCGCCCCGCCTTCCTCGTCGTTCTCGCCGCGCGTCTGGAGCGGATGAGCGCGAAGTACCCGACGCCCCGCGCCTACCGGGTCTGTCTCCTCGACGCGGGACACCTGGGGCAGACCTTCGCGCTGACCGCTACGGCCCTCGGGCTCGGCCCCGCCCAGACGGGCGCCTTCAGGGACTCCGCGGTCGCCGGCCGCTGCGGCCTGGACAACACCGGCCACACCCCGCTGTACGTACTGGCCGCCGGGCATCCCGCTCCGGCACCCCAGGACGCTCCCCCAACGGCCGGTGTTCCGGCCTTCGACGCCACCGCGCTGATCGACGGGTAACGCCGACGGGGCGCCGCGCCTTCGGCTCAGCCGCGTTCCAGGAAGGGCTCCAGCAGCCCCGGCACGGCGTCGGCGGCGAAGGCGAGACATTCCGAGGGGTCGGTGTCGTGCGCCGTGTAGGCGCCGCCTCCGGCGGCCGTCGTGGCGGTGACGCTCAACAGCCCGGCGCGACGCTGGAAGACGGACTGCTTCACCGTCCAGCCGATCACTCCGGACCGCTGCAGGGCCGCGGTGGACCGCCGGACCGTGCCGGAGCGGGTCACCAGGTAGTCACCGCTCAGCGTGTGCCCCAGCGAGCGGTACGCGTCGACGGCCAGGAGCACGGCGACGGGCACCGCCACCACCGCGCTGCCGAGCGCGGTCCAGAGCAGCACGGGCGTCAGCAGGACACCCAGCAGCACCTGGACCAGCACGGGCGCCAGGGCCACCACCAGGGCGCGGCGCAGCCGTCGCCCACGGGCCGCCCGTGGATGCGCCGTGAGCGGTGCGCCGGTCGGGGTGGCCTGCTCGCGCAGCACCTCCGCGACGATGGTGTCCGCCAGCGCGCGGGGCGCCGCCGGCAGCAGTGTGTTGTGGTCGGCGCTGCGCGACTCCTCGTCCCTGCTCAGGCCCGTGGCGATCGCGTCGACCCGGGCGGCACCCGCGAGCCTCACACCGAGGGGTTCCACCAGGTCCACCCCGCGCAGTCGCCGTTCCTCGACGGACAGGGAACGCGACGTGAAGAGTCCGCGCCGCACGCGCAGGGTGCCGCCCGGCTCGCGCTCCAGGCGGTAGCTCCACCAGCTCTCGACCCACAGCCCGAGTGCCCCGGCCACACCGGCTGCCAGGGCCGTCACGACCAGGACGGCGATCATCCAGAGCAGCGGGGTGTCCCGGAAGCGGTCGGCGATCCAGTGGATCACCTCGGTCTGCGCCCCCACCCAGTCGCTGATCTGCATCACCCCGCCGGCGGCGGCGCCGCCGAGCAGGGGCGTGGCGAAGGAGACGGGCGCGTAGCGGATCCACCGGAGGTCGAGCCTGGCCAGTTCACCGTCCCGGTGCGGCACGGAGAGGTCAGGGGCGGCGCGGTCGAGGAGGTCACGGCGCAGCCGCTCGCCCTCGGCGCGGGCGACGGGGTCCAGCGTGAGCGTGGAGTCGCCTCCCGCTTGCTCCCCGGTGCCGATGCGGACCGAGACAAGACCCAGGATGCGCAGCAGCGGATGGGCGGTGAGGTCGACGCTGCGGATCCGCTCCCGGGCCAGCGAGCGGCGCTTGAGCAGGAGGAGCCCGGTGTGCAGATCGACGCGCTCGGTGCCGACGCGGTACCGGGTGCGCCGCCACCGTGCGTAGTCTCCGGCGGCGGCGCAGCCGATCAGCAGGGCGGCTCCCGCCAGGGCCCAGCCGATGGCCGCCGCGTATCCGAGACGGCCGGACAGCGCGACCGTGACCGGTACGGCCGCGCCCGCCGCGACTCCCGCCGTGACCAGCGCGGTGACCAGGACCGTGCGGTGATGGAGCCGCCGCCAGCCGACGCTGTCGACGGCCGTGCTCATGTGGCGTCCCCGGGAGTGGCCTGGGTGATGCGGGTCAGCCGCTCCACGAGTTCGGTGGCGACCTCATGGGTCAGCCCCTCGATCTCCACGGCGCCCTTGGCGGACGCGGTGGTGACGGTGACAGTCGCCAGCCCGAAGAGCTGTTCCAGCGGGCCCCGCACGGTGTCCACGGTCTGGATGCGGGACATCGGGGCGATCCGCCACTCCCGCAGGAGCGCCCCGGTGCTCACGTAGACCGCATCGTCGGTGACCTCCCAACGGTGGGTGCGGAACCACCAGAGGGGGAAGAGGACGGCGCACAGCAGACCGACGGCGCCGAGCACGACGGCGGGCGTCAGCAGCCAGAGTCTGGCGGGCCCGATGAACGCGCCCAGGATGCCGAGGACCGCGACCGGGGCCGCGGTCAACAGCAGCCACTGTGTCCGCCACCAGCCGACGGCCCGGCGGTCGGGCGCGTTGCGCGGCGGCCTGAGCCGTATCGTCCCCTCCCCCGTGGTCATCGCTCAGCGGCCCCGCAGCGAGCGGTACGTCGAGACGAGCGCGGCGGTGGAGCTGTCCAGCTGTTCGCCGCCGGTGCCCTCGGTGAGGACCGGTTCGATCTTCTTGGCCAGGACCTTTCCGAGCTCGACGCCCCACTGGTCGAAGGAGTCGATGTTCCAGACGGCGCCCTGGACGAAGACCTTGTGCTCGTACAGCGCGATCAGCTGGCCGAGCACCGACGGGGTGAGACGGTCCGCGAGGATCGTGGTCGTCGGGTGGTTGCCGCGGAACGTCTTGTGCGGCACGAGCTCCTCGGGCACGCCCTCCGCGCGGACCTCCTCCGGCGTCTTGCCGAAGGCGAGCGCCTGGGTCTGCGCGAAGAAGTTGGCCATCAGCAGGTCGTGCTGGGCGATCAGCCCGGGCAGCAGGTCGTGGACCGGTGCGGCGAAGCCGATGAAGTCGGCCGGGATGATCTTGGTGCCCTGGTGGATCAGCTGGTAGTAGGCGTGCTGCCCGTTGGTACCGGGGGTGCCCCAGACGACCGGCCCGGTCTCCCACTCCACCGGATCGCCGTCCCGGTCCACGGACTTGCCGTTGGACTCCATGTCCAGCTGCTGCAGGTACGCCGTGAACTTGGACAGATAGTGGCTGTAGGGCAGCACCGCGTGCGACTGGGCGTCGAAGAACTGGCCGTACCAGATGCCCAGCAGGCCCAGCAGCAGCGGGGCGTTCTCCTCGGCGGGGGCGGTGCGGAAGTGCTCGTCGACGAGGTGGAAGCCGTCGAGCATCTCCCGGAACCGGTCAGGTCCGATGGCGATCATCAGCGAGAGGCCGATCGCCGAGTCGTAGGAGTACCGCCCTCCGACCCAGTCCCAGAACTCGAACATGTTGGCCGTGTCGATGCCGAAGTCCGCGACCTTCTCCGCGTTGGTCGACAGCGCCACGAAGTGCTTGGCGACGGCGTCCTGACCGGCCCTCAGCCCGGTGAGCAGCCAGTCGCGGGCGGAGGTGGCGTTGGTGATGGTCTCGATCGTCGTGAACGTCTTGGACGCGACGATGAAGAGGGTCTCGGCCGGGTCGAGGCCCTGTACCGCCTCGTGGAGGTCGGCGCCGTCGACGTTCGACACGAAGCGGACGGTGAGCGAACGGTCCGTGAAGGAGCGCAGGACCTCGTACGCCATGGCGGGGCCGAGGTCCGAGCCGCCGATACCGATGTTGACGATGTTCTTGATCGGCTTGCCCGTGTGGCCGGTCCACCCGCCCGACCGGATCCGGTCGGAGAAGGCGGCCATCCTGTCGAGGACGGCGTGCACGGCGGGCACCACGTTCTCGCCGTCGACCTCGATCACGGCGCCCCGCGGCGCGCGGAGCGCGGTGTGCAGGACGGCGCGGTCCTCCGTCGTGTTGATCTTGTCGCCGCGGAACATGGCGTCCCGCAGCCCCGCGACGTCCGTGGCGGCCGCGAGCTCGCGCAGCAGCCGCAGCGTCTCGTCGGTGACCAGGTGCTTGGAGTAGTCGATGTGGAGGTCACCGACGCGGAGGGTGTACTGCTTCCCCCGGTCCGGCGCGTCCGCGAACAGCTGCCGCAGATGTGTCCCCCCGAACTGCTCACGGTGCTTGCCGAGAGCCGTCCACTCGGACAGCTGGTTGAGCTTGGTTCGGCTTTGTGCGTTCATCCCGGAAATCGCCCACTTCTCTCGTACCTGCAACCTTCCCCGCTGCCCCTCCAACCTAATTGATCTGGAGGGCCCGGCGGGGCAACGGCGAGCTGGTGGACGGCATACCGATTCCGGCCGGGCACCCAGGGGGTGACCGGCCGGTGAACAGAAGTCTCAGATCTCGCCGCGGAGTTTCGCCAGGGCTTCGGCGAGGATCGCCTCGCCGTCGGCGTCGCTGCGCCGCTCTCGCACGTACGCCAGGTGCGTCTTGTACGGCTCGGTGCGCGGCGGGGCCGGCGGGCTGTCCCGGTCCTGCCCGGCCGGGAAGCCGCAGCGCGGGCAGTCCCAGGTCTCCGGTACCTGCGCGTCATGGGCGAAGCTCGGCTGCGTCTCGTGCCCGTTCGAGCACCAGAAGGAGATGCGGGCCCGTGGCGCGGACTCACCGCGCTCGGCCTCCCCCATCGGCCCCGCTCCGACCCGGCTTCCCCGGATCGCGTTGCCACTTGCCACGGTCGTAACTCCCTGCGTGATGGTGCTCGAAGATGCCCCAGTCTACGTAAGGCCCAACGCGCGTCCAGTGAAAGGAGTTACACCCTCACCAGGAATCGCGGACGGGGGGTCAGTTGTCCAGCTTGATGAGCAGAGCAAGGACGACAATGCACGCGAACCAGCCCAGACCGACCACGACGGTGATGCGGTCGAGGTTCCGCTCGGCGACCGAGGAGCCACCCACGGAGGACTGCATTCCACCCCCGAACATGTCGGAAAGGCCGCCGCCCTTCCCCTTGTGCATCAGCACCAGCAGCATCAGCAGCAGGCTGAAGACGATCAGGGCGATCTCGAACGCCAAAACCACGGCTGGTCCCTACTTTCCGGAATTCCTAGGACTGCATGTACGAACAGCGGGGGCCCGGGGGTAGACCCCCCTCGGCCCCCGCAAGGGTACGACGGATCCGCGCTACCGCATACTCACTGGTCGCGGAAGCGGACGATCTTGACGAACTCGTCGGCGTCGAGAGCGGCGCCGCCGATGAGAGCACCGTCGACATCGGGCTGCGCCATGATGGCCGCGACGTTGCCGGACTTCACCGAGCCGCCGTACTGGATACGGACCGCGTCGGCCAGCTCCTGCGAGTACAGCTCGGCGAGCCGGCCGCGGATCGCGCCGCAGACCTCCTGGGCGTCCTCGGGGGTGGCGACCTCGCCGGTCCCGATGGCCCAGACCGGTTCGTAGGCGATGACGATGGACTCGGCCTGCTCGGCCGGGATGTCCTTCAGCGCGCCGTCGAGCTGTGCCAGCGTGTAGGAGACCTGGTCACCCGCCTTGCGGATGTCCAGGCCCTCGCCGACGCAGAGGATCGGGGTCAGGCCGTGCTTGTACGCGGCCTTCACCTTGGCGTTGCAGATCTCGTCGTTCTCGCCGTGGTACTGGCGGCGCTCGCTGTGGCCGACGGCCACGTACGTGCACTTCAGCTTGGCGAGCATCGGGCCGGAGATCTCACCGGTGTACGCGCCGGAGTCCTGGGCCGAGATGTCCTGGGCGCCGTACTTGATCTTCAGCTTGTCGCCGTCGACCAGCGTCTGCACGGAGCGCAGGTCGGTGAAGGGCGGCAGGACGGCGACCTCGACCGCGTCGTAGTCCTTGTCGGCCAGGGCGAAAGCGAGCTTCTGGACGTGGGCGATGGCCTCGAGGTGGTTGAGGTTCATCTTCCAGTTGCCCGCCATGAGCGGGGTGCGGGTGGTCATGAAAGGTCAGTCCTCCAGTGCGGCGAGGCCGGGAAGCGTCTTGCCCTCGAGGTATTCGAGGCTGGCGCCGCCACCGGTCGAGATGTGGCCGAATGCGTTCTCGTCGAAGCCCAGGATGCGGACGGCGGCAGCGGAGTCGCCGCCGCCGACGACGCTGAAGGCCTCGGAGTCGACGAGGGCCTGGGCGACCGCCCTGGTGCCCTCGGCGTAGTCGGGGTGCTCGAAGACGCCCATCGGGCCGTTCCAGAAGACGGTGGCCGCGTCGGCGAGCTTCGAGGCGTACAGCTTGTTGGTCTCCGGGCCGTTGTCCAGCCCCATCGCGCCGGCGGGAATGGCGTCGGCGGCGACGGTGGCGGGGCTGCCCGGGGTCTTGGCCTTGAGGTCGGGGAACTGCTCCGAGACGACGACGTCGACGGGGAGCACGAACTCCACACCCTTCTTCTCGGCGCGCTCGAGGTATCCGAGCACCGCCGGGATCTGGTCCTCCTGGAGGAGGGAGCTGCCGACCTCGTACCCCTTGGCCTTGAGGAAGGTGTAGGCCATACCGCCGCCGATGAGGATGCGGTCGGCCTTCTCCAGCAGGTGGTCGATGACACCGAGCTTGTCGGAGACCTTCGAGCCGCCGAGGACCACGGCGTAGGGGCGCGTCACGTCCTCGGTGAGCTTCTTCAGGACGCCGACCTCGGTGGCGATCAGGCTTCCGGCCGCGTGCGGCAGCCGGGCCGGGAGGTCGAAGACCGACGCGTGCTTGCGGTGGACGGCACCGAAACCGTCGCCCACGTACACGTCGGCGAGCTCGGCGAGCTGATCGGCGAAGGCGCCCCGCTCGGCGTCGTCCTTCGACGTCTCACCGGCGTTGAAGCGGAGGTTCTCGATGACGGCGACCTGGCCGTCGGTGAGGGCGGCGACCGTGGAGCGGGCGGACTCGCCGACGGTGTCGCTCGCGAAGGCGACCTCGGCACCGAGCAGCTCGCCCAGACGTGCGGCGGCGGGCGCGAGCGAGAAGGCCGGGTCAGGGGCGCCCTTCGGGCGGCCCAGGTGCGAGGCGACGACGACACGCGCGCCGGCCTCGGCGAGCCGGGCGATCGTCGGCCGGACGGCGCGGATGCGGCCGTCATCGGTGATCGTGGTGCCGTCCAGCGGCACGTTGAGGTCGGCGCGGACGAATACCCGCTTGCCCGCGACCCCTTCGGCGAGAAGTTCGTCGATCGTCTTCATCTCTGTTCCCATACTCCTTGGACGGACGGATGAGCATGCGAGGGGGCTCGGACGGCGCCGCGTCGCGCCGTCCGAGCCCCTCACATCACACCTGGATGCCTGTCGATCCTAGGATCAGAGCTGGCCGCCGACGAAGACGGTCAGGTCGACGAGGCGGTTGGAGTAACCCCACTCGTTGTCGTACCAGCCGAGGATCTTCACCGAGTTGCCCTCCTGGACCATGGTCAGGGAGGAGTCGAAGGTGCAGGACGACGGGTCGCCGACGATGTCCGAGGACACGATCGGGTCCTCGGTGTAGGTCAGGAAGCCCTTGAGGTCGCCGTCGTCGGACGCCTTCTTGAACGCGGCGTTGACCTCGTCCTTGGTGACCTCGCGCTGCAGGGTCACGACGAGGTCGGTGGCGGAGCCGGTCGGGACCGGGACGCGCATCGCGATGCCGTCGAGCTTGCCCTTGAGCTGCGGGAGGACCAGGGCGGTCGCCTTGGCGGCGCCCGTCGTGGTCGGGATGATGTTCTCGGCGGCGGCGCGGGCGCGACGCAGGTCCGAGTGCGGGAAGTCCAGGATGCGCTGGTCGTTCGTGTACGCGTGGACCGTCGTCATCAGACCCTTGACGATGCCGAAGTTCTCGTCGAGAACCTTGGCCATCGGCGCCACGCAGTTGGTGGTGCAGGAGGCGTTGGAGATGACGTGGTGGTTGGCCGCGTCGTACTTGTCCTGGTTGACGCCCATCACGATGGTGATGTCCTCGTCCTTGGCCGGAGCCGAGATGAGGACCTTCTTGGCGCCGCCGGTGATGTGCTTCTCGGCGTCGGCCTTCTTCGTGAAGATGCCGGTCGACTCGATGACGATGTCGACGCCCAGCTGACCCCAGGGGATGTCGGCCGGGTTGCGCTCGGAGAGCACCTTGATGGTGTGACCGTCGACGGTGATGGTGTCGGCGGTGTGGCTGACCTCTGCCTTGAGACGACCCAGAATGGTGTCGTACTTCAGCAGGTGAGCCGTGGTCGCAGTGTCACCCAGGTCGTTGACAGCCACGATCTCGATGTCCGCACCCTGCTCCAGCAGCGCGCGGAAGTAGTTACGACCGATGCGGCCAAAGCCGTTGATGCCTACGCGGATCGTCACGAACCGATCTCCTCGTTAGGAACGCCGGTTTCGATGCCGGCGAGTTTTATAGGGATGTCCCCGACCGCCTCCGACCCTACCTCTCCGAAGGCTCCGGAGTGACATCGAGAGCGGTGGTGTGAAAGGGGATCCCCTTACTCCCGGGTAGGAGTAAGGGGTTCCGGTCGACGGAACCACCGGGCCCTGCCATCGCGCCACCCGGTCACCGAGTGTCAACATCCGCCGCCGCCGGGCCTCTTGCGGCGCGAGGGCGGTCGGCGCTTCCTTGTCACCGCGTGTCACCGACGCCTGTCCGGTCGCCGCGGTCCCGTCGGCCACGGGCGGCGGCAAACTGTTTCTCGTGGCGCATTTACCGCAGTACGCCGAGGCAGCCCGCAAGCCGGATGCTCAATTGTGCGGAGCAGCACTCAATCGATAAAAAGGCCAGGCCAACTGCATACCTCCGGCGGACGCGGAGGCGGAACTGATGAGTTCACCCGCTCAATCGTGCGGGCCGGCGCTCGAAGGGTATTCGGGAAAGGCTCCGCTTCTCCTGTGGAACGCCCCCTGAATCCGGCCAGGGAGAAAATGCTGCCGCCCACGGCCCTCCATGGCCGGCCCCCGGCCCGCGCGCTTCCGCCGCCGAAAGGCGGCAGGGCCCCGGCACGCGCCCTGCGGGGCTGTGCCGGGGCCCTGCTGCGGCTCTCAGCCCACGAGGCCGTCGGCCAGCTCCTCACTGAGGGTCGATTCCGTGCCGGGGATACCCAGATCCTGGGCCCGCTTGTCGGCCATGGCCAGCAGACGCCTGATCCGGCCCGCGACCGCGTCCTTGGTCAGCGGCGGGTCGGCAAGCGCCCCCAGCTCCTCCAGCGAGGCCTGCTTGTGCTCCATGCGCAGCCGTCCGGCCGCCGCGAGGTGCTCCGGGACCTCCTCGCCCAGGATCTCCAGCGCGCGCCCCACCCGGGCGCCCGCGGCGACCGCCGCGCGGGCGGAGCGGCGGAGGTTGGCGTCGTCGAAGTTGGCGAGCCGGTTGGCCGTGGCACGCACCTCGCGCCGCATCCGGCGCTCCTCCCAGGCGAGCACCGCGTCATGGGCGCCCAGACGGGTCAGCAGCGCGCCGATCGCGTCCCCGTCACGGACGACGACACGGTCCACACCCCGCACCTCGCGCGCCTTGGCGGCGATGGAGAGCCTGCGGGCCGCGCCCACCAGGGCCAGGGCGGCCTCCGGGCCGGGGCAGGTCACCTCCAGGGAGGAGGAGCGGCCCGGCTCGGTGAGCGAGCCGTGGGCCAGGAAGGCTCCCCGCCAGGCGGCCTCCGCGTCGCAGGTGGCCCCCGAGACCACCTGCGGGGGGAGGCCCCGGATGGGCCGGCCGCGGCCGTCCACCAGGCCGGTCTGGCGGGCCAGCTGGTCGCCGCCCGCCACCACGCGCACGACGAAGCGCGAGCCGCGCCGCAGTCCGCCCGGGGCCATCACGATCAGCTCGGAGCTGTGCCCGAAGATCTCCAGGATGTCCCGCTTCAGCCGGCGTGCCGCGCTCCCCGTGTCCAGCTCGGCCTCGATCACGATCCGGCCGCTCACCAGGTGCAGCCCGCCCGCGAACCGGAGAATCGCCGAGACCTCTGCCTTTCTGCAGCAGGTCCGGGTCACGGGAAGCCGAGAGATTTCGTCCTTCACCGCTGGCGTCATCGCCATGGGCCGATCCTTCCATGCATCCGAAAAATACGGTCGTACGCGGCGGCCAACAGCTCCGGATCATGAATCGGAACGCCGTCGGGTGAGGCCACGGGGGCCAGCTCGACCGCGGCTCCGAGCCGCTGTGCGGCGTCGGCGAGGGACTCGCGGTCGGGCACGGCGGCCTCGTCGGCCAGCACCACGTCCATGGCGAGTTTAGGGGCGTGTCGTCCCAAAACCTCCAAATGACGCTGCGGTGAGAACCCTTCTGTTTCACCGGGCTGTGGTGCGAGGTTCAGCGAGAGGACCTTACGGGCCTTCGTGGTCACCAGTGCGTCGAGCAGCTCCGGGACCAGCAGATGCGGAATCACGGAGGAAAACCAGGACCCTGGGCCCAGAACCACCCAATCGGCGTCGAGAACGGCGGCGACCGCCTCGGGAACCGCAGGCGGATCGACCGGCACGACGTGGACCGACTGGACCTCCCCCGGGGTCAGCGCCACCGTCGCCTGTCCGCGCACGGTCACCGTCTCGTCGGGGCGCTCCGGGTCGTGCCCCCGTACGAGGGCCTGGAGCTCCAGGGGGACGGCGGACATCGGCAGGACCCTGCCGTGCGCTCCGAGCAGCTTGCCGACCAGGTCGAGGGCCTGGACGTGGTCGCCCAGCTGCTCCCAGAGGGCGACGATGAGCAGGTTGCCCACCGCGTGCTCGTGCAGGTCGCCCTTGGACTCGAACCGGTGCTGGATGACCTGGGCCCAGGTCTGGCCCCACTCGTCGTCCCCGCAGAGCGCGGCGAGCGCCTTGCGCAGGTCGCCCGGCGGGAGGACGCCGAGCTCCTCGCGGAGCCGGCCGCTGGAACCGCCGTCGTCGGCGACGGTCACGACGGCCGTGAGATCGCCGGTGATCCGGCGCAGCGCCGTGAGCGAGGCCGAGAGGCCCATGCCGCCGCCGAGGGCGACGACCTTGGGCTGTGCGCCGCGCTTACGGCCGGAGAGCGCGGCCGTGGCCCTGCTCAGCCTGCGCTGACGCAGATTGCGACTGGTCACTCGCGCCCCATGTCCCGGTGGACGAGGACGGTCTCGATCCCTTCGGTGGCGAGACGGGCGGACAGTTTCTCCGACATCGCGACGGAGCGGTGCTTGCCGCCCGTGCATCCGACGGCGATGGTCACGTAGCGCTTGCCCTCACGGCGGTAACCGGCGGCGATGAGCTGGAGCAGCTCGGTGTACTGGTTGAGGAATTCCTTGGCCCCCGGCTGGTCGAAGACGTAGTCGGACACCTCCTCGTTGAGCCCGGTGAAGGGGCGGAGCTCCGGCACCCAGTGCGGATTCGGCAGGAAGCGGCAGTCGACGACGAGGTCGGCGTCGACCGGCAGCCCGTACTTGTATCCGAACGACATGACGGTCGCCCGCAGCTCCGGCTCCTCGTCGCCGGCGAACTGCGCGTCCATCTTGGCCCGCAGCTCGTGCACGTTGAGGCTGGACGTGTCGATGACGAGGTCGGCGTCGCCGCGCAGCTCACGCAGCAGGTCGCGCTCGGCCGCGATGCCGTCGACGATGCGGCCGTCGCCCTGGAGCGGGTGCGGACGGCGGACCGATTCGAAACGGCGTACGAGGGCGTCGTCGGAGGACTCCAGGAAGACGATCCGCCGGGTGACGTGCTTGGCCTCCAGGTCCGCGAGGGACTCCCGGAGGTTGTCGAAGAAGCGGCGGCCCCGTACGTCGACGACGACGGCGATGCGGGCGACGTTGCCCTGGGACCGGGCGCCGAGCTCCACCATCGTGGGGATCAGCGCGGGCGGCAGGTTGTCCACGACGAACCAGCCGAGGTCCTCCAGGCACTTGGCGGCGGTGCTGCGCCCGGCGCCCGACATACCGGAGATGATCACCAGCTCGGGGATGGCGGGCGGGGTGGCCTCGGCCTTCTCCGTGGTGCTTCCCGTGCTCATGTGTGCTGCTCCGTCTGCTCGGCCGCGTTCGTTCTGCTGTTCGTGCGTGTGCTCGGTCATGTCCTGCTGCCCCCGTCGTCCTCTTCGATGATCTCTCCAGTGGCGGTGTTCACGGCGGGTGCGGCCGGGGCGGCCGCGGCGAACGCGGCGGCCACCGATTCCGCGGTCCTGCGCCCTATCCCCGGCACCCCGCAGATCTCGTCGATTGTCGCCTGCCGCAGCCTCTTGACGGAGCCGAAGTGCTTGATCAGCGCCTGCTTGCGGGTCTCGCCGAGGCCCGGGACGTCGTCCAGGGGGCTGCTGCGGATGCGCTTGGCCCGTTTGGCCCGCTGGTAGGTGATGGCGAAGCGGTGGGCCTCGTCCCTGATGCGCTGGAGGAGATAGAGGCCCTCGCTGGAGCGGGGCAGGACCACCGGGTCGTCGTCATCGGGCAGCCAGACCTCTTCGAGGCGCTTCGCGAGACCGCAGACGGCGATGTCGTCGATGCCCAGCTCGTCCAGCGCGCGCTTGGCGGCGGCCACCTGGGGCTGTCCTCCGTCCACGACGACGAGCTGGGGCGGGTAGGCGAAGCGCTTGGGCCGGCCGTCGTCCTCCCGGGGCTCCTCGCGGACGGGGCCGGACGCCCCGGGCGTGGGGTCAGGCACCCCGGGCGTGGGGTCAGGCGCCCCGGGTGCGGGGACGGGGCCCGTGGGCGCCGGGGTCTCCTCCCACTCCCCCGTCCGCTCCTTCTCCTGGAGGTAGCGCCTGAAGCGGCGGCCGATGACCTCGTGCATCGACCGGACGTCGTCCTGGCCCTCGAAGCCCTTGATCTGGAAGCGGCGGTACTCGCTCTTGCGTGCGAGGCCGTCCTCGAAGACCACCATCGACGCGACCACGTCGTCACCCTGGAGGTGCGAGATGTCGAAGCACTCGACACGCAGCGGGGCGGTCCCGAGGCCGAGTGCCTCGGCGATCTCCTCCAGGGCACGCGAGCGCGTCGTGAGGTCGGAGGCGCGCTTGGTCTTGTGCAGCCCCAGCGCCTGCTGGGCGTTGCGCTGGACCGTGCCCATCAGATCCTTCTTGTCGCCCCGCTGCGGGATGCGCAGGCTGACCTGGGACCCCCTGCGGCGCGCGAGCCACTCGGACACGGCGTCGGGGTCCTCGGGGAGCGCCGGGACCAGCACCTCCTTGGGGACGGAGTCGCCCGACTCCTCCCCGTAGAGCTGCTGGAGCGCGTGCTCGACCAGGCCCGCCGTGTCGACGGCCTCCACCTTGTCGGTGACCCAGCCGCGCTGGCCCCGCACCCGTCCGCCGCGGACGTGGAAGATCTGGACCGCCGCTTCGAGCTCGTCCTCGGCTACGGCGATGAGGTCGGCGTCGGTGGCGTCGGCGAGGACGACGGCGCTCTTCTCCATCGCCCTCTTCAGCGCCTCCGCGTCGTCGCGCAGCCGGGCCGCCCGCTCGTACTCCATCTCCTCGGCCGCCTGCATCATGTCCCTCTCCAGGCGGCGGATGTACGTCCCTGTGCGGCCTGCCATGAAGTCGCAGAAGTCCTCGGCCAGATCCCGGTGCTCCTCGGGGGTGACACGTCCGACGCACGGGGCGGAGCACTTGCCGATGTAGCCGAGGAGGCAGGGGCGGCCTGTCCGCTCGGCGTTCTTGAAGACACCGGCGGAGCAGGTGCGCACGGGGAAGACCCGGAGCATCAGGTCGACGGTCTCGCGGATGGCCCAGGCGTGCCCGTACGGGCCGAAGTAGCGCACGCCCTTCTTCTTGGCGCCGCGCATGACCTGGACGCGGGGGAACTCCTCGTTGAGCGTGACCGCGAGGTAGGGGTAGCTCTTGTCGTCGCGGTACTTGACGTTGAACCGGGGGTCGAACTCCTTGATCCAGGAGTACTCCAGCTGGAGCGCCTCGACCTCGGTGGAGACCACGGTCCACTCCACGGAGGCGGCCGTGGTGACCATCGTGCGGGTACGCGGGTGCAGACCGGCCAGGTCCTGGAAGTAGTTGGCCAGGCGCTGGCGCAGGTTCTTCGCCTTGCCGACGTAGATCACCCGGCGGTGCTCGTCGCGGAACTTGTAGACCCCCGGGGAGTCGGGGATCTGTCCCGGCTTGGGGCGGTAGCTGGAGGGGTCTGCCATGTCTCACACCCTACTTGCGGGCTGTGACAGAGCGGGATTTCCGGGGTTCCGGATGCCCGCGACGGGCAGCCCGGTCAGGCGTCGGGGCCCGCGACGAGCTTTCCGCCCTCGACCTTCAGCGGGACGGAGGGCAGCGGCACGGTGGCGGGGCCCTGCAGCGCCTTGCCCGTGGTCATGTCGAAGCGGCTGCCGTGGCACGGGCAGTTGCCCTCGTTGCCCTCGACCTTGTCCAGGAGGCAGCCGGCGTGGGTGCACTGCGCGCTGAAGGCCTTGTACTCCCCGGCGGCCTGGCAGCTCACGACGACCCGCTGCTCCCGGTAGAGCTTCGCCCCGCCGACCGGGACCTCGTCGGCGGCGCCGAGCTCCACGGGCGCGGTGGGCGTGGGCGTCCGGGCGTGGCCGAGCTTGGACTCGGTCGAACAGGCCGCCGCTCCCAGCCCGGCCGCACCGGCGAGAGCGGCGCCCTTCAGGACGGTACGGCGGGCGGCGGGCAGGCCGGGCATGCGGTCTCCACTGGTCGGGGGGACAGAGAGCCGCCGTCACCGTCCGGGGCACCGGGTGCCACGGGATCCGGGCACGGGCCGCACCTGAAGGCATGGGCGACAGACCCGACGATACCGGCGGAGAACCCCGGTCCTTCGACCGGCCCCTGGGAGCGCGCGCGGCGGGCGGACGAGCCGGAGGGACGGGGCCCGGCCGGGGGACCTCCGGGCAGGCGGGAAGGGGGCGGCCCGGGCGGGCCGCCCCCTTCCGGAGGTGTCAGGCCTTCCGGGTGCGGGCCGTCTTCCTGGGCGCCGGCTGCTCGGCCGCCGCCTTTCCCGCCGTCCTGGCCGTGGCCGTCTTACGGGCCGTGGCCGTCTTCGCCGCGACTGCCTTCTTCGCGGGTGTCTTACGGGCCTTACGAGCCGCCGGGACCACGGCCTCACCGATCCTGTCCGCTCCCAGGATCTCCTGGAGGAACTTGCCGGTGTGGCTGGCGGGCACCGAGGCGATGTGCTCCGGGGTGCCCTCGGCGACGACCAGGCCGCCGCCGTTGCCGCCCTCGGGGCCCATGTCGACGACCCAGTCGGCGGTCTTGACGACATCGAGGTTGTGCTCGATGACGATCACCGTGTTGCCCTTGTCGACCAGGCCCGAGAGGACCGAGATCAGCTTGCTGATGTCCTCGAAGTGCAGACCGGTCGTCGGCTCGTCCAGGACGTAGACCGTGCGGCCGGTGGAGCGCTTCTGCAGCTCGCTCGCCAGCTTCACCCGCTGGGCCTCGCCGCCGGAGAGCGTCGGCGCGGACTGGCCGAGCCGGACGTAGCCGAGACCCACCTCGTTGAGCGTGCGGAGGTGACGGGCGATCGTCGGGACGGCCTCGAAGAACTCCAGGCCCTCCTCGATCGGCATGTCCAGCACCTCGGCGATGGACTTGCCCTTGTAGTGGACCTCCAGGGTCTCCCGGTTGTAGCGCGCACCGTGGCAGACCTCGCACGGGACGTACACGTCGGGCAGGAAGTTCATCTCGATCTTGATGGTGCCGTCGCCGGAGCAGTTCTCGCAGCGGCCGCCCTTGACGTTGAAGGAGAAGCGGCCCGGCAGATAGCCGCGCACCTTCGCCTCCATCGTCTCGGCGAACAGCCTGCGCACATGGTCGAAGACTCCGGTGTACGTCGCCGGATTGGAGCGGGGTGTACGCCCGATCGGCGACTGGTCGACGTGGACGACCTTGTCGACGAGGTCGTCGCCGTCGACCCTGGTGTGCCGCCCGGGGACCGACTTGGCGCCGTTGAGCTCGCGCGCGAGATGGGTGTAGAGGATGTCGTTGACCAGGGTCGACTTCCCCGAACCGGAGACGCCGGTGACCGCGGTGAGCACACCGAGCGGGAAGGAGACGTCGATGTCCTGGAGGTTGTTCTCCCGGGCGCCGTGCACCGTGAGCCGGCGCTTCGGGTCGACGGGACGCCGGACGTCCGGCATCTCGATCTCCCTCTTGCCGGAGAGGTACTGGCCGGTGATCGACTCCTTGTTGGCCAGCAGCTCCTCGAGCGAGCCGGAGTGGACGACCTTGCCGCCGTGCTCACCCGCGCCGGGACCGATGTCCACGACCCAGTCGGCGACCTTGATGGTGTCCTCGTCGTGCTCGACGACGATGAGCGTGTTGCCCATGTCCCGCAGCCGGACCAGGGTCTCGATCAGCCGGTGGTTGTCGCGCTGGTGCAGGCCGATGGACGGCTCGTCCAGCACGTACAGCACACCGACGAGCCCCGAACCGATCTGGGTGGCGAGCCGGATGCGCTGGGCCTCGCCGCCGGAAAGGGTGCCCGCGGCGCGGTTCAGCGAGAGGTAGTCGAGACCGACGTCGACGAGGAACCGCAGCCGCTCGTTGACCTCCTTGAGGACCCGCTCGGCGATCTTCTTGTCCCGGGCGTTCAGCTTGAGGCGGCCGAGGAACTCGGCACACTCGCTGATCGACATCGCGGAGACCTCGGCGATGGACTTCTCCATCACCGTGACCGCGAGGACCAGCGGCTTGAGCCGGGTGCCCTCACAGGTCGGACAGGCCACCTCGCGCATGTAGCCCTCGAAGCGCTCCCGGCTGGAGTCGCTCTCGGCCTCGGAGTGACGCCGCTTGACGTACTGGACGGCGCCCTCGAAGCGGGGGGTGGTGTAGGCGCGCTCGCGCCCGTACCTGTTGCGGTAGCGGACCTCGGTCTGGATCTTGTGGCCGTGCAGCAGGGCCTTCTTGGCGCGCTGCGGCAGTCCGGCCCAGGGGATGTCCGTACGGAACCCGAGGGCGTCGGCCAGCGCGGTGATCTGGCGTCCGAAGTACTCCTTGGTGTGGCCGTGCGACCAGGGGTGGATCGCACCCTCGTCCAGGGACTTGTCCTCGTCCGGGACGATCAGCTCCGGGTCGACCTCCATGCGCGTACCGATGCCCGTGCAGTCGGGGCAGGCGCCGAAGGGGGAGTTGAAGGAGAAGGAGCGGGGCTCCAGCTCCTCGAAGGAGAGGTCGTCGTACGGGCAGTAGAGGTGCTCGGAGTACATCCGCTCACGCTCGGGGTCGTCCGCATCGAGGTCGACGAAGTCGAGCACGACCATGCCGCCGGAGAGGCCCAGCGCCGTCTCGACGGAGTCGGTCAGCCGGCGCTTGGCGCTGTCCTTGACCGTGAGGCGGTCGATGACCACCTCGATGGTGTGCTTCTCCTGCTTCTTCAGCGTGGGCGGCTCGGACAGCTGGATCGTCTCGCCGTCGACCCGTGCCCTGCTGTAGCCCTTGGTCTGGAGGTCCGCGAAGAGGTCGACGAACTCCCCCTTGCGCTCGCGCACCAGCGGGGAGAGCACCTGGAAGCGGCTGCCCTCGGGCAGTCCGAGCACCTTGTCGACGATGGCCTGCGGCGACTGGCGCGCGATGGGCCTTCCGCACTCGGGGCAGTGCGGCTTGCCGATCCTGGCGAAGAGCAGCCGGAGGTAGTCGTAGACCTCGGTGATGGTGCCGACCGTCGAGCGCGGGTTGCGCGAGGTCGACTTCTGGTCGATGGAGACGGCGGGCGAGAGGCCTTCGATGAAGTCCACGTCCGGCTTGTCCATCTGGCCGAGGAACTGCCGGGCGTACGAGGAGAGCGACTCCACGTAGCGCCGCTGGCCCTCGGCGAAGATCGTGTCGAACGCGAGCGACGACTTGCCCGATCCGGAGAGCCCGGTGAAGACGATGAGGGAGTCACGGGGGAGATCGAGCGAGACGTTCTTCAGGTTGTGCTCGCGCGCGCCACGGACGATGAGACGGTCGGCCACGCCGGTCCGCACCTTTCTGGAGAGAAGTGGGGGAACTGAGCCCCCGTCCCAGGGTATGGGGGGTGCCACAGCGATGTACGAAGCTTTCGACTCCGAGCGTATAGCACGCGCATTCGATTTACGGTCCAGCAGAGACTCCGTCACCCGAATGAGTGGCGGCGTCTACGCTCGGTCCATGACTGATCATGCGCGCGACCTGGAAGCGGTACGTGAAGCGACCGATCGGCTGCTCAGCGCCACGGGCAAGATGGACGACGGCGCCGTTGCCGAGCCGTCCCGTCTGCCGGGCTGGAGCCGCGGCCATGTTCTTGCCCACCTGTCACGTAACGCCGACGCCCTCGTAAATGTTCTCCGAGGACGCCCGATGTACGCGAACAGCGAAACCCGGGACGCCGACATCGAACGCGGCGCCTCCCGCCCGGTGGCCGAACACCTCGCTGACCTGCGTGCGAGCGGAGCCGCCTTCCTCGCCGCCGCCGAGACTCCGGCCGACCTGTCACGCATGGTCACCATGCGCAACGGTGTGACGGAATCGGCCTCCCGGATTCCCTTCCGCCGCTGGGGCGAGGTCGAGCTGCACCACGTGGACCTGGGAGTGGGATACGAGCTGGAGGATCTCCCGGAGGAGTTCGTGACCCGTGAGAACGACTTCCTGGCGGAACGGTTCGCCGGGCATCCCGATGTCGTCCCCACGACGGCCGTCGCCCCGGACGGCCGACTGTGGACCACGGGCGGCGGCGCCGACGGCCCCGCGGTCACGGTCCGGGGCACGGCCCCCGGCATCCTCGGCTGGCTCTGCGGACGCCGCGACGGCTCCACGCTCACCGTGGAAGGCGGCAGCCTTCCCGCGCTGCCGCCGCTATAAGCTGCGTCACATGACGTACAGCGGAACGGTCAAGGTCGGCGGAGCTGCGGATGTGCACGAGCTGACGGATCTGATGATCTCCAAGGTCGCCGTCGGAACGATGAACAACAACGCGTACCTGCTGCGCTGCCGGGCCACCGGCGAGCAGCTCCTGATCGACGCGGCCGCCGAGGCCGGGACACTGCTGCGGCTGATCGGCGAGGACGGCATCGCCTCCGTCGTCACGACGCACCGGCACGGCGACCACTGGCAGGCGCTCGGCGAGGTGGTGGCGGCCACCGGGGCGCGGACGTACGCCGGGAGGTACGACGCCGAGGGCATCCCCGTCCCGACCGACGAGTTCGTGGAGGACGGCGGCACGATCCGGGTGGGCCGGGTCTCGCTGACCGCGCGGCATCTGACCGGCCACACCCCGGGGTCCATCGCCCTGGTGTACGACGATCCGCACGGCGCCCCTCACGTGTTCACCGGGGACTGCCTCTTCCCCGGCGGCGTAGGCAATACGAACAAGGACCCGGAGGCGTTCGCGAGCCTGCTGCACGACGTGGAGACCAAGCTCTTCGACCCGCTCCCGGACGAGACGTGGGTCTACCCGGGCCACGGTCACGACACCACGATCGGTGCCGAGCGCCCGCACCTGCCGGAGTGGCGCGAGCGCGGCTGGTGAACCGCTGAACGCCCGACGGCCGGGTGCCCCTCGCGGGGCCCCGGCCGTCGGTGTGTCCGTCCGGCGTTACTTCTCGACGCCGACGTTCTCGCTGCTGTCGTCCTTCTCCTCGGCCTCCCTGGCCGCCGTCTTCTTGTTGGCGATCAGGCTGGTGATCGTGGTGACCACCAGGACGCCGCCGATGACGGCGAGGGAGACCGCGATGGAGATCTCCGGGACGTGCACCCCGGACTCGTGCAGGGCGTGCAGCACCAGCTTGACGCCGATGAACCCGAGGATCACCGAGAGCCCGTAGCTGAGGTGGACCAGCTTCTTCAGCAGACCACCGATGAGGAAGTACAGCTGACGCAGGCCCATCAGGGCGAAGGCGTTGGCGGTGAAGACGATGTACGGGTCCTGGGTCAGGCCGAAGATCGCCGGGATGGAGTCCAGCGCGAACAGCACATCGGTGGTGCCGATGGCGAGCATGACCACCATGAGCGGGGTCAGGACGCGCTTGCCGTTGTTCCGGATGAAGAGCTTGGTCCCGTGGTACCTGTCGGCGACACCGAAGCGGTGCTCGATCGACTTCAGGAGCCGGTTCTCCTCCCAGTCCTCCTCGTCGTCGTCGGCCCGCGCCTCCTGGATCAGCTTCCAGGCGGTGTAGATCAGGAACGCGCCGAAGATGTAGAAGACCCACGAGAAGTTGGCGATGACCGCCGCACCGGCCGCGATGAAGATAGCACGCAGTACCAGGGCGATCAGCACGCCGATGAGCAGTACACGCTGCTGGAGATGGGAAGGCACCGAGAACTTCGCCATGATCAGGATGAAGACGAAGAGATTGTCGACACTGAGCGACTTCTCGGTGATGAAGCCGGCGAAGAATTCGCCCGAGGCCTGGCTCTCGCCGAAGACCAGCAGGCCGAGCCCGAAGAGGGCGGCCAGGGCGATCCAGACGATGGTCCAGATCCCGGCTTCCTTGGTCGACACGTCATGGGGCTTCCGCCCGATGAAGAAGTCGACAGAGATGAGGGCGACGAGACCGAGAATGGTCAGCGTCCAGAGAGTCCATGAAACGTCCACTGCGCCTCCGGCAGTTCGCTACGGGCTATAGATCAGCGTCGTCGCTGCCGGAGGTCTCTTCCACCCGGGAGCGCGGGATGCGCGCCGGGCCGACGCCCCGGGACCGGTCACAGTCCGTACTGACGGGAACGCCGCGATCGGGAGTACTCCCCTCCGCAACAAGAACAGTACATGAAGCACCAAGAAACGGTAAAGTCCGTGCCAAGGCGTGACCAAAAAGCCAGGTCAGGTGCCATACGCAGGTAATTGACCTACCGTCATCCAGCTCAGTGGCGGCCGCTTCGCCGCGCGGCGGCCACCAGCGCGAGCACCTGCTCCAGGACGTAGCTGCCCTGCGGCGCCCTCAGCGGCTCGTACGTCCAGGCATGGCCCACCCACGGGTCTGCGAGGTGGTCGTCGGCCACCGGGGTGATCCGCAGCAGGGAACGCCACAGCGGGTCCAGCACCGGGCCGTAGGCGCGGGCGTCCGCGCGGTCGGCGACCATCAGCAGGTGCACGCCCACCGAGGGCCCCTCGTCGGCCAGATAACGCAGCTGGGTGACGGCTCTGTCGTCGAAGCCGTGCGGGAAGTCGTTGACGATCAGCAGGTGCTCCCCCGTGTCGAGGTCCGGGGGCAGCGCGTCCGCCGCGCCGGCCCTGATCGCCATCTGCACCAGATCGACTCGCCGGGTGAGGTGGGCGAGGACCGAGGACACGCCTTCCGCTCCGGCGGCGGGCGGCCCCGCGAGAACCCCGGAGGCGACCAGCGGTGTGAGCGGACCTGCCGCGGAACCGGCCGGATCGATCACGTGTACGGAGAATTCGTCCGCCGGGTAGACGGCGAGCAGCCGCGCGGCCAGGGCGACCGCGGTTTCCATCCCGAGCGTGCGCAGCTGGTCCCCTGTGGTCGCGGCAGCGGCCTCGGAGGCCGTACGCCCGCTGTCGACCCAGATCCCGCGCTCCAGTGGCAGCCGTACCAGCAGGGGGATGTGCAGGCCTATGCCCTCGGGCAGATGGAGGTCACCGATGCGCAGGGCCATCGGGATCTCCATCGGGACGCGGTAGCCGTGCCAGACGGGGTTGCCCCAGCCGGCGTAGGCGGCGGGGAGGGCCGGTTCCACGACGGCGGCCTCGGCGGCGAGCTGAGCGAGATCGCGTTCGAGCGCCTCGCGTGCGCGGCCGGTGAGCTCGTCGTGCTTGGCCCGGGCCGCCTCGCGGGCCCGGTCGCCGGTGCCACCGATGCGGCTGCGCGGGTCGGACAGCGTCCGCTCGAGCTCCTGGTCCATCCGGGACTCGGCGAAGTCGACGGCGCTCCGGTAGGCGGCGACGGCGCGGGCCAGGTCCTCGAACATGCCCCAGATCTGGTTGTAGAGACGCTCGTCCATGGACCAGCCGGTGGCGTCCCCGGCGACGGGCTGCGCGGGCTGTCCCGGGGCGGCGGGCGGCGTCGCGGGGGGCGGCGGTGGCGGCGCCGAGGTCTGTCGCCGCGGGTGCGCGTAGTCGACCGGGCCGCCAGGTGCGTCGGGGTGCGGGGGCGCCGGGACCGCCGGCGGTTCGGGGACCCGCGCCGAGGCGGGCGTCCCGCCGCTTCCGGTGGCCGCGGGGCCCGCCGGGTGGCGGACCCGCTCACCCTCGGGGGCACGGGGCGGCGGGGGCACGGAGCGGGCGAGCCCGGAGGCGACCGCCTCCTGGATGGAGGCGGCGAGCTCCGCCGCCCCGGCCACCCCCTGGTCGGCGAGCATCTCGGCGAGCCCCGCGGCATAGCCCTGGCCGACGGCGCGGACCTTCCAGACCCCCTGGCGGCGGTAGAGCTCCAGTGCCGACACGGCGGACTCGGTGTCCAGACCGGTGAGGGTGAACGTGGCGATCTCGGTGCCGTCGAGTCCGGTGACGGCGACGAAGGGAGCGGCCACCGCTCCGAATCTGCCCGGCCGCCCGGCTCCGACGGGCAGGGCGAGGAGCACGGTGACGCGGTGCACCGAGTCGGGCAGGGCGTCCAGGTCCACGGCCAGCCGGTGGTCGGCCGCGGCCTGCCGGGACACCTCGAGTCCGGGGACCCGGTGCGACGCGGGGTGGGCGATCCACTCGGCGCCGCGGACGGTGCCCCGCTCGTCCCCGAGCGTGGCCCCGGCCACGACGGGTGAGCCCGCCGACACCCTGATCTCCAGACGGGTCTGGGGCAAGGTGTAATTCTGCCCCCGGACCAGCTCGGCCGTCATTGCCCTGTCCCCTCGACGTTCGGTGTGGCGCCCTGCCATGGGCGCAGCTCCCGGCGGCGGGTGCCTCCGGGAGCTGCTCGTACGGTTCTGCGGGCCGGTCGCCGCCCCGCGCCCTGGCTCGGCTACAGGTGCGGCAGGATCGACGGCATCAGGTCCTGGAACGTACGGCCGTTGGCCGGGTTCCCGAGGGCCGTCATCTGCCATCCGCTGCCCGCGCGGTGCACCTTCGCCATGATCTGTGCCGTGTACTGTCCGCCGCCGTCCAGCGTGTAGCGGGCGAGCTCCTGGCCGTTGGTCTCGTCGACGATGCGGCAGAAGGCGTTCTGCACCTCCTGGAACGTCTGGCCGGTGAACGAGTTCACCGTGAAGACGATCTGGTCGATGTGGACCGGGACCCGCTGCAGGTCGACCAGGATCGCCTCGTCGTCGCCGCCCGAGCCGGCTCCGCCGACCAGGTTGTCGCCGGTGTGCTTGACCGAGCCGTCGTCGCTGACGAGGTGGCGGAAGAACACGACGTCCACGGGCTGCTTGTCGGCGAAGAGCACCGCCGAGGCGTCCAGGTCGATCTCACGGGTACGGGAGCCGAACAGTCCCCGGCGCGGGGCCGCCTGCCAGCCGAGCCCCATCCGTACCGCGGTCAGGGTCCCCCCGTCGCTCTTCTGCAGGTTGATGGCCTGGCCCTTGGTCATGTTGACCGTCACGCGCTGTCCCCTCTCAGCTTGCCCCGCAACCCTCGGTGTGCGGTTTCCGAGCACCCTACGCAGTCCCCGCAGGCGGGAAGAGCCGTGGGTCGTTTTTGTGTCGGTCCTGCAACACTGCGTGCCCCACGGGATCAGGCCAGTCCCGCCTCCCTCATCTGACGCAGCTCCTTCTTCAGCTCGCCCACCTCGTCACGCAGCCGCGCGGCCACCTCGAACTGCAGGTCGGCGGCGGCCGCGCGCATGCGGTCCGTCATCTCCTCGATGATCCCGGCGAGCTCGGCGGCGGGCCGGTCGGTGACCACAGCGCCGTCCTTCTTCGCCTTGCCCCCTGCCGCTGCGGCCTTTCCGCCCAGCGAGGGCACGGGGGCCTTGGTGTCCTTCGCCTGCCGGTAGCCGGTGCCGAGGAGCTGCTCGGTGTCGACCTCCTCGCGGGCGATGGACGCGACGATGTCGTTGATCTTCTTGCGGAGCGGCTGCGGGTCGACCCCTCGCTCGGTGTTGTAGGCGATCTGCTTCTCGCGGCGGCGGTTGGTCTCGTCGATGGCCTGCGCCATCGCCGGGGTGACCTTGTCGGCGTACATGTGGACCTGCCCCGAGACGTTACGGGCGGCACGGCCGATGGTCTGGATCAGCGAGGTGCCGGAGCGCAGGAAGCCCTGCTTGTCGGCGTCGAGGATGGCCACGAGCGACACCTCGGGCAGGTCGAGGCCCTCACGCAGGAGGTTGATGCCGACCAGGACGTCGTACTCGCCGGAGCGCAGCTCGCGCAGCAGCTCGATCCTGCGCAGCGTGTCGACGTCGCTGTGGAGGTAGCGGACCTGGATGCCGAGCTCCAGGAAGTAGTCCGTGAGGTCCTCGGACATCTTCTTGGTGAGGGTGGTGACCAGGACGCGCTCGTCCTTCTCCGTCCGCTCGCGGATCTCGTGGACCAGGTCGTCGATCTGGCCCTCGGTGGGCTTGACGACGACCTCCGGGTCGACGAGCCCGGTCGGCCGGATGATCTGCTCGACGAAGCCGTCGCCCCGGGACATCTCGTACTTCCCGGGCGTGGCGGAGAGGTAGACCGTCTGGTCGATGCGGCCCAGGAACTCCTCCCACTTCAGCGGACGGTTGTCCAGGGCGGAGGGCAGCCGGAACCCGTGGTCGACGAGGGTCCGCTTACGTGAGGCGTCGCCCTCGTACATCGCGCCGATCTGCGGCACGGTGACGTGCGACTCGTCCAGGACGAGGAGGAAGTCCTCGGGGAAGTAGTCGAGGAGGGTGTTGGGGGCGGTGCCGGGAGAGCGGCCGTCGAAGTGCATCGAGTAGTTCTCGACGCCGGAGCAGGTGCCGATCTGGCGGAGCATCTCGATGTCGTACGTGGTGCGCATGCGCAGCCGCTGGGCCTCCAGCATCTTGCCCTGCTTCTCCAGCTCGGCGAGGCGCAGCTCCAGCTCCTGCTCGATGCCCCCGACCGCCTTCTCCATGCGCTCGGGGCCCGCCACGTAGTGGCTGGCGGGGAAGACGTGGAGCGAGGTGTCCTCGCTGATGACCTCGCCGGTCAGGGGGTGGAGGGTCGAGAGCGCCTCGATCTCGTCGCCGAACATCTCGATGCGGACGGCGAGCTCCTCGTACACCGGGAAGATCTCGATGGTGTCGCCGCGGACGCGGAAGGTGCCGCGGGTGAACGCCAGGTCGTTGCGCGTGTACTGGATCTCGACGAAGCGGCGCAGCAGCTGGTCGCGGTCGATCTCGTCGCCGACCTTGAGCTGGACCATCCGGTCCACGTACTCCTGCGGGGTGCCCAGGCCGTAGATGCAGGAGACGGAGGCGACCACGACGACGTCGCGCCGGGTGAGCAGCGAATTCGTGGCGGAGTGGCGCAGCCGCTCGACCTCCTCGTTGATCGAGGAGTCCTTCTCGATGTAGGTGTCCGACTGCGGGACGTACGCCTCGGGCTGGTAGTAGTCGTAGTACGAGACGAAGTACTCCACGGCGTTGTTCGGGAGGAGCTCGCGGAACTCGTTGGCCAGCTGGGCGGCCAGCGTCTTGTTCGGTGCCATCACCAGGGTGGGGCGCTGGAGCTTCTCGATCATCCAGGCGGTCGTCGCCGACTTGCCCGTGCCGGTCGCGCCGAGCAGGACGACGTCCTTCTCACCCGCGCGGACACGCCGCTCCAGCTCGGCGATGGCCGCCGGCTGGTCGCCGCTGGGCTGGTAGGGACTGACGACCTCGAAAGGCGCCACCGAACGTTCGATCTTCGAGACTGGCCGCATGCAACCACCGTACGACCCCCCACTGACAACAGCCGGGGATCAGCGGTTCCACGGCTGCCGGGACGTCTTGCGTGCCGCGGTCGCGTAGGGCGGTGTGCGTCGCTGCTGGGCCGGGACCGAGGTCACCGGTCCTCCGCGCCGCACGGCCTGTCCCGACGGCCGGGGGGCTCCTTCGGGGCCGCCGGAGACCACGAGGGGGTCGAACATCACGACCACGGCGGCGAGCAGGAGGAAGCAGCCGGGGCCGATCATCATCGGCAGGAGGAGCGAGGTGGGCGCCTCGCCGGGCGGTGCCGGTGCGGCGTCGGGATGCAGGTGCACCTGGAGCGCGGCCATGCCCGTGTAGTGCATCCCGCTCACGGCCACGCCCATGACCACGCTGGCGCCGAGGCTGGGCAGGAAGCCGTGGATGGAGACGGCGGCCCAGAGCGCGGCGGTCGCGGCGACCACGGCGATGACGACGGAGAGCGCGACGGTGAGGGTGTCGTACTCGAGCAGGCCCTCGAAGTTCATTCCTGCCATGCCGAGGTAGTGCATGGAGGCGACACCGAGGCCGGTGATCGTGCCGCCCGTGACCAGCGCCATCCGGGTGGCTCCCCGGTACCCGACCAGGAAGATGCCGACCCCGACCATCCCGACGCCCACGGCGAGGCTGGCGTAGGTGAGGGGCCTGTCGTAGCTCACCGGCGCCTCCCGGACGGTGAAGCCCAGCATCGCGATGAAGTGCATGGTCCAGATGCCGGACCCGATGGAGGTGGCGCCGAGCGCGAGCCAGCCGGCCCTGGCCGCTCCACGGGTGCGCAGGGACCTCGTGGTGCACCGGAGGCCGAGCGCGGCACCGAGGCATGCCATGAGGAACGCCGTGACGGGCGTCACGAGGCCGTAGGTGAATCCGTCGACTGTGCCCTGCATGCTGGTACGCCCTTCGCGGTGTGCCCGGGTTCGGGGGTGACCCTAAAGGGCAAGGCCCGGCAAGCAAACATAAGAGCGGCATTTTATCCGCCTCCGGGGCCTCCGAGGACTCGGCGCCCACCCTTGCGTTCACAACATGGCCATCATCATCCTCCCCTCCGTTGGGCATCTGATGCGAGTCTCTGCCTGACCGCATTCCGACGCGAGGAGTCCACGTGTCCGTACGCACAGCAACCGCTTCCGGCGCCGCCGCCGTCATGCTCGGCGCCTGCGTCCTGCTGCCCGCCACCCAGGCCCAGGCCTCGGGCGCGCAGGACAGCCCGGTCGTCTACGCCCACCGGGGCGCTTCCGCCTACGCCCCGGAGAACACCCTGGCCGCCGTGGACGCGGCCGACGACCTGGGCATCGCGTGGGTGGAGAACGACGTCCAGCTCACCAAGGACGGCGTGCTGGTCGTCGTGCACGACACCACCCTGAACAGGACCACGGACGCCGAGGAGGTCTTCCCCGACCGCGCGCCCTGGGCGGTCAAGGACTTCACCGCGGCCGAGATCGCGAAGCTGGACGCCGGCAGCTGGTTCGGCGCCCGTTTCGCGGGCGCCCGGGTGCCGACGCTCACCCAGTACCTGCACCGCGTCGAGCGCAACCACCAGAAGCTGCTCCTGGAGATCAAGAGCCCCGAGACCTACCCGGGGATCGAGAAGGAGACCCTGCGCGTCCTGCGCGCGGCGGGCTGGCTCGACCGTGCCCACGTCAAGCACAAGCTGATCATCCAGAGCTTCGGTGCAGAGAGTGTGAAAACTGTTCATGTTCAGCGTCCGGACGTCGTCACGGGCTTCCTGGGCACCCCCGCGGTGGCCGATCTGCCGTCGTACGCGGCGTTCACCGACCAGATCAATCCGTCGTACACGACGCTCGGCGCCGATTACGTCGCCGCGGTGCAGAAGCTGAAGGGTCCTCACGGCAAGCCTCTGAAGGTCAACACCTGGACCGTGAACGACGCGGCGAAGGCCGCCGAGGTGGCCGGGTTCGGCGTGGACGGCATCATCACCAACAACCCCGACATCGTCCGGGACGCCACCCGCTGAGCGGCTGACGGGACGGCACTGTCAGTGGCCGGCCGTACGGTGGGTCGCATGGAGAGCAGCGAGCAGGTCGTGGAGTGGTCCGTCGTGCCGAGCGACATCGGCCCGCTCCTGCTGGCCGCGACCCGCTCCGGCCTGGTGACCGTGGTCCTCCACGCCCGACCGCCGGTCCGGGACAAGGCGCTGGGGCAGCTGCGGACCCGGCTGGGCGCGGAGCCCGTGCAGGCCCCGGACTCCGTGCTGCTGGCCGGGCCGGCGCGTCAGCTCGCCGCGTATTTCGCCGGAGAGCTGCGGGACTTCTCGCTCCCGCTGGACTGGTCGCTGAGCTCCGGCTTCCACCGCGAGGTGCTCACCGAGCTGGCCTCCGGCGTGCCCTACGGGACGGTCGTGGGCTACGGGGACCTGGCGAGCCGGGTCGGCCGGCCGGGCGCCGCCCAGGCCGTGGGGGCGGCCATGGGCTCCAACCCCCTGCCGGTCGTGGTCCCGTGCCATCGGGTGGTGGAGAGCGGCGGAGAGCTGGGCGGGTTCGGCGGTGGTCTGGAGACCAAGCGGCAGCTGCTGGCCATCGAGGGGATACTCCCGCGGCCGCTCTTCTAGGGCCTGCCCGTCCAGGCGGGATGGTGCGGGTCGTCGGCCCGTACGACGACGTCCGCGCGCCCGGCCGGGTCCACCTCGTCCTCGTACCGAGCGAAGGCGGGCAGGGTCCACCGCTCGCCTTCCTCCGTACGCCGCCGCAGCGCGCCCGCCGACAGGCTCAGATGGACGCCGAGGTCGAAGGGGAACCAGTGTCCGAGGAGGAGCGGACCGTGCAGGATCAGCGCCCCGCCCTCGGGCAGTACCTGGTACGGGCTGCGGGTGGCCCGGTCCGTCGCGGGGTCCCAGAGGTCGGGCAGCACGCGTCCGCTGCCGCCCGGTTCCAGCGGACGGAACACCTCCCGCCACAGCGCGCCCGTGTCGAACCAGCTGTCGGCGTACGAGTCGGGGTCCTGCTTCCCGTACTCGTAGCGCAGGCTCGCCGGGCGCAGGAAGCCGCTGGTGGAGACGGTGAGGACCGGGCGGCCGCGCGCCCGCAGCACCTCGGCGAGGCGCTCGGCCTGCTCGCCGGGGCGGGCGGCCGGGGCGCCGTCGACGCCGATCCGGAGCCAGAGTCCGCCGTCGGCCGGCTCGGTCCCGTCGGCGTGCTCGGCGAGGGCTTCGGCCAGCCGTTCCCAGGTGATCGGTTCGAATCGCACCCGTCCATCATCGCTCTGTCGCATGATGCTCGGCATGGATCTCGCACACGCCCGTCGGTTCGCGGCCCGGTGGCAGGACGACTGGAACTCCCATGACCTGGACCGCATCCTCGCCCACTACCACGAGGACGTGACCTTCAGTTCACCGATGATCGCCCGGCTGACGGGCTCCCCTGCCGGGACACTGCGCGGCAAGGCGGCGCTCCGCGCGTACTGGGCCGCCGGGCTCGAGAAGATCCCCGACCTGGAGTTCGAGGTGATGGACGTGCGGGCGGGCGTCGACGCGCTGGTGATCGACTACCGCAACCAGATCGGCGGCCGGGTGTACGAGGTGCTGACCTTCCGGGACGGGCTGGTGGTCTCCGGTTTCGGAGCGTAGGGGGAGACGGCCGCCGTCTGAGGGGCGGCGCGGGGCGTGGGGGGACGTCCGCCGACGGGCGGCCGCCCCCGCTGCCCTCACCCCGCGGCCTGGCAGTCCACCGCGTCGGCGTCGTCGGAGAGTTCACTGCCCTCGGGAAGCAGGTAGGTCACCCACAGCACGACGGGTTCCGCGCCGAGGTTGCGCCCGATGTGCCGGTGGTCGGCTCCGGACGGCTCGATGAACGACGTGCCCGCCGGTGTCACCTCGACCGAGCAGTCGTGGAGGGTCCGCGTCAGAGTCCCGGACTTGACTACGGCGATCAGCTGTCCGCGATGGGTGTGCCAGCCGGTGGAGCCGCCCGGCGCGACCGTGATCTCCCGGAAGGTCACATCCGTGCGCCCCTTGGGGGCCCGCACCTCGAGCCTCCCCTCGGACGTGCCCTCGGCGGCGACCGTGCCGCTCACACCGCTGCCCGGTGTCGCGACGGCCGCCGCCGGCAGGAGGCCGAGCGCCGCGACGCAGACCCCCACGAGCATCACCTTGCGCAGGGTCGTCCGCTTCTTCGCACCGACCGCGCCATCGAACTCCATGACCGACTCCCTCAGCATCCGGACACATCGAACAAACACACGCTACGCGCGAGTTGGTTCGTCTGCACCGGCGGAGCGGTCAGCCGCCGCCACGGAGTTCGACGGCGAGCGGGCCCTCGCCCAGGACTTCCGCGCGGCCCTCCTTGACGGCCTCGGCGAGGGTGCTCCCACCGCGCCCGATGGCCAGGACGGCCTCCGCGTCCAGCACGAGGCAGGCGTCCGGGGCGTCGGCGGGGCCGTATCCGTAGGCCTGGTCCGCAGTGGCGTCCGCACCGGCCCGGACGTGGAACTCGCCTTCGGCGAGCCTGACTTCGACGACTCCGCTATGCGTGAGGCCGCCCAGGGCGCGCAGCAGCGGCAGGGCGAACCAGTGGGCCCTGACCGCGTCCGTGGGCCGGCGCTCGCCGAGCGCGGGCGCGCCCCAGCCGGCGAGCGCGGTGAGGACCGGGAGCAGTCCGCGCCCGTGCTCGGTCAGTTCGTAGACGGCGGCGGCCGCCGGGGGTGGCAGGCGGCGGCGCACGGCCAGGCCGCTCTGCTCCATGTCCTTGAGCCGGGAGGCCAGCACATCCGTGCTCACTCCCGGCAGATCGGCGTGCAGATCCGTGTAGCGGCGCGGCCCGGCGAGCAGTTCACGGACGATCAGCAGGGTCCACCGGTCGCCGACGGAGTCGAGGGCACGGGCGGTGGCGCAGAACTGGTCGTAACTCCGGCGGCGGGCGGGACGTGCGGGCTGCTGCTGACGTGGCATGCGACGCAGTCTAGACATGTTGTTGGACTTTCCAAGCCCGAGCTTGGTAAAACCAAGTAACGCATTTTCAGGGACGGGGAGGCACCGCATGGAGTTCCGGCAGTCCAGCAAGCTCAACGAGGTCTGCTACGAGATCCGGGGCCCGGTCATCGAGCAGGCCAACGCCCTGGAGGAGGCGGGCCACAGCGTGCTCCGCCTCAACACGGGCAATCCGGCGCTGTTCGGGTTCGAGGCCCCTGAGGAGATCGTCCAGGACATGATCCGGATGCTCCCCCAGGCGCACGGATACACCGACTCGCGCGGCATCCTGTCCGCGCGCCGGGCCGTCGCGCAGCGCTATCAGGCGATGGGACTGACCGATGTCGACGTGGACGACATCTTCCTCGGCAACGGGGTCTCCGAGCTGATCTCCATGGCCGTGCAGGGGCTCCTGGAGGACGGCGACGAGATCCTGATCCCGAGTCCCGACTACCCGCTGTGGACCGCCGTCACCACACTCGCGGGCGGCAGGGCCGTGCACTACACCTGCGACGAGGGCGCGGACTGGAACCCCGACCTCGCCGACATGGCCTCGAAGATCACCGACCGCACCCGGGCCATGGTCATCATCAACCCGAACAACCCGACGGGCGCCGTCTACTCCCGCGAAGTCCTCGACGGCATGCTGGACCTGGCGCGCCGGCACGGGCTGATGGTGTTCGCCGACGAGATCTACGACCAGATCCTGTACGACGGTGCCGAGCACCACAGCGTGGCGGTGCTCGCTCCCGACGTGCTCTGCCTCACCTTCAGCGGGCTCTCCAAGACGTACCGTGTCGCGGGGTTCCGCTCCGGCTGGATGGTGGTGTCGGGGCCGCAGCAGCACGCCCGCAGCTATCTGGAGGGCCTGACCATGCTCGCCTCCATGCGGCTCTGCCCCAACGCCCCCGCGCAGTACGCGATCCAGGCGGCGCTCGGCGGCCGGCAGTCGATCCGGGAACTCGTCGCCCCGGGCGGCAGGCTCCACGAGCAGCGTGACCGGGCCTGGGAGCGGCTCAACGAGATTCCCGGGGTGTCGTGCGTGAAGCCGAAGGGCGCGCTGTACGCCTTCCCGCGCATCGACCCGAAGGTCCACCACATCGTCGACGACGAACGGTTCGTCCTGGACCTGCTGCTGCGGGAGAAGATCCAGGTGGTGCAGGGCACGGGCTTCAACTGGCCGCGCCCTGACCACTTCCGCATCCTCACCCTCCCGCACGCCGACGACCTGGACGCCGCGATCAGCCGCATCGGCCGCTTCCTGAACGGATACCGCCAGTGACCTGTACGACCTGCCGTACGCCCGTGCACACGCAGTTCGCCTCACCCGGCCTGGTGGAGGCGATCGTGGAAGGCGGGCTGGATCCGGCCGGGGACCCCCGCTGGGCGGACTCGGGCGCCGCGTCGGCCGCCGAGTACGCGCGCTGGGCGGGCCATCTGTGCGGCATGGCCTGCCTGCGCATGGCGCTCGGCACCGGTGCGCCGCCCCTGTTCGCCCTGCGGGACGGGGCGTTGAAGTACGACGCGTACACGGAGGATGCCGACGGGGTGATCAAGGGACTGGTCTACGCCCCCTTCGCCCGGTACGTGTCCGAGGTTCACGGCCTCGACGCGGTCGTCCACCGGCACCTCTCCCCCGCCGGCGTGCTGGAGCTGCTGGACGAGGGCCGGAGGGTGATGGCCTCCGTGCACTTCGGGATCCGGCACCCGGAGCGGCCGGCTCCCGGGCGCGGCGGCCATCTGGTGCTGGTGACCTCCCGGACGGCGGACGGGGCCGGTGTCCATTTCCACAACCCGTCGGGGACCACGGCCGCGACCCGCGCGGCCGGCCTTCCCCTGCCGGTCTTCGAGCGCTTCTTCGCCGGCCGTGGGGTCTCCCTCCCCGGCCCCGCGGCACCAGGCGCGTAAACATTCACCAAGGTCAATGGCCCGGGGGCCTGCGAGACGTACCCTCGCCGGCTTCCGAAGGCCGGACTCCCCTTCCCGCTCAGCGCCTGCTCAGCACACGGGCGAGCCCCTGCACCCCACCGGCGACGACCGGGAACAGGGCAAGGCCCGTGGCGGCAGAACGTCCTCCCCCGACCGGCACACCGGCCGCCGCCAGCCGTCGCACGGCCCAGACCGAGTACGGGATGACGACCAGCGGGGCGGTGACGACACCCGGGGTGTAGCCGCGGTAGGCGGCGGACTGGGCGAGGTGGACCGCTCCGTGCAGCCCGAACCCGAACAGGACGGTCCCGAAGAAGGGGCTGCGGCCTCCCGTGCGCGCACCGGCTGCCGAAGCCGCCGCGACCACCCCGGCCATGAGGCCGATGGCGATGTTCACCTCGCGCTGCGAGAGGTCCATCCGCCGCCACACCGTCTCCGGCACCCGGGGGAAACGCTCAAGGAGACGGGGCCGGGCCGCCGCGGCCCACCGGGCCATGGTGGCGAGTTCCTCCGCGTCGTGGACCGCCCAAGCGGCCAACAGCCCCCAGGTCACTGCGCCCGATACCGGTTTACCGGCCATATCCGCCCCCTGTCGGTCGGTGACGTGCCGATGCGTCGGCGCGTCACCCACCGACCCTAGGCCGGGCCGGACCCGTTCTCCCGGTGTTCGCCACTGTTCCGCCGCCAGGTGCGGACGGGGCTGGTGGGCCTCAGCCCCGCAGGGCCGTGAGGGCGGCCACCGGGTCGGGGTCCGGTGTCGCGCGAGGCCACCAGTCGTCCTCGCCCGGCTCGGACTCGTAGCCGTACCACCGGCTGTCGTGGCCGAAGCGGAGCTGGAGGGTGCCGCCGGTGTTGGTCAGGTGGTTGCGCCAGGGCTGGAAGCGCGGGTGGTCCGCCGCGGCGAGGGCGGGCCGTGCACGGTCGAACGGGCCGGCCGGCGGGTCCCACGGGGTTTCCAGCACCTCCAGCCCTTCCGCGCCGCCCTGCCGCCACGCGGCGACGGCCCGGGCCAGGTCGGTCGTGCTGCGGCCGGTGGCGAAGGCCAGCTCACGGTAGAGGGCGCGGGTCGTGGCGGTGAGCCCGGCGGTGGGGCGGGAGGCGGCGATCCGGACGGCGTCCTGCCAGGTGCTGAGCCCGGCGAGCGGGTCCTGACCGGTGGTGAGCATCGCATGGGCGCGGGCCGCCGCGTCCGTGGCGAGGTGGTCGAGGCCGAGGGGGTCACGCGCGCCGGGCAGCTCCGGGTAGGACGGTGGCTCCCCCGGGTGGGGCGGCACGGGCAGGGGCGCGGGCAGCGGTGGCAGGAAGCGGTCGGCGAGGGCTTCATGGGCCGCGACCGAGGCTATGGCAGGGGTCTCGGGGCGTTCGCGCGCGGAGTGCTCGGCGTTGCGCCGGCCCAGCTCCTCCAGGAGCTCGCGCTCACCCCGGCCGCGCATCAGCAGAAGGACGAACGGGTCGCTGTCCAGCAGCCGTGCCGCCTGGAAGCAGAGCGCGGCCACGTGCTTGCAGGGCCAGCCGCGGTCGGGGCAGGAGCAGTCCGGGTCCAGATCGCCGGCGGTGGGCAGCAGCCGGATCCCGGTCTCGCCCGCCGTGTCGACCAGGGAGTGCGGCATCTCCTTGTCCAGGAGCGCGGACAGGTGCCCGGGCCTGGCCGCGACGGCGTCCAGGAAGGTGTCCCAGTCGGACGCCGAGAACGTACGCAGGCGCAGCTCCGCGCGGTAGGGGCGGGGGCGGCTGCCGTGGACGTACGCGATGACCCGGCCCGGGGTGACGGTGACCGCGGCGACATGACCTCCGTCGGCGTACGCACGGCCGCGGGCGAGGCGGCCCTCGTCCATCGACAGGGACTGCAGGGCGTCCACCCAGGCGCGGCCCCACCAGCTCTCCGCGAAGGGCCCTTCGGAGGAGCGGGCGGGTACCGCTTCGAAGGTGCGCCGCAGATCGTCGGGGCCCGGGCGGGCCGCGGGGCTCCCACCGGGGCTCATGACGTCCTCCGGAGCGAGACGAGGTCGGCCAGGTCACTGTCGCTGAGCTCGGTCAGGGCGGCCTCGCCGGAACCGAGCACCGCGTCGGCCAGGGCCCGCTTGGACAGGAGCAGCTCGCTGATCCGGTCCTCGACGGTGCCCTCGGCGATCAGCCGGTGCACCTGCACGGGCTGGGTCTGCCCGATGCGGTACGCGCGGTCGGTGGCCTGCTCCTCGACCGCCGGGTTCCACCACCGGTCGTAGTGGATGACGTGTGCGGCCCGGGTGAGGTTGAGTCCGGTGCCCGCCGCCTTGAGGGAGAGCAGGAAGACGGGGACCTCGCCGGACTGGAAGCCGTCCACCATCCGCTCCCGCTCGGGCACCGGCGTGCCGCCGTGCAGCAGCTGGGAGGGGATCGCGCGGGAGGCGAGGTGGGCGGCGAGGAGCCTGGCCATCGACACGTACTGGGTGAAGATCAGGACGGAGCCGTCCTCGGAGAGGATGGTGTCGAGGAGCTCGTCGAGCAGGGCGAGCTTGCCCGAGCGTCCTGTGAGCCGGGTCGGCTCCTCCTTCAGATACTGCGCGGGGTGGTTGCAGATCTGCTTGAGCGAGCCCAGGAGCTTCATGATCAGGCCCCGGCGGGCTATGCCCTCCGACTGCTCGATGAACGCCATCGTCTCGCGGACGGCCGCCTCGTAGAGCGTGGCCTGTTCCCGGGTGAGGAAGACCGGGTGGTCGGTCTCGGTCTTGGGCGGAAGCTCGGGCGCGATCCCCGGGTCGGACTTCTTGCGGCGCAGCAGGAAGGGCCTGACCAGCCGGGAGAGCCGCTCGACGGCCTCCTCGTTGCCCAGGCCGGCGGCGGTACCGGTGTTCTCGACGATCCTGGCGTGCCGGGAGCGGAATGCCTTGAGCGGGCCGAGCAGCCCCGGGGTGGTCCAGTCGAGCAGCGCCCACAGCTCGGAGAGGTTGTTCTCGACGGGGGTGCCGGTCAGGGCGACGCGGGCCGGGGCGGGGATGGTACGCAGTGCCCTGGCGGTCGAGGAGTGCGGATTCTTCACGTGCTGCGCCTCGTCGGCGACGACCAGCCCCCAGGTGTGCGCGGCGAGCTGCTCCGCGCTGGAACGCATCGTGCCGTAGGTCGTGAGGACGAAGCCGCCGTCGGAGCCGCCGAGGGTGCGGTCGGCGCCGTGGAAGCGGCGCACGGGGACGCCGGGTGCGAAGCGGTTGATCTCGCGGTGCCAGTTGCCGAGGAGGGAGGCGGGGCAGACCACCAGGGTGGGGGCGGCATGCGCGCGGTGCAGATGGAGCGCGATGACGGTGATCGTCTTGCCGAGGCCCATGTCGTCGGCGAGGCAGCCGCCCAGGCCGAGCGAGGTCATGCGGTCCAGCCAGGCCAGGCCGCGGAGTTGGTAGTCGCGGAGGGTCGCGTCGAGACCGGGCGGCGCCGGGAGGGTGGCGTCCTCGTCCAGGATGCGTGTGCGGAGCGCGGCGAGGGCACCGGCCGGCACGGCCTCGACCTGTTCGCCGTCGACCTCGGCGCTGCCCGTGAGGGCGACGGCGAGCGCATCCACCGGGTCCAGGAGCCCGAGCTCCCGCTTACGTGCCTTGCGGACGAGCGCCGGATCCACGACGACCCACTGGTCGCGCAGCCGCACCACCGGCCGGTGCGCCTCGGCCAGGGTGTCCATCTCGGCCTCGGTGAGCCGGTCGTCGCCCAGGGAGAGCTGCCAGTTGAAGGCGAAGAGCTGCTCGGCGTCGAAGAAGGAGGTGCCGTCGGTGGCGGACCCCGGCGCAGGGCGCACGACGGCCGCCGCCGTGAGCGAGCGGGCGAGCTCCCGGGGCCAGTGGAGCGCCACCCCTGCCGCCGCGAGCCGTGCCCCTGCCGCCCCGATCAGCTCGTAGAGCTCGTCCTCGGTGACGGCGAGGACATCGGGGACGGGCTGGTCCAGCAGCCTCTCCAGCGGTGGCCAGACGCGGGCGGCGCGGCGCAGCGCGAGCACGGCGTCGATCCGGGCGCGCGGTCCGAAGGGCTCGCCCGCCCCGCCGCTCCACAGCGTGGCCGCGTCGGTGACGTACGTCGGGTCGGCCAGGCTGTGCACCTGGGTGATGGCGGCGGCGGCATGGCGCGTGGCGGCCGGGGTGCGGGGCGTCCCCTCGTCCCCGGTGTCCTCCCCGGAGGAGTCGAAGAGGTCGTACGAGGAGAGGTCGAGGCGGAGCGAGACGCGCACCCCCGCGTCGAGGCCGGCGGCCACCTCGACGGCCCAGGCGCGGGCGTCCGGCAGGTGCTGTCCTCCGGGGGCGGCGAACGGCGCTCCCATGGCGTGGGCGGCGGCGGGCGTCCGGGGCAGGGTGTCGGCGACGGCGTCGAGGAAGGCGCCGAGCAGCGCACGGGGTTCGGGAACGCGCAGGGGCGCGGCGTCCAGCGGGACGGCGTGCCCTTCGGGCGGCATCGAGGCGGCGACGGCCCTGAGATGGGCGATGTCCTCCGCGTCACGCGGGCCCGCCCGCCAGGCGTCGTGGTCGTCGGCGGTCAGTCCGGGCAGGAGCCGGCCGCGCGCCACGAGGGTGAGGGCGTGCAGGGCCGCCGCTCCCCACGCGCGGGTGGCGGGGTGGGCCGCGGCGCGGTGCCTGGCGCGCGCGAGCAGGGGCACCGCGTCCCCGACGGGCAGCGCGACAGCGGGCACCGTGCGGGTCCGGGCTCCGTCCGTGCCGTGCCGGACGACGACCGTGAGCTCGGTGACGGTGCACGCGGGCCCTGCGGCGGGCGGCACCGCGCCGGGCCCCGGGAGGCCGACGGCTCCGTCCGGGTCCCAGAAGGCGATCCGGCCCTCCCGGGGCAGCGCTGCCGGCAGGAAGACCGCCGCGCACCGCAGCAGCCGGTCGGCCGTGACGTCCTGCGCCTGCCGCGTCATGCCCACCGCCCCCTCCTGACCGGGTCCGCTTCTCCTGTCCTGGCGAGTCTAGGCGGGAGGTCCGACAGCGCCCGCCCCGGCCGTGTCTCCACAGGTGGGGCGGGCGGACAGCCCGGTCAGTGACGGGTGAAGGGCCTGGTACGGGAGCGGCCGGACGCCTCCTCCGGATCGAGCTCCGGCAGACCCTCGGGGCCGGACTCCGGCGCCCTGTCCGGCTCCGGGACGGCGGCTGTGAGAGGGGCGTCCGGAAGCGGCCGGCCCGTGAAGGTCTGCTCCGTGACCGAAAGATCCATGACGGGCACCTCCTCGGCGGAGGAGTCCGACGGCTGCTCCGGGGCCGGCTGCGCGGCGGCGGAGGGATCCGGCTGCTCCGGGGCCGGCTGCGCCGCGGCCACGGGCGGCGGCTGCTGCTCCTGGCCGTGCTGGGCGCGTTCCAGGAAGCGGAGGAGCTCCACCGGGAAGGGCAGGACCAGCGTGGAGTTCTTCTCGGCCGCGACCGCGACCACCGTCTGCAGCAGCCGCAGTTGCAGAGCCGCCGGCTGGGTCGACATCTGCTGCGCCGCCTGGGCGAGCTTCTTCGACGCCTGCAGTTCCGCGTCGGCGTTGATGACCCTCGCGCGCCGCTCACGGTCGGCCTCGGCCTGCCGGGCCATGGACCGCTTCATCGTCTCCGGCAGCGACACGTCCTTGATCTCGACCCGGTCGATCTGCACGCCCCAGCCCACCGCGGGGCTGTCGATCATCAGTTCAAGACCCTGGTTCAGCTTCTCGCGGTCGGACAGCAGATCGTCCAGGTCGCTCTTGCCGATGATCGACCGGAGTGAGGTCTGCGCCATCTGGGAGACCGCGAACCGGTAGTCCTCCACCTGGATCACGGCGCTCGCCGGGTCCACCACCTTGAAGTAGATGACGGCGTCCACCCGCACCGTGACGTTGTCGCGCGTGATCCCGTCCTGTGCGGGCACGGGCATCGTCACGATCTGCATGTTCACCTTACGGAGCCGGTCGATGCCCGGGACGATCATGGTGAATCCCGGCGGCCGCACCGCGTCGTGGAGCCGGCCGAGCCGGAGCACGACACCCCGTTCGTACTGCTTGACCACCCGGGCCGCGGCCAACCCGTAGAGCAGGCCGCCCGCGAGCACGACCGCCAGCACCGTCAACAGAACCTGGACCATCACGGCCCCCTGACTCCCGGATGCGTCACCGCATCCACTCATCACGCCCTATTAACACGATATGCCCGGTACGCACACTCGCGAACCCCCGTCCGGGTGCCCGTGGCCCCGGCCGGCCGCGCACCGGATGCCGGCGCCCCGGGGACCGGGCAGGGTGGCAGCGCCAGCACGTCTCTGTGACGTACCGATGAGCCGGACGAGCAGACGAGGACCCGCCCATGTCCGTCACCGCGCCCCCCACCGTTCTCCGCCGACGCACCGGCATCGCCGCCGGTGCGGCCCTGCTCGCCCTGGCCGCCACCGGCTGTTCCGGCCTCGGGCGCACGGCGGTGGGGCCGGTGTCCTACACCACCGGGAAGAACGAGGTCGTCACCGTGCACAGCCCGTCGGTGAAGGGCTGCCATGCCATGGACCCGGCCGGTTCGGGCAAGGTCGACAACCGGACCCTGATCGACATGGTCCTCTACACCACCCGTGACTGCTCCGGCCATGGAACCGCGTACGTGGCAACCACGTTCTCCGACACCAACGCCGCGCACGCCCAGCCCTGGCGCAGCTACCGGTTCGTCCACTGACCGGCGCGGACCGCCCTCAGGGCTGCCGCGGGCGCGCCAGCGCCCAGATGCCGTCCGGTGTGAGGTAGCGGCCGACGTCCAGCCCGGCCTCCTCCAGATACGCCTCGAACCGCTCCACGGACAACTCCCGCGACCGGAAGGTCTGGGTCCACCGGGCGTCCTCGAAGACGTACTCCACGCGCACCTCGTCCACCCCGTCGCCGACGGGGTCCGACGAGAGGATCCGGATGGTGCAGCCCGCGGCCCGGTCCTCCCTCTCCCGGGGCACGTCGGAGTGGTAGCCGGGGCCCTCCCGCTGGACCAGCACGACGCCGTCGCCCTTCACATACCTGCGGCAGGTCCCGAGGAGCCCATCCCTGACCCGGTGATCGCTCGTGTGCACCAGGAACGATCCGAGCACGACGGCGTCGAACCGCTCCTCGCCGAGGTCCAGCGTCTCGATGGGGCTCCGGACCGTGCGCGCGCCGTGGACGCGCTCCAGCATCTGCGCCGACTCGTCCACCGCCGTCACGTCGAAGCCCAGGGCGACCAGGGGGTGCGTCACCCGGCCCGCCCCGCATCCCAGTTCGAGAACGCTCGCACCCGGGCGCAGCACCGAGGCGATCACCTCGGGTTCAGTGCCGACGGACATGCGGGCGTACAGCTCGACCGCACAGCCGTCCGGTGTGATCGCTCCGGGCCCCGTCCCTGTGTGTCCCTCGCGTACCAGTTGTCCGCTCATAACCGCCGGAACGTACGGCCGTGGGATGGCGTTCCCCGGCACATCCCGCACCCGTCGGGCTTCCGTCCGCCGGGCTGCGGGTTCATCCTGGAGAGGAGGCGATGCACATGCGTACCGGAAGCGAACCGTCCACCGCACGGAGCCCCCTGCGGATGCGGCTCTGGCTGAGTCTCTGGGGCATGATCTGGGCCGTGCTGGGCCTGGTGGCCTTCGTGGCGACCGGACGTGCCGGCTGGGCGACGGCCTGCGGGGTGCTGCTGGCGGTCGCGGTCACGGACTTCTGCGTCGTCGTGCGCCACATGCGGCAGGGCCCGCACTATCAGCCGGGCAGGGACGTCCCTCCGTACGAAGCCGGCCGGGGCGGGCAGGGCCGCAACGGGCGTTGACGCCGGCCGGAGCGCGCCGGAACCCGTCGGCCGCCGTCAGGAAGGCTCGTCGAAGCGGGCCGCCCGCAGGTACTCCGGGTTCGGGTCGAGCGCGGCGGCCAGCCGGAAATGACGGGTGGCCTGCTCGGGCCGGCCGGCGCGCTGGAAGGTACGCGCCAGGGCGAAGTGCGCGAAGGCGTTGTCCGGCTCACGCTCCAGCACCAGCTCGAACTCCAGCTCGGCCGGACGCAGTTGGGCAGCCGCGAAGAACGCCCGGGCACGCAGCAGCCGGGCAGCCGTGTTCTCCGGGTGGGCCGCTATCACCGAGTCGAGCAGCTTGACCGCGCCCCGCGGGTCACGCGCCGCGAGCAGTTGCTCCGCCGCGCGGAAGTCGATCACATGCGTTTCCGGGTTGCTGTCGGGCACGGCCGTATCCTTCCCCTTACCTGGCGCTCTTCAACATCCGGCCGGTTGCGTGTATTCCGCCGTACGCCGGGTCAGCCCTTGGCGGCCCGCGCGGTGAGCTCCGACCAGACCCCGCGGACCTGGGGTTCCAGCTCCTCCAGGGGCCCGTCGTTGTCGACGACGATGTCGGCGACGGCCAGCCGCTCCTCGCGCGTGGCCTGCGCCGCCATACGGGCCCGGGCGTCGGACTCCGTCATGCCGCGCAGCCGCACGAGCCGGTCGAGCTGCGTGCCGGGCGCGGCGTCGACGACCACGACGAGGTCGTAGAGCGGGGCGAGGCCGTTCTCCGTGAGCAGCGGGACGTCGTGGACGACGACCGCGCCCGGTCCGGCGGCCCGCTCCAGCTCGGCGGAGCGGGCCCCGACCAGCGGGTGGACGATGGCGTTGAGTGTGGCCAGGCGTGCGGGGTCGGCGAAGACGATCGAGCCGAGCGCCGGCCGGTTCAGGGATCCGTCGGAGGTGAGGATTCCGGGACCGAATGCCTCGACGACGGCCGTGAGCCCGGGGGTGCCGGGCTCGACGACCTCGCGGGCGATACGGTCGGCGTCGATCAGCACGGCTCCGTAGCGTGCGAGCAGCCGTGACACTTCGCTCTTGCCGGCGCCGATACCGCCGGTCAGGCCCACTTTCAGCATGTACCGACCCTAGCCTCCGGCCGGAGAGCGGCCGGAGGCCCTGTCAGGAATCACCCTCACGTTCCGCGAGGAAGCGTTCGAATTCGCGGCCGATCTCGTCCGCCGACGGAAGGTCGGCCGGCTCCGCGACGAGGTTGCCCCGGGTCTCGGAACCCGCGATCGCGTCGTACTGGTGCTCCAGCCCTTCGACGAGCGTGACGAGCTCCTCGTCGCCCTGGCCCACCTGCCGGTCGATCTCCGTCTGGGTGCGGTGCGCCTCCGTGCGCAGCGTGTGCGCGACGCTCGGCAGGACCAGCCCGGTCGCCGCGGTGACGGCCTCCAGGGCGGTGAGCGCGGCGTCCGGATAGGCGGACCTGGCGACGTAGTGCGGCACGTGGGCCGCTACGCCGAGGACGTCGTGCCCGGCCTCCATCAGCCGGTACTCGACGAGCGCCTCTACGGAGCCGGGGATCTGCGCCTCGTCGAAGGGGCTGCGGTGTCCGGGCATCAGGTCGGTGCGGTTGCCGTGCGGGGTGAGGCCGACGGGGCGGGTGTGCGGCACGCCCATGGGGATGCCGTGGAAGCTGACGGCGAGGCGCACCCCGAGCCGCTCCACGATCTGTTCCACGGCGGCGGCGAACCTCTCCCACTCGACGTCGGGCTCCGGCCCGGAGAGCAGCAGGAACGGGGCACCCGTGGCGTCCTGGACGACCTTGACTTCCAGGGTGGGCGCCTCGAACGCCGTGTACCGGTCACGCCTGAAGGACAGCAGCGGACGGCGGGCCCGGTAGTCGACGAGCCGGTCGTGGTCGAAGCGGGCCACCGTCTGGTGGGGCAGCGTCTCGAGCAGGCCGTCGACGATCTGCTCGCCGGTCTCGCCCGCGTCGATGTAGCCGTCGAAGTGGTAGAGCATGACCAGACCGGCCGACTCCTGGGCGAGCGCCATGTCGACGACAGCCAGGCCCTTCGGCTCCCATTCGTACAAACTCTGCGGATCAGGCACGGTTACCGCTCCTCCTCGTGTTCCTCGACAAGAACACCCCGCCCGGCCACGGCATTCCCGCCGGCGCCCCTGTGCCCGCGGTTACGCGAGGACCCGGCGGTGCAGGGCCGTGACCGCCTTCCGTGCGGAGGTGAACGCGCCGTGCTGCCAGGCGTCGGTGTGGCTGAGGTGGTCACCGGCGAAGTACACATGCCCGGCGGGGTTGTTGAGCGGCGCGAAGGCGGGGGCGTCGGGCCCGCCGGACAGCGAGTGCCAGGAGGCCTCGAGGTACGGGGTCTGGCGCCAGTGGTGGGAGAACGACGTGGCGAGTTCCGTACGGTACTTCTCGCCGTGGATCTTCACGCCCTGGGCGACCGCCCGCGCCTCTCGCTCACGCGGCGCGAGGGCGGCGTAGGCGTCGGAGTTCGAACCGGTGTTGTAGTAGCCGATGATGGTGCCGCGTTCGCCGAGGTGCCCGTGGGACGGGTACCAGATGTGGGAGAGGTCCATGTCCGTCTCGGTGATCCCGCCGAAGATCCGGTGGTCGCTCTCCCACCAGCGGCTCCTGTACTCGAGTCCGATCTTGCCGGCCGAGGACGGCTTGCAGGCCTCCAGGGCGCTCTGGACGGCCGGGCCGAGGTTGTGGGGCGTCCTGGCCAGGATGTTGGGCGGGAGTGCGGCGATGCAGTAGTCGGCCTCGATGCGGCGGGTGCGGCCGGCCTGGGTGTAGGTGACGGAGACGCCGTGCGCCGTGTCCGTGATGCCGGTGACAGCCGCACCGGTCCGCACACGCCGCTCGCCCAGCGCCCGGGTGAGCGCCGCCGGTATCCGGTCCATGCCGCCCACCGGCTGGAACATCAGCATCGCCTGGTCGTACTCGAATTCGAAGGAGAAGTAGCGCCCTACGCCACTGGCGAAGACCTCGGAGGCGGTGGGAACGGGGCCGAGTTCCTCACCCGGCGTGCCGGCTGCGGCCGGGTCCACGCGGTAGCCGCGCCGGGAGCTGCCGGTGTAGTCGAGCGTGTCGCCGATGTCGCCGAAGTCCTTGAGGAACTCCAGGAGCCGCTCCTGGTCGTCGGCGGTGATCTGCCGGTCGAGGGCGCCCTTGTCTCCGGCCTTGGCGAGGAGTTCGGCGACGTAGCCGTACATGTCGGCCTTGGCGGTGCGGTAGCGCACGGGTGCCTTCATGCCGGCCTTCTCGTTGAAGAGGTAGGCGTTGGCGTTCTCGTTGGTGAACACCTCTACGGGGACGCCGAGTTCCCGGCAGTAGTCCAGGGTGACCATCCACTGCGGGATCCGGCCGGGCCCGGCGTTCATGTACTGGCCGTCGCTGAAGCGGGCGGTCTGCCGGTTGCCGTTCGTGTCGGTGGTCGTATCACCGCCGCGGACCGTGAAGTTGCGCCCGCCGGTGCGGCCGCGGGCCTCCAGGACCGTACAGTCGTAGCCGGCTTTGCCCAGCTCGTACGCGGCGGCGAGGCCGGCGATGCCTCCGCCGACGACCACGACCTTGGCGGCAGCCTTGCCCTTCAGCGAGAAGTCGCCCGGGCTGGGCGCCCGGAAGGCGGGTTCGCGGGCCGCCGCGGCTGCGGTGGGCGCTAGTCCGAGAGCGCCCATCGTGGCGAACATGGCACCGGCGCCGCCGGTGAGGCCCACGTTACGCAGAAAGCTGCGGCGGCTGGCGCCTGCAGCCACGGGAGAGTCCTGCGAGACGCGTGAGCTGATCGAGGTGTCTGTCATCCCTGGCTCCCCTGGTGATCCGGACGTTGCGCGGATCCTGGCAAGCGCTTGTTACGGGCCGTCAGCCACTCGTGTATCCCACACGTTTCTTCCGTCCGCCGGCAACCGGGGTCGCATTGGTCCAGACCTTGAAATGCCCACGCCCCACCCTTACCGTCACGGGCACATTCAGGCACTCGCCCGACATTCACGCACGAGAACAGCCGCTCACCGGCGCGGGCAGCTCGCCGTCCACGTCACCGACACGAGCTGCCGCACCACCGTGCACGCCTTGACGGCAAGCGGCTGACGAACATCACCGTCACCCCCTGAGGCCGCGCCCGCACACGCCGCGAGGCCCGCGTCCGGACATGGGTGAGGCCCGCCCCCCGGAGGGGACGGGCCTCACCTACAGCTCTACAGCCGATGAGCGGCTGGGGTCAGAGCGTCAGCTCTGGCCGCCGGCCAGCTTCTCGCGCAGGGCAGCCAGGGCCTCGTCCGACGCCAGGGCGCCGGAGTTGTCCGCGGACTCCGAGGAGTACGAACCGCCGCCGCCGCCACCGCTGCCACCGGAGGCAGCCGGGGCAGCGCCGGCCGGGGCGGCAGCGCCCTCGGCAGCGGCAGCCTCGTCGGCCTCGCGGGACTTGATGACCTGGGCCTGGTGCTGCTCGAAGCGCTGCTGCGCCTCGGCGTACTGCGTCTCCCAGACCTCGCGCTGCGCCTCGAAGCCCTCGAGCCAGTCGTTGGTCTCGGGGTCGAAGCCCTCGGGGTAGATGTAGTTGCCCTGGTCGTCGTACGACGCGGCCATGCCGTACAGCGTCGGGTCGAACTCGACCGAGGCCGGGTCTCCGCCGAACGCCTCGTTGGCCTGCTTCAGCGAGAGGCTGATGCGACGACGCTCGAGGTCGATGTCGATGACCTTGACGAAGATCTCGTCGTTGACCTGGACGACCTGCTCCGGGATCTCCACGTGGCGCTCGGCCAGCTCGGAGATGTGCACCAGGCCCTCGATGCCCTCGTCGACGCGCACGAACGCACCGAACGGAACGAGCTTGGTGACCTTACCGGGGACGACCTGCCCGATCTGGTGCGTACGGGCGAACTGCTGCCACGGGTCTTCCTGCGTCGCCTTGAGCGACAGCGACACGCGCTCGCGGTCCATGTCGACGTCGAGGACCTCGACGGTGACTTCCTGGCCGACCTCGACAACCTCGGAGGGGTGGTCGATGTGCTTCCAGGACAGCTCGGAGACGTGCACGAGACCGTCGACGCCACCCAGGTCCACGAAGGCACCGAAGTTGACGATCGAGGAGACGACGCCGGAGCGGACCTGACCCTTCTGCAGGGTCGTGAGGAACGTCTGGCGGACCTCGGACTGCGTCTGCTCGAGCCAGGCACGGCGGGACAGGACCACGTTGTTGCGGTTCTTGTCCAGCTCGATGATCTTGGCCTCGAGCTCCTTGCCCACGTAGGGCTGGAGGTCGCGGACACGACGCATCTCGACGAGCGACGCCGGGAGGAAGCCACGGAGGCCGATGTCGAGGATGAGACCACCCTTGACGACCTCGATGACGGTACCGGTGACGATGCCGTCTTCTTCCTTGATCTTCTCGATGGTGCCCCAGGCACGCTCGTACTGAGCGCGCTTCTTCGAGAGGATCAGGCGGCCTTCCTTGTCCTCCTTCTGGAGAACCAGGGCCTCGATCTCGTCGCCGACCTTGACGACCTCGTTCGGGTCGACGTCGTGCTTGATCGAGAGCTCGCGGCTCGGGATGACGCCTTCGGTCTTGTAACCGATGTCGAGGAGAACCTCGTCCCGGTCAACCTTGACGATGACACCGTCAACGATGTCGCCGTCGTTGAAGTACTTGATCGTCTCGTCGATCGCCGCGAGGAACGCGTCCGCGTCGCCGATGTCGTTGACCGCAACCTGCGGAGTGGTGGCGGTGGTCTCGGTGCTGCTCGTCATGTGGGAAAGGGCTCCGGTACGGACAGTGAGTCGTAGGTACTGCTACGCCGAGAGCCCGTATCGCCTCTGCAGAAGACCGGACAGCCTGGAAAGCACCGATCCGTTAACCGGAAGGCGCCTCGACAACCGAGGGGACATGCAACAGACGCGAGCGCGGCCTGCTAGGTCTGAAGCGCGCAGGCTCGCAGCGCAACTTGTAGCATACGGGGGCAGCCGGACAGGGTCAATGCGCGAAGGCGCACACCCGGGGCACAACACCCCAATCCCGGCGCAACTCACGTTCACCGAGGCCACATCGGTCGCAGCGGCGTGTCGTGCGCACACGGGCGCACTCACCCCCTGCGGCCCGTGGAGGCACCCGCGCGAGGCGGGTGAAGGCAAACTACAACGACGGGCACGATGAGCCAAGAGATCTACGAGTCCGAACCCGAGGCGACCCGGCGGGAAGCCGGCGAGGCGGAGAGCAGCCGGGCGAGCCGCGGCTGGTGGGACCGGAACGCCGACGAGTACCAGAGCGACCACGGAGCGTTCCTCGGGGACGACCGCTTCGTCTGGGGCCCGGAGGGGCTGGACGAGGCGGCGGCCGCCCTGCTGGGCCCGGCGGCGGACCTGAAGGGCCGCGACGTCCTGGAGATCGGGGCGGGCGCCGCCCAGTGCTCGCGCTGGCTCGCCGCGCGTGGCGCCCGACCGGTGGCCCTGGACCTCTCCCACCGCCAGCTCCAGCACGCCCTGCGGATCGGTGACGGCGTCCCCCTCGTGGAGGCCGACGCCGGGCGGCTCCCCTTCCGGGACGGCTCCTTCGACCTGGCCTGTTCCGCCTACGGCGCGGTGCCCTTCGTCGCCGACCCCGTACAGGTGTTCCGCGAGGTGCACCGGGTGCTGCGGCCCGGGGGCCGCTGGGTCTTCTCGGTGACGCACCCGATCCGCTGGGCGTTCCCGGACGAGCCGGGCCCCGAGGGCCTCTCCGTCTCCGCCTCCTACTTCGACCGCGTGCCGTACGTGGAGCAGGACGGGAGCGGCGACGCGGTGTACGTCGAGCACCACAGGACACTGGGCGACCGGGTGCGGGACGTGGTGGCGGGCGGCTTCCGGCTGATCGATCTCGTGGAACCGGAGTGGCCGGCCTGGAACGACCAGGAGTGGGGCGGCTGGTCCCCGCTGCGCGGCAACCTGATCCCCGGCACCGCGATCTTCGTCTGCGAGCGGGACGACCGGGCCTCGTGAGTTACCGCCCGGCCTCGTGAGGGACCACCGGTCCGCCTGAACGGCGGGCGTACGAGACTGGGGGCGTGATCCGTACCGACGCCCTGGACCAGTTGCCCGTACGCACCGCTGTGCCCGCCCTGGAGCGCGCGCTGGACGAGCGGGGTGCCGCGGTGCTGTGCGCGCCGCCCGGGACCGGCAAGACGACCCTCGTGCCCCTGGTCCTCGCCGGGCTGACCGGCGGCGGTCCGGCGCGCCGGGTCCTCGTCGCCGAACCACGCCGGATCGCCGCCCGGGCCGCGGCACGGCGGATGGCGTGGCTGCTCGGGGAGCGGCCCGGGGAACGCGTCGGCTTCACGGTGCGCGGGGAACGCGTGGTGGGGCGCGGCACGGTGGTGGAGGTCGTCACCACCGGGGTGCTGCTCCAGCGGCTGCAGCGCGACCAGGAGCTGGCCGGCGTCGACGTGGTGATCATCGACGAGTGTCACGAGCGTCATCTGGACGCGGACACGGCCGCTGCGTTCCTCCTCGACGTACGGGGCACGATCAGGCCCGACCTGCGTCTGGTGGCGGCGTCGGCGACGACGGACGCCGCGGGGTGGGCGCGGCTGCTGGGCGACGCGCCGGTGGTCGAGGCCCAGGGGGTGTCCCATCCGGTCGAGGTGGTGTGGGCGCCGCCCGCCGGTCCGGTACGCCCGCCGCACGGCATGAGGGTGGATCCGGCGCTGCTGACCCATGTGGCCGCGGTGGTGCGCCGGGCACTCGCCGAGCGCGACGGTGACGTCCTCTGCTTCCTGCCCGGTGTCGGCGAGATCGGCCGGGTGGCCGGACAGCTCGCGGGCGTGGACGCCGAGGTGCTCCAGGTGCACGGGCGCGCCCCGGCGGCCGTACAGGACGCGGTGCTGGCGGGGCCGTCGGGCGGCCGCCGGGTGGTGCTGGCGACGTCCGTGGCGGAGTCGTCGCTGACGGTGCCCGGGGTGCGGGTCGTCGTGGACTCCGGCCTCGCCAGGGAGCCGCGTACCGACCACGCGCGGGGGCTGGGCGCCCTGACGACCGTGCGGGCGTCGCGGGCGGCGGGACGCCAGCGCGCGGGCCGGGCGGGGCGCGAGGCTCCGGGCGCGGTGTACCGCTGCTGGGATGAGGCCGAGGACGGGCGCCTGGCCGCGTTCCCCTCCCCCGAGATCAAGGTGGCCGACCTCGCGGCGTTCGCGCTGCAGGCGGCCTGCTGGGGCGATCCGGACGCCTCGGGGCTCGCGCTGCTGGATCCGCCGCCCGCCGGCGCCATGGGGGCGGCCCGGGAGGTGCTGGGCGCGGTCGGCGCGGTGGACACCGCGGGTCGCGCGACGGACCGGGGTGTGCGCATGTCCCGGCTCGGTCTGCACCCCCGGCTGGCCCGTGCCCTGCTGGACGGCGCGGACGAGGTCGGCGGGCGCCGCGCCGCGGAGGTGGTGGCTCTGATCGGCGAGGAGCCGCCGCGGGAGTACGGCGACGACCTGGCGCACGCGCTGCGCACGGCACGGCGCGGCGGGGACGGCTACGCGGCGCGCTGGCGGCAGGAGGTGCGGCGGCTCTCGCAGGCCCTCGGTTCCCCGGCGGACGCCGGTACCGGCCCGGACGACGCGGCCGTGGGGCTGGTGGCGGCGCTGGCGTTCCCGGAGCGGGTGGCGCGGGCCCGGGGCGAGGGGACGTTCCTGATGGTGTCGGGCACGGGCGCGGAGCTCCGGGACGGCTCACGGCTGCGCAGCGCGCCGTGGCTGGCGGTGGCGGTCGCGGACCGGCCCGCCCACGCCGCGTCCGCCCGGGTGCGGCTGGCGGCCGTCGTCGACGAGGGCACCGCACGGCTGGCCGCGGGACATCTGCGGTTCTCCGGGGAGGAGGTCCGGTGGGCGGACGGCGACGTGGTGGCACGTTCCGTGGAACGCCTGGGAGCCGTCGAGCTGTCCGTACGCGCGCTGCGCAACCCTGCCCCGGGGCTGGTGCGCGCGGCGCTGCTGGATGGACTGCGCCGGGAGGGGCCGGGGCTGCTGCGGTGGACGCGGGACAGCGAGCAGCTGCGGCTGCGGCTCGCGTTCCTGCACCGGGTGCTGGGGGCACCGTGGCCCGACGTGTCGGACCGCGCGCTGCTGGACCGCGCCGACGAGTGGCTGGAGCCCGAGCTCTCCCGTGCCTCCCGCCGCGCGGATCTGGGCCGGATCGACGCCGGGCAGGCGCTCCGGCGACTGCTGCCGTGGTCGACGGGCGAGGCCGGCCGGCTCGACGAGCTCGCCCCGGAACGGATCGAGGTGCCGAGCGGGTCCCGGATCAGGGTGGAGTACGGCGGGGAGCAGCCCGTGCTCGCGGTGAAGCTCCAGGAGCTCTTCGGGATGGGCGAGACGCCCCGGGTGGCGGGGGTGCCCGTCCTGGTCCATCTGCTGTCGCCGGCCGGGCGGCCGGCGGCGGTCACGGCGGACCTGGCGTCGTTCTGGCGGGAGGGCTACAAGGGCGTACGGGCGGAGCTGCGCGGCCGCTACCCGAAGCACCCCTGGCCGGAGGACCCGGCCTCGATGGAGGCCACGCGCTTCACGTCGGCGCGGCTGCGCCGCGACTAGGACCCGGGTCCAGAGGCTTCCGGCCGGAGCCGGAAGCCTCTGGTGCCGTGCGGGTCAGACCGCGGGGGCCTCGACCTCCAGCTCGACGGTCAGCGTGGCGCCGCTCGCGGTGGTGAGCCGCAGCCTGTAGGTGCCCGCCGTGTCGTCGGCGTAGATCTTCGGGAGTTCGAGGATCCCGTCGGCGCCGGTCTTCAGGGACAGGACGCGGAGGGGGGTGCCGAGCGCGTCCTTGAAGTACGGACCCTTGTCGTTCGCGGTGGGCGTCTCCGCGTCCGTGATCATCGTGGCGGTGACGGTGGTGTCCGCGACCCCCGTGCCCTTGTACGCCGCCTTGACCTCCAGCCGGTCGGCGAACTCGGCGCCGGGGGCGGCCGTCAGGGCCTTTTCGTCGGTACGGACGAGGGTGTCCGCGACCCGGGCCGTGACGGTCCCGAGATAGCTGACGGTGCGCGGCGCGCTGGTGCCGGCGACGGCGGTCACCCTGAAGGGGCCCGTCTTCTCGCCGGCCGTCAGGACGGGAGCGGTGACTGTGCCGTCGGCCCCGGTGGTCAGGGTCACGGTGCGCTTCCCCTCGGCGAAGCGGGTGTCCGTGTCACCGACGACCGTGAACGTGACCGGCGTCTTGGCGAGCGGCGCGCCCAGCTTGTTCCTCGCACGGACCTTGACGCGCTCGGAGAACGCGTCGCCCGCCGTGGCGGTGAGGGTACCGGTGCCCGCGTTCTCGAGGCTGCCGAAGGTCGCGCCGGGTGCCGGGGCCGGGGGTGTGGTCGGCGGAGGCGTGGTCGGCGGCGTCGTCGGCCCGGTGGGCGGAGGCGTCGTGGCCGGCGGGGTCGTGGCGGGCGGGGTCGTGGCGGGCGGCGTGGTCGCCGGCGACGAGGTGGCCGGCGGGGTGGGCGTGGGTGAAGGGGAGGGCGTGCCGGTGTCCGTGTCCTTGGGGAGGACGCCCGTGCCGTCCGGGACCTCGTGGGTCCCGCGGTTGTAGTAGTCGAACCAGGAGCGCACGGTGCGCAGGTACTCGGTGGAGTGGTTGTAGCTCAGCACCGCCCGGTCGAGGTCCGTGGCGAGCGACAGGTCGCGGGTGCCGGCGCAGAGGTAGCGGCCGGCGGCCAGCGCCGCGTCGTAGATGTTGTTGGGGTCCTTGCGTCCGTCACCGTTCGCGTCCTGGCCCCAGGTCGCCCACGTCGACGGGATGAACTGCATCGGGCCGACCGCGCGGTCGTGGGTCGAGTCCCCGTCGTACGCCCCGCCGTCGGTGTCCTTGATGAGCGCGAAGCCCTGGCCGTTGAGCGCCGGGCCGAGGATCGGGGAGAAGGTGGTGCCGTTCGCGTCGACCTTGCCGCCGCGGGCCTGGCCGGACTCGACCTTGCCGATCGCGGCGAGGAGCTGCCACGGCAGGCGGCACGCGGCATCGGTGCTCGCGAGGTTCTGCTCGGCCTTCTTGTACGCGGACAGGACGGTGGCCGGAATGCCCGCTTCGGCGCTGCCGGTCACCGGCAGGTTCACGGACGAACCGGGCTTGTCGGGCGTCTCGAGCGGCGGGAGGTCCGTGTAGTAGGGCGAGTTGCCCGTGGCCGCGCTGTCGCCGGGCGGTGTCGCACCGGCCGCGGTCCGGTCGTCCGCGGCACTGCCGGGGTGTGGTGCGGCGGGAGCCTGGGAGGCGGAGAGGGCTGCTACGGCGGCGGCGGCCACCGCGGTGGTCGTGGCCCCCCTGCGCAGCCTGCGGCCGAATTGCGCTGCCATACGTGTCGGTTCCTCCCCGTCGACGACTGTCCGCGCTCCCCGCGCGAGAACTCAGGCGACCCTACGACAACTCCGGCCGCCCGAACACTGGTCCCCGCCCGGTTCTCACCGGTTTCTCAGCTTCACTGCCGTCAAGTCGTCCGGGTGCAGCCGCGGGTGACAGGGGCTCACGCATACTTGCCGCCATGCCGTTCACGCTCAGCCACGCCGCAGCCGTGCTCCCGGGAATCCGCAGGTCCGGCACGGGCCGTGGGCCCCTCGTCGCTTCGGCGCTCGTCGCCGGGTCGTTCGCTCCCGACCTCACCTACTACGCGGACACGGTGGTGCCGGGGGCGATGGAGTTCGGCGAGGTGACACACACCGTGTGGGGAGTGTTCACCGTGGATGTCCTCGCCACCGGCGCCCTGGTGGCACTCTGGCTGCTGTTGCGCGAACCGCTCGTCGCGCTGCTGCCCGTGGCGGCTCGGGGGCGGGTGCACGCCTTCGTGCGGGGGCGTCGCCGTGAGCCGGGCCGCCCCATCCTTCACGAGGCGGTGTGGTTCGTCCTGTCCGCCGTCATCGGCTCGGGGACCCACGTGGTGTGGGACGCCTTCACGCACCACGACCGGTGGGGCACGGAGCTGATCCCCGTCCTCGGCCGGAGCGTCGGCGGCCATCCGGTGTTCCAGATCGTCCAGTACGGCAGCTCGGCCGTGGCCCTGGTGGTCCTGGCGTGGTTCATCCACACGGGGCTGCGGGGCACCGGCCCGGTCCCGGTCCCGGCGTCCGTGCCGGTGCTGAGCCGGGCCGAACGCCGGTGGGCCGGTGCGTTCCTGGTGCTGTGCGTCCTGCTCGGCGCCGCCCACCGGTGTGCCCGCTGGTACGCGCATTTCGGGCGCGTCGACACACCCCTGGACATCGTTCCGACCGCGTGCTTCGGCGCCGGGGCGGGCCTGGCGGCCGGCCTGGTGCTGTACGGGGCGTGGGCGCGGCTGCTGCGGAAACCGTCCGGGCCCCGTGCGGCGGACGGACCCCGCCCGGCGGACGGGCCCCTTGCGGATACCGCGCGGGGCCGCCCGTCCGGCCAGGACGCCGGCTGAGCGCGGCTCCCGGAAGGGAACTCAGTGCGCGGCCGTCTCCCAGTCCTTGCCGACACCGACCGAGACGTCCAGCGGCGCACGGAGCTCGACCGCCGTGGACATCTCCCGGCGGAGGATCTCCTCGACCTGCTCCCGCTCGCCCTTCGCGATCTCCAAGACGATTTCGTCGTGGACCTGGAGCAGCATCCGTGACGTCAGCTCCGCCTCCCTCAGCGCCCGGTCCACGTGCAGCATCGCGACCTTCACGATGTCGGCGGCCGTCCCCTGGATCGGGGCGTTGAGCGCCATCCGCTCGGCGGCCTCGCGCCGCTGGCGGTTGTCGCTGTTCAGGTCCGGGAGGTATCGGCGGCGGCCGAGGATCGTCTCCGTGTACCCGGTGGACCTGGCTTCCTCCACGACCCGGTGCAGATAGTCACGCACCCCGCCGAACCGCAGGAAGTAGGTGTCCATCAGCCCGCGTGCCTCGCCGGCCTCGATGTTCAGCTGCTGGGAGAGACCGAACGCGGAGAGCCCGTACGCCAGCCCGTACGACATGGCCTTGATCTTGCGGCGCATCTCCGCGTCGACGGCCGACTTCTCGACGCCGAACACCTGCGAGGCGACCGTCGTGTGCAGGTCCTCCCCGGAGGTGAACGCCTCGATCAGCCCGGCGTCCTCCGAGAGGTGGGCCATCACCCGCAGCTCGATCTGGCTGTAGTCGGCCGTCATCAGCGTCTCGAAGCCCTCGCCGACCACGAAGCCGCGGCGGATCGCCCGCCCCTCGTCCGTGCGCACGGGGATGTTCTGCAGGTTCGGGTCGGTGGACGAGAGCCGGCCCGTCGCCGCGACCGTCTGGTTGAACGTGGTGTGGATCCGGCCGTCCCCGCCGATCGTCTTGATCAGGCCCTCGACCGTGACCCGCAGCTTCGCCTGCTCCCGGTGGCGCAGCATGATGACCGGCAGCTCGTGCTCGGTCTGCGCGGCCAGCCAGGCCAGCGCGTCCGCGTCGGTCGTGTAACCGGTCTTCGTCTTCTTCGTCCTGGGCAGGGCCAGCTCACCGAAGAGCACTCCCTGGAGCTGCTTGGGCGAGCCGAGGTTGAACTCACGGCCCACCGCGGCGTGCGCCTCCTTCACCGCCTGCTGCACCGCACCGGCGAACTGCTGCTCCATGCCCTCCAGGTGTGACCGGTCGGCGGCGATGCCGTGCCGCTCCAGACGGGCCAGCATGATGGAGGTCGGCAGCTCCATGTCGTGCAGCAGCCCGGTCGCGCCGACCTCCTTCAGACGCGTCGTGAACGCGTCCCCGAGGTCCAGCACCGCGCGGGCCTGCGCCATCAGGGCGTCGGCCTCCGCACGGTCGTCCGCGCCGAAGGCCAGCTGCCCGTCGGACGCGGGGGCCGGGGCCAGCTCACGGCCGAGGTACTCCACGGCCAGGGCGTCCAGGGCGAAGGAGCGGCGGCCCGGCTTGACGAGATAGGCGGCGAGCGCGGTGTCCATGGTGATGCCCTCCAACCGCCAGCCCTGCTCGGGGAAGACCCGCAGGGCGTTCTTGGCGTTGTGCAGGACCTTGGGCCGCGCCGGGTCCGCGAGCCAGGCGGCGAGTGCCTGCTCGTCGGCCTCGTCGAGCTCGGCCGGGTCCAGCCAGGCGGCGGCACCGTCCGCGGCGGCGAGCGCGATCTCCGTGACCGCGCCCGTCCCCAGCGACCAGGTGTCGACGGTCATCACACCGAGCGGCTGCCCCCCGTGGGCGTCCAGCCACGGAGCGACCTCCCCCGCCCCCAGCACCGCGCCGTCCAGCTCGATACCGGCCAGGGGCTCCGGCGGACCGGCCTCCTCCGCACCCGGATCGACGGCCAGCAGCCGCTCGCGCAGGCTCGGGTTACGGATCTCCAGGATGTCCAGCACACCCGTGACCGCCGTGCGGTCGTACGGAGCGCGCTCGAGCTCGGCCGGGGCCTTCGGCAGCTCCACGTCACGGACCATCTCGGTCAGCACACGGTTCATCTTCACCGCGTCCAGATGGTCCCGGAAGTTCTGGCCCGCCTTGCCCTTGACCTCGTCGGCCCGCTCGACCAGCTCCGCGAACGAACCGAACTGGTTGATCCACTTCGCCGCCGTCTTCTCACCCACCCCCGGGATGCCCGGAAGATTGTCCGAGGGGTCGCCCCGCAGAGCCGCGAAATCCGGATACTGCGAAGGCGTGAGGCCGTACTTCTCCTCGACCTTCTCCGGGGTGAAGCGCGTCAGCTCCGAGACACCCTTCGTCGGGTAGAGCACCGTCACATTGTCCGTGATCAGCTGGAACGAGTCCCGGTCGCCCGTGACGATCAGCACCTCGAAGCCCGCCGCCTCGGCCTGCGTGGCCAGCGTCGCGATGACGTCGTCGGCCTCGAAACCATCCACTGCGAACCGGTCCGCGCGCATCGCGTCCAGAAGCTCACCGATCAGCTCGACCTGCCCCTTGAACTCGTCGGGGGTCTTCGAACGATTCGCCTTGTACTCGGGGAACTCCTGCGCGCGCCACGTCTTGCGGGACACGTCGAACGCCACCGCGAAATGCGTGGGCGCCTCATCACGCAACGTGTTCGCCAGCATCGACATGAAGCCGTACACGGCATTCGTCGGCTGTCCCGTCGCCGTCGTGAAATTCTCCGCGGGCAGGGCGAAGAACGCCCTGTACGCCAGGGAGTGCCCGTCCATCAGGAGCAGGCGCGGTCGGTTGTCTGCCGTCTTCTTCGATGCCGTCTCAGCCACGCCCCCGATCCTGCCACGGACCACCGACAATCCGGACCGGCCGCCGCCCCCGCCCCGGCCGGGACACCGCTGCCGCACCCACTCGAGCCGCCTCGCTTCCCGCCCGGCGACCCGCCACGCGTGCATGACAGGATCGGAGGACCGTCAAGGCGTAAGAAGAAGAGACAGGACGCCACGGGCCCGGCCGGCCGCGACACGCGCGCCCGCACCACACCCGCAGGCACCGAAGGCTCGAAGGGGAGCACCATGGCCACCAAGCCCCCGACCGGTGACCCGGTCCAGGACGCCCCGCGGATCGACGCGGTCCAGCACGCCGCCGCCGGGCTGCCCGCCGTCGCCCACACCCTGCGCGTCGCCCAGCAGCAGATGGGCGTCCGGCGCACCGCGCAGACCCTCCTCAAGGTCAACCAGAAGGACGGCTTCGACTGCCCCGGCTGCGCCTGGCCCGAGGGCGACAAGCGCCACACCGCCGAATTCTGCGAGAACGGCGCGAAGGCCGTCGCCGAGGAAGCGACCCTGCGCCGCGTCACCCCCGACTTCTTCGCCGCCCACCCCGTCGCCGACCTCGGCAACCGCAGCGGCTACTGGCTCGGACAGCAAGGACGCATCACACAGCCCGTGTATCTGCCCGAGGGCGCCGACCGGTACGAGGCCGTGACCTGGGAACGCGCCTTCGCGATCATCGCCGAGGAGCTGACCGCGCTCTCCTCCCCCGACGAGGCACTCTTCTACACCTCCGGACGCACCAGCAACGAGGCGGCCTTCCTCCTCCAGCTCTTCGCCCGCGAATTCGGCACCAACAACCTGCCCGACTGCTCCAACATGTGCCACGAGTCGTCCGGCTCGGCCCTCACCGAGACCATCGGGATCGGCAAGGGCAGCGTCAGCCTCGAAGACCTCCACCACGCCGACCTGATCATCGTCGCCGGACAGAACCCGGGCACCAACCACCCCCGGATGCTCTCCGCCCTCGAACAGGCCAAGAACGCCGGGGCGAAGATCATCTCGGTGAACCCGCTGCCCGAAGCCGGCCTCGAACGGTTCAAGAACCCCCAGACCGCCCACGGCATGCTCAAGGGCGCCACCCTCACCGATCTCTTCCTCCAGATCCGCATCGGCGGCGACCAGGCACTCTTCCGCCTCCTCAACAAAATGATCATCGAGGCCGACGGAGCCGTCGACACCGCCTTCATCACCGAACACACCCACGGCTACGAGGAATTCGCCCAGGCCGCCCGCGCGGCCGACTGGGACGACACCCTCACCGCCACCGGCCTCGACCGCGACGCCATCGAACAGGCGCTCGCCATGATCCTCGCGTCGGAACGCACCGTCGTCTGCTGGGCCATGGGCCTCACCCAGCACAAACACTCCGTGCCGACCATCCGCGAAGTCGTCAACCTCCTCCTCCTGCGCGGCAACATCGGCAGGCCCGGCGCCGGCGTCTGCCCCGTACGCGGCCACTCCAACGTCCAGGGCGACCGCACCATGGGCATCTTCGAACGGCCCTCCACCGCCTTCCTTGACGCCCTCGACCAGGAATTCGGCATCACCTCACCCCGGCACCACGGCTACGACGTCGTACGGTCCATCCAGGCACTCCGCGACGGCGACGCCAAGGTCTTCTTCGCCATGGGCGGCAACTTCGTCGGCGCCACCCCCGACACCGCCGTCACCGAAGCCGCGATGCGCCGCGCCCGGCTCACCGTCCACGTCTCGACCAAGCTCAACCGCTCGCACGCCGTCACCGGCACCCGCGCCCTGATCCTGCCCACCCTCGGCCGCACCGACAAGGACACCCAGGCCGGCGGGAAGCAGTTCGTCACCGTCGAGGACTCCATGGGCATGGTCCACTCCTCACGCGGCAACCTCACCCCCGCGAGCCCCCACCTGCTCTCCGAACCCGCCATCGTCGCCCGCATGGCCCGCGCCGTCCTCGGCCCCTCCTCCACCACCCCCTGGGAGGAGTTCGAGAAGGACTACGGCACGATCCGCGACCGCATCGCCCGCGTCGTCCCCGGCTTCGAGGACTTCAACACCCGCGTCGCACGGCCCGGCGGATTCACCCTCCCCCACGCCCCCCGCGACGAACGCCGCTTCCCCACCGCCACCGGCAAGGCCAACTTCACCGCCGCGCCGGTCGAGTACCCGAAGCTCCCCGAAGGCAGGCTGCTGCTCCAGACCCTGCGCTCCCACGACCAGTACAACACCACGATCTACGGCCTCGACGACCGCTACCGCGGCATCAAGGGCGGCCGCCGCATCGTCATGATCAACCCCGACGACGCCCAGGCCCTCGGCCTCGCCGACGGCGCCTACACCGACCTCGTCAGCGAATGGAAGGACGGCGTCGAACGCCGCGCCCCAGGCTTCCGCGTCGTCCACTACCCCACCGCCCGCGGCTGCGCCGCCGCGTACTACCCGGAGACCAACGTGCTCGTCCCCCTCGACGCCACCGCGGACACCAGCAACACCCCGGCCAGCAAATCGGTCGTCGTCCGGTTCGAAACCGCCTGAGCGCCCCTAAGCGCGCGCTCAGCCGTCTGATAAGAACAGTGCACACAGCAACGAACGACCGCATACGATCGGAGCCGGACCCCATGGGCGAGCACACCGCACCCACGTTCCCCCAGGAGATCATCGACGAGTACGCGGCACTCGGCGTCGACCTCCCCGCACTCTTCTCCGCCGGGCACCTCGGCGAGCGCATGGGTGTCACGATCGTCGAGGCCTCCGCCGACCGCGTCGTGGGCACCATGCCCGTCGAAGGCAACACCCAGCCCTACGGACTCCTCCACGGCGGCGCCTCGGCCGTCCTCGCCGAGACCCTCGGCTCCATCGGCTCCATGCTTCACGGCGGCGCCTCCAAGCTCGCCGTCGGCGTCGACCTGAACTGCACCCACCACCGCGGCGCCCGGAGCGGCCTCGTCACGGGCGTCGCCACCCCCGTGCACCGCGGCCGCTCCACCGCCACGTACGAGATCGTCATCACCGACGAGCACGACAAGCGGGTCTGCACCGCCCGCCTCACCTGCCTGCTCCGCGACGCCCCCGGCCCCGCCGCCGGCTGACGCCTGCCCTCCAACACCCCCTGCCCGGCCGGAACGCACACCGCATTCCGGACCGGGCAGACCCATATCCGAAGCGTGAGCGGGGAGTTGGCGGACACGGAGGGTCAACGCCCTTGACCGCCACTCCCGTTCCGTGAGCCACTTCAACAGCACCACCACCCTCACGACGCCTCACACATATCCCGCACATGTAACACTGCGTAACATGTGTGCAATACACGAAAAACGCCGCCCGACCCCACCCCCACAGCCCCGGCCGGCACCCCCGCGCCCCTTGCGCCCCGATTCGCGCGACAGCACCAAGATCACCCCAAGCCCCTTAGCAGAGCTGCGGGTTCTCACCATGCGGTCACTTCACCGCCCGGGCAAAAGCCGTACACCTCCACACTGCGGCCAACAAGCCTTCCCCACGGCATAACAAGACAGTCACATCATCACCGGACCCATCCCGCGCCCCCTCACCTGCCCTTAGAGTCACGGCCAGTCACCGCGCCGCCGGGCGCGTCTGCTGCACGGCCCTGTATCGACCAGTACGGCCCGGCGATCGTCACGGCACCTCAGCAGAGGAGGCCGCGCCAGGGAAAGGACCTTTCGTGCGACACCGTTCTTTGCTCATACTCACGACAGTGCTCACCACCGGAGCACTGACACTCACCGCCTGCGGGTCGCGCGACGACGACACGAAGGGCAGCGGCGGCGGCGACACCCAGACCGTCGTCATCGGTGTCGACGCACCCCTGACCGGCGACCTCTCCGCCCTCGGGCTCGGCATCAAGAACTCCGCCGACCTCGCCGTCAAAACCGCCAACGCGGACAAGACGGTCCCGGGCATCAAATTCGAACTCCAGGCGCTCGACGACCAGGCCCAGCCCTCCGTCGGCCAGCAGAACGCCGCCAAGTTCATCGGCAACAAGGACGTCCTCGGCGTCGTCGGCCCCCTGAACTCCGGCGTCTCCCAGTCGATGCAGAAGCCGCTCAACGACGCCAACCTCACCCAGGTCTCCCCCGCCAACACCGGCACCGAGCTGACCCAGGGCAACAACTGGAAGACCGGCGACAAGAAGCGCCCCTTCAAGACCTACTTCCGCACCGCCACCACGGACGCGATCCAGGGCGCCTTCGCCGCGAAGTACCTCTTCGACAACGCCAAGGTCAAGGACGTCTACCTCATCGACGACCAGAAGCCCTACGGCGCGGGCCTCGCCGCCTCCTTCAAGGCGACCTTCACCGAGCTCGGCGGCAAGATCGTCGGAACCGACCACATCAACCCCGACGACCGTGACTTCAACTCCGTCGTCACCAAGGTCAAGAGCTCCGGCGCCAAGGCCGTCTACTACGGCGGTGAATACCCCGCCGGCGCACCCCTGAGCCAGCAGCTCAAGGACAGCGTCAAGATCCCCCTCATGGGCGGCGACGGCATGTACAGCGCCGACTTCATCAAGCTCAACAAGAAGGCCGAAGGCGACATCGCCACCTCCGTCGGCAAGCCCGTCGAGGAGCTCGACTCCGCCAAGAAGTTCATCGCCGACTACAAGACCGCCGGCTACAAGGACGCCTACGAGGCCTACGGCGGCGGCACCTACGACGCCACCTGGTCCATCATCGAGGCCGTCAAGGCCGTCGCCGCCGACAACGACGGCAAGCTCCCCGACGACGCCCGCATCCAGGTCCTCGAAGCCATGAGCCAGGTCAAGTTCGACGGCGTCACCGGCCCCGTCTCCTTCGACGAGTACGGCGACACCACCAACACCATGATGACCGCCTACCAGGTCACCGGTGGCAAGTGGGCCTCCAAGCTCAGCGAGGCCGTCAACTAGGGCCACCACCGGCCCCACTGCCACAGCGCACGCACACAAGACCGCGCGGGAGCGCTACGAGCACTCCCGCGCGGTGCCATATCCGAACCACTCCACGGAGGCCCTGCGGTGCACGAACTGCCGCAACAGCTGGCCAATGGACTCATCCTCGGCGCGATGTACGGTCTCATCGCGATCGGTTACACGATGGTCTACGGAATCATCCAGCTCATCAACTTCGCACACGGCGAGATCTTCATGATCGGAGGCTTCGGAGCCCTCACGGTCTACCTCGGGCTTCCGTCCGGACTCTCCCTGCTCGCTGCGATACCCCTCATGATCGCCGGCGGAGTCATCTGCTCCGTCGCCGTCAGCGTCGCCGCCGAACGCTTCGCCTACCGGCCCCTGCGCACGGCACCACGCCTCGCCCCCCTCATCACCGCCATCGGCCTCTCCCTCGCACTCCAGCAGGCCGTATGGATGTGGTACCCCGACGCCACCAAGGACCGCTCCTTCCCCCAGTTCAAGGGCGAAGCGATCGACATCTTCGGCGCCCACATCCAACGAGGCGACCTCTTCGTCCTCATCGCCGCGCCCGTCTGCATGCTCGCCCTCGGCCTCTTCGTCTCCAAGACACGCGCCGGCCGCGGCATGCAGGCGACCTCGCAGGACCCCGACACCGCCAAGCTCATGGGCATCAACACCGACCGCATCATCGTCATGGCCTTCGCCATCGGTGCCGCGTTCGCCGCCGTCGCCGCCGTCGCCTACGGGCTCAAGAACGGCCAGATCGGCTTCCGCATGGGCTTCATCATGGGCCTCAAGGCCTTCACCGCAGCCGTCCTCGGCGGCATCGGCAACATCTACGGCGCCATGCTCGGCGGAGTCGTCCTCGGCGTCGCCGAAGCACTCGCCACCGGCTACATGAGCGACGTACCCGGCATGGAACTCTTCGGAGGCGGCGCCTGGAAGGACGTATGGGCCTTCGTGCTCCTCATCCTCGTCCTCCTCATACGCCCGCAAGGCCTGCTGGGCGAACGCGTCGCGGACAGGGCGTGATACCCATGACCACCGACAACGCCCTGATCCCCCTGCCCACCACGGCAGCACGCGCCGCCACAACCGCCGGCGCCGCACTCGCCCTCATCGGCACCTTCCTCGCCTGGACCTACACCGACACCTTCCCCGGCGACCTCACCGTCACCGGATACCCCGGCGGACTCCAGGTCCTCACCCTCATCAGCGCAGCACTCACCCTCCTCTTCGCCCTCTCCGGATACGGCATCAAGGGCCTGCGCTGGCTCACCCCCGGCGGCACCAACAGCCCCACCAGGCTCCTCGCCCTCGGCACCCTCCTCACCACCGCCTACACCGTCATCGCCGTCATCGTCACCAAGGACGGCAACGGCAACGTCCTCGGACTGATCGAACTCGAACCCGGAGCCTGGGTCAGCCTCGCCGGCGCGATCATCGCCACCGTCGCCGCCCTCGGCCTCCCCCACGACCAGCCCTTCGACGACCCCACACCCAGCGCACTCAACCGCTTCCTCCACAGCCTCCGCGCACCGGCACCCGCCCGCGCCAAGGCACTCCCCGCCTGGGCCGAAATCCTCATCATCGCCGGAGCCTTCGGCGTCGCACTCGAGATCTTCACCTACGGCATCGACACCGAGTACGCCGAACTCTTCATCGGCTACGTCATCGCCGTCGCCTTCGGCTTCACCGCACTCACCCGATCCGGACTCATCGCCCGCATCACCGCGCTGACCTCGAAGCACCGCAACGTCACCCTGTGCGCCGCGCTCGTCGCAGCCTTCTGCTTCCCCTTCACCCAGCAGAACGAGGAATACGCCCTCATCGGCGCCAACATCCTCATCTTCGCGACCGTCGCACTCGGCCTCAACGTCGTCGTCGGCCTCGCCGGCCTCCTCGACCTCGGCTACGTCGCCTTCCTCGGCGTCGGCGCCTACGCCGCGGCACTCGTCTCCGGCAGCCCCCTCTCCCCCGTCGGCGTCCAGTTCCCCTTCTGGGCCGCCGTCCTCACCGGAGCCGCGGTCTCACTCATCTTCGGCGTCGTCATCGGCGCCCCGACACTCCGCCTCCGCGGCGACTACCTCGCCATCGTCACCCTCGGATTCGGAGAGATCTTCCGCCTCACCGTCAACGCCCTCAACGGCGTCAGCGGCCCCGACCTCACCAACGGCTCCCAGGGCATCCCCAGCATCCCCGACCTCAACCTCTTCGGCTTCGACTTCGGACTCAGCCACGACGTCGGCGGCTTCACCCTCGGCAGGTCCGCCAACTACTACCTGCTGATGCTCCTCTTCACCGCCGTCGTCGTCCTCGTCTTCCGACGCTCCGGAGAATCCCGCATCGGCCGCGCCTGGGTCGCCATCCGCGAGGACGAGACCGCGGCCACCGCCATGGGCATCAACGCCTTCCGGCTCAAACTGCTCGCCTTCGCCCTCGGCGCCACCCTCGCCGGCCTCGCCGGAACCGTGCAGGCACACGTCTCCTACACGGTCACCCCCGAGCAGTACCAGTTCGCCGGATCCGTACCCCCCAACTCCGTGTTCCTCCTCGCCGCCGTCGTCCTCGGCGGCATGGGAACCCTCAGCGGACCCCTCGTCGGCGCCGCGCTGCTCTACCTCATCCCGGCCAAACTGCAGTTCATGCAGGACTACCAGCTCTTCCTCTTCGGACTCGCACTCATCCTCCTGATGCGCTTCCGCCCCGAAGGGCTCGTCGCCGACCGCAGGAAGCAGCTCGAATTCCACGAGACCGGCCAACTCGACGTACCACCGGACACACCACTCACCGACACAGCCGCCGGCACCACGAAGGCGGGGGCGTGACCACCATGACCAAGACAGACGCACCCACCGGCACCACCGTCCTCGACGCCAGCGGCGTCACCATGCGCTTCGGTGGCCTCACCGCCGTACGAGGCGTCGACCTCACCGTCAACACAGGCGAGATCGTCGGACTCATCGGCCCCAACGGCGCCGGCAAGACCACCTTCTTCAACTGCCTCACCGGCCTCTACGTCCCCACCGAGGGCAAGGTCAGCTACAAGGGCACCGTCCTGCCGCCCAAGCCCCACCTCGTCACCCAGGCAGGCATCGCCCGCACCTTCCAGAACATCCGCCTCTTCGCCAACATGACCGTCCTGGAGAACGTCCTCGTCGGACGCCACACCAGGACCAACGAAGGCCTCTGGTCCGCCCTCCTGCGCCTCCCCGGCTACAAGAAGGCGGAGAACGCCAGCCGCGAACGCTGCATGGAACTCCTCGAGTTCATCGGCCTCGCCGACAAGGCCGACAACCTCGCGCGCAACCTCCCCTACGGAGACCAGCGCAAGCTGGAAATCGCCCGCGCCCTCGCCAGCGACCCCGGCCTCCTCCTCCTGGACGAGCCCACCGCCGGCATGAACCCCCAGGAAACCCGCGTCACCGAAGAGCTCATCTTCGCCATCCGGGACCAGGGCATCGCCGTACTCGTCATCGAGCACGACATGCGGTTCATCTTCAACCTCTGCGACCGCGTCGCCGTCCTCGTCCAGGGCGAAAAACTCGTCGAGGGCACCGCCCCCGTCGTCCAGGGCGACGAACGCGTCGTCGCCGCCTACCTCGGCACCCCCTTCGAAGGCGCCCCCGGCGCCGAGGAAGCCGCCGAGGTCGCCGCCGCCGAAGCCACGGCAGCCGGCACAGCCAAGCCCGCCACCACCACCGAGGAGGAGGACACCCGATGACCGCACTGCTCGAGGTCGAAGACCTCCGCGTCGCCTACGGCAAGATCGAAGCCGTCAAGGGGATCTCCTTCACCGTCGAAGCCGGCCAGGTCGTCACCCTCATCGGCACCAACGGCGCGGGCAAGACCACCACCCTGCGCACCCTCTCCGGACTCCTCAAGCCCTCCGGCGGCCGCATCCTCTTCGAGGGCAAACCGCTCACCGGCATCCCGGCACACAAGATCGTCTCCCTGGGCGTCGCCCACTCCCCCGAGGGACGCCACATCTTCCCCCGGCTGACGATCGCCGAGAACCTCCTCCTCGGCGCCTACCTCCGCAACGACAAGGCAGGCATCGAGAAGGACGTCCAGCGCGCCTACGACCTCTTCCCCATCCTCGGGGAACGACGGAAACAGGCCGCCGGGACACTCTCCGGAGGCGAGCAGCAGATGCTCGCCATGGGACGCGCGCTCATGTCCCAGCCCAAGCTGCTCATGCTCGACGAGCCCTCCATGGGCCTCTCCCCGATCATGATGCAGAAGATCATGGAGACCATCGTCGAGCTCAAGGCGTCGGGCACCACGATCCTGCTCGTCGAGCAGAACGCCCAGGCCGCGCTCTCCCTCGCGGACCACGGCCACGTCATGGAGGTCGGCAAGGTCGTCCTCTCCGGCACCGGGGCCGACCTCCTCCACGACGAGTCGGTCCGCAAGGCCTACCTCGGCGAGGACTGAGGCACCCCGTACACGGGAAGGGCCCGCCCCCGGATCATCCGGAGGCGGGCCCTTCCCGTTCGTACGTGTACGCCGCTACTCGGCGGCCTTCTTCTTCTCCTCGGCGTCCTCGATCAGCGCTTCGGCGAGCTGCTGCATCGACATCCGGCGGTCCATCGACGTCTTCTGGATCCAGCGGAACGCGGCCGGCTCGGAGAGCCCGTAATCCGTCTGCAGGATGCTCTTCGCCCGGTCCACCAGCTTCCGGGTCTCCAGCCGCTGCGAGAGATCCGCGATCTCGCTCTCCAGCGCCTTCAGCTCCGCGAACCGGGACACGGCCATCTCGATGGCCGGGACCACGTCGCTCTTGCTGAACGGCTTCACCAGATACGCCATCGCACCGGCGTCCCTGGCCCGCTCGACCAGATCCCGCTGCGAGAACGCCGTCAGCATCAGGACCGGGGCGATGGACTCCTCGGTGATCTTCTCAGCGGCCGAGATCCCGTCGAGGACCGGCATCTTCACATCGAGGATGACCAGGTCCGGTCGGTGCTCCCGGGCCAGCTCGACGGCCTGCTGCCCGTCCCCGGCCTCGCCGACGACCGAGTAGCCCTCTTCCTCCAGCATCTCTTTGAGGTCGAGGCGGATCAGCGCCTCGTCCTCGGCGATGACGACGCGGGTCGTCAGCGGCGGGACGTGCGACTTGTCGTCGTCGACGGCGTCTACGGGCTGGGGCGACTCGGGGGTGGTCACGGGGGCTCCTTGTTGCAGGGCAGGTACAGCTCCCACGAGCCTACCTAGCTGCGGTATGGTGGCTTGGCAGCGGGTCGGAGTCCACCTTCGATTCCTTGGGCCCCGGTAGCCCAATCGGCAGCAGGCGATGCTCTCAAACAGCATACAGTGTGGGTTCGAGTCCCACCCGGGGCACTTTTCCTTGGATTCCAAGGCTTCAGCGGAATGCTGGAAGATCACGTGAACGTGTGAACAAGGGCGCTTCTAAGGTCACGGTCGATCTGACCGAACAAAGATCGCCTCTGTGTACGACCTCGACACTCGCAAGCGCGCCCTGGCGCTGGTCGCTCAGGGCTTCGGTCAGAACTCCGTCAGCAAGCAGACCGGGATCTCCCGAGCCGCCATCCGTTCCTGGCTGCAACGAATAGAGCCCCGCGGCTATGACCGGGGCTCCGAATGTCCTCGGTGCAGCAACACCCCGAGGCCTCCCGATGGCCCTGCCGCGTACTCGTACCTGCTCGGCCTCTATCTCGGCGACGGCTGCGTCAGTTCCGCCAAGCGGGGTGTCTACTCCCTCCGCATCGCATGCGCCGACGCGTGGCCGGGGCTCATCGACGCCTGCGTAGAGGCCGTTCAGCGTGCGAGACCTGCCAACAAGGTCTGCCGAGTGCAGAGTCAGGGCTGCCAGTACGTCCAAAGCTTCAGCAAACACTGGCCCTGCTTCCTCCCTCAGCACGGGCCGGGCAAGAAGCACAACCGCGCGATCACGTTCGAACCATGGCAACAACAGATCGTGGACGCCCACCCTTGGGAATTCATCCGCGGTCTCATCCACTCCGACGGCTGCCGCATCATCAACTGGACCACCCGCCTCGTCCGTGGCGAGCGGAAACGGTACGAATACCCCCGGTACTTCTTCACCAACAAGTCCGACGACATCCGCAAGCTGTTCGGTGACACGCTCACTGCGGTCGGCGTGGAGTGGACCACCCTGGCCCGTGGCAGCGACCCGCTCAACATCTCCGTTGCCCGACGGGCGTCCGTCGCCCTCATGGACGCTCACGTCGGGCCGAAGTACTGACGACCGTCACTCCGGGCTGTCGTCCTCGCCGATGTGGTGCACCCGCACCAGGTTCGTCGAGCCCGCGACTCCCGGCGGGGACCCGGCCGTGATGACCACGATGTCGCCCTTCTGGCAGCGGCCGATCCGCAGCAGTTCCTCGTCCACCTGCGCCACCATCGCGTCCGTCGACTCCACGTGCGGCCCGAGGAACGTCTCGACGCCCCACGTCAGGTTCAGCTGCGCGCGGGTGGCCTGGTCCGGGGTGAAGGCGAGGAGCGGGATCGGGGAGCGGTAGCGGGAGAGGCGCTTGACGGTGTCGCCGCTCTGGGTGAAGGCCACCAGGAACTTGGCGCCGAGGAAGTCGCCCATCTCGGCTGCCGCGCGGGCGACCGCGCCGCCCTGGGTCCGGGGCTTGTTGCGGTCGGTGAGGGGCGGGAGGCCCTTGGCGAGGATGTCCTCCTCGGCCGCCTCGACGATGCGCGCCATGGTGCGGACGGTCTCGACGGGGTACTTGCCGACGCTGGTCTCCCCCGAGAGCATCACGGCGTCCGTGCCGTCGATGACCGCGTTGGCGACGTCGGAGGCTTCGGCGCGGGTGGGGCGGGAGTTGTCGATCATCGAGTCGAGCATCTGGGTGGCGACGATGACCGGTTTGGCGTTGCGCCTGGCGAGTTTGATGGCGCGCTTCTGGACGATCGGGACCTGTTCCAGGGGCATTTCGACGCCGAGGTCGCCGCGGGCGACCATGATGCCGTCGAAGGCGGCGACGATGTCGGCGATGTTGTCGACGGCCTGGGGTTTCTCGACCTTGGCGATGACGGGGAGGCGGCGGTCCTCCTCGTCCATGATGCGGTGGACGTCGTCGATGTCGCGTCCGCTGCGTACGAAGGAGAGGGCGATGACGTCGGCGCCGGTGCGGATGGCCCAGCGGAGGTCTTCGATGTCCTTTTCGCTGAGTGCGGGGACGGAGACGGCGACGCCGGGGAGGTTGAGTCCCTTGTGGTCGGAGACCATGCCGCCTTCGATGACGGTGGTGTGGACGCGTGGTCCGTCGACTTCGGTGACTTCAAGGGTGACGCGGCCGTCGTCGATGAGGATGCGTTCGCCGGCGGTGACGTCGGAGGCGAGGCCGTCGTAGGTGGTGCCGCAGGTGGTGCGGTCGCCTTCCATGGGTTCGACGGTGATGGTGAAGTCGTCGCCGCGTTCAAGGAGTACGGGGCCTTCGGCGAAGCGGCCGAGGCGGATCTTCGGGCCTTGAAGGTCGGCGAGGATTCCTACGCTGCGGCCGGTTTCCTCGGAGGCTTTGCGTACGTGGTGGTAGCGCTCTTCGTGTTCGGTGTAGCTGCCGTGGCTGAGGTTGAGGCGGGCGATGTCCATTCCCGCTTCGACAAGTGCCTTGATCTGCTCGTATGTGTCGGTTGCTGGTCCCAGGGTACAAACGATTTTTGCTCGGCGCATGGTTCGAGACTAGACCTTACCTGCGGGTAGGTAATTGTCTCTGCATGACTGTCCAACAGCCTTTCGGTGAAAGGTTATTGACAAGTGTTGAATTGTGCGGCGGGGTGCTCCGATGAGCGTCTGCGGGTGCGCGCCGAGGGGGTGGCGGGCGTGAGGACGGAGCCGCTGGTCACCAGATCGAAACCTGTTGGGGGTGTTGCGGAGCGTGGTGCCTGGGCCAGAATCTACGCGCGTTGTTCGCTCGAACGAGGAGTCAAGGATGCCGTTGAACCGTAGGACGTTTCTGGGCCGTTCGGCTGCCGCCGGCGCGGGTGTGGCGCTGGCGGGAGGGGTCGGCGCGGGTCCCGCCGCGGCCTCGGAGTCGAAGGGGCACGGTCACGGGCGTCCGCCGAAGCGGTACTCGTTCACGGTGATGGGGACCACGGACCTGCACGGGAACGTCTTCAACTGGGACTACTTCACGGACAAGGAGTTCGACGACTCGGCGCACAACGACGTCGGTCTGGCGAAGATCTCGACGCTGGTGGATCAGATCCGTGAGGACCGTGGGCGTCGGAACACGTTGTTGATCGATGCGGGTGACACGATCCAGGGCACGCAGTTGTCGTACTACTACGCGAAGATCGATCCGATCACTGCGAAGCGTGGTCCGGTGCATCCGATGGCGCAGGCGATGAACAAGATCGGTTACGACGCGGCGGCGCTCGGCAATCATGAGTTCAACTACGGCATTCCGGTGTTGCGGAAGTTCGAGCAGCAGTGTGATTTCCCGCTGCTGGGTGCGAATGCGCTGGATGCGAAGACGTTGCGGCCGGCGTTCGCTCCGTATGTGATGAAGCGGGTGCGTACGCCGCATGGCCGTGATGTGCGGGTGGCGGTTCTCGGCTTGACGAATCCTGGTATCGCGATCTGGGACAAGGCGAATGTGGGCGGGAAGATGGTGTTCCCGGGTCTTGAGGAGCAGGCGGCGAAGTGGGTGCCGAAGCTTCGTTCGATGGGTGCGGATGTGGTGATCGTTTCGGCGCATTCCGGTTCGTCGGGTACGTCGTCGTACGGGGATCAGTTGCCGTATGTGGAGAACGCGGCGGGTCTGGTGGCGGAGCAGGTGCCGGGGATCGATGCGATTCTGGTGGGTCACGCGCACTCGGAGATTCCTGAGTATTTCGTGACGAACAAGGAGACGGGGAAGAAGGTTGTTCTCTCGGAGCCGTTGAAGTGGGGGCAGCGGTTGACGCTGTTCGATTTCGACCTGGTGTGGGAGAAGGGCCGTTGGGTGGTCGAGAAGGTCGGTGCTTCGGTGCTGAACTCGAACACGGTGGAGGAGGATCCGCGGATCACGTCGTTGCTCGGGGACGAGCACACGAAGGTGGTGGCGTATGTGAACCAGGTGATCGGTACGTCGGTGGCGGCGATGTCGACGGCCCAGGCGCCGTGGAAGGACGAGCCGGTCATCGATCTGATCAACCTGGTGCAGGCGGAGACGGTGAAGGAGGCGCTGGCGGGTGGTGAGTACGCGGCGTTGCCGGTGCTGTCGCAGGCGGCGTGCTTCTCGCGTACGGCGTCGATCCCGGCGGGTGAGGTGACGATCAAGGATGCGGCGGGGTTGTATCCGTTCGAGAACACGCTGGAGGCGCGGCTCCTGACGGGTGCGCAGCTGAAGGATTATCTGGAGTACTCGGTGAGGTACTACGTGCGGACGGCTGCGGGGGCGCCGGTGGACACGTCGAAGTTGACGAATGCGGAGAACATCCCGGATTACAACTATGACGTGGTGTCGGGTGTGACGTATGACGTGGATATCGCGAAGCCGGTGGGTTCGCGGATCGTGGGGTTGTCGTTCGAGGGGGCGCCGGTGGATCCGGCGGCGGAGTTCGTGTTTGCGGTGAACAATTATCGGGCGAGCGGTGGCGGTAATTTCCCGCATGTGCCGGGTGCGAAGCAGTTGTGGGCGAATTCGGATGAGATCCGGAACACGATCATCGGGTGGGTTCAGGCGAAGGGGTCGGTGGACCCGGCGGAGTTCGCGTCGGTGGACTGGCGTCTGACGCGGGATGGTGTGCCGGTGTTCTGACCGGGCCTGAGCGGGTGTTGCGCGGCGGCCGTCGTCCTTCGGGAGGGCGGCCGCCCTCGTGTGGCTCGGGCATTGTGGGAGTGGGGAGGGGCGTGCGTGTTCCCTCGCCGGTATCCGTCCTGCCCGGCCCCTGCCCTCTCCTGTCCTGCCGTCAGGGTTTCGGTTGTACTCGTGGGCCGACCAGTTTCTGGTACAGGGCCTTGCGTTCCGGGGAGCCGTCCTGGGTCTCCGCCAGGGCGGCGTCCCACTGCTTCTTGATCTCGTCCAGAAAGGCCCGCCAGTCCCCGCCCTTGCCCATCTCTCCCAGTTCGACGAGGCGTTCGTTCTTGCTCAGCCCGCCGGAGCCGACCTTGTCGCCCTTGTGGCCGTGCAGGATGGACTCCGGGTTGGCGGTGGCTTCGGTGGAGCGGAAGTCGTGCTGGTAGCCCACGGGGCTGGTGGCGTGTGGTGCGAGGGTCTCGATGCCGATCTGCAGCGAACCGTCCTTGCTTCGGGTCGGCCTGTGGTGGACGAGCAGCATGTGGCCGTACGACCCGTTCGGGAGTACCACGTCGCCGTTCCAGTCCTTGGAGCCGAGTCCGCCGCCGGAGATGTCCTGTCCCCACAGGTCCGGGCGGTCGGCGCCGAGGGACACCGCGTTGGTGAGCGATGCCTTGAGGCCGCCCTTCTCCTTGAACGTGCCGCGCTTGCCGTCCTTGTTGTCCCCGATGGAGGTGCGGTGTGTGGCGAAGCCGCGGTCGACGACGTCGCCCGCGCGGGTGTCCGTGCGGTCGTCCTGGGTGATGCCGAGGAATTCGGGCAGTGAGTAGGCGGGTTCGTCGGCGGATCGCAGGGCCGGGATGCGGATGTTGACGCGTCCGCCGTGAGCGAGGGCGCGGATGACGTCCTTCTCGTAGTCGGCCATGTGTGTGCCGGCCGCCGGATCGTAGAGTTTCAGCCCGTTCTGGAGGATGAGCAGCACCTTGGTGAGCATCTCGCGGGCTCGCGCGTCTTTCGCGACGAGGTCCGGTGCCGTGCTCTTGTTCTTGCCTTTGGCGGTGGTGGGGCCTGCTTCGGGGATGCCGTCGGGGTGCAGGCGCTCGGGGGCGATTCCGGCTGGATAGAGGGTGTCGACGGCCGTTTCCCGGATCTGCTGGTCGCGTTCCCGTTCCAGGTTCTTCTTCTCGCCGGGCGGGGTGCCGGGTGCTTTGGTGAGCATGAAGCGGCCGAGTGTGTAGTCCGGTGAGATCGGTGTCGCCTGACCGGCTTCCCGTGTGGCCGGGTGGTTGGCGCGGACGGCCAGGGTGGCAGTGAGTACGCGTTTGCCGGCGGGGAGCTTCAGCCAGTCGTCGAATCGGCCTCTGGTGTAGTTCTCGGCCTGCTCGTAGGTGCCGATGCCTACCTTGTCGAGCCACTGGGCGTTCACTTCGGAGAGGTGCTTGATGTCGCCCAGGTCCTGGTCGTTGAACGCCTCGCCACGCATCACCCGCCGGTCGAGGACTTTCCTGAGCCGGGCCGGCCCTTCGGTGGTCCACTGCTCGGGCAGCCAGGTGCCCGGTGCGAAGACGTTCTTCTTCGTCTTCTGCTGGACCGTGTTCTGTTCGATCGACTGGCTCAGGCGGGCGATGGTCTCTGCCCCGTCGTCCCGTGGACTGGGCGGTTCGGCCCGCTCGGGTGGTGCGGTGGTCCTGTCGGCGGCCACGCGCTGCAGGTGCCGCACCCATGCGCCGTTCATGGTCGTCGGTTGCCGGGGGCGGAGCGTTGTGCCGGTTGTGCGCTCGCCGGAGTTGCGGTGCTCCCGTTCGGCGGAGTGCACAGGTGGTCCTCCTTGGCTGGTGGGGTGGCCTGTTCACCCGTTGTAGGCGAAGTTCTTGTTCCGGCCAAGGGCCTAAGGGGCAAGGTCCGGTGTCTCCAGGGCCTCGCTTCCGGGAGCTGTCCGCTCCCCCAGCATGCGGAGGACGGCGGTGTTGCCTGCTGTGCGCTGGAGGTGGGCCATGCGGGCGGTCACGGAGCTTTCCGGTGCGGACTCCGCGGTCCTCCTGTGCGTGTCGGAGGGCCCCGTGGGCTGTGTCTTGGTCCTGGTCGTCGAACTCTCCACGCCCGCCCTGCCTCCGTCGCGCCGTGTTCGCCCTGTGCCGGCCGGCCTGTCTGCCGCCCGGGGCCTTGCTCACGTGTTGCGGGGGAGGCCGGTCCGTGTCCCTGAGGTTGGCCCCGGGGGTGGGTCGGGCGTCCCCGGGACAGTCTGCGCGCAGATGAACAACGACGCCCGGTTCGGGGACGTGAAGGTATCGCCCGGCGGCGTCAGGGACAACCGGTTCCTGCGGTACGCCCTTGGGAGAGCGAGGTGAGCGGGCTGCCCTGTCCGGGGACGGTGGGGGTGGTGTGGGGGGTGAGGCCGAAGGTGGTGAAGGCGGTGCGTTGTGGGAGGGGGTAGGGGGTGGTGCCGGTGAGGTTGTTGAGGATGGTGGCGCTACGCCAGGCGGCGAGTCCGAGGTCGGGGGCTCCGACGCCGTGGGTGTGGCGTTCGGCGTTCTGTACGTAGATGTTGCCGGTGATGGCGGGGTCGAGGTCGAGGCGGAAGTCGGTGTGGATGCGGGGGCGTCCTTGGGTGTCGCGGTGGATGTGGGGAGCGATGCCGGTGAGGAGGGTGTCGAGGGGGCGTTCGCGGTAGCCGGTGGCGAGGACGACGGCGTCGGTGGTGAGGCGGCTGCGGGTGGCTTGTTGGGTGTGCTCGAGGTGGAGCTCGATGCGGTTGCCGCTGCCGGAGAGGCGGCCTGCGGTGCGGACACTGACGCCGGGGGTGAGGGTGGCGTCGGGCCAGCCGCCGTGGAGGGTGCGGCGGTAGAGCTCGTCGTGGATGGCGGCGATGGTGTCGGTGTCGATGCCTTTGTGGAGTTGCCATTGCTGGGGGACGAGGGCGTCGCGTACGTGTTCGGGAAGTGCGTGGAAGTAGTGGGTGTAGTCGGGGGTGAAGTGTTCGAGGCCGAGTTTTGAGTACTCCATGGGGGCGAAGGCCTGGGTGCGGGCGAGCCAGTGGATTCTTTCGATGCCGCGGGGGCGGGCGCGGAGGAGGTCGAGAAAGATCTCGGCGCCTGACTGGCCTGAGCCGATGACGGTGATGTGGTCGGCGCGGAGGAGTTCTTCGCGGTGGTGGAGGTAGTCGGCGGAGTGGATGACGGGGGTGCCGGGGGCTTCTGCGAGGGGGCGGAGGGGTTCGGGGATGAAGGGGGCGGTGCCGACGCCGAGGGCGATGTGGCGGGTGTGGGTGCGGCCGGGTGCGTGGGCTTCGCCGTCGGGGCCGAGTGGGGTGTAGTCGACGTCGAAGTGGGCGTGGTGGGGGTTCCAGCGGATGGTGTCGACCTGGTGGTTGAAGTGGATGGTGGGGAGTTGTTCGCTGACCCATCGGCAGTAGGCGTCGTATTCGGCGCGGTGGATGTGGAATTGCTCGGCGAAGTAGAAGGGGTAGAGGCGGTCGCGGGTGCGGAGGTAGTTGAGGAAGGTCCAGGGGCTGGTGGGGTCGGCGAGGGTGGTGAGGTCGGCGAGGAAGGGGACTTGGAGGGTGGCACCGTCGATGAGGAGGCCGGGGTGCCAGTGGAAGGCGGGGCGTTGTTCGTAGAAGGCGGTGGTGAGGGGGGTGTGGCCGGGGGTGGTGGGGATGCCGTCGGCGAGGGCGGCGAGGGAGAGGTTGAAGGGGCCGAGGCCGATGCCGAGGAGGTCGTAGGCCCGGTCGCCCGCGCGTGTGGTCCGGTCGGTCATCGGGGGGTGCTGCCTTCCGTGGCGGTGCGGGTGTGGGCGTGGGTGACGAGGGTGAGGAGCTGTCGGAGGTCGTCCGGGGTGGTGTGGGGGTTGAGGAGGGTGGCTTTGAGCCAGAGGCCGTCGTCGGTGCGGGCGCGGCCGAGTACGGCGTGGCCTTGGTTGAGGAGGGTGCGGCGGATGGTGGCGACGGTGGTGTCGTCGGCGTGGGTGGGGCGGAAGAGGACGGTGCTGATGGTGGGGCGGGTGTAGAGCTCGAGTGCCGGGTCCTGGTCGATGAGGTCGGCGAGGTGGTGGGCGGCGGCGACGGTGCGGTCGATGAGGTCGGCGAGTCCGTCGCGGCCGAGTGCCTGGAGGGTGACGGCGATTTTGAGGGCGTCGGGCCGGCGGGTGGTGCGCAGGGAGCGGCCGAGGAGGTCGGGGAGGCCTGCGTCGGTGTCGTCGTCGGCGTTGAGGTAGGGGGCGTGGTGGTGGAGGGCGTCCAGGTCGTGGTGGTGGGGGACGGCGAGGATGCCGGCTGATGCGGGTTGCCAGCCGAGTTTGTGCAGGTCGAGGGTGACGCTGTGGGCTCGGTGGAGGCTGCGGAGGGTGTGGCGGTGGGTGGGGCTGAAGAGGAGGGGGCCGCCGTAGGCGGCGTCGATGTGGAGTTCGGCGTCGTGGGTGGTGGTGAGGTCGGCGATGTCGGTGAGGGGGTCGATCTGGCCGGTGTCGGTGGTGCCTGCGGTGGCGGTGACGAGGAGGGGGCCGTCGTTGCGGAGGAGGGCGTCGCGGAGTGCGGTGAGGTCCATGACGCCGTTGGGGGCGGGGATGACGACGGGTTGTGGGAGGCCGAGGAGCCAGGCGGCGCGGGTGATGCTGTGGTGGGCGTTGGCGGCGCAGATGGTCTGTACGGGGCCGTGGCGTTCGCGGGCGAGGAGGAGTGCGAGTTGGTTGGCTTCGGTGCCGCCGGTGGTGATGAGGGCGTCGGGGTCGGGGGCGTGGGGGTAGATCTCGGCGGCGAGTGCGGTGGTGAGGGCGGATTCGAGGGCGGAGGCGGCGGGGGCCTGGTCCCAGGAGTCCATGGAGGGGTTGAGGGCTGATGCGGCGAGGTCGGCTGCTGCGGCGACTGCGAGGGGTGGGGTGTGGAGGTGGGCGGCGCAGTGGGGGTGTGCGGGGTCGGCGGCGCCTTCGGTGAGGGCGGTGACAAGGGTGCGGAGGGCGTGGTGGGCGCCGGTGCCGTGGTCGGGGATGAGGGGGCCGGTGGTGCGGTGGAGGTGTGCTGTGACGGCGTCGGGACCGCCGGTGGGAAGGGGGCCGTTGCGGCGCGTGGCGCCGTCGTGGAGTGCGGCGAGGACGGTGTCGATGAGGGGGCGCAGGTGGTGGGGGCCTGCGATGCCTCCGGCGAGGGGCGGGGTGGGCATGGGTGGTGTGGTCCTTCGGGTACGCGGGGGCGGTCGTGCCAGCTTGTCCGGATTGCGGAGGAGGCGGCCGAAGAGCCCAACGATCTCGACCCGAAAGGGGTACTGGGGTGCGGTGCGGGGGTGTTGGGGTCCGTCGGACTGGTATAGGCGTTCGTCGTTCGCATGACTGTGCCCGGCTCCTTCGATGAGGAACCGGGCACGGTGGTGGCGGGTGGTGCGCCTGGGGCGTGGGTCAGTGGGCGTTGCGTACGGCGAGGGCGCGGCGGAGGTCGTCGAGCTGGTCGGTGAGCTTGCGGCGGAGTGCGGGGGTGAGTGCGGGGTCGGTGAGGGCCTGGTCGCCGAGGCGGATGCTGTCGGGGTCGACGGCGTGGGCGGGGAAGGCGTGGCGTCCGGCGGCTTCGGCGATGGCGGGGCCGCGGCGGGCGGCGAGTGCGATGGCGTCGGGGTAGTAGCGGGCGGTGTAGGGGCGGGTGAGTTCGCTCTGTTCGGGCTGCCAGAAGCCTTGGGCGGTGGCGGTGAAGAGGTAGTTGGACAGGTCGTCGTCGGTGAACATGGCCTGCCAGGCGGCTGCTTTGGCTTCGGGGGTGGGGAGGGCGGCGCGGCAGCGGGCGGCGCCTTCCTGTCCGGTGGCGCTGGGGTCCTTGGCGAGTTCGTGTGCGATGGCGGTCTCGTCGGTGGCGCCGAGGACGGCGAGGCGGGTGAGGATGCGCCAGCAAAGTTCGGGGTCGAGTTCGGGGCCGCCGGGGACGGTGCCTTCGTGGAGCCAGTCCTGGATGGCGTCGGGCTGGGTGGCGGCGTCGATGAAGTGGCGTACGGCGGTGAGGCGGAGGCCGGGGGCCGGGCTGCCGGGTGTGGTGGTGCCGGTGCTCCGGTCCCAGTCCTTGGCGGTGAGGCCTTCGGTACGGCGGAGGAGGTCGCGGCAGAGGGAGGTGAGGGTGGCGAGGGCGGTGGGCCGGTCCTCGGGTGCGAGGTAGCGGTCGGCGATGTGGGTGGCGGCGAAGCCGAGGACGCCGTGGACGAGGGCGAGGTCGGTTTCGTAGGGGAGGTGGGTGCGGGCGGCGGTGAGGTGGACGGTGGGGTGGAGTGCGCCGTCGCGGACCATGTCGCGGGCGGTGTTCCAGATGACGGCGCGGGTGAGGGGGTCGGGGATGCCGGAGAGGTGGGTGAGGGCCGTGTTCCAGGAGTCGGGGTCGAGGCGGATCTTGGCGTAGGTGAGGTCGTGGTCGTTGAGGACGACGAGGTCGGGGCGGTGGCCCGGCTGGGTGGTGGGGGTGCCGTCCTGGGGGATGTCGAGTTCGAAGCGGTTGCGCAGGGTGAGCTGGTCGGTGCCGGTCTGTGTGTCGAGGCTGTGGTCGTAGGTGCCGACGGTGATGCGGTGGGGGCGGGTGCCGGCGCGGTCGACGGTGAGGTTCCAGCTGTTGCCGGTGGTTTCGGCGTGGGCGGTGAGGGTGTCGATGCCGGTGGTGCGGAGCCAGGTGGCGGCCCAGGCGTGGACGTCGCGGTCGGTGGCGGTGGCGAGGTTGTCGATGAAGTCGGCGAGGGTGGCGTTGGCGAATTTATGGCGGGCGAAGTGGGTGTTGATTCCGGCGAGGAAGTCTTTTTCGCCGAGCCAGGCGACGAGTTGGCGGAGTGCGGAGGCGCCCTTGGCGTAGGAGATGCCGTCGAAGTTGAGGAGGGCGGAGTCGGTGTCGGGGACGGCGTCGGGGTCGGGGGCGACGGGGTGGGTGGTGGGGCGCTGGTCGGCGTCGTAGCCCCAGCCCTTGCGGGAGACGCCGAATTCGACCCAGGTGTCGGGGTATGGGCTCTGCCCTGCTCGAACGGAGTTGAGAGTTCCGGGAAGGGTGACTTCGGTGAGGGTCTGGTAGCCCATGTATTCGGCGAAGGACTCGTTGAGCCAGATGTCGTCCCACCAGGTGAGGGTGACGAGGTCGCCGAACCACATGTGGGCCATTTCGTGGGCGATGACCATGGCGCGGGTCTGGCGTTCGGTGTCGGTGACGGCGGAGCGGTAGATGAATTCGTCGCGGAAGGTGACGAGTCCGGGGTTCTCCATGGCGCCGGCGTTGAATTCGGGGACGAATGCCTGGTCGTAGGAGTCGAAGGGGTAGGGCTCGTCGAATTTCTCGTGGTAGCGGTCGTAGCAGGCGCGGGTGATGCCGAGGATCTCGTCGGCGTCGGCGTCGAGGTGGGGGGCGAGGGAGCGGCGGCAGTGGATGCCGAAGGGGAGACCGGCGTGGTGGGTGGTGACCGAGTGCCAGGGGCCTGCGGCGACGGCGACGAGGTAGGTGGAGATGGGCGGGGTGGGGGCGATGGTCCAGCGGTCTTGGCCTGCCTGGGTGGCGGTGCCGTTGCCGAGGACGGTCCAGCCGGTGGGCGCGGTGACCGTGAGGTCGAACACGGATTTGAGGTCGGGCTGGTCGAAGGCCGCGAAGACGCGTTGGACGTCCTCCATGAAGAGCTGGGTGTAGACGTAGGTCTCGCCGTCGGCGGGGTCGGTGAAGCGGTGCATGCCTTCGCCGGTGCGGGAGTAGCGCATGGTGGCGTCGACGGTGAGTTCGTGGGGGCCGGCGGTGAGGCCGTCCAGGGGGTACCGGTTCCCGTCGAGGCGCTCGGGGTCCAGGGGCTGTCCGTCGAGGCTGAGTGAGCGCAGGGTTGCCGGCTTGATCTCGACGAAGGTGTCTCCGGCCGTGTGGGCGGTGAACCGGATGGCGGTGCGGGAGCCGAAGGTCTCCTCACCCGTGGTGAGGTCGAGGTCGACCGTGTACCGGTGTACGTCGAGGAGCTGGGCGCGGGTCTGCGCTTCGTTGCGCGTCAGTGCGGACATGGCGCCCATGCTGCCGTACGGGTGAGGGGCCGCGCAGCGGGGTTCTCGCAGGGCTGACGACGCGCGGTGAGGGCGTGCCCGGGAGGCCCGCGCCGGCCCTGGGGCGGCGCGGGGCCTGGGTGCGGCGCGGGACTTGGGCGCGGCGCGGGACCCGGGTGCGGCGCGGGACCCGGGTGCGGCAGGAGGTCTGTGCGGGCCGGCGGTGGGGTCAGGTGGCGGGGCCCGCGGATTCCTCGGCGATGCGCTCGTGGTGGCGGATGACCTCGGCCACGATGAAGTTCAGCAGCTTCTCCGCGAAGGCGGGGTCCAGCCTGGCGCTCTCGGCGAGCTGCCGCAGCCGGGCGATCTGGCGGGCCTCGCGGGCGGGGTCGGCGGGCGGCAGGTGGTGTTCGGCCTTGAGGTGGCCGACCTGCTGGGTGGCCTTGAAGCGCTCGGCGAGCATGTGGACGACCGCGGCGTCGATGTTGTCGATGCTCTCGCGCAGGCGGTTCAGTTCGGTGGTGACGTACTCGTCGATGTCGCTCGTGGTCATGGTCAGCGAGCTTAGACCGTCCGGCACGTGGTGAGCGGCTTCGTGGTGCCGGGCCCGGGGGCTCCCGCCGCTGCGGGAGCCCCCGGGGTGGTGCGTGGGCGGCCGGTGTCAGAGGGTCGCGGCGGCCGAGGCGATGGCGGAGGCGAACGTCGACACCTGGGTGTAGACGCCGGGGTATCCCGGCCGTGCGCAGCCTTCGCCCCAGCTGACGATGCCGACCTGGGTCCAGGCTCCGGCGTTGTCCTTGCGGAACATGGGGCCGCCGGAGTCGCCCTGGCAGGTGTCGACCCCCCCGGTGCTGACGTATCCGGCGCAGATCTCCTCGCTCGCGACGAGGTCGCTGCCGTAGGCCTGGCGGCAGGTGGTGTCGGAGACGTAGGGAACGGTCGCCTTGAGGAGGTAGCGCTGCTGGCCGCCGCCCTCGGTCGCGGCGCCCCAGCCGGCGACGGTGAAGGTGCCGGTGTCGTAGGCGGTGGTGGTGGCGAGCTTCAGGGTGGGCTGGTTGATGGGCTGGGCGAGTTTGATCAGTGCCCAGTCCTTGCCGACGCCGTTGTAGCCGGGCGCCTGGAGGACCTTGGTGGAGCGGACCTTGACGGCGGAGGACGACTGGAGGTCGACGGCTCCCGCGGTGGCGGTGATGGAGGTGTTGTTTCCGGACCCGTCGACGCAGTGGGCTGCGGTGAGCACGACGGTCCGGCTGTAGAGGGCGCCGCCGCAGCCCATGGAGAGCCGGACCATGAAGGGGAATTCGCCCTGTGCGGCGCGGGTGCCGCCGACGACGGGTGCGGGGGCCGCGGAGGCGTTCGACGGCTGAAGGCTGATGGTGGCGAGGGCCACCGCGGCTATGACGGAGCATCTCTTGAGGGCGCGCAGGAGCTGTTTCACGGGAGTGCCTGCTTTCGTGTGGGGGTGACGGTGGGGGGTGCTGGGTGCAGGCGTGCGGGCGTGCGTGTCCTGGTCAGGGGCACGGGAAGAACAATTCTCGACATGCTCGCGACAAGAACGATCCGATTATCGGGAAGCGGTCACCGCTGCCACAAGGCAGGATTTCCGGCCAAGATCATCCGTCGTCTCCCGGCCGGTTCCCGTCGGACCGGCCTACAGTGAGGGTGCGTCGAGTGCCGGTGCGCGGGTCCGTCGAGCGCCCGCGCGGGTCCGTTGGGCGCCATTGATGGGGGTTCGGTCGTGAGCGACGGCAGTAACGGCAGCGGCGGCGGTCCGGTCGTCCACGGGTTCCCGCATCTCGACGCCGTCCGGTCCGCGATCACCGCGCTCTACCGGCGGGTCTCCCCCGACGGCGTGCGCGCCTACGCCACGAGCCTGGCACCCGCCGACGCCGCCTTCTCCGATGTGGACGACCTGTACCCGGGCGCCCAGCGGGTGGCCGGTGCCCTGGTGCAGCACCTGCGTCTTCCGCAGGCCCGCATCGTCGTCGGCTTCCGGCGGATGGAGCACGCCGCGAGCGTCGAACTCACCGCCGGCCCGGAGTACTTCATCGAGCTCAACGACCGTTTCCGTACGCACCGCAGGGACATCGGGGCCGCGCTGGCGCACGAGATCACCCATGTGCTGCTGCACCGGCTGGGGCTGGAGCTCCCCGGCACCCGAGACAACGAGATCCTCACGGACACGGTGACGGCCTATCTCGGCGCGGGGTGGCTCCTGCTGGACGCCTTCCGCCAGGACGCGGTCTCCAGCCAGAAGCTCGGCTATCTCACGCCCGAGGAGTTCGGGTACGTACTCGCGAAGCGCGCGCTGGCCTTCGACGAGGACCCGTCCGTCTGGTTCACCAGCCCTCAGGCGTACACGGCGTACACCAAGGGGCGGGCCGAGGCCCTGCGCGACCTGCAGCGGCCCCCGCTGGCAGCCGCGGGGTGGGCGGGCAGGCGCCGTTACGCGAAGGACCGCCGTCACGCCGGGGAACACCCGGGAGCCGCCCCCGACCCGTCCGTCCCGTACGCGTTCGAGAACGGCGCGGACGGGCTCCGGGTCTCGTTCGCCTGCCCCACCTGCCACCAGCGGGTCCGGGTCCCGGTCAGGGGCCGGACGCGCGCCCGGTGCGGCCTGTGCCGCACGGTCCTGGAGTGCGACACCTGAGAGACCGTGCAGGTCCGGGGCGGTCGTAGGGTCGGTGTATGACGAATCGTCCGGTCGGGGATGCCAGCAGCCTCTTCGAGGCGTTGTACGCCGATGAGGACGCCGTGGTGCGGGCGCTCCGCGCGGGCGTGTCCGCCGAGTCGGGCGACGAGGAGGGAACGACCGCGCTGTACCTGGCGTCCGTGCAGGACCTGCCCGGTGCGGTCCGGCTGCTCCTGGCGGCGGGCGCGGACCCGAACCGGGCGAGCGGCCCCGATGCCGGAGACCTGCCGCTCTGCGGGGCGGCCTGCGGCGGACACGCGGAGGTCGTACGGGCGCTCCTGTCGGCCGGGGCGGAGCCGGACCTGGGCGAGGAGTTCGGCTTCACGGCGCTGCGCTGGGCGGCGGGCCTCGGTCACGCCCGGGTCGCGGAGACGCTCCTGGCCCATGGCGCCGATCCGGATCTGCCCGGTCCGCAGGGTGAGACGCCGCTGGTGGTGGCGGCCCGGCGGGGGTCGGCGCACACCGTGCGGGCCCTGCTCCGCCACGGCGCCCGCGACCTGTCCCCCGCGCTGGAGGAGGCCAGGCGCATGCTCACGCTGGACGTGGAGCGGGAGCTGCACGACGCGCTGCGGCGTATGTACGGGGAAGAGGGCCACGAGAGCGTGGTGCGCCGCGCACCGGTGGACGGCGGCGTGACCGTCACGGTCGAACTGCTGCGGGGCGGCGAGCTGTTCGCGTCCCAGGACCTGCAGACGGGGCACGGGGCGATCGCGACGCTCCTGGAGGGCGAGCTGGGTCTGCGGGCCCCGTTCGAGGAGCTCGCAGGCAGGGCGCTGCGGGAGGGTGACCCGGGGCTGGACAACTGGCTGGTGGCCGTCGGGGCGTTGTGGCGGCGCGGCGACGAGGAGACGTTCCAGGTGGCGGCGGCGTGGACGGCGAGCGAGGACCCGCTGCGGCAGTTGTTCGGTGTGGATGTGCTGGCACGGCTCGGGTTCCATGGCGGCGGCAAGCCGTTCGCCGGCCGGGCGGTACCGCTGCTGCGGGAGCTGGCCCGGACAGCGGCCCCGGCTACGGCCGAGGCGACGGCGCGGGCGCTCGACGAGTACGAGGGTGTACCCGGGAAGTGAGGGCGCGCGACGGGTGCGGTGACCGGCGGGGCCGGTCACCGCACCCTGTGGTTACGCTGCCCTGCGGCCACGGCCGGGAGCGCTGCCGCGCCCGGTGGAGCCGGCCCGGCCGGCACCGGAGCCGCGCGCGCCACCGGCAGCACCACGGGTCGCGCCGCCACCGGCAGCACCACGGGCCGCGCCGCCGCCGGAGCCGCCACGGCCCGCCCCGCCGCCGGAGCCACCCTGTGCGGCGCCCGAGGCCGCGCCCGTTCCGCCGCGCCGGCCGCGTCCGCGGCTGCCCGAGCGGAACGATCCGCCGGCCGCCGCGCCCGTACCCGAACCGGATCCGCGCGTACGCGGCTTGGGCTGGGTGGGCTGCGGCACCTCGATGACGATCGCGACGCCGGAAGGCTCACGGGCGCCCGTGATCCGGCTGAGCTCGTCGTCGCTGGACTTGATCCGGGTGGTGCGCGGCGCGATGCCCGCGTCCTGCATCAGCCGGGTCATCTCGCGCTTCTCCTCGGGCAGCACGAGCGTGACGACGCTGCCGGACTCCCCGGCGCGCGCGGTGCGCCCGCCACGGTGGAGGTAGTCCTTGTGATCGGTCGGCGGGTCCACGTTGACGACCAGGTCGAGGTCGTCGATGTGGATGCCACGGGCCGCCACGTTCGTCGCGACGAGCGCGGTGACCTGCCCGTTCTTGAACTGGTCCAGCGTCCGGTTGCGCTGCGGCTGGGACCGGCCGCCGTGCAGGGCCGCGGCGCGCACGCCGCTGGCGAGGAGCCGCTTGGCGAAGCGGTCGGCGGCACGCTTGGTGTCGACGAACATGATCACGCGGCCGTCACGGGCGGCGATCTTCGTGGCGACGGCCTTCTTGTCGGTCTCGTCCAGGACGTGGAGCACATGGTGCTCCATCGTGGTGACCGCACCGGCGGACGGGTCCACGGAGTGCACGACCGGGTCGGTGAGGAACATCTTGACCAGCCGGTCGATGTTCTTGTCGAGGGTCGCGGAGAACAGCATCCGCTGACCGTCCGGCTCGACCTGCTTGAGCAGCGCGACGACCTGCGGCATGAAGCCCATGTCGGCCATCTGGTCGGCCTCGTCGAGGACGGTGATCGCGACCTCGTCGAGCCGGCAGTCGCCACGCTCGATGAGGTCCTTCAGCCGCCCCGGAGTCGCGACGAGCACCTCGGCGCCGCGGCGCAGCGCGCCGGACTGCCGGCTGATCGACATGCCGCCGACGACGGTGGCGACGCGCAGGTTGACGGAGGTGGCGTACGGGGTCAGCGCGTCGGTGACCTGCTGGGCGAGCTCGCGGGTGGGGACGAGGACGAGTGCCAGCGGCGCGTGCGGCTCGGAGCGGCGTCCGGCGGTACGGGCGAGCAGTGCCAGGCCGAAGGCCAGGGTCTTGCCCGAGCCGGTGCGGCCGCGGCCGAGGATGTCCCGGCCGGCCAGCGAGTTCGGCAGGGTGGCGCCCTGGATGGGGAAGGGGTCGGTCACGCCCTGGGCGGCGAGGGTCTTCAGCAGCGCGGCGGGCATGTCCAGGTCGGCGAAGGCGTCGACGGCCGGCAGCGCGGGGGTCAGCGTCTCCGGCAGGGCGAATTCGCCGCCCTGCGCGGGTGCGGTCCTGCGGCGGGCCGGTGCCTTGCCGGATCCTCGGGTGTTCACCTGCGGCCGGTCCGTGCCGCGGCCCCTTATCGGGCGGTTGCGGGCGGGTCGGTCCTGGCGTTCGGAGCGGGTCATACGGAATTGCCCTCCTGGGGGATTCCTGGGGTTACTGCCGACTGCTGTGGACTGCTTGATGTGCGCCCCAGGATGCAAGCACAGAGCAGGTGTCCCGGTTGCGGAACCGAACCGGGAAGGGATGAGTCGGAAACAGCACAAACCGGGGCCCGCACCTTCACGGTGCGGGCCCCGGTCGCGAGGTACGCGTCCGGCAATTAGGCCGGGACGATGTTCTCCGCCTGCGGGCCCTTCTGGCCCTGCGTGACGTCGAAGGAGACCTTCTGGCCCTCCTGGAGCTCACGGAAGCCCTGGGTGGCGATGTTCGAGTAGTGGGCGAAGACGTCGGCGCCGCCGCCGTCCTGCTCGATGAAGCCGAAGCCCTTTTCCGAGTTGAACCACTTCACGGTTCCAGTAGCCATGTCATTCTCCTAAAAGAGGTGCAGTGCCGGAAATCCGCACTTTACGAATTCCAAGTCGCCGCATTGAGCCCCATCCGGAGAAAGCCGGAAAACAATAAAGCGCCTGAGGAGGGTTCCCGTCAGGCGCACATAAAGTTCATGGGTACCAAAACTGCAACTCGGCAACCGTAGCACGTTCTGTCGGCGGACGGCAGATCACTTGGCCCTCGGCGCGCCGGAGGACCTGCTGACCAGCGGGGCGAGGGGGCGGTTCACGACCGGTTCCGGACACGTTCCAGAATGCTTCCCGCCCTGTTCCCCCTAGGGCCGGACACGCCCCGGGGCCGGCGGAGGGCGTCGTTCCCGCCCGGGTGATCCGGGGCGGCCGGGTGTCCGCCTCCGGGAGGCAGGTTCACCTGGATGCCGTATCGGCAGGCTCCCCGCCCATGAGCCGCCCGGTGGCCGGATCCGCGGCAGGGGTTACGCCGGACGGGTGACCACCCCAGGACCGCCCGCGGGCCGCCCTCGTCAGCCTTCCCGTACCGGGCTGTCGTCGTTGCCCCTGCGCAGGGTGCGCAGGGGGTGGCCGGGGCGCCAGACCTGTACGACGAGGTCGTCGCCGTCGATCGCGGTGCGGACCACCTCGGTGGGTTCGGCGCGGAAGAGGAGGAAGGGCTCCGGCGGGGCCGCCTCGTCGATGAAGCGTGCCAGCACGGCGGTGTCGGTGATCTCCACCGCCCGTCCGGAGACGCGTACGTCCCCGTCGGCCATCTCCGCGTCCGGCCCGGGGTTGGCGTGGACGGCGAAGCGCGGGTCGCGCCGCAGGTCCAGTGCCTTGCGGGAGCCGGGCATCATGCCCAGCCACAGCGCGTCCATGCGGAAGTCCACCTCCAGGCCGGTGACCCGGGGCGAGCCGTCGGAGCGCAGGGTCGCGAGGACGTGGTGCTTGTACAGCTGGAACCGTTTCCGCACGGTGTCGGCGAAGTCCGGTTCCGCCGTCCGGAAGTCCTGCCAGGAAGCGGGTGTCACGTTCGGTGTCATGGGTGCCATCGAACCCCGTAAACCGGACATCTTCTGTCGTGTTTGGTCGCGTGTCACGGATCGGACGCCGCCTGGCCCCGCTCGGCGCCTTCGGGGCCCTCAGGGCCGGACCCGGGTCCCCGGCCCCAGGTGTGCTCCGCCTCACCCGCGTTCGCTATCTTGAGCGCCGCCGCCCCCGCGGCCCTCCGTCCACGACTGAAGGAGCCGGCCATGACGGCCGCCGCCACCGCGTGTTATCGCCACCCGTCGTACGAGACGTATGTGCGCTGCACGCGCTGCGACCGGTACATCTGCCCCGACTGCATGCGTGAGGCGTCCGTGGGGCACCACTGCGTGGAGTGCGTGCGGGAGGGGCAGCGCTCGGTCCGGCAGGCCCGCTCGCTGTTCGGCGGCGCGGTGCCGGGCGCCGCTACGCCGGTCGTGACGTATGTGCTGATGGCGCTGAACATCGCGGCCTACGTCGTCGAGGTCGTCCGGGCCGGGACCGTGGACCGGTTCGGGATGCTCGGGGCGGTGCTGGTCGACTCCTCGGGCGAGCAGTACTACTACAAGGGCGAGACCTATCCCGGTTTCGAGCTGAGCGGGGTGGCGGACGGCGAGTGGTACCGGCTGCTGACGGGCACCTTCCTGCATCTGCCGCCGGACGCGTCGTTCGGTGTGATGCACCTGCTCTTCAACATGCTGGCGCTGTGGAACATCGGCAGGGCCGTCGAGGGGCAGCTGGGCCGGGCACGGTACCTGGCGCTGTACCTGCTGTCCGCGGTGGGCGGTTCGGTGCTCGTGTACCTGGTCTCGCCGGAGACGACGGCGGTCGGTGCCTCGGGTGCGGTCTTCGGTCTGGCGGCGTCCTTCTACGTCATCAACCGGCGGCTGGGCCGGGACATGCGGGCGGTCAACCGCTTCATGGCGGGCTTCCTGCTCTGGATGGTGATCTCCGCCGCGTTCACCTCGTGGGAGGGCCACCTGGGCGGGCTGCTGACCGGTGGGCTGGTGACCTACGGGCTCGCGTACGCGCCGGCGAGGCTGCGGACGTCCGCGGCGCAGCTGGCCGGCGGGGCGGTCCTGGTGGTGCTGCTGGCGGCGGTGGTCGCCGTCCGGACGGCTGCGCTGACGGGCGCGGTATGACAGGCGCGGCCTGACGGACAAGCTCGGACGGGCTCGGACAAGCTCGGACGGTCGCGGTCCGACGGGAACTCGCCGGTCACGGAGGTGAGTCCACTTTCTGGGACCATCGTCCCATGGTGAGAGAGAGGCCGGAGGCGGAGCCCGATCGCAGGGGCGAGGACCCGGGCGGGCGTGTCCGGCGGCTGCACCCGCTCGACTGGCTCGCCGGGGGGCTGCTGGTCCTGGGGCTGCTCGCGGTGGGGACGGGGCTGCTGCCCCCTGGGCCCGCCGCGCAGGAGATGCGGCGTGTCGGGCCGCTGCTGGCGTTCCTGGGCACCGTGATCGTGATGGCCGAGCTGACGGGCCGGGCGCAGGTCTTCGACGTGGTGGCGGCCTGGGTGGCCCGGGCGGGGCGGGGGCGTTATCCGCTGCTCTTCGGGCTGTGTGTGGCGTTCGCCTCGCTCACCACGATCGCGCTGAACCTGGACACCACGGCGGTGCTCCTCACGCCGGTCATGCTGGCGCTGGCCGCCCGGGTGGGGATCGCACCGGTGCCCCTGGCGATGACGACGGTGTGGCTGGCCAACACGGCGAGTCTGCTGCTGCCGGTGTCGAACCTGACGAATCTGCTGGCGGCGGACCGGGTGGCGCTCTCGGCGTCCGGGCTCGCCGGGGTCATGTGGCTGCCCCAGCTCGCGTCGATCGCGGTGACGGCCGCTTGTCTGTGGGTCTTCTACTGGCGGCCTGGCCGGCGTGGCGAGGGCCAGGACCGGTACACCCCGCCACAAGTGCCGGTGGCCGTGGACCCCGTCCTGCTGCGGATCTGCGCGGTGGCCTGTGGGGGTTTCCTGCTGGCGATCCTGGTGGCGGACGTTCCGCTCTGGTCGGTGTCGCTGACGGGGATGGTGGTGGTCGTGGTGGCGTTCGCCGTGCGGCGCAGGCAGGAGCTGCGGCTGGCGCTGGTGCCGTGGCGGCTGCTGGTGCTGGTCCCGGGGATGTTCCTGGTGGTGCAGACGATCGGCGCGCACGGGCTGAACGAGCTGCTGGGATCCGCGCTGGGCTCGCACAACGGCTTCGTGGGAATGCTGCGGACGGCGGCGGTGGGGGCGGGTCTGTCGAACGTACTGAACAACCTGCCGGCGTATCTGGCGGGTGAGGCGGTCGTCCCGGCGGGGAACCACGAGCAGTTGCTGGCTCTGCTGATCGGGGTCAATGTGGGGCCGCTCGTCACCCCGTGGGCGTCCCTGGCGACGCTGCTGTGGTTCGAGCGGTGCCGTCGGCACGGGACGCGGATCGCCCTGGGCCGTTTCGTGGCGACCGGTCTGCTGCTGTCGGTGGCGGGCACGCTGGCAGCCGTCTCCGCACTGGCGCTGGTGAGCTGACCCCGCGGGGTGCCGGACGCGTCGCGGCGCCCGCCCTTGTCCGGTCGGGGACGGGGGCGGGCGCCGCGTTCAGTTCCGTACGCCGTTGTACGGGACGTCTGTGTGCCGCGGTCAGACCGTCAGGGAACGGTCCGTCGGGCGGATCGGGGCGTGCAGGGCACTGGTCCCGGTCAGGAAGCGGTCCACGCCGCGCGCCGCGGAGCGGCCCTCGGCGATGGCCCAGACGATGAGGGACTGGCCGCGGCCCGCGTCACCGGCGACGTAGACGCCGTCGACGTTGGTCGCGTAGTTCTCGTCGCGTGCGATGTTGCCGCGCTCGTCGAGGTCGAGACCGAACTGCTGGACGAGACCGTTGGCCTGGTCGGTGCCGGTGAAGCCCATGGCCAGGGTGACGAGCTGGGCGGGGATGACGCGCTCGGTGCCGGCCTTCTGCTCCAGCTTGCCGTCCTTGAACTCCACCTCGATGAGGTGCAGGGACTGGACGTTGCCGTCCTCGTCGCCCTCGAAGTGGGTGGTGGAGACGGAGTAGATCCGCTCGCCGCCCTCCTCGTGCGCGGAGGTGACCTTGTAGAGCATCGGGAAGGTCGGCCAGGGCTGGTTGGCGTTACGCTCCTCGCCCGGCTGGGGCATGATCTCCAGCTGGGTGACGGAGGCCGCGCCCTGCCGGTGGGCGGTGCCGACGCAGTCGGCGCCGGTGTCGCCGCCGCCGATGACGACGACGTGCTTGCCCTCGGCGGTGATCGGGGAGACGGTGAGGTCGCCCTCCTGCACCTTGTTGGCGAGCGGGAGGTACTCCATCGCGAAGTGCACGCCGTTGAGGTCGCGGCCCGGGACGGGCAGGTCGCGGGAGACGGTGGCACCGGCGGCGATGACCACCGCGTCGTAGCGGCGGCGGAGCTTCGCGGCGTCGATGTCCTTGCCGATCTCCACCTCCGTACGGAACTTGGTGCCTTCCGCGCGCATCTGCTCGATGCGGCGGTTGATGTGCGACTTCTCCATCTTGAACTCGGGGATGCCGTAGCGGAGGAGTCCTCCGATGCGGTCCGCGCGCTCGAAGACGGCGACGGTGTGGCCGGCGCGGGTCAGCTGCTGGGCCGCGGCGAGTCCCGCCGGGCCGGAGCCGATGACCGCGACGGTCTTGCCGGAGAGACGCTCGGGCGGCTGCGGGGTGACGTCGCCGCTGTCCCACGCCTTGTCGATGATGGAGACTTCGACGTTCTTGATGGTGACGGCCGGCTGGTTGATGCCGAGGACGCACGCCGACTCGCAGGGAGCGGGGCACAGGCGGCCCGTGAACTCCGGGAAGTTGTTCGTGGCGTGCAGGCGCTCGGACGCCGCCGACCAGTCCTCGCGGTAGGCGTAGTCGTTCCACTCGGGGATGAGGTTTCCGAGCGGACAGCCGTTGTGGCAGAACGGGATGCCGCAGTCCATGCAGCGGCCGGCCTGCTTGCTGATGATCGGGAGCAGCGATCCCGGAACGTAGACCTCGTTCCAGTCCTTGACACGCTCGCCGACGGGGCGGGTCTGGGCGACCTCGCGTCCGGTGGTCAGGAAGCCCTTGGGGTCAGCCATTGGTCGCCGCCTCCATCATCTTCTCGGTGGTCTCCTGCTCGGAGAGACCGGCGAGCTCAGCGGCGTCCTTGGCGGCGAGCACTGCCTTGTAGGTGGACGGGATGATCTTGCTGAAGCGGGTGGCCGCGGTGTCCCAGTCGGCCAGCAGCTTCTCGGCGACCGTGGAGCCGGTCTCCTCCTGGTGGCGGCGCACGACGTCGTGCAGCCACTGCCGGTCGGTGTCGTCGAGGAGTTCGACGGCACCGAGGTTGCCGGTGTTGACGTTGTCGAGGTCGAGGTCGATGACGTACGCGATGCCGCCGGACATGCCTGCGGCGAAGTTGCGTCCGGTCTCGCCGAGGACGACGGCGTGGCCGCCGGTCATGTATTCGCAGCCGTGGTCGCCCACGCCTTCCGAGACGACCGTGGCACCGGAGTTACGGACGCAGAAGCGCTCGCCGGTCCGGCCGCGGAGGAAGAGCTCGCCGCCGGTGGCGCCGTAGCCGATGGTGTTGCCGGCGATGGTGGAGTACTCGGCGAGGTGGTCGGCGCCGCGGTCCGGGCGGACGATGACGCGGCCGCCGGAGAGGCCCTTGCCGACGTAGTCGTTGGCGTCGCCCTCCAGTCGCAGCGTCACACCGCGCGGTACGAACGCGCCGAACGACTGGCCGGCGGACCCGGTGAAGGTGATGTCGATGGTGTCGTCGGGCAGGCCCGCACCGCCGAACTTCTTGGTCACCTCGTGGCCGAGCATGGTGCCGACGGTCCGGTTGATGTTACGGATCGCGATCTGCGCCCGGACGGGCTGGGCGGCCTCGGCGCTGTCGGCGCCCAGGGCGTCGGCGGCGAGCTTGATCAGCTGGTTGTCGAGGGCCTTGGCCAGTCCGTGGTCCTGCTCGGCGATCTGGTGGCGCACCGCGCCCTCGGGGAGCTCGGGCACGTAGAAGAGGGGCTCGAGGTCGAGGCCCTGTGCCTTCCAGTGGGTGACGGCGCGCTCGGTGTCGAGGAGTTCGGCGTGGCCGACGGCCTCCTCGATCGTGCGGAAGCCGAGCTCGGCGAGGATCTCGCGGACCTCTTCGGCGATGAACTCGAAGAAGTTGACGATGTACTCGGCCTTGCCGGAGAACCGGTCGCGCAGGACGGGGTTCTGGGTGGCGATGCCGACCGGGCAGGTGTCGAGGTGACAGACGCGCATCATGACGCAGCCGGAGACGACGAGCGGCGCGGTCGCGAAACCGAACTCCTCGGCGCCCAGCAGCGCGGCGATGACGACGTCGCGGCCGGTCTTGAGCTGGCCGTCGGTCTGGACGACGATGCGGTCGCGCAGGCCGTTGAGCAGCAGGGTCTGCTGGGTCTCGGCGAGGCCGAGCTCCCAGGGGCCGCCCGCGTGCTTGAGGGAGGTGAGCGGCGAGGCGCCCGTGCCGCCGTCGTGGCCGGAGATGAGGACGACGTCCGCGTGGGCCTTGGAGACACCCGCGGCGACCGTGCCGACGCCGACCTCGGAGACCAGCTTCACGTGGACGCGGGCCGCCGGGTTGGCGTTCTTGAGGTCGTGGATCAGCTGAGCCAGGTCCTCGATGGAGTAGATGTCGTGGTGCGGCGGGGGTGAGATCAGGCCGACGCCCGGGGTGGAGTGACGGGTCTTGGCGACCCAGGGGTAGACCTTGTGGCCGGGCAGCTGGCCGCCCTCGCCGGGCTTGGCGCCCTGCGCCATCTTGATCTGGATGTCGTCCGCGTTGACCAGGTACTCGCTGGTGACACCGAAGCGGCCGGAGGCGACCTGCTTGATGGACGAGCGGCGTGCCGGGTCGTAGAGGCGCTCGGCGTCCTCGCCGCCCTCGCCGGTGTTGGACTTGCCGCCCAGCTGGTTCATGGCGACGGCGAGCGTCTCGTGCGCCTCCTGGGAGATGGAGCCGTACGACATGGCGCCGGTGGAGAAGCGCTTGACGATGTCGGCGGCGGACTCGACCTCGTCGATGGAGATCGGCTCGCGGCCGCTCTTGAAGCCGAAGAGTCCGCGGAGCGTCATGAGGCGCTCGGACTGCTCGTTGACCCGGCCGGTGTACTTCTTGAAGATGTCGTACCGGCGGTTGCGGGTGGCGTGCTGGAGGCGGAAGACCGTCTCCGGGTCGAACAGGTGCGGCTCACCCTCGCGGCGCCACTGGTACTCGCCGCCGATCTCCAGCGCGCGGTGCGACGCGGAGATGCCGGAGGCGGGGTACGCCTTGGTGTGCCGGGCGGCGACCTCCTTGGCGACGACGTCGAGTCCGGCGCCGCCGATCTTGGTGGCGGTGCCGTTGAAGTACTGGGCGACGAAGGCCTCGTCGAGGCCGACTGCCTCGAAGACCTGGGCGCCGCGGTAGGAGGCGACGGTCGAGATGCCCATCTTGGACATGACCTTCAGGACGCCCTTGCCGAGGGCGTAGATCAGGTTGCGGATGGCCAGCTCGGGCTCGATGCCCTCGATGAACGTGCCGGCGCGGACGAGGTCCTCGACGGACTCCATCGCGAGGTACGGGTTGACCGCGGCGGCGCCGTAACCGATGAGCAGCGCGACGTGGTGGACCTCGCGGACGTCGCCGGCCTCGACCAGCAGGCCCACCTGGGTGCGCTGCTTGGTGCGGATGAGGTGGTGGTGGACGGCGGAGGTGAGCAGCAGCGAGGGGATCGGCGCGTGTTCGGCGTCGGAGTGCCGGTCGGAGAGGACGATGAGGCGTGCGCCGTCCTCTATGGCGGCGTCGACCTCGGTGGTGATCTGCTCGATCCGGGCGGCGAGTGCCTCGCCACCGCCGCTGACGCGGTAGAGGCCGGAGAGGGTCGCGGCCTTCATTCCCGGCATGTCGCCGTCGGCGTTGATGTGTATGAGCTTGGCCAGCTCGTCGTTGTCGATCACCGGGAAGGGCAGCGTGACCGCGCGGCAGGCGGCGGCGGTCGGTTCCAGGATGTTGCCCTGGGGGCCGAGCGTGGAGCGCAGCGAGGTGACGAGCTCCTCGCGGATGGCGTCCAGCGGCGGGTTGGTGACCTGGGCGAAGAGCTGGGTGAAGTAGTCGAAGAGCAGCCGGGGGCGCTCGGAGAGCGCGGCGATCGGCGAGTCGGTGCCCATGGAGCCGAGGGGTTCGCCGGCGGTGCGGGCCATCGGGGCGAGGAGGACGCGGAGCTCTTCCTCGGTGTAGCCGAAGGTCTGCTGGCGGCGGGTGACCGAGGCGTGGGTGTGGACGATGTGCTCGCGCTCGGGGAGGTCCTCGAGCTCGATCTCGCCGGTTTCCAGCCACTCCTCGTACGGGTTCTCGGCGGCCAGGGACGCCTTGATCTCGTCGTCCTCGACGATGCGGTGCTCGGCGGTGTCGACGAGGAACATCCTGCCGGGCTGCAGGCGGCCCTTGCGGACGACCTTGGCCGGGTCGATGTCCAGGACGCCGACCTCGGAGGAGAGGACGACGAGGCCGTCGTCGGTGACCCAGTAGCGGCCGGGGCGCAGTCCGTTGCGGTCGAGGACCGCGCCGACCTGGGTGCCGTCGGTGAAGGTGACGCAGGCCGGGCCGTCCCAGGGCTCCATCATCGTGGAGTGGTACTGGTAGAAGGCGCGGCGGGCCGGGTCCATGGAGGCGTGGTTCTCCCATGCCTCGGGGACCATCATCAGCACCGAGTGCGGCAGGGAGCGGCCGCCGAGGTGCAGCAGCTCCAGGACCTCGTCGAAGGAGGCGGAGTCGGAGGCGTCCGGGGTACAGACGGGGAAGATCCGGTCGAGCTTCGCCTCGCCGAAGAGGCTGGAGGCGAGCTGGGACTCGCGGGCCTTCATCCAGTTGCGGTTGCCCTTGACCGTGTTGATCTCGCCGTTGTGGGCGACGAAGCGGTACGGGTGGGCGAGCGGCCAGCTGGGGAAGGTGTTGGTGGAGAAGCGGGAGTGGACCAGCGCGACCGCGGTGGCGAAGCGGCGGTCGGAGAGGTCCGGGAAGAACGGCTCCAGCTGCCCGGTGGTGAGCATGCCCTTGTAGACGATCGTGCGTGCGGAGAGCGAGGGGAAGTACACCCCGGCCTCACGCTCGGCGCGCTTGCGCAGGACGAATGCCTTGCGGTCCAGGACGATGCCGGTGCTCTCGCCGTCGGCGACGACGAGCTGGCGGAATTCGGGCATCGTGGCGCGGGCGCCCTTGCCGAGGATGTCCGGCGTGACCGGGACCTCGCGCCAGCCGAGGACGTCGAGGCCCTCTTCGGCGGCGATCTTCTCGATCTTCTTGACGGAGTCCGCGGAGTCGTCCGCGGGGAGGAACGCGATGCCGACGGCGTAGGAGCCGGCCTCGGGGAGCTCGAACGCCGTCTCTTCGCGGAGGAAGGCGTCCGGGACCTGAAGGAGAATGCCGGCGCCGTCACCCGAGTCGGGCTCGGATCCTGTGGCGCCGCGGTGTTCGAGGTTGCGCAGTACGGTCAGCGCCTGCTCGACCAGCTCATGGCTGGCCACACCGGTCAGAGTGGCCACGAACCCGACACCACAGGCGTCGTGCTCGTTACGGGGGTCGTACATCCCCTGCTGGACAGGGCGACCGTCCATGGGCGACCAGGCGTCGGAACGCATTGGCTCTCCCGTCGTCGTCGTGGCATGTGCTGTGCCGAGGGACGACGCTGGCCCTCTGCGAAATTTCGTGCAGGTTACATGATGGAACGCTTCTCAAAAAGCGAATAGCCCGTTCCAACATGCGGACACCACGGAGCCGTGGTGCGAATGGGTCACGATCGGAAGGATCATGGTGGATCACTGTCCGGGATACCGCAGAGAGCAGGCGTCGTTGCCCGCGAGTGTCTACGGCTCTTGCCCAGCGGTCATGGAATCGAAACCGCCGAGTAACGGCTACTTATGTGTAGCACTGCATAGCGTCTCATTTTACGGGGGACTCACCCGATCCGCCCAGTGACGTGCGTCTAGAGGTACGTCACACCGGTGCGACAACGCAAGGGTGCCCGGGAGATCCCGTCCGGCGGCCCGGGATCCCGGGCACTGTCCGGTCACCTCAGCCGACGGCCACACCGAAGAGCGTGCCCAGGCCGTACGTGATCGCCGCGGCGGCCCCGCCGAGTACGAGCTGGCGCAGTCCGCTGAACCACCAGGTCCGTGCCGTCACCCTGGCCACGACGGCGCCGCAGCCGAAGAGACCGGCCAGGGCGAGGAGCACGGCGGGCCACATCTCGGTGGCGCCGAGCAGATAGGGCAGCACGGGCAGCAGGGCGCCCAGGGCGAAGGCGCCGAAGGAGGACAGGGCGGCGACGAGGGGCGAGGGCAGGTCACCCGGGTCGATGCCCAGTTCCTCGCGGGCGTGTATCTCGAGCGCCTGCTCCGGGTCCCTGGAGAGCTGGCGCGCGACCTCCTGGGCGAGGGCGGGCTCGACCCCGCGGGACTCGTAGAGCGCGGCGAGCTCCCGCATCTCGTCCTTGGGGTGCTTGCGCAGCTCGCGCCGCTCGACGGCGAGCTCGGCCTCGACGAGCTCGCGCTGCGAGGCGACGGAGGTGTACTCCCCCGCGGCCATCGAGAACGCGCCTGCGGCGAGCCCGGCCAGGCCGGTGATGACGATGGTCTGCTGGGAGACCGCACCTCCGGCGACGCCCGTCATCAGGGCGAGGTTGGAGACGAGACCGTCCATGGCGCCGAACACCGCGGGCCGCAGCCAGCCGCCGTTGACGTCACGGTGCGTGTGGTTGTCCCGGTGGGCCTCGTGCAGTACGGCGTCGGTCTCGATGATGGACACAGCTCTCCCCTTCTCCGGGAGCGGTCCCCACGGTGCGCTTCCCGCTCCACACCGTCGAAAGTACGCACGAAAAAAGCCTCCCGCCAGCAAGGAAGGCCGAACTTACCTGCCTGACGGCCGTCACCCGAGCAGCCGATTTATACGAAATATGAGCCTCTCTTCGGTCGATCGGGGAAACCTCTCTTATCCGGTTGTTCCGGGTGCGAGTGAAGGGTCGACACGATGGAGCTCAGGGCGGACGGTCCGGTGGCGGGCACGGGTGACCGGGCGCGGGGGGCGTTGCTGGGACTCGCGGTGGGGGACGCGCTCGGAGCGCCGGCGGAGAACATGCGCCCGTCCGAGATCCGCCGCCGCTGGGGCCGTATCGAGGGTTTCGTCAGTGACGATCCGGTGGGGACCGACGACACCGAGTACGCGATCTTCTCCGGGCTGCTGCTGGCCAGGCACGGATCGGCGCTCACCGTCCCGCACGTCGAACGGGCCTGGCACCACTGGATCGCGGATCTGGACGAGGGTCCGTTCAGGGGAGCCGGATTCAGCGAGCGCGGGACGCTGGAGAATCTGCGGCGCGGGCTGGCCGCCCCGATCTCGGCGCAGCACCGGCACGCCTGGAGCGACGGTCTCGCGATGCGGGCGGCGCCGTTCGGGGTGTTCGCGGCGGGCCGTCCCGCCGAGGCCGCGCGTCTGGTGGCGGTGGACGGCCGGGTCAGCCATGACGGGGAGGGCATCTACGGCGGTCAGGCCGTCGCCGCGGGTGTGGCGGCCGCGATGGTGGGGGCGGGGCTGGCCTCGGTGATCGCGGCCGCGCTCTCGGTCGTGCCGATGGACTCCTGGACGGCCCGTTCGCTGCGCCGCGCGGTGACGGCCGCGCAGCGCTCGTACCCGGACCGGCTGGCCGGGGAGCGGGCGGTGCGGTCCGCGGTGGTGATCGGCGGCTACCCGTGGACGGATCTGGCGCCGGAGGCGGTGGGCCTGGCCTTCGGCGCCCTCACGGCGGCACGCGGTGATTTCCGTACGGCGGTGCTCACGGCGGTGAACATGGGCAGGGACGCCGACACCACGGCCGCCGTGGCGGGCGCGCTGGCCGGCGCCCTGCACGGGGCGTCGGCGATCCCCCGGGACTGGGCGGCGGCGATCGGCCCGGTGCGGGGCAGCTGCCTGCCGTCCATGCGGGGCTACCACGTGCTGGACATCGCGGATCTGCTGACCCCGGACGACGGGGAGGGCCCGCCGGAGCCGGACCGGGGGCACGCCGCCGCCCCCGCGTCCCCGCGGGTACGACCGCCGGGCGCCCCGTGGCACACCCCCGTACGCACCGAACCGGCCGCTCCGGCCTCCGGTGTCCGGCAGGACGCCCGGTGACCACCGCGCGCGGCCCCCGGCGGGACGCGCCCGTCGCGCCGGGGGGAGCCCCGCACGTGGCCGGGCGGGACGCGCCTGCCGCACCGGCCGGGTCCGCCCCGCACGTCGCCATCACGTTCAGCCCGGGGCCGGGGACCGAAGGCGGCGCCAGGGGACGTGGCGCACCGGACAGGCGGGCCAGGATCGAGGGGCTGCTGCTCGGACTGGCCGCCGGGGACGCGGCCGGGTGGCCGGCCGCGCGGCACCGTGCCGCGCGGATGCCGGAGTGGACGAGGCGGCTCACCAGGGAACTGGACACCTTCGCGGAGCAGAACGCGACGACGACCCTCCCCGTGCCCATCGCCCTCAACCAGCCGCCCGAGCCGCTGCGGCTCGGTCCGTCCGACGACGCGGAGTGGGCCGCGTTCTCCGCGCGGACCGTGCTGGCCGCCGCGGCCGACCACGCGCCGGACCTCTCCCCCGGCCACCGGATGCGGGACGCGGTCGACCGTTCGTGGAACGCGCTGGCGGCGAAGGTGGCCGCCGCGAGCGCCCGGGCGCCCGAGGTCGAGTCGGCCGTCCTTCCGCTGCGGGCGCGGATCTCCGTACGGGCCGGGCTCGGCAATCTGGCAGCCGGGCTGCGTCCGCCCGCCACCGGCCACGACAATCCGCACTACTTCGACGACGCGGCCTGTGTGCGGGCCGCCGTGCTCGCGGTCGTGCACCCCGGCGATCCCGCGGCGGCGGCCGGGCTCGCCGAGTTCGACGCCCGGTACACGCAGGACGGCGACGGGGTGCACGGCGCCCGCGCGATCGCCGCCGCGATCGCCGAGGCCCTGGCCGGGGCGGACGTCGACACGGTGGTGAACGCCGCGCTCGCCCAGCTCCCCGAGGGCACCGAGATCGCGCGCAACGCCGTCCACGCGGTGCGGCTGGCCCGGGAGTTCGCGGGCGAGGCGGCGGGCGCCTTCGCGCTCGTCCCCGTACTGGAGCACCAGATCGTGGACCACGTCTACAGCTACGGCATCGCCGCCGCCGAGACCGTGCCGGTCGCCCTGGCCCTGACGACCGCCGCCCGGGGCGACTTCGCCCAGGCCGTGCCCGCGGCGGCCTGTCTGTCCCGGGTCGCCGATTCGGCGCCGGCGCTGGCCGGGGCCCTGACCGGGGCGCTGGGCGGGACGGCGACCGTGCCCGCGGGCTGGCGGGAGGCCTGCCGGACACTGGCCGGGTGCGCGCTGCCCCGGCTCGCCGGCACGGACCTCATCGAACTCGCCGGGCTGCTGGCAGCCACGGAACCGGCCACCCCGGGTGGACAATCCCGACATGGCACACAAAACACCCGCACCGCGCGAGGCCGGCACGACCACCACGACACTCACCCTGGATGAACGCGTCACCGGAGCCCTCGTCGGCGCGGCCGTGGGGGACGCGCTCGGCGGACCCGTCGAGGGCTGGACACCCGAGCAGATCGCGGAGCGTCACGGCGGCCGGGTGACCGGCGTCGTCGGGCCCTGGTACGGCGACGACTGGCGCACGGCGCGCCCCATCGCCCCGTACCACAAGGGCGACGGGCACGTCACCGACGACACCCTGATGACCCACGCTCTGGTCCGGGTGTACGAGAAGGTGCGCGGCCACCTCGACGCGTACTCCGTCGCCGACCACCTCGTCCCCGACCTGATGTCCCGGCCCCGCTGGATCCCGGAGCTGGAGGCAGAGGCGCTCCCCCTGCAACGGGTCTTCCTCGCCGAGAAGTGGATCGTCACCCGGCTGCACTACGGGCACGCCGACCCCCGCGAGGCGGGCTCGGGGAACATCGTCAACTGCGGGGCGGCGATGTACATGGCCCCGGTCGGCCTGGTGAACGCGGCCGACCCGGAGGCCGCGTACGCGGAGGCGCTGGACGTCGCGGGCGCCCACCAGTCCTCGTACGGCCGGGAGGCGGCCGGGGTCCTGGCCGCGGCCGTCGCCGCAGCGTGCGTCCCCGGTGCGAACCCCGCCTCGGTCGTCGCGACCGCTCTGGGGCTGGCCAAGGACGGCACCCGGTCGGCGATCGAAGCGGTGTGCGAAGTGGCCGCCGGCTACTCGGACTTCGAGTCGGCGCTGGTGCCGCTGCGCGCGGCGGTCGCCCCGTTCGACACGGTGGGCCCCCACTACCGCGACCCCTCGCTGGGCGCCCGGCGGCCCTCCCGGCTGCACTCCATCGAGGAGCTGCCGATCGCGCTCGGCATGCTGCTCGTCGGCGGCGGCGACTACCGGAGCTCGGTGCTCGGCTCGGTCAACTACGGCCGGGACTGCGACTCGATCGCCACGATGAGCGGCGCGCTCGCGGGGGCGCTCCACGGCGAGCAGGGCATCCCCGCGGCCTGGGTGAAGACGGTCGCCGAGGCGAGCCGCCTCGATCTGCACGCCCCGGCGCGGGCCCTCACGGAGGTGGCCCGCGAGGTCTTCGCCCGGGACACGGCCAGGCGTCGCGCGCACGAGGCGGCGTTCGCCGTGCTGACGGGCGACGGCCGGTGACCGTACGCCTGACATGGGTCCAGCCCGAGGACCTGGTGGGCCACGAGCTGCGCCAGGCCGCGCAGGACGGCCGGGACGCCGGGGACGTCGAGCGGCGCTGGTATGCGGCGGGCGGTGCCCCCGCCCCGGAGCGCGCGGGGGCCTCGGAGCCCTCCGCGCCGCGCCGGCTGCGTGCGCTCGCCGGGGAACTCCTGGACGAACTCGCCCTGCTGGACTGCCCGTCGGCCGAGGACGAGCCGACCGGCCTGGCCGGGATCCGGGCCGCGTGCCCGCGCTGGCCCGCCCCGCGCGCCCGCCCGGTGTCCTTCGGGCCCGACCGTCTGCACGCGGCCTGGCTGGGGCGGGCCGCCGGCTGTCTGCTGGGCAAGCCGGTCGAGAAGCTGCCCCTGGCCGGCATCCGCGCCCTGGCCCGCGCCACCGGCAACTGGCCGCTCACCACCTGGTTCACCGCCCGGGGGCTGCCCGCGGAACTCGCCACCGCCTACCCGTGGAACCGCCGCTCGGCACCCACCTCCCTCGCCGAGAACATCGACGGGATGCCCGAGGACGACGACCTCGACCACCCCTTGCTCACCGTGCTGTTGCTCCAGCGGCACGGCCCCGGCTTCAGCACGTCCGACCTCGCCCGGCTCTGGCTCGACGAGCTCCCGGCGGGCCGTGTCTTCACCGCTGAGCGGATCGCGTACCGCAATCTGCTCGACGGGATCGAGCCGCCGGACACCGCACGTCACCGCAACCCCTTCCGGGAGTGGATCGGCGCCCAGATCCGGGCCGACGTGCACGGCTGGACGCATCCCGGGGACCCGGGGGCCGCCGCGGAACAGGCCCACCGGGACGCGGTCCTGACCCATACGGCGAACGGGGTGTACGGCGCGATGTTCACCGCCGCCGCCCTCGCCGAGGCCGCCGGCGGCGAGACGGACGTGCACGGCTGTCTGGCGGCCGGGCTGCGGGTGGTGCCGCCCCGGTCCCGGTACGCGCGCGCGGTACGCCTCGGTGTCCGGGCCGCCCGCGACGAACCCGACTTCGACACGGTCGTGGACCGCCTCCACGACGCGTACGGCTCCACCCACCACTGGGTGCACGTCCTGCCCAACGCGGCGCTGCTCGCCGCAGCCCTCACCCACGCGGACGGGGACTTCGGCCGCTCGGTCTGCTGTGCGGTCTCCGGCGGCTGGGACACCGACTCGAACGGCGCGACGGCGGGTTCGCTCGCGGGCCTGCTGGCCGGGCGGGCCTCCGCCCTGCCCGACCGGTGGACCGCGCCGCTCAAGAACCGCCTCGCCACCTCCGTCGCCGGCTTCGGCTCCATCGGCTTCGACACCCTCGCGGAACTGACCCATCAGGAGGTATGCCGCCCATGACAGCCATCGCTGTGCTCGGCAGCACCAATATGGACCTGGTCGCCTACGTCGCCCGGGCCCCCGGGCGCGGGGAGACCGTCACCGGACGGGAGTTCCGGACCGTGCCCGGCGGCAAGGGGGCCAACCAGGCCGTCGCCGCGGCCCGCGCGGGCGGCGAGGTGGTGATGATCGGGGCGGTCGGGACCGACGAGTACGGCTCGTCGCTCCGGACGAACCTGGAGCACGCCGGTGTGGACACCGACCTGCTGCACACCGTCGCCGGGCCCAGCGGCACCGCGCACATCGTCGTCGACGACGAGGGGTCCAACGCGATCGTGGTGATCCCCGGCGCGAACGGCACCGTGACCGCGCTGGGCCCCGGGGAGAGAGCCGCCGTCGCCGCGGCCGGCCTGCTCCTCCTCCAGCTGGAACTCCCGCTCTCCGTCGTGGCGGAGGGAGCGCGGACCGCGAGGTCCAGGGGCGTACGGACGATCCTCACCCCCTCCCCCGTGCAGCCGCTGCCGTCCGGGCTCCTGGACGACGTCGACCTGCTGATCCCCAACGAGCACGAGGCCGCGGCGCTCACCGGGTGCGTGGAACCGCACGCCGCGGCCCAGATCCTGCTGCGGCAGGTCCCCGAGGTCGTGATCACGCTCGGCAGGAGGGGGTGCCTGTACGCGGCACGCGGAGGCGAGCAGGTCCTCTTCCCCGCCCCCGAGGTCACCGCCGTCGACACGACCGGGGCCGGGGACACCTTCGTCGGCACGCTCGCCGTGGCACTCGGCGAGGGCCGGTCCGTACCGGAGGCGCTGGCCTGGGCGTCCTCGGCCGCAGCGCTCTGTGTGCAGAGACCGGGTGCCTCCACGTCCATGCCGTACCGAAGCGAGATCGATGCCCTGTGAGTACGACGACCGCTCCCCTCTCAGGCCTGCGGGTCCTGGACCTCGCCACCCTCTTCGCCGGACCCCTGGCGGCCACCGTGCTCGGGGACTTCGGGGCCGAGGTCATCAAGGTCGAACATCCGCGCAAGCCCGATCCCTCGCGCGGTCACGGTCCCGCGAAGGACGGGATCGGCCTGTGGTGGAAGCTGCTCGGCCGGAACAAGCGCACGCTGACCCTCGACCTGTCCGCCCCCGGCGGCCGGGACGTGCTGCTGAAGCTGGCCGCGGACACCGACGTGATCATCGAGAACTTCCGGCCCGGGACCCTGGAGCGCTGGGGCCTGGGCTGGGACGAGCTCCGTGCCGTCAACCCCCGGCTGGTCCTGGCCAGGGTCACGGGCTTCGGGCAGACCGGCCCGTACGCCCACCGGCCCGGCTTCGGCACGCTCGCCGAGGCGATGAGCGGCTTCGCCGCCGTCACCGGGGAGCCGGACGGGCCGCCGACCCTGCCGCCGTTCGGCCTGGCCGATTCGATCGCGGCCCTCGCCACGGCGTACGCGGTGATGACGGCACTGTCCGGACGTGATCTCACCGGTCGGGGACAGGTGGTGGACATGGCGATCATCGAGCCGATCCTCACCGTGCTGGGACCGCAGCCGCTCTGGTACGACCAGCTCGGGTACGTCCAGCCGCGGACCGGGAACCGCTCCCGCAACAACGCCCCGCGCAACACCTACCGCACCTCCGACGGCCACTGGGTCGCCGTCTCGACCTCGGCCCAGTCGGTCGCGGAACGGGTGATGCGCCTGGTGGGGCGCCCGGAGCTGATCGAGGAACCGTGGTTCTCCGCCGGGACCTCCCGCGCCGAGCACGCCGACGAGCTCGACGAGGCGGTGGGCCACTGGATCGCCCGGCGCACCAGGGAGGAGGCGGTGGACGCCTTCGAGAAGGCCGAGGCGGCGATCGCACCGATCCAGGACGTACGGGACGTGATGGAGGACCCCCAGTACCGGGCGCTGGGCACGATCACCGAGGTCGACGACCCCGAGCTGGGGCCGCTGCGGATGCAGAACGTGCTGTTCCGGCTCTCGGAGACGCCAGGGGCGATCCGCTGGGCCGGCCGGCCGCACGGAGCGGACACGGACGAGATCCTGGCCGAGCTCGGCCTCGGCGCCCCCGAGGTCGCCGCGCTGCGGGACGAGGGGGCGCTGTGAGCGGCCCTGCGGTGGCGCTGACCTGGCTGTACGTCCCCGGGGACCGGCCCGAGGTGGTCCGTAAGGCGCTCGGCTCGGGCGCCGACGTGGTGATCATCGACCTGGAGGACGCCGTCGCACCGGACCGCAAGGAGTACGCGCGGTCGGCGACGGCGGAGCTCCTCTCGGATCCGGTCACGGCGGACCCGATGGCGGTGCCGGTCCATGTCCGGGTCCACGGCGAGGACGACGTGAAGGCGCTGGTGGGGCTGGCGGGGCTGTCCGGGATGCGGCTCCCGAAGATCACCCATGCGGCGTCCGTCCAGCATGTCGCGGCCCTGGCCCCGGGTGTGCCGCTGTACCCGCTGCTGGAGTCGGCGCTGGCGATCGAGCACGCGTACTCGATCGCGGGGGCGGACCACGCCGTACGGGGGGTCGCGCTGGGCGAGGCGGATCTCCGGGCGGATCTGGGGGTGCGGGACGACGCCGGTCTCGACTGGCCGCGCAGCCGTGTCGTGGTCGCCGCCCGGGCGGCGGGGCTGGACCCGCCCGTGATGTCGGTGTACACGGATGTCCGGGACCTGTCGGGGCTGCGGTCGTCCTGTGCGCACGGGAGGGATCTCGGGCTGCTCGGCCGGGCGGCGATCCATCCGCGGCAGCTGCCGGTGATCGAGCGGGCGTTCCGGCCGACGGCGCGGGAGGTGGAGGCGGCGGAGCAGATCGTGGAGGCGTCCCGGGCCGAGGCGGGGGGGCAGGCCCTGCCGGACGGGCGGTTCGTCGACGCGGCGGTGGTGGCGACCGCGGAACGCACCCTCGCGTTGGCGCGCTCGCACCGATGAGGCCGTACACGGTGAAGGGGCCGCCGGACCGTGGTGGTCCGGCGGCCCCTTCACCCTGTGTGCGGGGCGAGGAGCGTCAGCTCCGGTCGGCCTTCTGCGGGGTTCCGTCGGCCTCGGGGGCCTGCGTACCGGCCTCCCCGGAGGCGGTCTCCGGGGCGGTCTCCTCGGCAGCGGACTCCTCGGAGCCGGTCTCCCCCGAGTCGTCGGCGGCCTTCTCGTCGTCCTTGGTCAGGCTCACCGCGGCGGGCTCGACGATCTCCTCGCGGCCGGGACGCACCTTCGCGGAGATCACGATGTAGACGACGGCGAGCACGAACACGATGATCGCGGTCCACACGTTGAGCCGCAGGCCCAGCACGTGGTGCGCCTCGTCGACGCGCATGTACTCGATCCATCCGCGGCCCGCGCAGTAGGCGGCGACGTACAGCGCGAAGGCCCGGCCGTGTCCGAGCTTGAAGCGGCGGTCCGCCCAGATGACCAGGAGCGCGACACCGATGCACCACAGGGACTCGTACAGGAACGTCGGGTGGTAGGTCCCCTCGACCCGGTTCGTGCCCTCGCTGATCTTCAGCGCCCAGGGGACATCGGTCGGCTTGCCGTACAGCTCCTGGTTGAACCAGTTGCCCCAGCGGCCGATCGCCTGGGCGAAGGCGATACCGGGGGCCAGGGCGTCCGCCCAGGCCGGAAGCGGGATCCCGCGGCGGCGGCAGCCGATCCAGGCACCGACCGCGCCGAGCGCGATCGCACCCCAGATGCCGAGGCCGCCCTCCCAGATCTTGAAGGCGTCCACCCAGTTCTCACCGTCGCTGAAGTACAGCTGGTAGTCGGTGATCACGTGGTAGAGCCTGCCGCCGACCAGGCCGAAGGGCACGGCCCAGACGGCGATGTCGGCGACGGTGCCGGCTTTGCCGCCTCGGGCGACCCAGCGCTTGTTGCCGAACCAGACGGCGACGAAGACACCGATGATGATGCAGAACGCGTAGCCGCGGAGCGGGATCGGGCCTAGCTCGATCACGCCGGTCGACGGGCTGGGAATGAAGGCAAGGTTCATGACGGGGTCGACGCTACCTTGCCGGACGGGACCTACGGCAAGCCGTCCGGCAACTTCTGGGTAACGGGGCCCCGGCGGAGCACCCCGGAGCCCGGCTCAGGGGGTGGCTCCGACCGTGCCCGGCTTCTTGCCCTTGTTGGCCTCGGCGACCCACTTCTTGATGTTGGCGTCGGAGATCTGTTCGTCCCCCTTCTTCGGGAAGATCGACTCGCCGTTGAGCAGGGCGGTCGGGGTGCCCTCGAAGCCGCCTTCGGTGAACGCCTTGTTGGACTTCTCGACCCAGCTGTCGTGCGTGCCGTCCTCCACACAGCTGCGGAAGGCGGGCGTGTCCAGGCCCTTCACCTTGCCGGCCAGCTCGATCAGCTTGCTGTTCTCACCGAAGGCGTCGTCGGTCTCGGCGGGCTGATTCCGGAAGAGGGTGTCGTGGTACGGGGCGAACTTGCCGGCGTCCTGGGCGCAGGCGGCCGCGTTGGCCGCGCGCAGCGAACCGCTGCCGCCGAGGTTGCCGTCGATGATCGTGGCCAGGTGGTACTCCACCTTGAGCCGGCCGCTGTCGGTGAGCTCCGTGATCGTGTCCCGGAAGGTGTTCTCGAACTGGGCGCAGACCGGGCAGCGGAAGTCCTCCCAGATCGTGAGCGTGGACGGCGCGTCGTCGGCCCCGACCTGGAGGGCGAGGCCGTCCTTGCCCATCGCCCCGGACGGGGTGACGGCGGGCCCGGCCTCGCTGTCCTTGTCGTTCTTGCCGGCGTTGGCCGCGATCACGCCGATCACGGCTGCCAGCGCCAGCACCCCCACCACGGCGGTCGAGACGATCAGTGTGCGGCGGCGGCGGTCCCGCGCCCGGTCCTGCTCACGCTGCTGGGCCAGCCGGTCGCGTGCGGCTCTTCTACGGTCTTGGTTCTCGCTCACACCGCGCAAACGAACCGGGGAGGCACGTCAGCGCCTCCCCGGTCCCAGGTCCACCCGTACGGATGACGCCCTCTGTCAGCGCTTTCGAACGCCTTCGGCCAGTTCGGCCGCCAGCGCGCGGACCGCGGCGAGACCCGCCGCCTCGTCCGGGGCGTCCAGCATCCGCTTGACGAAGGCCGAGCCGACGATCACCCCGTCGGCGAAGGCCGCGACCTGACGGGCGTGCTCGGCGGTGGACACCCCGATGCCGACGCAGACCGGCAGGTCGGTGGTGGCGCGGGTGCGCCGCACCAGGTCCTGGGCCTGCTCACCGACCGATTCGCGGGTACCGGTGACGCCCATCAGCGAGGAGGCGTACACGAAGCCGGAGCCCGCGGCCGTGATGGTGGCGAGGCGCTCGTCCTTGCTGCTCGGTGCGACGACGAAGACGGTGGCCAGACCGTGCTTCTCGGCGTGCTCCCTCCACAGCCCGGACTCCTGGACGGGGAGGTCGGGCAGGATGCACCCGGCGCCTCCCGCCTCGGCCAGTTCGGCGGTGAAGCGTTCCACGCCGTAGCGGTCGATCGGGTTCCAGTACGTCATGACGAGGATCGGCGCGCCCGTGGCCTCGTGCGTCTCACGGACCGTCCGCATGATGTCGGCGATCTTGAGGCCGCCGCGCAGCGCGATGTCGTCGGCGGTCTGGATGACCGGCCCGTCGAGCACCGGGTCGCTGTGCGGGAGCCCCACCTCGATGACGTCGGCGCCGCCCGCCACGGCGGCCTTGACGGCGGCGATGCCGCCGTCGACGGTCGGGAAGCCGCCGGGCAGGTAGGCGATGAGCGCCGCCCGGTCCTCGGACGCCGCCTCGGCCAGCGTCGATTCGAGAAGGTCTCGGTTGCCGCTCACTTGGTGACCTCTTCCTCTCCGTCGGCCACGTCGGCCTCGACGACCGCGTCGGCGCCGTCGTACAGCCCGAAGTACCTCGCTGCCGTGTCCATGTCCTTGTCGCCGCGGCCGGACAGGTTGATCAGGATCAGCCCGTCCGGGCCGAGCTCCCGTCCGACCTCCAGGGCACCGGCCAGCGCGTGGGCGCTCTCGATGGCCGGGATGATCCCCTCGGTGCGGGAGAGGAGGCGCAGCGCCTGCATGGCCTCGTCGTCGGTGACCGCGCGGTACTCGCCGCGGCCGACGTCCTTGAGGTAGGCGTGCTCGGGGCCGATGCCCGGGTAGTCGAGTCCGGCCGAGATCGAGTAGGGCTCGGTGATCTGCCCTTCCTCGTCCTGGAGGACGTAACTGCGGGAGCCGTGCAGGATGCCGGGCTCGCCCGCGGTCAGGGTCGCCGCGTGCTCGCCGGTCTCCACGCCGTGTCCGGCGGGTTCGCAGCCGATCAGCCGGACGCCCGCGTCCGGGATGAAGGCGTGGAAGAGGCCGATGGCGTTGGAGCCGCCGCCGACGCAGGCGACCGCGGCGTCCGGCAGCCGGCCGGCGCGCTCCAGGATCTGGCGGCGGGCCTCGACGCCGATCACCCGGTGGAAGTCGCGGACCATGGCCGGGAAGGGGTGCGGTCCGGCGACCGTGCCGAAGAGGTAGTGGGTGCGGTCCACGTTGGCGACCCAGTCGCGGAACGCCTCGTTGATGGCGTCCTTGAGGGTCCTGGAGCCGGACTTCACGGCGACGACCTCGGCGCCGAGCATCCGCATGCGCGCCACGTTCAGCGCCTGCCGCTCGGTGTCGATCTCGCCCATGTAGATGGTGCACTCGAGCCCGAAGAGGGCGCAGGCCGTCGCGGTGGCGACACCGTGCTGGCCCGCTCCGGTCTCCGCGATGACGCGGGTCTTGCCCATGCGCTTGGTGAGCAGGGCCTGGCCGAGCACGTTGTTGATCTTGTGCGAGCCGGTGTGGTTGAGGTCCTCACGCTTGAGGAAGACGCGGGCGCCGCCGGCGTGCTCCGCGAAGCGGGAGACCTCGGTCAGCGCGCTGGGCCGGCCCGTGTAGTCGACCATGAGCTGGTTGAGCTCGGCGGCGAAGGCGGGGTCCGCCTTGGCCTTGTCGTATTCGACGGCCACCTCGTCCACGGCGGCGACCAGCGCCTCCGGGATGAACTTGCCACCGAACGCGCCGAAGTACCCCTCGGCGCTGGGGATCAGACCCTCGGGGTCCGGGATGAAGAAGTCGGACGACATGCGACGTGCTCCTCGAATCGCAACGGGTGATGTCACCGTATGCGCCGTGGGCGGAGCGCCACGCCGACCGGTCGACGGTCGGTGCGGTGGGGCGTGCGGGTCCCCCTGTACGGGGGGACGGACGACGGCCGGGGCTCGCTACGGCGCGGACCCCGTGCGCCATCGCATCCCGTTGACCTGGCCCGGCTCGTCGCCGATCACGTACCGCACGCGCCGGCCGTGCACACGCCGGGCGGGCGCGCGGCAGCCGCGGTGCCAGAAGGGCGGCGCGCAGCGCCTCGGCTGAGGGTGGCGGAGGGAGGCGGGCGGGCGGCAGCCGCGCGCCGGCGGCCCGTGCGGGTCCCGGGCGCTCGCACCGGCGGGGCGCAGGCCCAGCCGGATGCGGGCGGGACGGTCGGCGGGCACGGGTGGGGTCAGCTCCGTCCGTGCCGGAGTGCCGGGTGGGCGCCTGCGGCGACCAGGTCGGCGACGGCGGCCCGGGGGTCGCGGCCGGTGACCAGGGACTCACCGACGAGCACCGCGTCCGCGCCGGCGTTGGCGTAGGCGATGAGGTCGTGCGGGCCGCGGACGCCGGACTCGGCGACCTTGACGATGTGGTCGGGGATCTCGGGGGCTACGCGCTCGAAGGTGGAGCGGTCGACCTTGAGGTCCTTGAGGTTGCGCGCGTTGACGCCGATGATCTTCGCTCCGGCGTCCACGGCGCGCTCCGCCTCCTCCTCGTCGTGGGCCTCGACGAGCGGCGTCAGGCCGATCGACTCGGCCCGCTCGATCAGCGAGACGAGTGCCTCCTGGTCGAGTGCGGCGACGATCAGCAGGGCGAGGTCGGCGCCGTGTGCCCGGGCCTCCCACAGCTGGTACGAGGTGACGATGAAGTCCTTGCGCAGGACCGGGATGTCGACCTTGGCGCGGACGGCCTCCAGGTCGGCGAGTGATCCGCCGAAGCGGCGCTCCTCGGTGAGGACCGAGATGACGGACGCGCCGCCGGCCTCGTAGTCCGCCGCGAGCGCGGCCGGGTCGGCGATGGCGGCAAGGGCCCCCTTGGAGGGGCTGGAGCGCTTGACCTCGCAGATGACGGTCACGCCCTCGCCGCGCAGGGCGGCGACCCCGTCCTTGGCCTGGGGAGCGCGCGCGGCGCGTTCCTTGAGCTCGTCGAGGCTGACACGCGCCTGCCGCTCCGCGAGGTCGGCGCGAACGCCGTCAATGATCTCGTCGAGCACACTCACGCGAGCGGCCCCCTTCCGAAGCGGTGATGGGTACAGGATCAGCCATCTCGATGGTATCCGCAGGACGGCTCAGGGCCCGCATCCGGCGGCCTTACGTCCCACTACCTGGTCATTTCAGGGCGCGAGCCCGGAGCCGAAGGGCAGATTCCTGACCACGGAGAACACCAGCAGCACCGCCCCGATGCCCCACCAGTAGCCGGGGGCGAGCGCGATCCGCAGGGTTCGGCCCCGGCTCGCGCGGACCACCCAGACCAGCCAGACCGCGGCGAAGACCACGTAGCCGACGACGGCCAGGGCGTTGGCGCCGAGGGCGGCGGCCAGGTCTCCGTGGGCGAACGCGTGGGCGCTGCGCAGCCCGCCGCAGCCGGGGCAGAACACGCCGGTGAAGCGGAGCATGGGGCAGACCGGGTAGTGGCCGGGCTCGTTGGGGTCGACGGTGGCGACGTAGGCGAAGGCCCCGACGACGGCGGCCATGGCCCCGACGGGCGTGGCGAGCCGGCGGAGCCGGGAGGCCGGGGCGGGGGCGGGCAGGCCGGGGCCCGTCGCGGGGGGCTGGTCCGGGGCGGCGGCTGCGGGAGAGGCTGAGGCGTCCACGGGGCGATTGTCCACGCTCATGACGCGAGGCGCAGCCCGGTCCGGGCTGCGCCTCGCGTCGTGTCGCCGGTGCTCGTGACCGGTCAGACCGTGATCTGTGCCCGGGCGGCGCGGGCCCTGGCGGCCGCCATCTCGGCGGACTCCTTCGGCATGCCGAGGCCCGCCATCTTCATGGCGAGACCGACGACCCCGCCGAGGAGGACGACGGCGATACCGGCCCAGAAGCCGAGCGTGTTCGCCGCGACCATGAAGAGGCCGGCGATGCAGAAGCCGATGAAGGAGATGATGACACCGGTCCAGGCGGCCGGGGTGTGTCCGTGGCTGCTGCCCGCCATGAGTTGCTCCTAGTTGGTGTTGCGCTGAAGGTGTCGCGGTTACGAAAGCTCGCTGCCATTGTCCCGTACGTGCCGGTGGACGTGAGGCTGGGGGTCATGCCTCGCGCGTCGGGTCCTCGCCGCGGTCCAGGGCCTTCCACAGTTCCTCGGGCCGGTCGGGGTCCGGGGCGGTGCGGGGGGCCTTGCGGGGGCGGGGGGTGCCGTCGCGTTCGTACCGTCCCGACATGGCCGGCCAGCGGCTGCCGTAGCGCAGGGCGAGCAGTCCGGCGAGCAGGATCAGCAGCCCGCCGGCCGCGGTGACGTACGGCCAGGCGGTGTGGCTGAGGGCGTCGACGGTGGCCGAGGTGTTGCCCGTGGTCCGGGCGGCCCGCTCGTTCAGTGCCGCGCTGTCCGAGGCTCCGGCCCAGGCGCTCAGTCCGGCGCCGAGGCCGCTGAGGGCCAGCAGTCCGGCGACGATCAGCCGGCCGCCGCCGCGCACGGCGAAGACGGCGACGAGGGCGGCCAGGCCGACGACGGCCAGGGCCGCGGGGAGGCCGGTGACGTCCTGGCCGTCGGCGCTGAGCGGAAGGGCGCCGCCGCCGACGGCGGCCTTGCCCTCGGCCCAGGTCTGCCCGGAGGCGAGGAGGACGACGGTGGCGCCGGCCGCCCCGAGGAGCAGGCCGGCGGCCAGGCTCCGGCGGCTTCCCGCGCTGTCGGGCGCGGAGGCGGCTCGGGCACGGGGCTGGGGTACGGGGACAGCACTCACGTACTCCACTATCCCCTACCGGCTCACTCGGCCCCGAGGCGGTTCGCCGTATGCACGGCCCGCAGGACCGCGGCGGCCTTGTTCCGGCACTCCATGTCCTCGGCGACCGGGTCGGAGTCCGCGACGATGCCCGCGCCCGCCTGGACGTACGCGGTGCCGTCGCGGAGCAGGGCGGTCCTGATGGCGATGGCGGTGTCGGAGTCCCCGGCGAAGTCGAGGTAGCCGACGCAGCCCCCGTAGAGCCCCCGGCGGCTGGGTTCGAGCTCCTCGATGATCTGCAGGGCGCGGGGCTTGGGCGCGCCGGAGAGGGTGCCCGCGGGGAAGCACGCGGTGAGGACGTCGAAGGCGCCGCGGCCCTCGGCGACGCGTCCGGTGACGGTGGACACGATGTGCATCACGTGCGAGTACCGCTCGACGGACATGAAGTCGACGACCTCGACGCTGCCGGGTTCGCAGACGCGTCCCAGGTCGTTGCGGCCGAGGTCGACGAGCATCAGGTGCTCGGCGCGTTCCTTCGGGTCGGCGAGGAGCTCGTCGGCGAGCGCCTGGTCCTCCTGCGGGGTGGCGCCGCGGTGCCTGGTACCGGCGATCGGGTGAACCATCGCCCGGCCGTCCTCGACCTTGACGAGCGCCTCGGGGCTGGAGCCGACGACGTCGAAGCCCTCGAAGCGGAAGAGGTACATGTAGGGCGACGGGTTGGTGGCGCGCAGGACCCGGTAGACGTCCAGGGCGCTCGCGGTGCAGGGCGTCTCGAAGCGCTGGGAAGGGACGACCTGGAAGGCCTCGCCCGCCCTGATGCGCTCCTTGACGTCCTCCACGGCGTCCATGAACGCCTGGCCGCCCCAGAGCGCGGTGTACGGCGGGAGCTCGGAGGGGGGCAGCGCGGCGGCGGTGTTCTCCACGGGCCTGGAGAGGTCGCGCTCCATGGCGTCGAGCCGGGCGACCGCGTCCTGGTAGGCCTCGTCGACCCCGGTGTCCAGGTCGTTGTGGTTGATCGCGTTGGCGATCAGCAGGACGGTGCCGTTCCCGTGGTCGAGCACGGCGAGGTCCGAGGTGAGCAGCATGGTGAGCTCGGGCAGCTTCAGGTCGTCGCCGCCGTGCTCGGTGATCCGCTCCAGCCGGCGTACGACGTCGTAGCCGAGGTATCCGACCATGCCGCCGGTGAACGGCGGCAGGCCCTCGTCGCCGACCAGGTCGCGCGGGGTGTGCAGGGTCTCGACGGTGGCCCGGAGCGCCTGCAGGGGGTCGCCTTCGACGGGGACGCCGACGGGCGGGGTGCCCAGCCAGTGGGCCGCGCCGTCGAGGGAGGTCAGGGTGGCGGCGCTGCGTACCCCGATGAAGGAGTAGCGGGACCAGGTGCGGCCGTTCTCCGCGGATTCGAGGAGGAACGTGCCGGTGCGCTCGGCCGCGAGCTTGCGGTAGAGCCCGACCGGGGTGTCACCGTCCGCGAGGAGCCTGCGGCTGACGGGGATGACGCGCCGGTCGACGGCGAGCTTGCGGAAGGTCTCGAGATCCATGGCGGCTGACCTTATCGGGGCGCGGTGAGCGGAAGGACGTCCTTGTCGAAGCAGGTGCGGTCGCCGGTGTGGCAGGCCGCACCCGTCTGGTCGACCTTCACCAGGACGGTGTCGGCGTCGCAGTCGAGGGCGACGGACCTGACCTGCTGGGTGTGGCCGGAGGTGTCGCCCTTGACCCAGTACTCCTGGCGGCTGCGGGACCAGTAGGTGCAGCGGCCCGTGGTGAGGGTGCGGTGCAGCGCCTCGTCGTCCATCCAGCCGAGCATGAGCACCTCGCCGGTGTCGTACTGCTGGGCGATGGCCGGGAACAGTCCGTCGGGGCCGCGCTTGAGGCGGGCGGCGACGGCCGGGTCGAGATTGCTGGCGGGCGTGGAGCCGGGCGTGCTGGTCATGCGCCCATTGTGCCGCCCCGGGCGGGGCCGTCCGGCCGTGCGTCCACTGGGCGGACCGCGGGCGTCGGCCGTACGCTGGCGGGCATGTCGACCCATGCGAAGCGTGAACGTCTTCTGCTCGCCGACCTGTTGGAAGCGGCGGGTCCCGAGGCCCGGACCCTGTGCAACGGCTGGAAGACCCGTGATCTGGCAGCCCATGTCGTGGTTCGCGAACGCCGCGCCGACGCGGCGGGCGGGATCATGCTGGGGGCCCTGAAGAACCGGCTGGAGCGGGTCCAGGCCGAATTCGCCGCCAAGCCGTACGAGGAGCTGATCCAGCTCATCCGTACGGGGCCGCCGCGTTTCTCGCCCTTCGGTCTGAAGCAGCTCGACGAGGCGGCCAACACCGTCGAGTTCTACATCCATACGGAGGACGTGCGCAGGGCACAGCCCGACTGGTCGCAGCGGGATCTCGATCCGGTCTTCGCCGATGTGCTGTGGTCGCGCACGGAGAAGACGGCACGGATGCTGGGACGCCGTGCCCCGGTGGGGCTGGTGCTGAGGCGCCCGGACGGCCAGACGGCCGTGGCCCACAAGGGCACCCCGGTGGTGACGGTCACCGGGGAGCCGGGTGAACTGCTGCTGTTCGCCGCCGGGCGGCAGGACGCGGCGCGGGTGGAGCTGGAGGGCGACAAGGACGCGCTGGCCCGGCTGCACACGGCCGAGCTCGGCCTGTAGGCCCTTCCTTCCGGGGCGCTAGACGCCCGGGGCGCGGGCGGGTGCCCGGCGGGTCCGGTGGCGGTGCCGCTCGTCGGGCGCGGTGCCGGGGTCCTGTCCCGATCCCAGCAGGCCGAGGAGGAATCCCGCCGGGATCGTGACCAGGCCGGGGGTCTGGAGCGGGAAGACGTCGAAGTCCCACTCCGGGAAGAGCGCGACCGGTGTGCCGGAGAACGCCGGTGACAGGACCATCAGGATGCCGATCAGCGGAAGTGTCCCGTACACGGTCCACCGCACCCCCCGGGCGTTGAAGCGCGGCCGGAACAGGGCGTACAGCAGGACGGGCGGCAGGACCGAGGCCGCCGCCGCGAACGACAGGGAGAGCAGCACCTGGGGATTGCGGTCGTGGGTGTACGCCGAGAGGAGGACGGCGAGCGCCCCGATGCCGACGACGGCCCAGCGGGCGCGCCGGATCTCCCTGCTGGAGGCCTTGCCCTCGCCCTGGGCGCCCGACTTCACGGTGAAGTCGCGGGCCAGGGAGGAGGCGGCGGCCAGGGTGATCCCGGCGACGGCGGCGAGGGTGGTGGCGAACGCCGCGCAGGCCACGAGCGCGAAAAGAGGGCTGTCGCGTGGTCCGGCCGCGCCCGGGTCGAGGGCGCTGGTCACCATCAGCAGGGAGGTGCCGCCGGCCGGGTCGGCGGCGTGCAGCAGTTCCCGGCCCACCAGCGCGGAGGCTCCGAGCCCGACGATGACGATGCCGACGCAGAGCAGGGCGACGGGGCCGACGGCCCAGACGCCGGCCCGGCGGGCGGTCCAGGCGTCGCGGATCGGGTGGAGCCGCATCATGATGTGCGGCATGCAGGCGGCGCCGAGCAGGAGGGTGGCCTGGAAGCCGACCAGGTCGAGCCCGCCCGCGAGTCCGTGGCCGAACTGCAGGCCGGGGCGCGCGTAGTCGCCGCCCGCCCCGCTGCCCGCCCGGGCGGCGTCGAAGAGGGCGAACGGGGACCAGTCGAAGCGCGCGAGGACGAGGCCCGCGAGCAGGGTGACCGCTCCGAGGACTACGGCCACCTTGAGGATCTGGATGTAGCCGGTGCCCCGCATCCCGCCGAACGCCGAGTAGCAGACCATCAGTGCGCCACTGGCGACGGTGCAGCCGGTGAGGGCGCCGTCGGGCAGCCCGAACATGGAGGTCATGACGCGGCCGGCGGTGGTGAGCTGTACGAGCAGCAGCGGGGCCAGCACGACGAGGGTGGCGACGCCGAGCGCACGGCGTACGGACCCGTCGCCGAGCCGGTCGGCGAGGAAGTCGCCCATGGTGAACACGCCTCTGCGGCGCAGGCGTTCGGCGAAGAGGCGCATGACGAGGGCCAGCGAGGCGACCGTCGCCAGGGCGAACAGCAGGCCGTCGAATCCGGCGAGCGCGACGGATCCGGTGGTGGAGAGCAGCGTGGCGGCGGAGACGTAGTCCCCGGCGATGGCCAGTCCGGCGCCGACGGGGCCGAGGGTGGCGCCGCCCGCGTAGAAGTGCTCCGGGTCGTCCTGGTCGGCGGCGGCGAGTCCGCACAGCAGCAGGGACACGGCGACGAAGGCGAGGAAGATCACCACGGCGAGGGACCGGGCGTCGATCGCGCCGCTCACCGGGTCCGCTCCGCCGGTACGGCTGTGCAAGGGGCAGCTGAAGGCATGCGCGTCATGGCATCAGCCGGGGTGGGTGCGGCACAGGGGGCCGGGACGGGGCGCGGCGCGGGTACAGCCCGCCCGGCGAAGGACTGTGCCGCCGCACAGCCGGCGGGGGTCCCGGCCCGGGAGAGGCCCGCCCCGGAGGCCCGGCTCCCCCGCGGCCGGGCGCCCCCGTGCCGTCCTGCCGCCGCGTGGCGGCCGCGCTCAGCGCGGCAGCAGCCTCCGTGCCGCCAGTGCCAGGGACACCTCGACGGCGTCGGACGGCCGTGTCAGACAGCGGCCCGTCAGCTGTTCGAACCGCCGCAGCCGGTTCAGCACCGTGTTGCGGTGGCAGTACAGCTTCGCTCCGGCCCGCTGGGCCGAGCCGTCCGAGTCGAGCCAGGCGGTCAGCGTCTCGATGAGCACGTCGCGGTCCGCCGGGTCGAGCCGGTCCAGCGGCCCGAGGACCCGGTCGGCGAGCGCGGTCCCGAGGCCGGGTGAGGAGACGACGAGCGCGGCCGGCAGGTGCTCGTCCAGCAGTACGGTGCCGCCGGAAGCCGGGCAGGTGCGCAGCGCCGTCTCGGCGAGGCGCCGCGCGTCACCGACGGAGGCGAGCCCGTCGACCACCGAGCTGATGCCGACGCGGGTGCCGGGGGGCACCGTCAGGCCCGCGGCGAGCGCGGCGAGTTCACCGTCGGCGGCCGGGGCCGAGGCGGGCGCGGCCTCGGCGCCGCCGTCGTCGGCGGGCTCCGGCTCGTCCGCCACCGGCGTCCCCAGGGGCAGGACCGCCAGTTCCACTTCGCCCGCCGTGTGCCAGAGGGCGGGCGTCCCTTCGGCCAGGGTGACCGGCGGGCGCCCGGTGCCGTGCGGGGCGCGGAGGGCTCCGGCGACCGCGAGTACGGCGTAGCGCCCCTGCACCGGCAGGCCCAGCATCGCCGCGGCGTCCGGCAGGTCCGAGATCCGGGCGGTGCCGTCCAGCAGGGCCGCCGTCATCAGGCGCTGCTGGTTCTCGCGGCGCCAGGAGAGCCGCCGCTCGGCCTGCCGGTACGCCTCGGCCACCACGCCGCAGTGCTCGTCGACGAAGTTCCAGACGTCCGCGGCGACATGGACCAGCAGCCGGGTGTCCTCGGGGTGGCGCCGGGCCGTTTCGTCGACCAGGTCCTGCCAGACCATCGCCCCGCCCATGCGGAAGGCGTGCATGACCGCGTCGAGCGGAACGCCCTGCTCGGCCCGCGTCTCGCCGATCCACCGGGAGGTGCGGTGGGCGGCCTCCCGGAATTCCCGGGGCTGGATGAGCGAGGCGACGTTGTGCCGCAGCGAGTGGTGGACCTCCTGCCAGATCTCGGCGGGCTCGGTCTCCATCGCGGCACGGTAGGCGGGCTCCTGCTCCCGCAGCGCCTCGACCAGCCGGTCCGTGAGTTCCGGCAGCGACTCCAGGAGCCCACGGGCCGCCCGGTGGAGCACCGCTACGGCCTCGCGGTCGGCCAGGGAGCGGAAACGGTGCGGCAACGGCGCTACGGGGGGCGGTCCGTGCAGCGCCCTGATCCGTGAACGTACGACCTGTGGCATGGCGGCCTCCACCGGGAATCGGCCGGCCGAGGTTGGGCCGGCCCCGGTGTGTGCCCGGCCCGGCGTTGGGCGGGCGCACACCGATCGATCCTGACGACCGCAGAATGGCATACCGCCCGGTCGGTACCTAGAGGTCTGCGCGGTTCTTATCATCACGGTCCTGCAACCTCGCCCCGTCCAGCAGCCTCGCCAGCTCGGTCCGGGACCTGACCCCGAGCGCCGCGAAGACGTTGCGCAGATGGTGGTCGACGGTCCGTGGGCTCACCGAGAGCCGTACCGCCACCTCACGGTTGGTGGCTCCCTCCGCGACACAGCGGGCGATCCGCTGCTGCTGCGGGGTCAGTCCGGCCAGCGGCCCGGGGCCGCTCCGGTCCGGCGCGTCCACCGCTTCCCCCGCGGCCCGCAGCTCCCCGCCCGCCCGTTCGGCCCAGACGCGCGCCGAGCAGCGTTCGAAGGCGACCAGCGCGTCGCGCAGCGGGCCGCGGGCCTCACGGGTGCGGCGCAGCCGGCGCAGCAGCTGGCCGTGGAGCAGCTGGGTGCGGGCGCGTTCGAAGTCGCCGCCCGCGCGGTCGTGGTGGGCCAGCGCCTCCTCGTACCGCGCGGCGCCCTCTTCGGGCGGCGCCAGCAGGGCGCGGCAGCGGGCCAGCTGGGCGGGGACCTGGGGGTCGGTCGTCCGGGCGGTCCACAGCGCGAACTCCTCCACGGCGACGGCGAGTTCACCGGCCCTGTCGTCGGCGCGGCCGGAGAGCGCCATCGCCTCGACGTAGCACGGCACGGCAAGCATCCGGGTGGCGAAGTGTCCTGTCCCCGGCCCCGGCCTGACCAGCGGGCCGAGCCGGGCCGCCGCCTCGCCGGGCCGCCCGGCGGCCAGGTCCGCGCGGGCCACCGCCCAGGTGGCGAGCATGGCGGCCTGCGCCAGTCCGTGCGGCCCCGCTCCGGCCAGCGCCGCGTCGGCATGGGCGGCGCACGCCTCGGCGGGCCCCTCCACCGAGGCGGCGAGCGCGAGCACGGAGTGCAGATGGGTGGCGGAGTTCCGCTGCCCGGTACGGCGGGCCGCGTGCAGCCCTTCCAGCGCGTGGGCCCGGGCCCTGGCGTGCTGCCCGGAGCGCAGTTCGGCGTAGGCGAGCTGCTCCAGGGCGTGCGGCAGCAGGGCTTCGGGCCCCCGGAGGCGTACGACGGCGAGGGCACGGGCCCCGGCCCGGCAGGCGGCGTCGACCTCGCCGAGGACCAGGGCCGAGGCGCCCGCCCGCAGGAGTTCCCCGGCGTCCTCGGCGCGGTCGGCGGAGTCGAGGCAACACCGCAGGAGGGCGTGGCCACGGTCGGGGTGCCCGGCGAGCACGGCGCACATCCCGGCGCGGTACTGGGCCATGGACCGGTCGGCGGAGGCGACGGGGACGCGGTTCATGGCGTCCAGGTACGCGATGGCGTCGCCCATGTCCCACGCCGCCTCCGCCGCACCGAACAGGGCGTCCAGGGTGCGGCGTCGATCGTGCGGGGCGAGCAGCTCCGCCGCGGTCAGGAGGGCCTCCCGGGCGTCGGCGACCGGTCCGTCGCGCAGGGCGAGCATGCCGCGTACGTAGGGTGCGGCGCCTCCGGCGAGGTGGGGGCCGACGCGGGCCAGCATGGCGCGGGCCCGGCCGGTGTCGCCGGCCAGCCGCGCCTGCTCGGCGGCGGCGGTGAACCGTGCGGCACGCAGGGCCTCGTCGGTGGAGAGCGCGGCGGCGCGGGCCAGCGCGGCCGACCGTTCGCCGTGCGGGCGCGGTGCGGTGGCCGCGGCCTCCAGCTGCCTGGCGAGGGAGGGGTCCGGCCCGGGCGCGGCGCAGGCCAGCTGGACGAGCGCGGGCAACGGAGCCGAGCCGGGCCCGGTGAGCAGCCCGGCGAGCAGTTCGTGCGCGGCCCTGCGGCGGCCGGGCGGCGCCCGGTGCAGGACCGCTCGACGCAGCAGCGGGTGGCTGAAGTGCACCCGGCTGCCCGCGCGTTGGAGCGCCCCCGCGGTGCCGACGGGCGCGAAGAGCACCCGGTCGAGATGTGCGGTCGCCAGCCCGGCCCGGGTGCCTGCCCGCAGCAGCAGGGCGGCGTCTGCTCCGGCCCCGTCCGGCTCGTGCTCCTCCGCGGCAGCGGCCAGCAGGAGCAGGGTGCGGGTGTCGGGGGGCAGGCCCTCCAGGTGCTCGGCGTGGGCGTCGAGGACACCCTCCGCGCCGGGGAGCGGGTACGGCAGCGCGGTGCGTCCGGCCAGCTGCCCGGGGGTGAGACGGCCGGCCAGGCCGGCCAGCAGCCGCGGGTTGCCCGCCGCCTCGCGCAGGAGTTCGCTGCGTACGACGGGGTCGACCTCGGCCGTGCCGTCGGTGAGCCGGTCCAGGAGCGCGGTCGCCGCGTCGTCGTCGAGCGGGCCGAGGCGCAACGCGGGAAGCCCGGCGAAGGCGGTCTCGTCGGCCGAGCCGATCACCACCGCGACGCGGCTGCCCGCACCGAGTCTGCGGGCGGCGAAGCCGAGTGCGGCACGGGAGTCGGGGTCCCAGGCGTGCGCGTCGTCCACGCAGACCAGCAGGGGCTGTTCGGCCCCCAGACCCCGGAGCAGGCCGAGCAGCCCGCCCGGAGTGATCCCGGAGCCGAGGATGGTGTCGGGGGTGACGGGCAGCGGACCGGGGGCGGAGCAGAGAAGGGCGTGCAGGCCGCTGTAGGGCAGTCGCTGTTCGGTGGGGGCCGCGGCGGCGTACAGGACGGGGCCGCCGTGCCTCCCGAGGTAGTGGGCGGCGGCCTGCCGCAGCAGGGCGGTACGGCCGAGGCCGGGCGGCGAGGTCAGCACGAGCGCTCCGCCGTCCCCCGCCCGCAGACGTGCCGACAAGGTTTCCAGGATGGCCAGTTCACCGCTGCGGCCGTACAGCCGGAGCGGACTGTGCACGGTCGTCGATGGGGTCACGCTGTCACGTTACTTCTGCGTAAACAGCGGCGGAAGGCTCGCGTCCGCTCCCTGTTCCCGGTCGGCCAGGAGCGGTGCGGGCTCCCAACGGAACGGCGTCCGTGCTGTGCCGGGGCACAGTTCCGGCCCGTTCCGCGGTGGCCGCCCGTAACGTCGGTGCATGACTCATGAATTGCGTACACACGACGGTTTGACCCTGCGTTACCGGTTCTGGTCGCGGAACCCGGACGGCGCCCTGCCCCCGGTGGTCCTGCTGCACGGCTTCGCCGCGAACGCCCGGCTGAACTGGGAGGGCCCCGGCGTCGTCGAGTCGCTCGTGGCGCGGGGCCGGCGGGTGTACGCCCTGGACGCGCGGGGCCACGGCGAGTCGGACCGGCCGCACGACGACACCCGTTACGGCGAGTCGCTGATGGCCCGTGACGTGTGTCTGCTCATCGACCGCATCGGCGCGGATCACGTGCATCTCGTGGGGTATTCGATGGGCGCCGTGGTGGCTGTCCTGGCCGCGGCGCAGGACGCGCGCGTCAGCCGCCTGGTGGCCGGGGGGATCGGCGCGGGTGCGGTGGAGGTGGGCGGCCTGGACACCCGGGTGATGCCTCCCGAGCTGGTGTCGGCGGCTCTGACGGCCGACGACGCGGCGGACGCGCCCGAGCGGACCCGGGCGTTCCGGGTGCTGGCCGACACGGCGGGCTGCGACCGGCTGGCGCTGGCCGCGCAGATACGGGCGGTGCACCGGGACGCGCTGCCGCTGGACCGCATCGTGGTCCCCACGCTGGTCCTGGCCGGTGCGGGCGATCCTCTCGCGACCCGGCCCGAGGTGCTGGCCTCGGCGATCGCGGGGGCGGAGCTGACCGTGCTGCCGGGCGACCATCTGACGGCTGTGCGCGATCCCGGATTCGCCGGGGCCATCGCGGCGTTCCTCGCGCGCGGCTGAGAGCGGGGCAACGCGAAGGGGCCGGACCACGGTACGCGTGGTCCGGCCCCGGTCGCCCCCCGGATCAGTGCGGGCAGTTGCCCCGGTACTCCGCGATCGTCAGGCTGGCCGACGGGATCGGGCAGAGGAACTGCTCGTAGCGGGTGTCGTTGTCGATGAAGCGCTTCAGCCACGAGATGCTGTACTTCGCGATCGTCGTGTTGGACGTGTTCGGGGTGAAGTGGCTGGCACCCCGGAGCTCCAGATACGCCTTGTCCAGCGAGCTCGGCAGCGAGTTGTAGAACGGCTCCGAGTGCGAGGCGACGGAGGCGACCGTGTCACCGTCCGCCCCGACGACCAGGGTCGGGGTCTGCACCTCCGGCCACGTCTTGTCCGTGTTCCAGCCGGTCAGCGGGATCGCCGCCTTCAGCGAGGGGCGGTCCTTGGCGGCTTCGAGTGTGCCGCCGCCGCCCATGGAGTGGCCCATCACGCCGAGCCGGGAGGAGTCGACCCGGCTGCGCACCGAGCTTTCCTCGGTCAGGTAGTCCAGAGCGGCGAGCAGCTGGTCACCGCGGCTGGCCGGCTGGTCCAGCGTGGTGTTGGTGTCGATGGTGAACACCACGAAGCCCTGCGACGCCAGACGCGGCCCCAGCCACGCGATGCTCGACTGGTAGGCGGTGAAGCCGGGCGAGATGACGACCGCGCCGAACGTCCCGTCCGAGGTGGACGTCGGGTAGTAGATCGTCCCGCCGCCGAAGCCTCTGACGCGCAGTGAGGACACGGACGTGTCCGAGACCGCGTACGTTCCGCGGCTCGCCTCGATGCTCGAATTGCTGGGCGCCGGACCACGCTCGTACGGATTGTCGGCGGCCTGGGCTCCGCCGGGGACCAGCGCGGTGAGCAGACCGGCGGTCGCCGCCGCTGCCGCCAGGGCGCCCTTGACGGTGCGGGAGCGGCTCTTCGACGTCCGGTGGCGGCGGGGGGAGATGTCGCCGGAGGGGAGGTGCTGCTGCACGGGGGATTCCTCTCGGTTGTGGCGGAACGGTGCGGCGGAACGGTGGGGCGGAACCGCATCGGGGCCGCCGACCGCCCCGTCGTCCGGGGGCTTCGGAGTGCACCGCGTCGGTAGCGCCGTCGTTCATCGGCCTGCCGCCACTTTCGCGGTGGGTCCCCCGCGCGGGCATCGGCGAGATCGCCGGTCTTCGCCGCGGGCCGCGCGTCCGGCGGACCGGGCGGCAGCACGAAGGGCCGGACCGCGTGTGCGCGGTCCGGCCCCTGGTCCTGTCGGTCAGGAGGTGTGCGGGCAGTTGCCCCGGTACTCCGCGATCGTCAGGCCGGCCGACGGGATCGGGCAGAGGAACTGCTCGTAGCGGGTGTCGTTGTCGATGAAGCGCTTGAGCCACGAGATGCTGTACTTCGCGATCGTCGTGTTGGACGTGTTCGGGGTGAAGTGGCTGGCACCCCGGAGCTCCAGGTACGCCTTGTCCAGCGAGCTCGGCAGCGAGTTGTAGAACGGCTCCGAGTGCGAGGCGACGGAGGCGACCGTGTCACCGTCCGCCCCGACGACCAGGGTCGGGGTCTTCACCTCCGGCCAGGACTTGTCGAGGTTCCAGCCGGTCAGCGGGATCGCCGCCTGCAACGACGGCCGGTCCTTGGCGGCTTCGAGTGTGCCGCCGCCACCCATGGAGTGGCCCATCACACCGAGCCGGGAGGAGTCGACCCGGCTGCGCACCGAGCTGTCCTCGGTCAGGTAGTCCAGAGCGGCGAGCAGCTGGTCACCGCGGCTGGCCGGCTGGTCCGATGTCGTGTTGGTGTCGATGGTGAACACCACGAAGCCCTGCGACGCCAGACGCGGCCCCAGCCACGCGATGCTCGACTGGTAGGCGGTGAAGCCGGGCGAGATGGCGACCGCGCCGAACGTCCCGTCGGACGTGGATGTCGGGTAGTAGATCGTCCCGCCGCCGAAGCCCCTGACGCTCAGCGAGGAGACGGTCGTCTGTGAGGTCGCGTACGAGCCGCGGCTCGCCTCGATGCTCGAATTGCTCGGCGCCGGACCACGCTCGTACGGATTGTCGGCGGCCTGCGCGCCCGGCATCAGCGCCGTGACCAGACCGGCCGTCGCGGCCGCCGCCGCGACGGCGAACCTGACGGTGCGGGAGCGGTTCTTCGACATCCGGTGGCGGCGGGGGGAGATGTCGCCGGAGGGGAGGTGCTGCTGCACGAGGGGGGATCCTCTCGGTTGTGGCGGACCACACCGCGGCAGCCGGCGGCCCCGTCGTCCTGGGGCCTTCGGGGGAGCACCGCGTGGTGGCGCCGTCATGTTGTTGACGGCGCCACTCTGGCGGCGTGCCCTCCGGGCGGACATCGGCGAGATCGCCGGTCTTCGCGACCGGCGATCTCCCTGTCGTGGGTCAGCGCACGGGGTGCCCGGCCTCGCGCAGGGCGCCCTTGACCTCGGAGATCCGCAGGTCACCGAAGTGGAAGACCGACGCGGCGAGGACCGCGTCGGCGCCCGCGCCGACGGCCGGCGGGAAGTCCGCGAGGCGGCCCGCGCCGCCCGAGGCGATGACGGGCACCGTGACGTGGGCCCGTACCGCCTTGATCATCTCGGTGTCGTAGCCGTCCTTCGTGCCGTCCGCGTCCATCGAGTTCAGCAGGATCTCGCCCGCCCCGAGTTCGGCCGCCCGGTGCGCCCACTCGACGGCGTCGATGCCGGTGCCCCTGCGGCCTCCGTGGGTCGTCACCTCGAAGGTGCCCTCGGGGGTGCGCCGGGCGTCGACGGAGAGCACGAGGACCTGGCGCCCGAAGCGTTCGGCGATCTCGCGGATCAGGTCGGGGCGGGCGATGGCGGCGGTGTTGACCCCGACCTTGTCGGCTCCGGCGCGCAGCAGCTTGTCGACGTCGTCGGGGGTGCGGACCCCGCCGCCGACGGTGAGCGGGATGAAGACCTGCTCGGCGGTGCGGCGCACCACGTCGTACGTCGTCTCGCGGTCACCGCTGGAGGCGGTGATGTCGAGGAAGGTCAGCTCGTCGGCGCCCTCGGCGTCGTACAGCTTGGCCATCTCGACGGGGTCGCCCGCGTCGCGCAGGTTCTGGAAGTTGACGCCCTTGACGACGCGGCCCTTGTCGACGTCCAGGCACGGGATGACCCGTACGGCCAGGGTCATCGCTCACCTGCCCGGTAGGCCTCGACCTCGACCTCGACGACCAGGGAGGGGTCGACGAAGCCGGACACGATGATCATGGAGGCGGCGGGGCGGACGTCGTCGAACAGCTCCTTGTGGGCGCGGCCCACCTCGTCGACGTCGCGGGCGTGTGTGACGTACATCCGGGTGCGGACGACATCCTCGCGACCGAGTCCGGTCTGCTTCAGTGCGTCGAAGGCGACCTGGAAGGAGGCGACGGTCTGCTCGTACGGACTGCCCGCGGAGATCTGGCCGTTGACCACGGAGGTGCAGCCGGAGACGAGGACGAGGCCGTTCGGGAGCTGGACCGCCCGGGAGTAGCCGAACTTCTCTTCCCAGGGTCCGCCCGAGGAGACGCGGCGTACGGAGTCGGTCATCCGGCGACCGCCTTGAGGGCCTCTTCCAGGGTGAACGCCTTGGCGTACAGCGCCTTGCCGACGATGGCTCCCTCGACGCCTTCCGGGACCAGCAGGGAGATGGCGCGGAGGTCGGCCAGCGAGGAGACGCCGCCGGAGGCGACGACGGGCTTGTCGGTGGCGGCGCAGACGTCGCGCAGGAGGGCCAGGTTGGGGCCCTGCAGCGTGCCGTCCTTGGCGATGTCGGTCACGACGTAGCGGGCGCAGCCCTCGGAGTCGAGGCGGGCGAGCGTCTCGTAGAGGTCGCCGCCGTCGCGGGTCCAGCCCCGGCCGCGCAGGGTGGTGCCCCGGACGTCGAGGCCGACGGCGATCTTGTCGCCGTGCTCGGCGATGACCTTGGCGACCCACTCGGGGGTCTCCAGGGCGGCGGTGCCGAGGTTGACCCGGCGGCAGCCGGTGGCGAGGGCGGCTTCGAGCGAGGCGTCGTCGCGGATGCCGCCGGAGAGCTCGACCTTGATGTCCATGGCGCCGGCCACCTCGGCGATGAGGGCGCGGTTGTCGCCGGTGCCGAAGGCGGCGTCCAGGTCGACCAGGTGCAGCCACTCGGCGCCGGAGCTCTGCCAGGCGAGGGCCGCCTCGAGCGGGGATCCGTAGGAGGTCTCGGAGCCGGATTCGCCGTGCACGAGGCGGACGGCCTGTCCGTCGCGGACGTCTACGGCGGGGAGCAGTTCAAGCTTCGGCATTACAGCGTCTCGATCCAGTTGGTCAGCAGCTGGGCGCCGGCGTCGCCGGACTTCTCGGGGTGGAACTGGGTGGCCCACAGCGCGCCGTTCTCCACGGCGGCGACGAACCGTTCCCCGTGCGTGGCCCAGGTGACCTTGGGGGCACGGATCTTGGCGTTGGTCACTTCGAGGGACCAGTCGTGCGCCGCGTAGGAGTGCACGAAGTAGTAGCGGGCCTCGGCGTCCAGGCCCGCGAAGAGCTGGGATCCCTCGGGGGATTCGACGGTGTTCCAGCCCATGTGGGGCACGACGTCGGCCTTCAGCGGTCCGACGGTGCCGGGCCACTCGTCGAGGCCCTCCGTCTCGACGCCGTGCTCGATGCCGCGCTCGAACAGGATCTGCATGCCGACGCAGATGCCCATGACGGGACGACCGCCGGACAGCCTGCGGCCGATGATCCATTCGCCGCGCGCCTGCTTCAGTCCCGCCATGCAGGCGGAGAAGGCCCCTACGCCGGGGACGAGCAGCCCGTCGGCGTTCATCGCGGTGTCGAAGTCGCGGGTGATCTCCACGTCCGCGCCGACGTGGGCGAGGGCCCGCTCGGCGGAACGGACGTTGCCGAAGCCGTAGTCGAAGACGACGACCTTCTTCTTGTCGCTCACAGTCCTCCTACCTCAGTCCCAGAGTCCCTGGATCCGCATGATGCCCGCCACCAGGCACATCACGGATCCGATCCCGAGGAGCACGACGACGCCCTTGGGCATGCCCTGCTTCCAGAAGGAGTAGACGCCGCCGGCCAGGAAGAGGCCGACGATGATCAGAACGGTGTTGAGGCCGGTCACAGGGCGCCCTTCGTGGACGGAAGGATGCCGGCCGCGCGCGGGTCGTGCTCGCTGGCGTAGCGCAGGGCGCGGGCGAGCGCCTTGAACTGGCACTCCACGATGTGGTGGGCGTTGCGGCCGTACGGCACGTGGACGTGCAGGGCGATCTGCGCCTGGGCGACGAAGGACTCCAGGATGTGCCGGGTCATCGTCGTGTCGTACTCGCCGATCATCGGCGCCATCTTCTCCGGTTCGGTGTGCACCAGGTAGGGGCGGCCGGAGAGGTCGACGGTGACCTGGGCGAGCGACTCGTCCAGCGGGACGGTGCAGTTGCCGAAGCGGTAGATGCCGACCTTGTCGCCGAGCGCCTGCTTGAAGGCGGCGCCGAGCGCGAGGGCGGTGTCCTCGATGGTGTGGTGCGAGTCGATGTGCAGGTCGCCCTCGGTCTTGACCGTGAGGTCGAAGAGGCCGTGGCGGCCGAGCTGGTCGAGCATGTGGTCGTAGAAGCCGACCCCGGTCGCGACATCGACCTTGCCGGTGCCGTCGAGGTTGATCTCGACGAGCACGGAGGTCTCCTTGGTGGTCCGTTCCACCCTGCCTACGCGGCTCATGCGTCGTGCTCCTTCTTCAGTTCGCGCACCGCATCGAGGAACGCGTCGTTCTCTGCCGGGGTTCCCGCGGAGACCCGCAGCCACCCCGGTACGCCGTTGTCCCGGACCAGGACTCCCCGGTCGAGGATCTGCCGCCAGGCGGCGCGGCTGTCGGCGAAGCGGCCGAACTGGACGAAGTTGGCGTCCGAGTCGGTGACGGCGAAGCCGGACTCCCGCAGCGCGTCGACCAGCCGGTCGCGCTCGCTCTTGAGCTGCGCGACGTACCCGAGCAGCGTATCGGTGTGCTCCAGGGCGGCGAGCGCGGTGGCCTGCGTGACGGAGGACAGGTGGTACGGCAGGCGCACCAGCTGGACCGCGTCGACGACGGCCGGGTCGGCCGCGAGGTAGCCGAGGCGCAGACCGGCGGCGCCGAACGCCTTGGACATGGTGCGCGAGAGCACCAGGTGCGGGCGGCCCTCGATCAGCGGGAGGAGTGAGGGGCGGTGGCTGAACTCGCCGTACGCCTCGTCGACGACGACCATCGAGGGCCGGGCGGCCTGGGCCGCGTCGTACAGCGCGACGACGGTCTCCGCGTCCACGGCGGTGCCGGTGGGGTTGTTGGGCGAGGTGATGAAGACCACTTCGGGCCGGTGCTCGGCGATGGCCTTCTTCGCAGACTCCACGTCGATGGTGAAGTCCTCGTTGCGCGGACCGGAGATCCAGCCGGTGCCGGTGCCGCGTGCGATGAGGGCGTGCATGGAGTAGGAGGGCTCGAAGCCGATCGCGGTGCGCCCGGGGCCGCCGAAGGTCTGCAGCAGCTGCTGGAGGACCTCGTTGGATCCGTTGGCCGCCCAGACGTTGGCGGCCGCGACCTCGTGGCCCGCGGTGCGGGTGAGGTAGCGGGCGAGCTCGGTGCGGAGCTCCACGGCGTCGCGGTCGGGGTAGCGGTTGAGGTCGCGGGCGGCCTCACGGACCCGCTCGGCGATGCGGTCGACGAGCGCGTCGGGCAGGGGGTACGGATTCTCGTTGGTGTTCAGCCGGACCGGCACGTCGAGCTGGGGCGCCCCGTACGGGGACTGGCCGCGCAGTTCGTCGCGGATCGGGAGCGCGTCCCAGGCGTTGGTGCTGTTCGTCACGCTTGCGGAACCTTCCAGCCGAACCTGGCCTTGAGCGCGGCGCCGTGGGCGGGGAGGTCCTCCGCCTCGGCGAGGGTCACCACGTGGTGGGTGACCTCGGCGAGGGCGTCGCGGGTGTAGTCGACGATGTGGATGCCGCGCAGGAAGGACTGCACGGAGAGGCCCGAGGAGTGGCAGGCGCAGCCGCCGGTGGGCAGGACGTGGTTGGAGCCGGCGCAGTAGTCGCCGAGGGAGACGGGCGACCAGGGGCCGACGAAGACCGCGCCGGCGTTGCGGACCCGGTCGGCGACGGCTGCGGCGTTCTCCGTCTGGATCTCCAGGTGCTCGGCGGCGTACGCGTCGACGACCTTGAGGCCGTCCTCCAGGTCGTCGACCAGGACGATCGCGGACTGGCGGCCGGCCAGGGCGGGCTCGATCCGGTCCGTGACGTGCTTGGTCGCGGCGATCTGGGGCGTCAGCTCGGCCTCGGTGGCGGCGGCCAGTTCCTCGGAGTCGGTGACGAGGACGGCGGCGGCCATCGGGTCGTGCTCGGCCTGGCTGATCAGGTCGGCGGCGACGTGCACCGGGTCGGCGCTCGCGTCGGCGAGGATCGCGATCTCGGTGGGGCCGGCCTCGGCGTCGATGCCGATGCGGCCCTTGAGGAGGCGCTTGGCGGCGGCGACGTAGATGTTGCCGGGGCCGGTGACGAGGTTCACGGGCAGGCAGTCCTCGGTGCCGTACGCGAACATCGCGATTCCCTGGGCACCGCCGGCGGCGTACACCTCGTCGACGCCGAGGAGGGCGCAGGCGGCGAGGATCGTGGGGTGCGGCAGGCCGCCGAACTCCTTCTGGGGCGGGGAGGAGACGGCGAGGCCCTCGACGCCCGCCTCCTGGGCGGGGACGACGTTCATCACGACGGAGGACGGGTAGACCGCACGCCCGCCCGGCACGTAGAGCCCGACGCGCTCGACGGGCACCCACTTCTCGGTGACCGTCCCGCCGGGGACGACCTGGGTGGTGTGCGTGGTGCGGCGCTGCTCGCGGTGGACGAGGCGGGCGCGGCGGATGGACTCCTCCAGGGCGGCACGCACGGCCGGGTCGAGCCGCTCCAGCGCCCCGGTGATCGCGTCGGCGGGGACCCGGATCGAGTCGAGCCGGACGCCGTCGAATTTCTCTCCCCACTCGATCACGGCCGCCGAGCCACGATGGCGTACGTCCTCGCAGATGGGCCGCACCGTCTCCAGGGCGGCTTCCACGTCGAACTCGGCACGGGGCAGCAGGTCGCGCAGGGCGCCACCCTCGGGGAGGGCGGTACCGCGCAGATCGATTCGAGAGATCACACCCCAATTCTCTCAGACCGGTTCAGCCGTCCGGTCGCCCGTATCACTGGCTGATACATGTCCCGGCTGTCACTGGTGACCATTAGCGTTCACCTGGTCACACAGAGGGAAGAACGACTGTACGAAGCGCGGGTGGCCCGCGCAGGCGGAGGTGGTGAGGCAGTGACCGAACCGCACGACGGCGGGATCCCCGACGGGCTCAGCGCCGCGGAGCTGGGTATGTGGCAGTCCTTCCGTAACGGCACGACCTACGATCTGCGTGTCCACGATCCGGTGCGCGACGATCCGTTCGCCCCGCACATCTGGGGCCCCGAGCGCAGTGTCGGCGCGCGCACGGTGGCGCGCCTGCTCCTCGACGGCCCGCCGGCGCGGCCGGGGCGGGTGGCGGCGCTGAAGCTACGGGGCGTGCGGATCACCGGGAAGCTGGACCTGGCGGGCGGCCGGGTGTCTCCGTACGTCGAGTTCACCGGCTGTCGTTTCGAGCAGGAGGTCGTGCTGCCCGAGTGCCACTTCACCACGTTGCGGATGGTGGGCTGCGCGGTGCCCAGGCTGGACGCGGCCCGGCTCCACACGGAGGGCGATCTTCATCTGCCGCGCTGCCGGATCGAGCGTGGCGTCCGGCTGACCGACGCCCAGATCGGCACGGATCTCCTGATCAACCAGATCGCCATCGGCCCGGACCGGCGCGGCCGCGCCTTCGTGGGTGACGGGATGTCGGTGGCGCAGGACCTTCAGGCCGAGATGATCGAGACGCGCGGCGAGCTGAGTCTGCGCGGGGCGAAGGTCGGCGGCTCGCTGAGCCTGCGCGGCAGCCGGCTGCGTGCCACGGACGGGCGGCGGGCGCTGAACGCCCCCCAGCTGAGCGTGGAGCGCACGCTGTACATGACGGAGGCGTGGGTGGTCATCGACACGGGCAACCAGGGCACCACTCCCCCCTTCGGTGTCGCGCGCGGCGGTGGTCCGGCGCGCGGGACGCGTGCGCAGGTCTTCGAGTGCCGGGGCGCGGTGCGGCTCGACGACGGAAGGTTCGGCGACGCGGTGGACCTGCACAAGGCCCGGTTCGTGCTCGCCGACCGCGAGGAGCTCTCGCTGCGCCGGATCGTCACGCCCGAGCTGCGCTTCAACGCGGAGCGCCCGAGGGAGGGCCGGGTCGTGCTGAACGGCGCGAAGGTGGTCACCCTGATCGACGTGTCGACCAGCTGGCCGGGCCCGGGCGGCCTGGCGATGGGCGGCTTCGTGTACGAGAACCTCGTCCCCTACGGCCATTTCCCGCTCTCCCGCCGCCTGGAGTGGGTGCTGGCCGCGACCCCGGAGTACGTCCCGGAGCCGTACGAGCGTCTCGCGGCGGTCCTCCGCAGCTGCGGGGAGGACGCGGACGCCCGCGAGGTGCTGCTGGCCAAGCAGCGGCGCCGGCGCGAGACGCTGCCGGCCGCGGGACGGATCTGGGGCTATCTGCAGGACTGGACGGTGGCATACGGCTACCGGCCGGGGCGGGCCCTGGTCTGGATGGCGGTGCTGTGGGCGGCGGGGGCGGTGGCCTTCTCGCAGTACCGCCCGGAGTCGATCAAGGGGAGCGAGCATCCGCAGTGGAATCCCGCGCTGTACGCGCTGGACCTGCTGGTGCCGGTGATCAATCTCGGGCAGGACGGCTACTGGCTGCTGGAGGGCGGATGGCAGTGGACGGCGGCGGCTCTCGTGCTGCTGGGTTGGATACTGGCCACGACGGTGGCGGCGGGCGCCTCCCGGCTCCTGCGGCGTGGCTGACCGGAGGCCGGCGCCCCCGTCCCGCCGGATCCCTGCCGGCTCAGCGGCCGAAAGGGCCGGCTCAGCGGTCGAATGGCCGGTCGAGGTCCGGCAGGACGGGCGGTCGCCGGCAACCGTACGGTCGGAATCGCGCCACTCACGCGCTCTTCCTTTGCCCTTTCTTGACCCTGCTCAGGGCAACCCTTCCACTCGCTACAGAAGCTTCACAGAGGCCCTCTGGCGCAGCCCTCACCAGGGCTTTTCAATGGTCTGCACCATGGCTTTCCTCCGTGCAGTGCTGAACTCCGCGCGCACGTTCCGGTACGGCCCCGGGCTGTCCGCCGGGCTGCCGGCGGACGACGCGGTGATGCTCGACGCCCCCGACGAACGGCTCTCCCCCGCGCTGGTGGCGGCTGCCCTCGGCGACTTCGGGCCCGCGGCCAAGCTCCTCGCCACCACCAGGGACGCCGCCGACTGGGAGGCCCGGGACCGCACGCTGGCCCGGCTGGTCGTGTTCGGGCGCAGTCGCGACGGCTGGCTCACCGGCTGGCTCGCCGCCGCCCCGCGCGACCCGGACGCCCTGCTCGTCAAGGCCGCGCTGGCGGTGCGCCGCGCCTGGGAGTCCCCCGCCCACGCCGAGCTGCTGCGCGAGGTGGGGCCGCTGATCACGGCGGCGGCCGAGGCCGATGCCCATGACCCGGTGCCGTGGCGGCTGGCGCTCGACCACGCCCGGGGCACGCATGCCTCGCACACGGTCTTCGAGGCGCTGTGGGAGCAGGCCGTCCGGCGGTCCCCGCACCACTACGGCAGCCATGTCTCCGCTCTCCGGTATCTCTCGGCCGAGTGGTACGGCTCCCACCGTGAGTGCTTCGACTTCGCCGAGCGGGCCGCCGAGGACGCCGCCGCGGACTCCCTGGTGCAGGCCCTGCCCGTGCGGGCGGCCTTCGCCCTGCTGCGGGACGAGAAGGCGTCCGCGCAGGCGACCTCCGTGCAGAGGGACCGGATCGACGCCGCCGCCGACCTCGCCATCCGGTTCTCGGCCGGTTTTCCCGCGGGCGACCCCTGGCCGGCCGAGGTCCGCAACCTGCTGGCCTACGTCCTGGTCGCCCGGGGCCGCGCGGCCGAGGCGCTGGAGCAGTTCCGGCTGATCGGGCCCTACGCGACCTCGTTCCCGTGGGCCGCCGTGACCGGGGAGGCGCTCGGCGGATTCCTCGACGCGCGGACCGATGTCCGGCTCCGCGTGGCCTCTTCCACACCCCTGTGCGGGCGGCCGGAACACAGCGGGCGCCGTGGCCATTAGGCTTGGCGGTTGTGACCACCGCTCGCCTGCCCCTCTTCCCGCTGAACGCGGTGCTGTTCCCCGGCCTCGTGCTGCCGCTCAACGTCTTCGAGGAGCGTTATCGCGCCATGATGCGCGACCTGCTCGAGATCGACGAGGACGAGCCGCGCCGCTTCGTGGTGGTCTCGATCCGCGACGGCCGCGAGACCGCCCCCACGGCCACCGGCATGCCGGACACGGCCGCCACCGCGCCTCCGGCCGAACGGGCTCCGGGTGACGGCTTCGGGGCCGACCCCCTGCAGACCTTCCACCGGGTCGGCTGCGTGGCCGACGCGGCGAAGATCCGTGAGCGCGCCGACGGCAGTTACGAGGTCCTGGCGACCGGCACCACGCGGGTCCGGCTGCTCGCCGTCGACGCGAGCGGCCCGTTCCTGACGGCCGAGGTCGAGGAGCTGCCCGAGGACCCGGGGGCCGACGAGGGCGAGGACTCGCCCACGGACGAGGCGGGCGCGCTGGCGGAGGGCGTCCTGCGGGCTTTCCGCAGCTACCAGAGGCGGCTGGCCGGGGCGAGCGAGCGTTCCCTGACGACCGGTGCGGACCTGCCGGACGACCCGTCCGTGGTCTCGTATCTCGTGGCCGCCGCCGCGGTGCTCGACGTCCCGACGAAGCAGCGGCTGCTCCAGGCCCCGGACACGGCGACCCGGCTGCGCGAGGAGCTGGCGCTGCTGCGCAGGGAGACGGCCGTCATCCGGCACCTGCCGTCTCTGCCCGCGTCCGACCTGACCCGCGACCCGACGTACCCCAACTGACCCGAGGACCGGCCCCGGTGGCGAAGAAGTCCAGGAAACAGCAGTCCGGCTCCACCCCGGCCACGGTCGCCCTGACCGCGGCCGGCACGGCGTTCACGGTGCACGCGTACGAACACGACCCCTCGTCGCCGTCGTACGGGGAGGAGGCGGCAGAGGCTCTCGGTGTCCCGCCCGGCCGGGTGTTCAAGACCCTGGTCGCGGACGTCGACGGTGAACTGGTCGTCGCGGTGGTCCCTGTGGCGGGATCCCTCGACCTGAAGGCTCTGGCGACGGCGGTGGGCGGCAAGCGTGCGGCCATGGCCGACCCGTCGGCGGCCGAACGCACCACGGGCTACGTGAGGGGAGGCATCTCCCCGCTGGGCCAGCGCAAGCGCCTGCGTACGGTGCTGGACGCGTCGGCCGGGTCGCACCCCACGATCTGCGTCTCGGCGGGCCGGCGGGGCCTGGAGGTCGAGCTCTCCCCCTCCGACCTGGCCGCTCTGACGGACGCCACCCTGGCCCCGGTCGGCCGGCCGTAGCGGGAATCCCGGCGCGTGGGGTCCGCGGAATGCGGACCCCCGGTGCGACCGTTTCCGCCCAGGTGAACGAACTTCCTTCCGCGGGAGCCGGACCGGGCGGCCTCGCGGCCACCCGGGAGCGGCTGCTCGCGGAACGCCGCTCCACGGAGTCCCGGCTCACGGCCCTGCGGAGCGATTTCGACGGGATCGTCGAGGCGAACGCGCTGGTGGCGGTCGACGACGAGCACGACCCGGAGGGATCCAGCACCGCCTTCGAACGGGCCCATGTCGCCTCGTTGCTGGACCGGGCGCGGGACCACCTGGAGGAGGTGGACTCGGCCCTGGAGCGGCTGGAGCGAGGCGAGTACGGGTGCTGCGAGGCGTGCCGCGAGCCGATCCCGCCGGGCCGTCTCGAGGTGCGCCCGGCAGCGAGGACCTGTGTGCGGTGCGCTGCCGGCCCACCCCGCTGACGCCGTGCGCGACGGGCCGGAAGCGTGAACCGCTTCGACGACGGGCCGGGAAGGGAAGCGTGCACCGCTTCCGCCCGCGCGCGGTCAGCGCTTGAAGGCGCCCTTCGACTTCTCCTTGGTGTCCCGGCCCTTGCCGCGGGCCTCCAGGGCCGCTCCCTTGGCCGCGGTGGTGTCGTCGCCGACCGCGTGGGCCACCTTGCGTACGGCCTTCCCGACGATCTGCTCGGTCTTGGCCTTGCTCTTCTCTCCGGCGCTCATGTCGGTCCTTTCGTAGGTGTTCACCCGGTCGCCTGCCCCTGTCCGGGAGGCGGAAACGGACCTGACGGAAACAACCGGGCGCAGCCGGAGGGACACCGCGGAGCCGAGCGGCTCCCGCACGGGACGCACGGGAAGCGCTACGGCCGTCCCGGGTCCGGCTTGTCCGCCGGCCGGCCGGCCTCTGCCGCCGGCCACTCGGGGGCATCGGCCGCAGGCCCGTCCCCCGCCTCGGCCCGGGGCGCCCCGTACGGGCTCTCCCACTCGGGCTCAGGATCCCGGGGCCCGAACAGCGCCGTCAGCCCCAGGTGGACGATCATCGCGGCGATGGGCCAGGCGAGCATCGCCGCACCCACCGCGTGCAGCTCCAGCGGCGCGTCGAAGGTGACCCCCTGGCCGGCCTCCTTGGCATGGGCCACCACGTCGGACGTCGGACCCAGCCAGGTGCCGACCCCCCACGCGAGCAGGGAACCGAGCAGCCCGCCCAGGGCGAGCCCCACCACGAGCGGGATGCCCCCGCGCCGGCGGAGGAGGAACACGACGGCCGCCGAGACCAGGCCGAAGGCGAGTGCCAGCAGCACGAACGTCCCGTCGGCGCCGATGGCCTCCTCGCCCTCGCTGTTCTCGAGGAACACGGCGGTCTCGTCGGAGACGAGCGGCACCCGGGGCGCCAGCCACACCCAGAGCAGCCCGAGGCCCGCACCGGCCACCGCCAGCACCGCCGCGATCACCCCGGCCTGCCGTAGCTCCGCACGCCGCTCGTCCGGGCCCGGCTGCTCGCCGGACACGAGGTGCGACCCGGCGGGCGGGGCCTGCCACGGGTCGTTCGGCTGGGGCTGGTGCGGCGGCGTCAACGGTGCGGTCACGGTGCCATCGTGCCAGGCGGACGTGTGTGCCGCCTCACCGGACCGCCGCACGCCGGTACGCCCAGGTGGCCACGGCCAAAGAGAGCACACCGACCGCCGCGCAGACCGCGAGGTCGAGAGCGACGACCGCCCAGTCGGGGTGGGCGTCGAAGGACCGGGTCAGCGCCTCGACGCCGTAGGTCGACGGGAGCAGATCCCGCGCCCACCCGACCGGTCCGGGCAGCCGCTCGGCCGGCAGCACGCCCAGCAGCAGCGCCGCCGACATGCCCAGCTGCCCGAGCAGGGTTGCCACCTCCTGCCGCGGCGCGAGCAGCCCGAGCGCGGCTCCGAGTCCGGAGAGCGCGGCCCCGGAGAGGGGGATGACGGCGACGAGCACCCACAGGTGCGTCATGGGGAGTCCGAAGAGCGCGCTGCCCGCCACCGCCGTGACGATCGTGCCGGGCACGGTGAACGAGGCGTACGCGCCCGCCGCCCCCAGCACCACGGCGGCCGGCGGCACCGGCAGCGTCGCGTAGTGGTCGAGCCCGCCGCCGGCCCGGAGCTGGCCGAAGTACTGCGCGAGCAGGTTGAGCGCGACGAAGGCCACGACCAGCACGCTGGAACCGGCGACGACGGCCCGTGCCTCCGCGCCGCCGTCGACGACCCCGCGCATCAGCACCATGATCCCGACGGACTGGAAGGTCGCGACGAACAGCAGCGGAATGCGCGCGACCCTCGCCCGAGACAGCTGCGCCCGGTAGACGGCGGCCAGCGAGGGGAGCAGCCTGGCCCGCGGCGCGAGGGCCGCGGGGGCCGTGCGGGCGGACGGGTCGGTCCGTACGGCGGAGGTCCGCACCTTCGGGCCGGTCGCCTTCGCGGACTCCGTGGGAACGATGCTCGTCACCTGGCAGTGCTCCCGTCCGACTCCGACACGTTTCGTGACACGTTCACCGTCCTGCTCACGCCTTCACCAGTCCCTCGGCCCTGGCGGCGTCCCCGCCGAGCGCCAGATAGACATCTTCCAGGCTGGGCGTGGCCAGTGTGAAGTCGTCGAGCGAGGAGAACGCCGCGCCGCCGGTCACCGCGGCGACCGCTGCCCGCGCCTCGTCGGGTCCGAGCCGCAGCACCCACTTGCGCCCCGACTCCTGCGCGGATTCGCGGAGCGCGGCCACCTCCGGGACGTCGAGCGGTGCGCGCTCGCGCCACACCAGCTCGACCCGCACCTCGCCGGCGACCCGTTCCTTGAGTCCGGACGGGGTGTCGCAGGCGATGACCTTGCCGCGTTCCATGACCGCCACGCGGTCCAGGACGGTCTCGGCCTCGATGACGTTGTGGGTCACGAGCAGCACCGTCGCACCGTGCTCGGCACGCCTCCGGTCGACGGCGGACCAGACGGAGCGCCGGGCGACGGGGTCCATGCCGGTCGTCGGCTCGTCCAGCACCAGGAGGGGACGCTCGCCGACCAGGGCCGCGGCGAAGCAGGCGAGCCGCCGCTGCCCGCCGGACAGCTTCTTCAGCGGGCGTCCGGCGAGACCGGTGATCCCGAGCTCCTCGAGCACGTCGTCGCGGGCGGCACGCGCCTCGCGTACGGGCAGGCCCCTGAGCCGCCCGGTGGTCTCCGCGGCGAGCGACACGGTCAGTTCGTCGAGGGCGGTGGACTCCTGGCCCAGGTAGCCGATGAGCCGCGAGGCCCGCTCGGGATGGCGCACCAGGTCGTGTCCCAGCACCTCCACGCTCCCGGAGTCGGGACGCATCAGTCCGGTGAGCTGGCGCACGAGCGTGGACTTGCCCGCGCCGTTGGGTCCGAGCAGTCCGAAGATCTCGCCGCGCCGGACATCGAGGCGGACCCCGTCGGTGGCGCGCACCTCGGGGGTGGCGGCGCGGCCTCGCCGGCCACGGACGGCTGGGTAGGTCTTGACCAGGTCACGCACCGCGCACACGGTGCCGGTCTGTGCCTGCGCTGCGCCCGTAGCCTGTGCTGTGCCCGTACTCACGAGGGATGAGCCTACGGGGTCGGATGCCCCGTATCGCGTCCGGGGCCGGGCACTGCCGCCCCGCTCACTCCGCCGCGGGAGCGTGCTCGGCGGCGGCCCGTACGTCGATCTCGCGCCAGAACCCCGCCCTGATCGCATAGCGGTCGTGCTCGTCGATCTGGTCGTCCTTGTGCGCCAGCAGCCCGAAGCGGGCCGCGTATCTGAGGAGTTCCCCGTCGATGCGGTGCGGGATACGGGGGTACATGGTGGACAGCTTCTGCAGGTGGACGGTCTCCGGCAGCCGTTCCATCCAGCGCCGGGCGAAGACCTGGCCGACCTCGAAGGGGTCACCGCCGACGGTGGTGATGTCCTCCTCCCGGTCCGCCCAGCGCTGTTCCGCGCTGGTGAGCTGGGCCAGGGTCGGCAGGGACGCGGTCTCGGCCGGTTCGCCGAGCGGTCCGCCGCGCTCGACCCAGCCCTTGTCGGACGACCAGCGCAGTGTCGCGTTGGCTGCCGGCGGCTGCGCGGTCTGCTGCGCCGTCCCCGCTCCGGGTGCGCGCAGGCTCGCCAGGTCCTTGGGGGTGGGGACGCCCTTGTGCCCGGGCGCCGGCTGGGGGTGCGGGACGGCGGCTTCCGTGTCCGCCGTGCCGGTGCCGTTACGGGCCGCGGCGGCCTGGGCCTCCGACGCCCGCTCGGCGGAGGCGGCGAGGGCGGCCTCGGGCAGCGGCGCGGACAGGATCGCGGCGATCTCGGGGCGCGGGACGGGCGGGGGCGCGCAGACGCCGCCGGTCTCCTTGGCGCGGACGGCCTTGGTGATCCAGACCCGGTCGAGCACCCGCCGCTCGTCGGCCTCGGCGACGAGGTCCTCGGACTGGTTGTAGTCGCCGTCGGCGGCCTGGACGGCCCAGAGGTGGACGGCGACGCCGTGCTCCTTGGCCGACATGAGCCCGGGCAGCAGATCGCCGTCACCGGTCACGAGCACCACGTCGGAGCAGGCGCGGTTCCTGGCCAGCTCGGTCAGTTCGGCGTGCATGGCCGCGTCCACGCCCTTCTGCGCCCACCGTCCGTCACTGCGTGTGAGGGCTCCCAGCCGGACGGTCACCCGTGGCATGACGCGCAGCCTGCGGTGCTCGGGCTGCGGCACGCGGTCGGGGGCGCCGTCGAACCAGTAGATGCGCAGCAGGGGCTGTTCCGTATCGGCCTCGGCGCGCTCACGCAGGCCCTGGATCAGCGCCGCGTGGTCGACGGTGATGCGGGAACGGGCGGGCTCTCCTGCCAGCAGACTCGCGGCTGCGCCCAGCAAGTAGCCGGCGTCCACCAGGACGACGCAACGGTCCACGCGTTCCACCCTCTTCCAGTTCGGGAGCGGATCAGCGGCCCCTGACATGGGGGTGCGTCCGCCGGCCCGGGGTTCGCTTACTCAGGGTTTCCTTCGAGTCTGCCCGACGGCACGGGGGTTAAGGTCCGGAACTCGATCATCGGCGTGGCGGATCCGGGAACGGCGGATGATACCTCGCCTACTACGCTCGGTAATGATCCAACATGCGTCCTTTGTGGTGATATGTGAGTCTGACAGCGGTTCTGGACCCCCCAGAGCTTCCACAGGAGGCATCACGATGGCGAAGAACAAGAACCGCAAGCAGGGCAGCCAGCACGACCGCGCTTCGGCCGCGGAGCGTGGCGCCGAGGAGGCCAAGTCGACGGCGTACGAGTCGCAGACCCAGCCCCAGGCGCAGGCGCAGGGCAGCCCGGCGGACGTCGCCCGCAAGCACCAGAAGCGGTTCGGCCACAACTGACCCGTGCACGGGCCGACAGGCCGAGAGGGGCGCCCCGCCAGTGGCGGGGCGCCCCTCTCACGGGTGCGGGGCGGGCCGTCAGCCGGCCAGGCAGGACGGGCCGAGCAGCACCTTGAGGTCGCCGAAGAGGGCGGGGTCCGGCTTGACGCGGTGCCGGTCGAGCCGGAGCACGGTGGTCTTGCGGGGGCCCTGGAGCCTGATGCGCACCTCGGTGTCGCCGCGGTGGTTGCTGAGGACCTCACCGAGCCGGCTGACCATGGGCGGGGTGACCCTGACCGTGGGGATCGTCAGGATGACGGGGGCGTTGGACCCGGCGTTGGAGATGTCGGGGACCTGCATCTCCATGGCGACGAGGCGCGGCACGTCCTCGCGCTTGTCGAGGCGTCCCTTGACGAAGACGACGGTGTCCTCGACGAGCTGGGTGGAGACCAGCTGGTAGGTCGCGGGGAAGAACATGCATTCGATGGAGCCCGCGAGGTCCTCCACGGTCGCGATGGCCCAGGCGTTGCCCTGCTTGGTCATCTTGCGCTGGAGGCCGGAGATGATGCCTCCCACGGTGACGATCGCTCCGTCGGAGTGCTCACCGCCGGTGAGCTGCGAGATCGCCGCGTCCGACTTGTCGGACAGGACGTGCTCCAGACCGAAGAGCGGGTGGTCGGAGACGTACAGTCCGAGCATCTCGCGCTCCTGCGCGAGCAGGTAGGACTTCTCCCACTCGATGTCGGAGAACTCCACGTCGAGTCCGAAGCCGGGTTCGCCGCTGTCCTCCTCGCCGCCGCCGAAGAGGTCGAACTGCCCCTCGGCCTCCTTGCGCTTGACCTGCACCACGTTGTCGATCATCGGCTCGTGGTGGGCGACGAGCCCCTTGCGGGTGTGCCCCATCTCGTCGAAGGCGCCGGCCTTGATCAGCGATTCGACGGTGCGCTTGTTGCAGACGACCGCTTCGACCTTGTCGAGGAAGTCGGGGAACGTGGAGTACTTTCCCTTCGCCTTACGGCACCTGATGATCGAGTCGACCACGTTCTGCCCGACGTTGCGGATGGCGGTCAGCCCGAAGAGGATCACGTCGTCACCCTGGGCGGCGAAGTTCGACTCGGACTCGTTGACGTTCGGCGGGAGCACCTTGATGCCCATGCGGCGGCACTCGTTGAGGTAGACCGCGGACTTGTCCTTGTCGTCCTTGACGGAGGTCAGCAGGGCCGCCATGTACTCGGCGGGGTAGTTCGCCTTGAGGTAGGCGGTCCAGTAGGTGACCAGCCCGTACGCGGAGGAGTGCGCCTTGTTGAACGCGTATCCGGCGAAGGGCACCAGGACGTCCCACAGGGCCTTGATCGCCGCGTCGGAGAAGCCGTTCTTCTTGGCGCCCGCCTCGAAGAGGACGAAGTTCTTCGCGAGCTCGTCGGCCTTCTTCTTGCCCATCACGCGGCGCAGGATGTCGGCCTCGCCGAGCGAGTACCCGGCGACGATCTGGGCGGCCTTCTGCACCTGCTCCTGGTAGACGATCAGGCCGTAGGTGAGGCCGAGGACCTCCTTGAGCGGCTCCTCCAGCTCCGGGTGGATCGGGGTGATCTCCTGGCGGCCGTTCTTGCGCTCCGCGTAGTTCGTGTGCGAGTTCATTCCCATCGGGCCCGGCCGGTAGAGGGCCGAGACGGCGGAGATGTCCTCGAAGTTGTCGGGCTGCATCTGGCGCAGCAGCGACCGCATGGGGCCGCCGTCGAACTGGAAAACCCCGAGCGTGTCACCGCGGCAGAGCAGCTCGTACGTCTTGGGGTCGTCCAGGGGCAGGGAGAGCATCTCCAGGTCGACGCCCTTGTTGGCCTTCACCATCTTGATGGCGTCGTCCATGATCGTCAGGTTGCGCAGGCCGAGGAAGTCCATCTTCAGCAGGCCGAGCGACTCGCACTGGGGGTAGTCCCACTGCGTGATGGTGACGCCGTCGGTGTGCCGCACCCAGACCGGGGCGTGGTCGACGATGGGCTCGCTGGACATGATCACGCCTGCGGCGTGCACGCCCATCTGCCGGACGAGGCCCTCGACGCCCTTGGCGGTGTCGATGACCTTCTGGACGTCCGGCTCGTTCTCGTACATCCCCCGGATCTCGCCCGCCTCGCTGTAGCGCGGGTGCTTGGGGTCGGTGATGCCGCTGAGGTCGATGCCCTTGCCGAGGACGTCGGCGGGCATGGCCTTGGTGAGGCGGTCGCCCATCGCGTAGGGGTAGCCGAGGACGCGGGCGGAGTCCTTGATCGCGTTCTTGGCCTTGATCTTGCCGTAGGTGCCGATCATGGCGACCTTGTCGGCGCCGTACTTCTCGGTGACGTACCTGATCACCTCGACGCGCCTGCGCTCGTCGAAGTCGATGTCGACGTCGGGCATGGAGACGCGCTCGGGGTTGAGGAAGCGCTCGAAGATCAGCCCGTGGGTGATCGGGTCGAGGTCGGTGATGCCCATGGCGTACGCGACGATCGAGCCGGCGGCGGAACCACGGCCGGGGCCGACCGCGATGCCGTTGTTCTTGGCCCACATGATGAAGTCGGCGACGACGAGGAAGTACCCCGGGAACCCCATCTGGATGATGATGTCCATCTCGTACTCGGCCTGCTTCTGCCGGTCCTCGGGGACACCGCCGGGGTAGCGGCGCTCCATGCCGACCCGGACCTCCTCCTGGAACCAGGTGACCTCGGTGAAGCCCTCAGGGATGTCGAACTTCGGCATCAGGTCGCGCTTCTCGAACATGCCGGTGGTGTCGATCTGCTGCGCGACCAGGAGGGTGTTGGCGCAGCCCTCCTGCCAGGCGTCCGAGGAGTCGACGGCGTACATCTCGTCCGTCGTCTTCAGGTAGTAACCCGTGCCGTCGAAACGGAAGCGGTCCGGGTCGGAGAGGTTCTTGCCGGTCTGGATGCAGAGCAGCGCGTCGTGCGCGGTCGCCTCGTGGGCGTAGGTGTAGTGCGAGTCGTTCGTCACGAGCGGCGGGATGCCGAGCTTCTTGCCGACCCGCAGCAGGTCGTCGCGGACCCGGCGCTCGATGTCGATGCCGTGGTCCATCAGCTCCAGGAAGTACCGGTCCTTGCCGAAGATGTCCTGGTACTCGGAGGCCGCCTTGACCGCCTCGTCGAACTGGCCGAGGCGCAGACGGGTCTGCAGCTCACCCGAGGGGCACCCGGTGGAGGCGATCAGGCCCTCGGACCACTGGGAGATGGTCTCCTTGTCCATGCGCGGCCACTTCTGCAGCCAGCCCTCGGCGTACGCGTCCGAGGAGAGCTTGAAGAGGTTGTGCAGTCCGGTGCTGTTCGCCGCCCAGATCGTCTTGTGGGTGTAACCACCGGAACCCGAGACGTCGTCCCGCTTCTGGTGCGGCTGGCCCCACTGGATCTTGCGCTTGTGCTTGCGCGACTCGGGGGCGACGTACGCCTCGATCCCGATGATCGGCGTCACACCCGCCTTCTTGGCCGAGTGGAAGAAGTCGTAGGCGCCGTGGAGGTTGCCGTGGTCGGTCATCGCGATGTGCGACATGCCCATCGTGTTCGCGGCCTCGAACATGTCCTTGAGCCGCGCGGCACCGTCCAGCAGCGAGTACTGGGTGTGGACGTGCAGGTGCGTGAAGGGCGGCTTGGTCACGGCGCTGTGCCTCCGGAAGAACTCGGGATGACGGCTGGGGAAGAGCCTGGGGGACAGCGTGGAAGTCTACGTCTCCGAGGTGACAAGCGGCGGGCACTCCGGGGTACGGTCGCGCGTTGGAAGACCGGGGACGCCCGTCCCATTTGTCATGAACGCCATGTACCAGGAGGCACCCAGCGATGTCGGACACGCAGACCGGCGCAGAGCGGCGCGGGGAGCAGATTCTCGCAGTTTTCGACACCGCGTTCGGGCAGCTCCTGGCCGCCGACCCCGCAGCCTTCAGGGTCAAGTTCCGCAAGATGGCGGGCTCGGCCTTCGCGTTCTACCGGGGCTCGGCCGGCCTCTTCTACGCCGACCTGGACCGCGAGCAGCACACGGGCGCCTATCTGGACGAGCGCACGAGCAGGGTGTGGATCCACGGCGACCTGCACGCCGAGAACTTCGGCACGTACATGGACGCCAACGGCCGGCTCGTGTTCAACGTCAACGACTTCGACGAGGCCTATGTGGGCCCCTTCACATGGGACCTCAAGCGCTTCGCCGCCTCGGTCGCCCTGATCGGTTACGCCAAGGCTCTGGGCGACGACCAGATCGGTGAGCTGGTCCGGGTCTACGCCGCCGCCTACCGCGAGCGGATCCACGCCCTGGCGACGGGTGCGAAGAACGACGAGGTACCGCCTTTCACCCTGGACACCGCCGACGGCCCGCTGCTGGGCGCGCTGCGCGACGCCCGGGCGCTGACCCGGTTCGGCCTGCTGGACTCGATGACGGAGATCCGGGACTTCGAGCGCCGGTTCAGCGCCGACGGCGGCGCGATCGATCTGGACGCGGCGACGCGCTACAAGGTGCTCGCGGCGTTCGACGGCTATCTGGAGACGCTGCCTGAGTCGAGCCTCACACGCCCCGACTCGTACCGCGTGAAGGACGTCGTCGGCCGCCGGGGCATCGGCATCGGGTCGGCCGGCCTGCCCTCGTACAACATCCTCCTGGAGGGCAACAGCGACGCCCTGGAGAACGATGTGGTGATCTATCTCAAGCAGGCGCAGACCCCGGCCGTGTCCCGGCACATCACGGACGCGGCCGTGCGGGACTACTTCCAGCACGAGGGACACCGCACGGTGATCTCGCAGCGCGCCCTCCAGGCGCACGCCGACCCGTGGCTGGGCTGGACCGAGCTGGACGGCTCCGGGCAGCTGGTCGCCGAGGTCTCGCCGTACGCGGTCGACCTGGACTGGTCCGACATCGACGAGCCGGAGGAGATCGCTGCGGTGGTCGCCGACCTCGGCCGGGCCACGGCGACGATGCACTCGGCGGCGGACGACGAGAGCGGCCACTCGCTGGTGCCGTTCTCCACGGAGCGCGCGATCGACGCGGCCATCGCGGCCGACGAGGAGGGCTTCGCCGAGCTGCTGGTGGACTTCGCGCACAGCTACGGCGCGCGCGCCCGTGCCGACCACCAGATCTTCGTCGACCTCTTCCGCAACGGCCGTATCCCGGGCCTCTAGGGCCTCCGCAGCTCTTTAGGGCTCTCCTACAGGAACGCATGGCAAACTCTCCGGCGATGGACGTATCAGGGACACGGATCAGAGCGGTACGCGCGGCGCTGTTCACCGCGCTCGTCGTCACGCTCTCGTCCGCGTCCCATGTGCTGCTCTCCCGGGTCCCCCTGCCGATGGCCGCCGTGGCCCTGCTGGCCGGGGCCGTCTTCGCCGTGGCGTTCGCGCTGGCGGGCCGGGAGCGGGGCTTCGGGGCGATCGCCGGGCTGCTGGTCCCGCTGGAGCTGGCCGCCGACACGGTGTTCACCACCGGCCAGCACCTCTGTTACGGGGCGGCGGGGGGCCCGATCGCGGGCCCGCTGCGCTCCGTGGGCGTCGACGTGCTCTGCGGCGGCGAGCCGGGGCGCGGCGCCGACGGACTCTCCGGTGTGGCCTCGGTCGGCACGCCGCTGGCCGGGGTGACGGGCGAGGGCGGCCACGCCGCCGCGCTGCTGTCCTCCCCCGGCCCCGCGGTCCCCTGGCTGCTGCTGGCAGCGCACGTGACGGTCGGCCTGCTGGCAGCCGCCTGGCTGCGGCGCGGCGAGTCCGCGCTCGCGGGGCTGCTGTGCGCGGCGGCCGCCGTCGCCTTCCGGCCGCTGCTCACCGCGGTCGGCGTGGTGGGCACGGCAGGGCGCCGCGTGCGGTCCGGCGCCCGGCGTGCCGGGCGCCCGCACCCGCTCGCCCCGGCCCGCTTCCTGGTGCACTCCGTGGGACGGAGGGGCCCGCCGCGTCCGGCTCTCACCCCTGCCTGAGTACGCGGTAAGTCCCCGAGCCACCCCATACCTCCACGGAGCACCCCCATGAGCAAGCGCAACAGCCAGGCCAACAAGAACGCCGCCCGCGAGCGGCTGCGCGCGGAGCGCGAGCGCCAGGCCAAGAAGGACAAGACCCGCAAGCAGATCGTCGTCGGCGTCTCGGTCGTCGCCGTGCTCGCGATCGCCGGCGGTGTCAGCTACGGCGTGATGCAGCTGAACAAGCCCTCCGCCTGGGAGGCCGCGGCGGACGCGAAGAACGTCACCGCCCCCAAGAACACCTCGGGTGACGACGGCACGACCGTCGTGATCGGCGAGTCGAGCGCCAAGAAGACGCTGGAGCTGTACGAGGACTCGCGCTGCCCGATCTGCGCCACGTTCGAGCAGGCGGTCGGCGAGACCGTGACCAAGGACGTCGACGCCGGCAAGTACAAGATCAAGTACGTCGGCGCCACCTTCATCGACAACTCGGACAACGGCGAGGGCTCGAAGAACGCCCTGAGCGCGCTGGGCGCGGCGTTGAACGTGAGCCCTGACGCGTTCATGGAGTACAAGGCCGCGCTGTACTCGGCGAAGTACCACCCGGAGGAGACCTCCGACAAGTTCGCCAAGGACAGCTACCTGATCGAGGTGGCGGACACCGTGGACGCGCTGAAGGGCAACAAGGCCTTCCAGAAGGACGTCGAGGGCGGCACGTACGACGCCTGGGCGATCAAGATGTCCAAGGCGTTCGACAAGAGCGGGGTCCAGGGCACGCCGACGCTCAAGATGGACGGCAAGACGCTCACCGCCGAGGGCAGCGAGAACGCGCCCATGACGGTGGCCGACTTCAACGCCGCTGTCACCAAGGCACTCAAGGGCTGACGGGACAACCCGCGGCCCAACGGTTGCCGCGGGCGTAACTCCTGGCGTCATCCGGCCAACAGGTGGGCGAACTTCCTTTGTTCGCCCACCTGTTCGCTCTACCCGCCAGTAGGGTGATCGTCCGTGACCAGACGACTCCTCTCCGCCGCACCCAGCCGACGCACGGTGGTGAAGGCCGCCGCCGCCACCGCGGTCGCCGGCACCGTGCTCACCGCCACCGGTGCCCAGGCCGCAGACGGCCCCGCCTTCCTGCACGGTGTCGCCTCCGGCGACCCCCTGCCCGACGGCATACTCCTGTGGACCCGCGTCACCCCCTCCCCGGACGCCGTGCCCGGCTCGGGTCTCGGGCCCCCCACGGGGGTGGTCTGGGAGGTGGCCGAGGACCAGGCCTTCTCCCGGGTCGCCGCCCGGGGCACGGCCGTCGCACGGGCCGAGGCCGACCACACCGTCAAGGCCGACGTCAGGGGGCTGCGCCCGGCGACGACGTACTGGTTCCGCTTCATGGCGGCGCCCCCGGGCGGTCCGGAGGGCGGGCACGGTGTCGTCTCCCCCGTCGGCCGCACCCGCACGGCGCCCGCCGCGGGGGCCGCCGTCCCCGGGATCCGCTTCGGGGTGGTCTCCTGCGCCAACTGGGAGGCCGGCTGGTTCTCCCCGTACCGCCATCTCGCGGACCGCGCCGACCTGGACGCCGTGCTGCACCTGGGCGACTACATCTACGAGTACGCGTCGGGCAGTTACCCGACCCAGGACACCGTCGTACGCCCCCACGCCCCGCTGCACGAGATCCTCACCCTCGCCGACTACCGCCTGCGGCACGCCACGTACAAGACCGACGCCGACCTCCAGGCCCTGCACGCCGCCCATCCGGTGATCGCGATCTGGGACGACCACGAGTTCGCCAACGACGCCTGGTCGGGGGGAGCCGAGAACCACACACCGGACACGGAGGGCTCCTGGGCCGCCCGGGTGGCGGCCGCGAAGCAGGCGTACTTCGAGTGGATGCCGGTCCGTGCCTCCACCGAGGGCACCGTCTACCGGCGTCTGAGCTTCGGCGGTCTCGCCGAGCTGCACCTGCTCGACCTGCGCAGCTTCCGCTCCGAACAGGCGTCGATCGGCGACGGCGCGGTCGACGACCCGGGGCGCTCGGTCACGGGGCGGGCCCAGCTGGACTGGCTGAAGGCCGGGCTGGCCGCGTCGAACGCCCGCTGGAAGCTCGTCGGTACCTCGGTGATGATCTCGCCGGTCGCCTTCGGGGCGTTGCCGGCCCATCTCCTCGCGCCGCTCGCGGAGCTGCTGGGGCTGCCCGCCGAGGGGCTGGCGGTCAACGTCGACCAGTGGGACGGCTACACGGCCGACCGCAAGGAGCTGATCTCCCATCTGCGGGACAACGGCATCGGCGACACGGTCTTCCTGACCGGCGACATCCACATGGCGTGGGCCAACGACGTGCCCGTGAGAGCGGCGACATATCCGCTCTCCGCCTCCGCGGCCACCGAGTTCGTGGTGACGTCGGTGACCTCGGACAACCTGGACGACATCCTGAGGGCCGCTCCGCAGACGGTGTCGCTCGTCGCCGCGACCGCGGTGAAGGCGGCCAACCGCCACGTGAAGTGGGTCGACCTGGACTCGCACGGCTACGGCGTCCTCGATGTGACGGCCGAGCGCTCGCAGATGGACTACTACGCGGTCTCCGACAAGACCGCGAAGGACGCGACGTCGTCCTGGGTCCGCTCCTACCGCACGCTCAGCGGCACCCAGCGCATCGAGCGGGTGAACGCGCCGGTGCGCTGACCGGCGAGCGCCCGGGCGGGGCCGCGCGCCGCGCGGCCCCGCCACGTGGCTACAGCGTGGCGAGGAAGCCGAGCGCCACCTTCCAGGTCAGCTCGGCGGCGTCCTGGTCGAAGTCGGGCAGCTCGGGGTCGGTGTAGAGGTGCCCGGCCCCGGGGTAGCGGTAGATCTCGACATCGGCGCCGGTCCGCTGCATCTGGAGGTACCAGCTGTTCAGCCAGTCCGGCGACTCGAACACGTCGGGGTCGGCGACGTGCAGCTGTACGGGCAGTTCCTCCACCGAGGCGTTCTCGGCGATGTCCGACGTGCCGTGGAGCAGCAGCAGGCCGCGGGCCTTGGCGTCGCCGAGCGCGAGGGTCTGCGCGACGGACGCCCCGAACGAGAATCCCGCGTACACGAGGCCCTGGTCGGAGTAGGGCGCCGCGGCCAGGACGGCGCGCTTGAGCAGCTCGTCCTTGCCCACCTGCTCCTTGAAGGCCATTCCTTCCTCGACCGTTTCGAAGGTGTGCCCTTCGAAGAGATCGGGCACGCGCACCTCGTGCCCGGCTGCGCGCAGCCGCTCGGCGGACGCGTGCACGGCCGGCCTCAGACCGTAGGTCGAGTGGAAAAGCATGATGTTCATGCGGTCCATGGTGCCAGGCCTGCCCCGACTCTTGGAGGACGACGGAATGGAGAACATACTGCGGCCGCTGCTCGTGCTGGGCGGGTCGCTGGTGATCACTCTGCTGGTGGGGTGGCTGGTCGACCTGCTGCTGCGCCGTGCCGACGGCCGCCATCACGAGACCCCTCTCTGGGGCCTGCTGCGGCTCTGCCGTCCGCCCATGCAGGTGGTCCTCTGCACGGCGCTGCTGAGGGCCAGCTTCGATCAGCTCCGGGTCGAGGTGGTGCGGGACAACCGGGAGACGATCGGCCAGGTCCTGACCCTGGTGCTGATCGCGGCGTCGGCGTGGCTGGTGATCCGCGTCGCCGCCACGATCGTGCAGTCCTCGTACGCCCGTTACGCGACCTCCACCCGTGATCCCGCCCGTGTCCGCCGGGTCCGGACCCAGGTCACGCTGATCCAGCGTGTGGTCACCGCGGTGGTGGCGACGGTCGCGGTCGCCGCGATGCTGCTCACCTTCCCCGCGATGCAGACCGTCGGCACCTCGATGCTGGCCTCGGCCGGTGTGCTCGGCATCGTCGCCGGTGTCGCGGCCCAGTCGACGCTCGGCAACCTCTTCGCCGGCTTCCAGATCGCCTTCGGTGACATGGTGCGGCTCGGTGACACCGTGGTGGTGGACGGGGAGTGGGGCACGGTGGAGGAGATCACCCTGACCTTCCTCACCGTGCGGACCTGGGACGAACGGCGGTTCACGATGCCCGTGTCCTACTTCACGAGCAATCCGTTCGAGAACTGGTCGCGCGGCGGCGTGCAGATGACCGGCACCGTCTTCTTCCAGCTCGACCACTCGGCCCCGGTCGCGGCGATGCGTGACCGGCTGCGCGACATCCTCGGCGAGTGCGCCGCCTGGGACGGCCGCGACTGGTCCCTGGCCGTCACGGACACCACCCCGACCACGATCGAGGTGCGGGCGGTGGTCACCGCGAAGGACGCGGACGACATCTGGACGGTGCGCTGCGCGGTGCGGGAGCAGATGATCGGCTGGCTCCGGGACCACCACCCGTACGCGCTGCCCCGTGTCGTGACCTCGCCGGCCGCGCTGCCGCCGGGCGACCACTGGCGGGAGCTGACGGGTGCGGACACCGACCTGACATCGTCCAACGGCCACGTCCCCACGCCGGGCAGGACGCCCCGCACCGGACGCGGCTGAGCGGTCCCCGGCCCGGTGGGCCGGTCAGCGCAGGCTGCGTACGTCCAGGTAGCGCAGCACCCGGTCCACCACCTCGGGGTCCGACCCGGGCTCGCTGCGCGCGGCGAGCACCGCGTGACGGGCGGCGGACATCATCTCGCGCTGGACCCGGGCGACCTCCTTGAAGCGCTCGGCGCGCTGCGCGTACGCCTCGCGCCGCTCCTCGTCGACCATGTCGGGGCTGATCCGCGCCCCGATGTCGTACGCGGCTCGCTGCAGCCGCTCCAGGACCTCCTCGGGAAGCCCCTCGGTGTCCTCCACCTCCTTGAGGCGGGTCTTGGCCGCCTTGGCCGCCCGGATCGCGAGGTCGCGCTCCAGTGCCTGTTCGGCCTCGGTGTCCGCCCGGACGCCGAGCTTGCGCACGAGCCACGGCAGGGTCAGGCCCTGGAGGACGAGGGTCACCATGATGACGACGAAGGCGATGAAGACGATCCCGTCCCGGCCGGGGAACGGCTTGCCGTCGTCCGTCTCCAGCGGGATCGCCAGCGCCAGCGCGACGGAGGCGACGCCGCGCATCCCCGCCCACCACATGACGACGGTCTCGCGCACGCCGGTGGGGATCTCCTCGCTGACGTCACGCCGGGTGTGCAGCCGCTTGGCGAGCCAGGCGGCGGGCAGGAGCCACAGGAGCCGGACGCCGATGACGACCGCGGCGACGGCGAGCCCCCAGCCCAGCAGGCGGGGTACGTGCCCGCCCGCGGTGCCGAAGACGTTGTGGAGTTCCAGGCCGATCAGGCCGAAGGCGACGCCGGTGACGAGGGTGTCGACGATCTCCCAGAAGGACCGGCCGGTGAGCCGCCCGAGGACGTCGTCGGCGTCCGCGGTGTGCTCGGCGAGGAAGAGCGCGGTGGTGAGGACGGCGAGCACGCCCGAGCCCATCAGCTCCTCGGCGAGTACGTAGCTGACGAACGGCACGAGGAGGGTCAGGCCGACCTGGAGGGTGGTGTCGCCCAGGTATCCCATGAGTTTGATGGTGAGCCAGGCGAGCACCAGGCCGACCACCACGGCGACGACGGCGGAGAGGATGAGCAGTCCGAACGCGGCCGGCAGCGAGAAGGTGCCGCTGACGGCGGCGGCGATCGCCACGTGGTAAAGGACGATGGCCGTCACGTCGTTGAACAGCCCCTCGCCCTCCAGGATCGACACCAGGCGGCGCGGCAGCCCCACCGATCCGGCCACGGCCGTCGCCGCGACCGGATCGGGCGGGGCGACGAGCGCCCCCAGGGCCACGGCGGCGGCGATCGGCAGACCGGGTACGAGCGCGTTGGCGACGGCCGCGACGGCCGCCGTGGTGACGAAGACGAGGGCGACGGCCAGCAGGAAGATCGGCCGCCGGTTGGCCGCGAACTGCCGCCAGGAGGTGCGCTGCACGGAGGCGTAGAGCAACGGCGGCAGGAGCGCCGGGAGGATGAACTCCGGGGGGATGTCCACGTCGGGCACGAAGCTGGCGAAGGCCATGACGATCCCGGCCAGGGTCATCAGGATCGGTGCCGGGAGACGCAGGCGCTCCCCGAGCGGCACCGTGACCACCGCTCCGATCAGGAGCAGGAGCAGGAGCGCCATCTGGTCCACGTTGTGCCTTCCGCAGCGCGCGCGGGCCTCCGGGCCCGTGTTGATCAGCCGGTCAGACCTCCCAGCCTGTCACGCGTGCCCCGCGGACCTGCGGCACCCCTGCGGGGCGCGCGGTCAGAGTGCGCGGCGCATGGCCCGGTGCGGGATCCCGGCGTCCGGGAACTCGGGGCCGTACGCCGTGTAGCCGAGCCGTTCGTAGAAGCCGAGCGCGTGCGTCTGGGCGTGCAGGTCCACGGCGGTCAGGCCGAGCGCGCGGGCCTGCTCCTCTATGGCACGGACCAGTGCCGCGCCGACGCCCAGCCCACGGGCCTCGCGGGTCACGGCGAGCCTGCCGAGCGAACCCACGGCCGGGTCGCCACCGGTCCTGTCCGCCACGTCCTCGCCGTACAGGAGCCGTCCCGTGCCGAGCGCGGAGCCGTCCGCGGCCACGGCGACGACGTGCACCGCGGAAGCGTCATGGACGTCGTACTCGATCTCCTCGGGGACCTGCTGCTCGCCGACGAAGACGTCCTTGCGGACCTGGAAGCACGCCGCGAGGTCGCTCTCGCCGAGGGCCCTGCGGGTGCTGTACGGGGAGGACCCGGGGTTCATTCGCTCTCCGCGGCGATCGTGTCGAGGGCGTGGCGCAGGTCGTCCGGGTAGCCGCTCTCGAATTCGACCCAGCCGCCGTCGGCCGGGTGCTCGAAGCCGAGCCGGACCGCGTGCAGCCACTGCCGGGTCAGGCCGAGGCGCTTGGCCAGCGTGGGGTCGGCGCCATAGGTCAGGTCGCCGACGCAGGGGTGGCGGTGCGCGGACATGTGCACGCGGATCTGGTGCGTGCGCCCGGTCTCCAGCTTGATGTCGAGCAGGCTGGCCGCACGGTAGGCCTCGATGAGGTCGTAGTGCGTCACGGAGGGCTTGCCCTCGGCGGTGACGGCCCACTTGTAGTCGTGCTGCGGGTGACGGCCGATGGGGGCGTCGATGGTGCCGCTCATCGGGTCGGGGTGGCCCTGCACGAGGGCGTGGTACTTCTTCTCGACGACCCGGTCGCGGAACTGCGCCTTGAGCAGGGTGTACGCCCGCTCGGACTTGGCCACGACCATCAGGCCGGAGGTGCCGACGTCCAGCCGGTGCACGATGCCCTGGCGCTCGGCGGCGCCCGACGTCGAGATGCGGTAGCCGGCCGCGGCGAGGCCGCCGATGACGGTGGTGCCGGTCCAGCCGGGGCTGGGGTGGGCGGCGACGCCGACCGGCTTCATGATGACGACTATGTCGTCGTCGTCATGGACGATCTCCATGCCCTCGACGGGTTCGGCGACGACCTGGACCGGAGCGGGTGCCTGGGGCATCTCCACTTCCAGCCAGGCACCGCCGTGCACCCGCTCGGACTTCCCGGCCACCGCGCCGTCCACCTGGACCTTCCCGGCAGCGGCCAGCTCGGCGGCCTTGGTGCGGGAGAAACCGAACATCCGGGAGATGGCGGCGTCGACACGCTCGCCCTCCAGGCCGTCGGGTACGGGCAGGGTGCGGACCTCGGGATACGTACTCACCAGTCGAGTATGCCTTGCGCCCGCTAGTCCTTGTGCACGGTGCCGTCGGGGTCCAGGCCCTTGAAGGAAAGGATCACGATGAGGATTCCGCCGCAGACGATCGCCGAGTCGGCGAGGTTGAAGACGGCGAAGTGCGCGGGGGCGATGAAGTCGACCACCGCACCCTTGAAGACCCCGGGCGCGCGGAAGATGCGGTCGGTGAGGTTGCCGAGCGCTCCGCCGAGCAGCAGCCCCAGGGCGATGGCCCAGGGCAGGCTGTAGAGCTTGCGGGCGAGCCGGACGATCACGACGATCACGACGGCCGCGATGGCGGTGAAGATCACGGTGAACGCCTCGCCGATCCCGAAGGCGGCGCCCGCGTTGCGGATCGCGTCGAACTTCAGCCAGTCGCCGAAGATCTCGATCGGCTCCTCGTGCTCCAGCTTCGCGACCACGATCATCTTGCTGATCAGGTCCAGAAGGTAGGCGAGGACCGCCACACCGAGGAGTACCAGGATCTTCTTGTTGCCCCGGCCGCTGCCGGGCTCGTCGCTCCCGGCCTGGGTCGAGCCCCCGGCGGGCTGCTGGGGCTCAGCCCCGTCGGCCCCCTCGGCATCAGGGATGTCCGGCGTACCGATGATGCGCTCCGCCTCTGTCACGTGAGTCCCTCAACCTAGGTGCCTGACTGAGGACGAGGGTACGACACACCCGGGGGATCAGGGGCGTCAGGACCCGGACCGGCCTCCCGGCCTCCTCTGCCCTGGGGCCACCGTGCGGCTTCGACGGCCGCCGGGGCCCTTCCGTCCGGATCGGACCCGATCCGGACGGAAGGCGGTCCTAGCCGCGCCGCTCCTGCTTCTGCTTGTCCTCGACGCAGAGCGTGGCCCGGGGGAAGGCCTGCATCCGCGCCTTGCCGATCGGCTTGCCACAGACCTCGCAGAGCCCGTAGGTGCCCGCGTCGAGCCTGGCGAGCGCCCGCTCGGTCTGGTCCAGGGTCTCCTGGGCGTGGGCCGCCAGGGAGAGCTCGTGCTCCCTGGTGATGTTCTTCGTGCCGGTGTCCGCGTCGTCGTCCCCCGCACCGTCCCCCGAGTCGCGCATCAGGCCGGCGAGCGCCGCGCCCGACACCTCCAGCTCGGTGCGCAGCCGCAGGACCTCACCGGCCAGCTCGGTCCGCGCCGCGTCGACCTCCTCCGCGGTCCAGGGGTCCTCCCCCGGCCTGACCGCCAGGTCCCCGGGCGCCGTCGCGGCGGCCCTGGCCGGGGGGACCGCGGTCGCGGTGCCCTCTCCCGCAGCCGCGGCCCGGGCCGCGCTCTTCTTGGCTACCACCGTGTGGACTCCTGTCTGCTCGGCGGCCTGGGCCGCCCCCGTGGCCTTCTTCTTCGACGCCTTCTTGGCTGCGCTCTTCTTCGCCGTGCTCTTCCTCCCCGGCTCGTGGTGCGCCGGGTCCTGACCGGTCTGTTCCGGTTCCGGCGGATGTGCCGCCGTCTTCCTCCCTGCGGCCTTCTCCTCGGCAGCCGCAGCCGTGGATCTCCCGGACGCCGATCTCGATGCGGCGGTCTTCTTCGCCACCATGGCCGCGGCCCCTTCACATATTGTGATCTTGCACGCGAATCGTGCTGGGACGATAAGTCGACCGCAGCTCCGCGGCAACGGGGCACGCCGCCGGTTCGCCCCCTCCCGCTGCCGGTCGGTGGCGCGCCTGCAACCGTTGTGCCCAGCTCCCCGCCGGGTAATCCGCCTCCGCGGGCTCTCCGGAGACTCCGCCGGCCCCGACTGGCCATTCGGGTGCAAGCGCCTTCCACGTCGCCGTACGGCGAAAACCGGTCGGCCGTCGCCCGCGGGGGCCCGTACACTGGCCGCAGCGAGAGGCATGGATGGGACGAGTAGCGTCGTACGCAGCCAGGAGCGACCCGGGGACGGTGGGAGCCCGGGGGCGAGCGCGCCGTGAAGATCAGCCCGGAGCCGTCGGAAGAAAGCTTTGGACCATGGGGGCCCGCCCCCGGGCACAAGGCGACTAGACCCGGCATCGCGACCCCAATGAGGGGGCCACGGGCGCACGCCCGGGGCCAAGGAGGGTGGTACCGCGGGAGCCGGCCAGGCTCTCGTCCCTCCGACGGAAGTGGAAGACGTCCGCCGGAGGAAGCCCGCACATGACATCGCCGCAGTACCGCCAGGTACCCGCCCAGGTCGACCTGCCCGCCCTCGAGCACGCCGTGCTCGACTTCTGGCGCGACAGCAAGGTCTTCGACAAGAGCCTCGAACAGTCCGAGGGCCGCCCCGAGTGGGTCTTCTACGAGGGCCCCCCGACGGCCAACGGCATGCCCGGGGCCCACCACATCGAGGCCCGCGTCTTCAAGGACGTCTTCCCGCGCTTCCGCACCATGCAGGGCTACCACGTCGGGCGTAAGGCCGGCTGGGACTGTCACGGCCTGCCGGTCGAGCTCGCGGTGGAGAAGGAGCTGGGCTTCAACGGCAAGAAGGACATCGAGGCGTACGGCATCGCCGAGTTCAACGCGAAGTGCCGTGAGTCCGTGACCCGCCACACCGACGCGTTCAGCGAGCTGACGACCCGCATGGGTTACTGGGTCGACCTGGACGACGCCTACCGCACGATGGACCCCGAGTACGTCGACTCCGTGTGGTGGTCGCTGAAGGAGATCTTCAACAAGGACCTGCTGGTCCAGGACCACCGCGTCGCCCCCTGGTGCCCGCGCTGCGGCACCGGCCTCTCGGACCACGAGCTCGCGCAGGGGTACGAGACGGTCGTCGACCCCTCGGTCTTCGTGCGCTTCCCGCTCACGTCCGGTCCGCTGGCCGGCGAGGCCGCGCTGCTGGTGTGGACGACGACCCCCTGGACCCTCGTCTCCAACACGGCCGTCGCCGCGCACCCCGACGTCGACTACGTGGTCGCGACGGACGGCGCGGAGAAGCTGGTCGTGGCCCGGCCGCTGGTCGAGAAGGCGCTCGGCGAGGGCTGGGAGCTCACCGGCGAGACCTTCACCGGCCGCGAGATGGAGCGCTGGACGTACGAACGCCCGTTCCAGCTCGTCGAGTTCCCGAGCGAGGCGCACTACGTCGTCAACGCCGAGTACGTCACGACCGAGGACGGCACGGGTCTGGTCCACCAGTCCCCCGCCTTCGGCGCCGACGACCTCCTCGTCTGCCGCTCGTACGGTCTGCCGGTCGTCAACCCGGTCCGTCCCGACGGGACCTTCGAGGAGGACCTCCCGCTGGTCGGCGGCGTCTTCTTCAAGAAGGCCGACGAGGCCCTCACCGAGGACCTGGCCGCGCGCGGGAAGCTCTTCCGCCACGTCCCGTACGAGCACAGCTACCCGCACTGCTGGCGCTGTCACACGGCCCTGCTGTACTACGCGCAGCCGTCCTGGTACATCCGCACGACGGCGGTCAAGGACCGGCTCCTCCAGGAGAACGCGAAGACCAACTGGTTCCCGGACTCGGTCAAGAACGGCCGCTTCGGCGACTGGCTGACCAACAACGTCGACTGGGCGCTGTCGCGCAACCGCTACTGGGGCACACCGCTGCCGATCTGGCGCTGCGAGGACGGCCACCTGACCTGCGTGGGCTCCCGCGCCGAGCTGTCGGAGCTCACCGGCGCCGACCAGTCGGGGCTCGACCCGCACCGGCCGTTCGTCGACGAGATCACGTTCACCTGCTCGCACGAGAACTGCCAGCTGGAGGCGTACCGCGTCCCGGAGGTCATCGACGCCTGGTACGACTCGGGTTCGATGCCGTTCGCGCAGTGGGGCTATCCGTACAAGAACAAGGAGGTCTTCGAGTCCCGCTATCCGGCGCAGTTCATCTCGGAGGCCATCGACCAGACCCGCGGCTGGTTCTACACGCTGATGGCGGTCGGCACGCTCGTCTTCGACAAGTCGAGTTACGAGAACGTGGTCTGCCTGGGCCACATCCTCGCCGAGGACGGCCGGAAGATGTCCAAGCACCTGGGCAACACCCTCGACCCGATCCCGCTGATGGACCAGCACGGCGCCGACGCGGTCCGCTGGTTCATGGCGGCGGGCGGCTCCCCCTGGGCCGCACGCCGGGTGGGCCACGGCACGATCCAGGAGGTCGTCCGCAAGACGCTCCTCACGTACTGGAACACGGTGGCCTTCCAGGCCCTGTACGCCCGTACGTCGAACTGGGCGCCGTCGGCGGCCGACCCGGCCCCCGCCGACCGCACGGTCCTGGACCGCTGGCTGCTGAGCGAGCTCGGCGCCCTGGTGGACGGGGTCACCAAGGCTCTGGAGGGTTACGACACCCAGCGCGCCGGCAAGCTGCTCTCGGCGTTCGTCGACGACCTGTCCAACTGGTACGTCCGCCGCTCGCGCCGCCGCTTCTGGCAGGGCGACAAGGCGGCGCTGCGCACGCTGCACGAGGTCGTGGAGACGATCACCCGGCTCCTGGCCCCGCTGACGCCGTTCATCACGGAGCGGGTCTGGCAGGACCTGATCGTCCCCGTCACCCCGGACGCCCCTGAGTCGGTCCACCTGTCCGACTGGCCGAAGGCGGACCCGGCGGCGATCGACCCGGCGCTCTCCTCGCAGATGGCGCTGGTGCGCCGCCTGGTGGAGCTCGGCCGTGCCACGCGTGCCGAGTCGGGGGTCAAGACCCGGCAGCCGCTGTCGCGGGCCCTGGTCGCGGCCTCGGGCTTCGAGTCGCTCACACCGGAGCTGCGCGCCCAGATCACGGAGGAGCTGAACGTCTCCTCCCTGGCCTCGCTGTCGGAGGTCGGCGGCTCGCTGGTCGACACCACGGCGAAGGCCAACTTCCGCGCACTGGGCAAGCGGTTCGGCAAGGGGGTCCAGGCGGTGGCCAAGGCCGTCGCGGACGCCGACGCCGCCGCGCTCAGCCTGGCGCTGCGCGAGGGCACGGCCTCCGTGGAGGTCGACGGCGAGCGGATCACCCTCGCCCCCGACGAGGTCATCATCACGGAGACCCCCCGCGAGGGCTGGTCGGTGGCGTCCGACTCCGGCGCGACGGTCGCCCTGGACCTGGAGATCACCCCGGAACTGCGGGCCGCCGGACTCGCCCGTGACGCGATCCGGCTGATCCAGGAGGCACGCAAGAACAGCGGCCTGGACGTGGCGGACCGGATCGCGGTCCGCTGGACGTCCACATCCCCGGCGACGGCCGAGGCCCTGACGGCCCACGCGACGCTGATCGCCGACGAGGTCCTGGCCCTGGACTACGCGCAGGGCGAGGCGGACGACTCGTACGGCGCCCCGTTCGAGGACGAGGGCCTGTCCCTCACGTTCCGCCTCCGCAGGACCGAGCGGTAACCAGCAGCACGCAGAGGCCCGGCCGGACATGTTCCGGCCGGGCCTCTGCTGTTCCCCCCACCCGCGCCTCGAACGCCGGCGAGGCCGGGCATCGCGGCCCTGGGGATCGAGCCGAGCGGGACAGAATCAAGCGCCTCCGGCGATCGAGGAGCGGGGGCCCGGGGGCAGAGCCCCCGGATACACGGCACGCAAAAGGGCCGGGCCCCGGGAAAACCCGGGGCCCGGCCCTCAGCCTGCCGACGGCTACGCGCTCAGCGAGCGCGAGCCGCTCAGTTGTCGTCCTCGTCGATCAGGAACCCGCGCATCGGCGAAGGCGCCTGCTGCATCGGCTGCGGCGCCTGCGGCCGCACCGGTGCCATCGGCTGCGTCATCGCGGGCGACATCTGCTGCTGACCGCCGCCGTACGACGGGCCGCCGCCCATCGACTGGTTGCCGCCGCCCATCTGCTGGTTGCCGTGACCACCGTGGTTGCCACCCATGGTGTGCCCCATCGCACCCGCACCGGCCGGAGCCAGCGAAGGCGACGGCGGCAGCGAGGCGGCGGCGGGCGTCCGCGGCGGAGCGAGCGAGTCGTCGGCCTGGGTCTCCAGCTGACGCAGCTGGCTCTCCAGATAGGACTTCAGACGGGTCCGGTACTCGCGCTCGAAGCCACGCAGGTCCTCGACCTTGCGCTCCAGCGTCGCGCGGGCGGACTCCAGCGAGCCCATCGCCACGCGGTGCTTCTCCTGCGCGTCCCGCTCCAGGGCGTCCGCCTTGGCACGGGCGTCACGCTCGAGGCCCTCGGCACGGCTGCGCGCCTCGCCGACGATCTTGTTGGCCTCGGAACGGGCCTCCGCGATCGCCTGGTCGGCGGTCTGCTGAGCAAGCGAGAGGACACGGGCGGCGCTGTCGCCACCGGGACCGCCCTGACCGGGCTGCTGCATCTGCTGCTGCTGCTGTTGCATCTGCTGCATCTGCTGCTGCGGCGCGTGACCGCCCATGGGGCCGCCCATCGGGCCGCCCATGGGACCGCCCTGCATAGGGCCGGGGCCGTGCTGGCCCTGCGGGCCGGGGCCGTGGCCACCCTGGGGGCCATGGCCGCTGGGACCGGCAGGCAGCTGCGGAGCTCCACCGGGCAGCTGGGGGGGACCCATCTGCGGGGGCTGCTGCTGCTGTACCGGCGGACCAGATATGGCGGCGGGCACCGGGGCCCCTGGCCGGTCCTGCTGCTCCGGCGGTTTACGCATTCCCTGCTGCTGCTGGTTCTGCGCGGCGGCACGCGTGGCCGCGGCCAGCTTGGCGCGCAGGTCCTCGTTCTCACGGAGCAGTCGGGTCAGTTCCGATTCGACCTCGTCGAGGAAGGCATCGACCTCGTCCTCGTCATAGCCTTCTCGGAGGCGGACGGTCGTGAACTGCTTGTTCCGCACGTCCTCGGGGGTCAGCGGCATCTCTTCTTCACCTCTACGTAGTCGTCGGCAGTCGGCAAGACCGTATCGTTCACACGCTGCTCGCAAGCTTGCCCACGAGGTTGAGCAGAATGTAGACGATGATCATCAGAACGAAGAAGGACAGGTCAAGTGCCACGCCCCCGAGACGCAACGGCGGTATGAACCGCCGCAGAAGCTTCAGCGGTGGATCCGTGACAGTGTAAGTGCCCTCGAGAACGACCACCATCGCCTTGCCTGGCTGCCATGAACGTGCGAACTGGAAGACATAGTCCATGACCAGCCGGAAGATCAGCACGATGAGGAAACACATCAGCGCGATATAGACCACATCCAGTGCGATGCCCATGTCCCGCGCTTCCCTCTCCCCTGGCTCTCGTAGCCCCGGCCACCCGGCCGGGTTTGTTCCCGGTGTTCTCAGCTCTGGTTGAAGAACCCGCCCTCTGCGATGCGGGCCTTGTCCTCCGCCGTGACATCGACGTTAGCAGGCGACAACAGGAACACCTTCTGCGTCACACGCTCAATGCTGCCATGGAGACCGAAGACAAGTCCCGCGGCAAAGTCGACAAGTCGCTTCGCATCCGTGTCGTCCATCTCCGTGAGATTCATGATCACCGGAGTGCCCTCGCGGAAGTGTTCCCCGATGGTACGGGCCTCGTTGTAGGTCCTGGGGTGCAGCGTGGTGATCCTGTAGGGCTCCCGCTCGGACACGACCTTGGGCATGATCACCGGTGCGTTCTTCTCCATGTTCGGGCGGTCAGGTGTGATAGATGCCACGGGGGCGATTCGGGCGGGTCGTCCGCTTTCCGCCGGGAGCTGAACCGGTTCCCGTGGCGCAGGCGGCTGCACCGATCGCACCGGTTCGTCCCGTTCCCGCTCCACAGGATGCGCGGGCTGATGCCGCCGCCGGTCCCGCTCGGGCTCCGGCTCGGGTTCGAATTCGTCGTCGGGGTCGAACCCCGGACCGTCGTACCCATCGTCCTCCACGAGGCCGAGGTAGACCGCCATCTTGCGCATCGCGCCGGCCATGCTCCGAGTCCTCCGCTCTGTGGTGGATCGGCATTCGTGTCACCAAGTGCCCGAGATCCACTCCGGCCTGCCCGCTTCGAGCGGGAATGACCATATTTTCTGCTGTGGTCCGACTTGCTTCGCGACGTTACCCGAGCCGGGGTCGGACTCCGAGTACCGCCGTACCGACGCGTACATGTGTCGCCCCGGCCGCCACCGCGTCCTCGAGATCCCCGCTCATCCCAGCAGAGACCATGTTCGCAGCCGGATGGTCCCCGCGCAGGCGGGATGAGAATTCCATCAGGCGGTCGAACGCGGCCCGTTGCCTGCCGGCGTAGGGGCCCGCGAGCGGGGCGACGGTCATCAGGCCGTCGAGCCTGAGCCCTTCCGCCGCTTCCACCGAGGCCGCCAACTCCTCGATACGGTCCGGCGCGACCCCGCCCCGCTCCCCCCGCTCGCCGCTCTCGGCGTCGAGGGCGACCTGGATGAGGCAGCCGAGCTCGCGCTCACGCCGGACGGCCGCAGCCGAGAGGGCGGTGACCAGCTTCACGCGGTCCACCGATTGCACGACGTCGGCATAACCGGCCACGGACCGGACCTTGTTGGTCTGCAACTGTCCGACAAAGTGCCATGTGAGCGACAGATCCGCACAGGCCTCGGCTTTTGGCGCCGCGTCCTGATCGCGGTTCTCCGCGACCTGTCGCACACCGAGTTCGTGCAGAATGCGCACATCGCTCGCCGGGTACGTCTTGGTGACCACGATGAGGGTCACCTCTTCCCGCTCACGGCCGGCCGCGACACAGGCGGAAGCGATACGTTCCTCCACCTGTGCCAGGTTCGCCGCGAGTTGAGCCCTGCGATCCGTCATGTCCTATCAGTCCAACCAGACATATCCGGCGAGCCGTCCAGTGGTGCGGTCGCGGCGGTACGAGAAATGGTCGCCGGATTCCAGGGTGCAGAACGACGAGCTGTGGAGGTCCCCGACGCCGAGCTCCGCGAGCTGGGCGTGGACCCCGGCCGTGACGTCCACCGCGGGTGTTCCCCAGGCGGTCTCCGACCACGAGGCCGGGACGGCCTGCGCGACCTCGGCGCGCATCTGCTCGGGAACCTCGTAACACCGTCCGCAGACGGCCGGACCGGTGTGCGCGGTGATCCTGGAGGGTTCCGCCCCGAGTGCGATCATGGCCTCGACCGCGGCCGGTACGACTCCCGCGACCAGACCGGGCCTTCCCGCGTGGGCGGCGGCCACGACACCGGCCGCCGGATCGGCGAGCAGCACGGGCGTGCAGTCGGCGGTGAGCACCGCGAGCGGGAGTCCGCGCCGCGCCGTCACCAGCGCGTCCACCGCGGGGATGTCCGCGGTGTCGCCCCAGGGGCCCTCGACCACGGCCACGTCGCGCCCGTGCACCTGGTTCATCCAGACCACCCGGTCCGGGTCGAGACCGAGGGTGCGGGCCGCGCGGGCGCGGTTCGCGCCGACGGCGGCGGGGTCGTCACCGACCGCACCGCCGAGGTTGAGCTCCTCGTACGGAACGGCGCTCACTCCGCCCCACCTGTCGGTGAAGGCGAAATGGGCGCCGCCCGCCGAAGACTCCGCGGCTTTCACCGCGTGCTGCGGACCTATCACTTCAAGAAGTCCGGTACGTCCAGCTCTTCGGCCTGGCTGTCCTGGTAGGGACGGGCCGTCGGGACGTGCGGCGGGCTGACCGGCGGCAGCGAGGTCTCGTTCGCCGCCGGCGCCGGCTCGGCCGGCGTCTGGGGCTCCTCGCGCGGGGGCACGGAGCCCAGACCGCCGGTCTGGCGCGCCGGCTCGGCGGTCCGGGCCGGCGGAGCCGACTCCTCCCGCTTGCCGGCACCGGCTCCGAGGACGTTCTCCCGGCGGGCCGGCGGCTGTCCGCCGTCGAAGCCCGCCGCGATGACGGTGACCCGCACCTCGTCGCCCAGCGCGTCGTCGATGACCGCGCCGAAGATGATGTTCGCCTCGGGGTGGGCCGCCTCGCTCACCAGCTGCGCGGCCTCGTTGATCTCGAAGAGACCGAGGTCGCTGCCGCCGGAGATCGAGAGCAGGACGCCGCGGGCGCCGTCGATGGACGCCTCCAGGAGGGGCGAGGAGATCGCCATCTCCGCGGCGGCCACCGCGCGGTCGTCGCCGCGGGCGGAGCCGATGCCCATGAGCGCCGATCCGGCCTCGGACATGACCGACTTGACGTCGGCGAAGTCGAGGTTGATCAGGCCCGGGGTGGTGATGAGGTCGGTGATGCCCTGGACACCCGAGAGCAGCACCTGGTCGGCCGACTTGAACGCGTCGAGCACGCTGACCTGGCGGTCCGAGATGGACAGCAGCCGGTCGTTGGGAATGACGATGAGGGTGTCGACCTCTTCGCGGAGTTCGGCGATGCCGTCCTCCGCCTGGTTCGCGCGTCGCCGGCCCTCGAATGTGAACGGGCGGGTGACCACACCGATCGTCAGGGCGCCCAGCGAACGGGCGATGTTGGCGACGACGGGTGCGCCGCCGGTGCCGGTGCCGCCGCCTTCTCCGGCGGTGACGAAGACCATGTCGGCCCCCTTGAGGACCTCCTCGATCTCCTCACGGTGGTCCTCTGCCGCCTTACGACCGACGGCCGGGTTCGCCCCGGCGCCGAGGCCACGGGTGAGTTCACGGCCGACGTCGAGCTTGACGTCGGCGTCGCTCATCAACAGTGCTTGCGCATCGGTGTTGATCGCGATGAACTCGACGCCCTTGAGACCGACCTCGATCATTCGGTTGATGGCATTGACACCACCGCCGCCGACACCGATGACCTTGATGACTGCGAGGTAGTTCTGCGGTGCTGCCACGTCGAAGGCCTCTCGCCTCGAGTTACGTGTCGTCGCTTCGCGGTAGTCCCGCCGCGACGACGGATGCCGATTGGGCCGGTCCGAACGCCGACCCAAACCCTAACCTTGAAGTTTAGGGTTACCAGTGTGTCTGCTTCTTGGACTCTTCCGAACAGGACACTAAGTCGACAAGTGGCGCACGTTCAACGAACACGCCGAACCTCCCGTTTTTCTTTTCACCCTATGTGATCACCCGTAGCGCTGACCAACCAGGGGGCTGGCCTGGCCAAACGCGCGTCAACTCTTCGACACCGCAGGGGCGGTGGGAGCGCTCACGTCGAAGTGTCCCGCTTTGGGAGACGCTTTCATGAGAGCGGTGAGCACCCGCGCCTTCACGGGCCCCTCCTCACCACTGCCCCACATCACGGTCCGTCCCCGGGTCAGTTCGAGGACGGTGGAGTCGTACGAGGTGACCCGCACGGTCTCCGTCTCCCTGGCCACCTGCCCCGGAAGGTCCCCCGCGACACGGACCGCTTCGCGCAGCAGACGGTCACTGCCGAAACGGCGCAGGCTCGCCGACCGATCGGGCGTCAATTCGAGCAGCGGCACATGCGGCGGCGCTTTGTCCACGGTTGCGAAGCGCACGCCCTTTGCGTCCACTTCGATGAACTTCGCGCCCTTTTCGATCAACAGGACCGGTTTCCGTTCGGTCACCTTAAGACTGACACCGTGCGGCCATGACCGTACGACATCCACGGAGTCGACACGAGGCAACTTCTGGCGCAACCGGTCCGCGATCGCCCCGGTGTCCACGGAGATCAGCGGTGATCCGACCGGGGCCGCCGCGGCGGCCTCCACCTCGCTCCGCGTGAGCACGTCCGTGCCGGTGGTCGTGACCCGCTCCAGCCTCAGCCAGGACGAGCCGTAGAGCACCCAGGCCGTGGCCGCGGCGGTCAGCACGAGGCCGACAGCGGCCAGGACGAGCCGTGTACGGCCCGTCGGTCCGCGCCCCCGAGGGCCGATGTGCGGCGGGCGGGCGGGGGTGTCGGCCCGCTCGGCCTCACCGCGCTGGGCGGTCGTCGGTCCGGCCACGCTCGCTCCTTCGCCGGACCCGGGGCGCGCGCCCCGGGTCCGCACCGCCTCACGCCTTGCGGCGTGCGGCAATCGCTTCGTACACCATGCCGACGAGCAGGTCGTCGGCGTCACGTCGCCCGAACTCCGCGGCGGCACGGGACATCTCGTACAGCCGGTGCGGGTCCGAGAGCACCGGAAGGACGTTGCCCTGCACCCATTCCGGGGTGAGCGCCGCGTCGTCCACCAGCAGACCACCGCCGGAGTTGACCACCGGCTGGGCGTTGAGCCGCTGTTCGCCGTTGCCGATCGGCAACGGGACGTAGGCGGCGGGCAGCCCGACGGCGGAGAGCTCGGCGACGGTCATCGCGCCCGCGCGGCAGAGCATCATGTCGGCCGCGGCGTACGCCAGATCCATCCGGTCCACGTACGGTACCGGGATGTAGGGCGGCATCCCCGGCATGTTGTCGATGCGCGGCATTTCGTTCTTCGGGCCGACCACGTGCAGGATCTGGATCCCGGACCGCTGGAGCAGCGGTGCGATCCGCTGGACCACCTCGTTGAGGTGGCGGGCGCCCTGCGAGCCGCCGGAGACGAGCAGCGTCGGCAGGTTGGGGTCGAGCCCGAAGGCGGCGCGCGCCTCCGGGCGGACCCGGGCCCGGTCGAGGGTGGCGATGGTGCGGCGCAGCGGGATGCCGATGTAGCGGGCGCCGCGCAGCTTGCTGTCCGGGGTGGAGACGGCGACGCCGTGGGCGTACCGCGAACCGATCTTGTTGGCCAGGCCCGGCCGGGCGTTGGCCTCGTGGACGACGATCGGGACCCCGGCGCGCTTGGCCGCGAGGTAGCCGGGCAGGGCGACGTAGCCGCCGAAGCCGACCACGCAGTCCGCCTTGGTGCGCTCCAGGATCTGCTCGGCGGCCTTGATGGTGCCGCGCAGCCGCCCCGGGACCGTGATCAGCTCGGGTGTGGGCTTACGCGGCAGCGGTACGGCAGGGATCAGTGCCAGTTCGTACCCCCGCTCGGGTACGAGCCTGGTCTCGAGTCCGCGCTCCGTGCCGAGGGCAGTGATTCCCACGGTCGGGTCCTGCCTCCGCAGGGCGTCTGCGAGGGCAAGCGCGGGCTCGATGTGCCCGGCGGTCCCCCCGCCGGCGAGTACGACATGCACCGAAATTCACCGCTCTCCGGACGGACGCTTCATGACGCGCCGTCTCATCGTCTTCCATCTGACCCCGGGCCTCCGCATGGCCAGGGCCGCTCTCGCCGCCGGGTCCTCTCGCGCGAAGGCGATCAGGAGTCCGACGGCGAACATGGTCGGCAGCAAGGCGGACCCTCCGTAGGAGAACAGCGGCAACGGGACACCGGCGATCGGCAACAGGCCGAGCACCGCACCGATGTTGATCACGGCCTGCGCCGTGATCCAGGTGGTCACGCCTCCCGCTGCGTACCTCACGAAGGGGTCCTCCGTGCGTCCGGCCACGCGGATACCCGCATAGCCTAGAGCCGCGAAGAGGGCCAGTACCGACAGCGTCCCCGCCAGGCCCAGTTCCTCCCCGGTGATGGCGAAGATGAAGTCGGTGTGGGGTTCGGGAAGTTGACCCCATTTTTCCACACTCGCACCGAGCCCGGAACCGAACCATCCGCCTGAGGCGAGAGCGTAGATTCCGTGCACCGCCTGCCAGCACGAGTCGCCGGGGCCGGGCTCGGACGCTCCGATGCAGCCGAGCCGGGACATCCGGTTGGGGCTGGTCTTGATGAGCAGGAAGCCGATGAGACACGCGAAGGCGAGCACTCCGGCGAAGAGCCTGGTGGGAGCGCCTGCCAGCCAGAGCAGGCCGAAGAGGATCGCGGTGAGGATGATCGCGGTCCCCATGTCGCCGCCCAGCATGATCAGCCCGAGCAGCATGAAGGCGACCGGGACGAGCGGCACGAGCATGTGCTTCCACTGGGCCAGCAGCCGCTTGTCCTGTTTGCGGGCGAGCAGGTCCGCGCCCCAGAGGATGAGGGCGAGCTTGCCGAACTCGCTGGGCTGGAGCTGGAAAGGGCCGCCGAGGTAGATCCAGTTCTGGTTGCCGTTGACCGACATCCCTATCCCCGGCACCTGGACCAGGACCATCAGGAAGACGGTACCCGCGAGCAGCGGGTAGGAGAGCGCTCGGTGGAGTTTGACGGGCATCCTGGAGGCCAGAAGCAGCAGGCCGGCGCCGATCACGGCGGCGAGGAACTGCTTGCGGAAGAAGTAGGTGCCGGGCCGTGACAGCTCCAGCGCCTTGATCATCGAGGCGGAGTACACCATGACGAGGCCGAGGACGGTGATGAGCAGGCCGGCGCCGAGGATCAGGTAGTACGCCGTCAGAGGCCGGTCCCAGGCCCGTCGTGCCTGCTCGTACGTCCGCCGCACCCGGGCGCCCCGGCGCGGCCCTGGCTGCCCGCCGCCGGGTCTCGACGGTCCCCCGCCACGCGGCGAGGGCGGCCTTCGGGGACCGGCGGCGGGCCGGCTGCGCAGGGCGAGCCCGGCCGGCGGTCCGGAGCCCGCGGGCAGCGCTCCGGCGAGCAGGGGCGGGATGAGCACCCGGCTGATCGCGGCGGTGGCCCGTGAACGGCCGGCTCCGCGCGCGGCTGAGCTCTCGTCGGCCGGCATTGTCGCTGTCCCCTCCACTGCTCGTGCCCGGGGCTGTCGCCCGGGGCCCCGGCCCCCGGCGGTGCTGCTCGTGCCGGGTCCCGGGACCCTCCCGGTCCTCCGGGACAGTACGACGCGGGGGCCGGGCCCGTCAGGCGCTCTCGTCGGCGAGTTGGCGGACCGCGTCCGCGAACGCCTCGCCCCGCTTGTTGTAGTTGACGAACATGTCCATCGAGGCACAGGCCGGGGCCAGCAGGACGGTGTCACCGCGCCGGGCCAGCCGTGCCGCTTCGCGGACCGCTGCGGACATCGCCCCAGTGTCGGTCCGGTCGAGGTCGACCACGGGTACCTCGGGGGCGTGTCGCGCCAGGGCTTCGCGGATCAGCGCCCGGTCGGCGCCCATCAGCACGGCACCCCGCAGCCGCTTCGCGGCCCCGCTGACCAAGTCGTCGAAGGTGGCGCCCTTGGCCAGGCCGCCGGCGATCCAGACGATCGGCTCGTAGGCCGCGAGGGAGGCCTCGGCGGCGTGGGTGTTGGTGGCCTTGGAGTCGTCGATGTAGGTGACTCCGGAGACATCGGCGACGTGTTCGATGCGGTGGGCGTCGGGGCGGAAGGCCCGCAGCCCGTCGCGCACGGCCGTCGGCGGTACGCCGAAGGCGCGGGCGAGGGCCGCCGCCGCCAGGGCGTTGGCGATGTTGTGCGGGGCCGGCGGATCGACGTCGCCGACCTCGGCGAGCTCCTGGGCCTGCTTCTGCCGGTTGGCCACGAAGGCCCGGTCGACGAGGATGCCGTCGACCACCCCGAGCTGCGAGGGGCCCGGCGTGCCGAGGGTGAACCCGATGGCCCGGCAGCCCTCCTCGACGTCGGCCTCGCGCACGAGGTCCTCCGTCGCCCCGTCCTGCGCGTTGTAGACGCAGGCGACGCTGTTGCCCTCGTAGATCCGGCCCTTGTCGGCGGCGTATCCGGCCATGGAGCCGTGCCAGTCGAGGTGGTCCGGGGCCAGGTTGAGCACGGCGCCGGAGTGGGCGCGCAGCGAGGGCGCCCAGTGGAGCTGGTAGCTGGAGAGCTCGACGGCGAGCACGTCGTACGTCTCTTCGCCGAGCACGGCGTCCAGCAGGGAGACCCCGATGTTGCCGACCGCGGCCGTGCGCAGGCCCGCGGCACCGAGGATCGAGGCGAGCATCCGCACGGTCGTGGTCTTGCCGTTGGTGCCGGTGACCGCGAGCCAGGGTGCCGCGTCGGGGCCCCGCAGCCGCCAGGCCAGCTCGACGTCGCCCCAGACGGGGACGCCGGCCTCGGCGGCCGCTCGGAAGAGCGGCTTTCCGGGCTTCCAGCCGGGGGCCGTGACCACGAGCTCGGTGGACTCCGGCAGGGTGTCGCCGTCGCCGAGGCGCACGGTGACCCCGAGCGCCTCCAGCTCGGCGGCCTGGGCGCGGGAGCGCTCGTCGTCGCCGTCGTTGACGACGGTGACGAGGGCTCCCCGCTCGTGCAGGGCGCGGGCGGCGGGGATGCCGCTGACGCCGAGCCCGGCGACCGTGACGTTCTTGCCCTGCCAGTCCACGTCGTTCACTTCTTGGCTGCCCATCCCGCGTAGAAGAGGCCGAGTCCGACGATCACGCACATGCCCTGGATGATCCAGAAGCGGACCACGACAAGGACTTCGGACCACCCCTTGAGTTCGAAGTGGTGCTGGAGCGGCGCCATCCGGAAGACCCGCTTGCCGGTCATCTTGAACGAGCCGACCTGGATGACCACCGACATCGTGATCATCACGAAGAGGCCGCCGAGGATGGCCATCAGGAACTCGGTGCGGGAGCAGATCGCGAGGCCGGCGAGCGCGCCGCCGAGGGCGAGCGAACCGGTGTCACCCATGAAGATCTTGGCGGGCGAGGTGTTCCACCACAGGAAGCCGAAGCAGGCGCCCATCAGGGCCGAGGCGACGACGGCCAGGTCGAGTGGGTCCCGTACCTCGAAACACGCCTCCGGGTTGGTGAGGGTGGTCGCGTTGGCGCAGGACTCCTGGAACTGCCACAGCCCGATGAAGGTGTACGCGCCGAAGACCATCACCGACGCGCCGGTGGCCAGGCCGTCCAGACCGTCCGTCAGGTTCACGCCGTTGGACATGGCGAGAATCATGAACAGGGCCCAGACGACGAACAGCACCGGCCCGATGGACCAGCCGAAGTCCTCGACGAAGGAGAGCCGGGTCGATGCCGGGGTGTTGCCGCGGAGGTCGGCGAACTGGAGCGAGAGCACCGCGAAGGCGATGCCGACGATCAGCTGGCCGGCCATCTTCGCCTTGGCGCGCAGGCCCAGCGAGCGCTGCTTGACGATCTTGATGTAGTCGTCGAGGAAGCCGACGAGGCCCATCCCGGCCATCAGGAACAGGACGAGGACGCCGGAGAAGCGCATCTCCTCGCCGGTGATCACCTTCGCCAGGACGTACGCGATGATCGTCGCCAGGATGAAGGCGATCCCGCCCATGGTGGGCGTGCCCTTCTTGCTGCCGTGGGTACGCGGGCCGTCGTCCCGGATGAACTGCCCGTAGCCCTTGCGGGCCAGAAGTTTGATCAGCAGCGGCGTGCCGACCAGGGTCAGGAAGAGCCCTATGGCTCCCGCGAAGAGGATCTGCCTCATCGGACGGCGACCTCGCCCTCGGTCGTCTCCAGCAGTGCCAGGGCGACCTTCTCCAGGCCGACCGACCGGGACGCCTTCACCAGCACGACGTCTCCCGGGCGCAGTTCACTGCGCAACAGGTCGACGGCCGCCTGTGCGTCGGACACGTGCACCGACTCCTCACCCCACGAACCCTCGTTATATGCGCCCAGTTGCAGCCAGGAGGCTTCTAGCCCCCCGACAGCGACGAGCTTGCTGACGTTGAGCCGGACGGCGAGCCGTCCGACCGCGTCGTGCTCGGCGAGCGACGCGTCACCGAGCTCGGCCATCTGACCGAGCACCGCCCACGTGCGCCCCCCGGCTGCCTGTCGGGCCTTGCCCATGGCGGCCAGCGCACGGAGTGCGGCCTTCATGGATTCGGGGTTCGCGTTGTAGGCGTCATTGACGACCGTCACACCGTCCGGACGCTCGGTGACCTCCATGCGCCAGCGGGAGAGGGTGCCCGCCCCGGAGAGCGCATCGGCGATCTCGGACACGGACATGCCCAACTCATGGGCGACGGCGGCCGCGGCGAGCGCGTTCGACACGTGGTGCTCACCGTACAGGCGCAAGGTCACGTCGCTGCACCCGGTCGGGGTGTGGAGCGCGAAAGCGGGGCGGCCGTCGTCCGTGAGCCGCACGTTCTCTCCCCGTACGTCCGCATCCGCGGCCTCTCCGAAGAGGAGCACCCGTGCCTTTGTGCGGGACGCCATGGCCCGCACGAGCGGATCGTCGGCGTTGAGGATCGCGGCGCCGTCCTCCGGGAGGACCTCGACGAGCTCGCCCTTGGCCTGGGCGATCGCCTGGCGGCTGCCGAACTCCCCGATGTGGGCGCTGCCCACGTTGAGGACCAGGCCGATCTTCGGAGGGGTCAGGTCGGCGAGGTAGTGGATGTGGCCGATGCCCCGCGCGCCCATCTCCAGCACGAGATGGCGCGTTTCCGCCGTCGCGCGCAGCGCGGTGAGCGGCAGACCGATCTCGTTGTTGAGGGAACCCGGCGTCCAGACCGTGGGCGCCTTGCGCTCCAGGAGCTGGGCGATCAGGTCCTTCGTGGACGTCTTGCCGGCCGAGCCGGTCAGAGCGACGACGGTGGTGCCGAGGCGTTCCACGACGGCGCGTGCGAGGGCTCCGAGCGCGGCCACGACGTCGTCGACGACGATCGCCGGGGCACCGACGGGGTGAGCGGCGAGCACGGCCACCGCGCCCGCCTCGACGGCGCGCTGCGCGTAGTCGTGGCCGTCGACACGCTCGCCCGCGAACGCGGCGAACAGGGAGCCCTGCCGCACCTCCCGGGAGTCGATGACGACGGGGCCGGTGACGACGGCGGAGCCGTCCGGTACGTCGTGCGGCTGCCCGCCGACGATTCCGGCGATCTCGGCGAGGGAAAGGGCGATCACTTGGTCATCCCTGACTGTTGTTCTCGTGGGTGTGTACGCGGTCCTCGGGGGCGTGCACGGCGCCCGTGCGCCCCAGGGAGCGTTCGATGGCCTCGCGCAGGACCTTCCGGTCGTCGAAGGGGCGCACCACTCCGTGGATGTCCTGGCCCTGCTCGTGTCCCTTTCCGGCCACCAGCACGGTGTCGGCGGGCTCGGCCCGGGCGACCGCGGCGGCGATGGCCGCGGCGCGGTCGGCCTCCACGAGTACGTCGCCGCGCTCGTGGACGGGCACCTCGGCCGCGCCGGAGAGCATCGCGGCGAGGATCGCGAGCGGGTCCTCGGAGCGGGGGTTGTCGGAGGTGAGTACGGCGGTGTCGGCGAGCCGCGCCGCGGCCGCGCCCATCGCTCCGCGCTTCGTCGTGTCGCGGTCGCCGCCGCAGCCGAGCACGATGTGCACCCGGCCCTCGGTGACCTTCCGCAGGGAGCGCAGGACGGATTCGACGGCGTCGGTCTTGTGCGCGTAGTCGACGACCGCGAGGTACGGCTGTCCGGCGTCGACGCGTTCCAGCCGGCCGGGTACGCCGGGAACGGCCGCGACCCCGTCGGCCGCGGTCTGCGGGTCGACGCCCGCGACGGCCAGGGTGACGATCGCGGCGAGGGTGTTGGCGACGTTGAACGGGCCGGGCAGCGGTGCCCTGGCGGTGACGCGCTCGCCCTTGGGGCCGATCACGGTGAAGCTGCTGTCCCGGGGGCCGACTTCGACGTCCTCGGCCCGCCACTCGGCGTCCGGGTGGCCTTCCGCCGAGAAGGTGACGACCGGGACGGACGCCTCCTTGACCAGCCGGCGGCCGTACTCGTCGTCGAAGTTGACGACGCCGAGCTTGCTGCGCTGCGGGGTGAACAGCTGCGCCTTGGCCTGGAAGTAGTCCTCCATGCCGGAGTGGAACTCCATGTGTTCCGGGCTGAGGTTGTTGAACACGGCGACGTCGAAGACGCAGCCGTCGACCCGGCCGAGCACCAGGGCGTGGCTGGAGACCTCCATGGCGACGGCCTCGACCCCGCGTTCCCGCATGACGGCGAAGAGTGCCTGGAGGTCGGTGGCTTCGGGGGTGGTGCGCTCCGACTTGATGCGCTCGTCGCCGATCCGCATCTCGACGGTGCCGATCAGCCCGGTGCTGCGTCCGGCGCCGCGCAGCCCGCCCTCGACGAGGTACGCCGTGGTGGTCTTGCCGGACGTTCCGGTGATGCCGATCTGGAGAAGGCCGACTCCCGGCCGTCCGTAGATCTCGGCCGCGAGGTCGCCCATCCGGCCGCGCGGGTCGTCGGTGACGAGGACCGGGAGGCCGGTTCCGGCGGCGCGCTCGGCGCCCGCCGGGTCGGTGAGGATCGCGGCCGCGCCCAGGCCCGCGGCCTGGGCGGCGAAGTCGGCGCCGTGGAAACGGGCACCGGGCAGGGCCGCGTACACGTCCCCGGGGCGCACGGCCCGGGAGTCGTGCGTGATTCCGGTGACCTCACCGGAATCCTGCGGTCCGGCACCGAGCCGGGCGGCCAGCTCTCCGAGGGGCGTGGGCCGGAGCCGGTCCGGTCGGGGCGCTCCCGGGTAGGTCACAGGCGCGTCCTTCTGAGTGGTTTGACACTGATCAGCGTGGGGCACGGCGGTGAGCGTACCGGGCGGACCCGGCCTCTCGCGAAGTGAGGGGCCGGGGTCGCGGTACTTCTCGTTCCGGTTCCCGGGATCAGGGGTGATGGTCGTCACTGAGGGTTCCCCCGAGTTACTCGCCCGGCTTGAAGGACACCGGCAGCCGGGCGGGATCGCTGCCGGAGGGAGGGGTCTGGAGGGTCTTCAGGGCGAACTCCATGACCTTCTTGTAGATCGGGCCACAGATCTGGCCGCCGAAGTAGCTGCCCTTGGTGGGGTTCTGGATGGCGCAGTAGACGGTGATCTGCGGGTCGTCGGCGGGGGCGAACCCCGCGAAGGACGCGGTGTAGCCCTTGTAGACGCCGCGTACGGGGTCGACGCGGTTGGCCGTGCCGGTCTTGCCCGCGACCCGGTAGCCCTCGATGTGGGCCTTGGTCCCGGTGCCCTCCTGGTCGTCCACCACGGACTCCAGCATCTTCGCCAGTGTCCTGGCCGTCTTCTCGCTGACCACCCGGGTGCGTTCGGGGGCTTCGGACGCCGTGTAGCGGCCGTCCGCGTCCTTGGTCCCGCGGACCAGGGTCGGCTCGATCCGGACCCCGTCGTTGGCGATGGCCTGGTAGACCGATGCGGCCTGCATGGCGTTGAGCGAGAGTCCCTGTCCGAACGGGATCGTGTACTGCTGCGAGGTCGACCAGTCCTCGGGCTTGGCGAAGATGCCGGGCGACTCGCCCGGGTAGTCGAGGCCCGTCTTGCTGCCGATGCCGAACTTGCGCAGGTAGGAGTACAGGACCTTGTTGGCCTCGGCCTGGGTCTTCCCCAGCTGCCCGGTGGCCAGGATGGTGCCGATGTTGCTCGACTTGGCGAGTACGCCGTTGAGCGTGAGGTACCAGGTGGGGTGGTCGATGTCGTCCTTGAAGAGCCGGTCGCCGCGGTGCAGCCGGTTGGGCACGGTGACGTGCGTACCGGGCGTCGCCACCCCCTCCTCCAGCACCGCGGCCATGGACATGACCTTGCTGGTGGAGCCGGGTTCGTACACGTCCTGGAGGGCGGCGTTGCCCAGGGCGGCCGCGTTGCTCTGCGCGAGGTCGTTGGGGTCGTAGCCGGGGGCGTTGGCCATGGCCAGCACCTCGCCGGTCCTCGTGTTCTGGACGACCACGTAGCCCCGGTCCGCCTCGGACTTCTCCACCTGGTCGGCGATGGCGCGCTGGGCCGCCCACTGGATGTCCCGGTCGATCGTCAGCTCGACGTCGGTGCCGGCGACGGCCGGGATCTCCGTGGAGCCGGCGGTGGGCACGGGCCGGCCGCCCGCCTGGGCGTAGCGGATCTTGCCGTCCTCGCCCTGGAGCTGCTTGTTCAGCTGTGCTTCCAGGCCGCCGCCGCCCTTGCCCTCGGCGTTGACGAACCCCAGTATCCCGGCGGCGAGGTCGCCGTTGGGGTACACGCGCTTGGTGGTGGGCTCCTGGAGGACTCCGGCCAGCACGTTGGCGCCGGGGCCGCCCTTCGCCTTGTCCTCGGCCGCCTTGTCGGCGAAGGCGGACTTGAGGTCCTTGATCTGCTTCCAGACCTGGGGGGTCTGGCGCCGTGCCAGCACGGTGTAGCGGCTCTTGGCGGAGAGCTTCTTCGCCAGGTCCGCCTCGTCCTCGCCGAGGATCGGGGCGAGCAGGGCAGCCGCCTGCTGCGGCGCGTCCGGGGCCTTGCTCTCCGCGGGTGTGAAGAGCTTCGGGTCGGCCGTGATGTCGTGCGCGTCGACGCTGGTGGCCAGGGCGATGCCGCTGCGGTCCGTGATCTCACCGCGTTCGGCGGCGATCGTGTACTCCAGGTAGCGGTTCTTCTCGGCCTTGGCGGAGTAGGTGTCGGCGTCGACGGCCTGGACCTGGAGGAGCCGGACGACGAACGCCATCATGACGAGGGTCAGGCAGAGGCTGATGAGGCGGAGCCGGGGACGCGGGCTGCCCAGCCGGATGGACCGCGCGGAGCCGCCGCGTCGCTTCCTGGCCGTCTGGCTCCGTGGGCGCCGGGCGTCAGGGCGGGCGGCGGGCCGGGGACGCCCCGGCCCCCCGCCCGCGTTACGGGAGCGCGCGGGGCCGGGGACACGGCGGCGCGGCGGTTCCTTGGACGGCACTGCGTCACCTGCCGGGGCTCGTCGGGGGCGGGGTCGGGGTGTTCGTGGCCGGTGCGGTGAGGGCCGTCGACGGCGTCGCGGCGGACGCGGAGGGCGAGACGGCGGGCGACGGGGAGGCGGGGGGCGTGGCCGGTCCGGCCGCACTCGCCTCCGGCTCCGGGGCCTCGGTGGGCAAAGGCTGCGCGGTGGCCCGCTCGGGCTCACCGCGTACGGTGCCGTCCGGGTCCAGGAAGGCGGGGCTGCCGCCGGGCACCATGCCGAGCTCCCTGGCCCGGCGCTCCAGCGCGTCCGGTTCGGAGTAGCTGTCGACGTCCCTCTGGAGGGCCTGCTGCTCGTCGGTGAGCTCGGTGGTCTCCCGCTCCAGCTTGCTCAGCCTGAACGATCCTTCATTGAGCGCCGAGTTCAGCAGCAGGAGCGAGATCAGGCCACCCGCGAGCAGCAGCACGACCAGCAGGACGAAGGGGGTGCGGGCGGCGGTGCTCGGCCCCGACGGCATCAGCCGGGCGAGCCGGCCGGCCCGCCCCTTCATCTGCTCGGCCGTCCTGGTCACCGCGGTGCCACCGTCCTCGTACGGGCCCGGCCGGCCGGGCGGGATCCGCTCATCGCTCCTCCTCGCGGATCCGCTGGGCGCCGCGCAGCCTGGCGGGGGCGGCGCGCCGGTTCTCGGCGACCTCTTCCTCGGTGGGCAGCTCGGCGCCGCGGGTCAGCAGCTTCAGCCGGGGCTGGTAACGCTCGGGGACCACGGGCAGTCCGGGCGGCGCCGTGTTGGCCGCGCCGGCGGCGAAGACCTGCTTGACGAGGCGGTCCTCCAGCGAGTGGTACGAGAGGACGGCGATCCGGCCGCCGACGGCGAGGCTCCCCACCGCCGCCGGAATCGCCCGCTCCAGGACGGTGAGTTCACCGTTCACCTCGATGCGCAGGGCCTGGAAGGTGCGCTTGGCCGGATTGCCGCCGGTGCGCTTGGCCGCCTGCGGCAGGGAGTCACGGATCAGCTCGACGAGGCGGGCGCTGTTGCTGAAGGGTTCCTTCTCGCGTTCGCGGACCACGGCGGAGACGATGCGCTTCGCCTGCTTCTCCTCGCCGTACGCCCGCAGGATCCGCACGAGTTCGCCCGGCGGGTAGGTGTTGAGCACCTCGGCCGCACCGATGCCGGTCGTCTGGTCCATGCGCATGTCGAGCGGCGCGTCCTGGGCGTACGCGAAGCCGCGGTCCGCCTCGTCCAGTTGCATGGAGGAGACGCCGAGGTCGAACAGCACGCCCTGGACCTTGGGGATTTCCAGCCGGTCGAGGACCTCGGGGAGTTCGTCGTAGACCGCGTGCACCAGCGTGGCGCGGTCGCCGTACGGGGCGAGGCGCTCGCCGGAGAGCCGCAGCGCTTCCTTGTCCCGGTCGAGGGCGATCAGCCGGGCCTCGGGGAAGGCGGCGAGCAGTGCCTCGCTGTGCCCGCCGAGCCCGAGGGTGCAGTCGACGACGACCGGGGGCCGCGGGCCCGCCGCCTCCAGAGCCGGGGCCAACAGGTCCAGGCATCGCTGGAGCATCACCGGGACGTGTCGGGTCTGGCTCAAAGCGCCCTCTCAGGCTATGTCCCGTGTGGCCGCACATACGGCCTGGTCCCCGCCCGCCCGGAAGGGGAGGCCGGCCGGCGCCGGGGAAGGAGGCGTCGGCCGGCCGCGAGCGGGAGAGGGCCGGACCGCATGTACGCCGCACATCACGGGGAACTCGAAACATGTAGAAATACGCAGAATGTGCAGGCGTGTCGGTAACTTCGCGTCACTTTAGAGCATCCGGCAATTGGGGTGCTCTCAGTCCACCCTGCCATTCGATCCATTTCCGATCAACGAACCGCTGGGCGCGTCGCACCGCCGCGACGGACCGGGAACCTCACCCGGCCGGGTGCGTGGCGGTGAGGTTTGTGGGTTAGCTCACAACAAGCGACGTTGACGCTCTTTGTCCCCTTCCACAGCACGCCAGGCGCGGTCGCGAACGCTAACGTCTTCAGCATGTCGACTTCTGCGCAGACTCCCGCCGAGACCGATTCCCTTTCGTCCTCCGCCACCCGCTCCGGCGGGACGGTCACCGACCGCCTGGTCGAACTGAACACCCGCTACGCGGAGGAGTTCAGCGACCCGGGCATGGACGCGCGGCCGGTACTGCGGGTCGCCGTGGTCGCCTGCATGGACGCCCGCCTCGACCTGCACGCCGCACTGGGCCTGGAACTGGGCGACTGCCACACCATCCGCAACGCGGGCGGCGTCGTCACCGACGACGTCATCCGGTCGCTGACGATCAGCCAGCGGGCGCTCGGTACCCGCAGCATCGTGCTCATCCACCACACGAACTGCGGCATGGAATCGATCACCGAGGAGTTCCGGAAGGACCTGGAGTTCGAGGTCGGACAGCGCCCGGCCTGGGCGGTGGAGGCCTACACGGACGCCGACCAGGACGTACGGCAGTCGATGCAGCGCGTGCGCACCTCTCCGTTCCTGCTGCACACTGACGACGTCCGCGGTTTCGTCTTCGACGTGACCACGGGCTCGCTCCGCGAGATCCTGCCCGCCTCCTGACCCCTCGACATAAGGACCACATCCGGCATTTCGCCCCCACTTGTCCACAGGCGAGTGACACGAAGCGGTAACGGCAACAAGAATGCGGGTGTGACATCCCTCCGGGTCCTCCGGAGAGTGTCCGTATTTCGGGGCGGGCCGTGCAGCTTTGTGCGTCGGCCCGTGCACAAGGGGCCGAGGAGGGCCGGGTGACGACCTATGACGATCGAGCGAGCCTCACAGATCTGACCACCACAGCGGAGCGGGTACGCAGGTCGGTCGAGGGTGTGATCGAGGGCAAGCCTGAGGTCGTACGGCTTTCTCTGACCGTGCTGCTCGCCGAGGGGCATCTTCTGATCGAGGATGTGCCCGGGGTCGGCAAGACGATGCTGGCCAAGGCGCTGGCACGGTCCATCGACTGTTCGGTGCGGCGCATCCAGTTCACGCCGGACCTGCTGCCCTCGGACATCACCGGGGTGTCGATCTTCGATCAGCAGCGACGGGACTTCGAGTTCAAACCGGGCGCGATCTTCGCCCAGATCGTGATCGGCGACGAGATCAACCGCGCGTCGCCCAAGACCCAGTCGGCGCTGCTGGAGTCGATGGAGGAACGCCAGGTCACGATCGACGGGCACACCTACGAGCTGCCCGACCCCTTCATGGTCGTCGCCACCCAGAACCCGGTGGAGATGGAGGGGACCTACCCCCTGCCCGAGGCGCAGCGCGACCGCTTCATGGCGCGGGTGTCGATCGGCTACCCGAGCGCCGAGGCCGAGCTCCAGATGCTCGACGTGCACGGCGGGGTCTCTCCCCTGGACGACCTGCAGCCGGTGGCCCACGCCCACGACATCGTGAAGCTGATCGACGCGGTGCGCACGGTGCACGTGGCCGAATCCGTCCGGCGCTACGCCGTGCAGCTGGTGGCGGCCACCCGCCAGCACCCGGACCTCAGACTCGGGGCCTCGCCGCGCGCGACCCTGCATCTGCTGCGCGCCGCCAAGGCGTCGGCCGCGCTGAGCGGGCGGGACTACGCACTGCCGGACGACGTCCAGGCCCTCGCGGTCGCGGTGCTCGCCCACCGGCTGCTGCCGACCGCCCAGGCGCAGCTCAACCGCCGTACGGCCGAGCAGGTCGTGCTGGACATCCTGCAGCGCACTCCGGTGCCGACGTCGGGCGGCACGGCGGCCCCCGCGCCGCCCCAGCACCAGCCGGGCACCCCGGTGTACGGCCGGCAGCCCGGCGCACGGCGGCTGTGATGACGTCCGGGGCGCCCGGCCCCGTGGACGAAAGCGACGACAAGGGCGGCCTGCGGGCGGCTCTCGGCGGACTCACGACGCGGGGGCGGTCCTTCCTGGCCGCCGGCGTGGCGGCGGCTGTCTGCGCCTATGTGCTGGGCCAGGGCGACCTGCTCCGGGTGGGCCTGCTGCTGGCGGTGCTGCCGCTGGTCTGCGTCACCGTCCTCTACCGCACCCGCTACAGGGTGGCAGGCAGCCGCCGGCTGTCGCCGTCCCGTGTGCCGGCGGGCTCGGAGGCGCGGGTCCATCTGCGCATGGACAACGTGTCGCGCCTGCACACGGGCCTGCTCATGCTCCAGGACCGCGTTCCGTACGTCCTCGGGCCCCGGCCCCGCTTCGTGCTGGACCGGGTGGAGCCCGGCGGCGTACGGGAGGTGTCCTACCGGGTCCGCTCCGACCTGCGCGGGCGCTACCCGCTGGGCCCCCTGCAACTGCAGCTGAGCGACCCGTTCGGGATGTGCGAGCTGACGCGCTCCTTCAGCGCCTACGACACGCTGGTGGTCATCCCCCGCACCGAACCGCTCCCCCCGCTCCGGCTGGCCGGGGCGACCTCCGGGTACGGCGACGGCAGGCAGCGTTCGCTGGCGCTGGCCGGCGAGGACGACATCATTCCGCGCGGTTACCGCCACGGTGACGACCTGCGCCGGGTGCACTGGCGCTCCACCGCACGCTACGGGGAGCTGATGGTGCGGCGGGAGGAACAGCCGCAGCGCGCCAGGTGCACGGTGCTGCTGGACACGCGGCGGATCGCCTATCAGGGGGCCGGCCCCGGGTCGGCCTTCGAATGGGCGGTGTCCGGGGCGGCTTCCGCGCTGGTGCACATGCTCGAGCGGGGCTACGCGGTGCGGCTGCTCACGGACGAGGGGAGCTCCATGCCGGGCGGGAGCGAGGACGGCTTCGCCGGAGCGGCGCAGGAGTCCGCGGACGCGGCGGGTCTGATGATGGACACCCTCGCGGTCGTCGACCACTCCGACGGAGGCGGTCTCTCCCGGGCGTACGACGTCCTGCGCGGGGGCGACGAAGGGCTGCTGGTGGCGTTCTTCGGCGCTCTCGACGAGGAGCAGACCGCGGTGGCGGCCAGGATGCGGCAGCGCACCCGGGGGGCCGTCGCGTTCGTGCTGGACGGCGCCGACTGGGCGCGCGGCGCGGAAGCCGTGCCGCCGGCGCCGGTCTCCGACCGCTTGCGGCTGCTGCGCGAGGCGGGGTGGACGGCGATGGCGGTGCCACCCGGGGCGGAGCTCGCCCGGCTGTGGCGGCAGGCGGGCCAGGAGGGCGGCTCGGGCGACCGGTCGCCCGCGGCCGGCACGACGACGGGGCACTCCGGGAGTTGGTCATGAGCGGGCGTACCCGGCTGGCGCTGTGCGCCTTCGCGGCCACGATGCTGGCGGCGGGCTCCCTGCTGCCCCTGGTCGAGGAGTCGAAGTGGGTCCTGCAGGCCGCGTTCCTGCTGGCCCTCCAGAGCGGGGTGGGCGTGCTCGCCCGCCGGATGCGCGTGACACGGGTCCTGACGGTCTCCCTCCAGGTGCTCGTGACCCTGCTTGCCCTGACCGTCGCGTTCGCCAGGGAGCAAGCCCTGTTCGGTGTGGTTCCGGGGCCGCAGGCGGTCCAGCGGCTCGCCGAGCTGCTGGCCCTGGGCGCCGACGACGTCAACAGGTATGCCATCCCGGCACCGGCGACGGACGGCATCCGGCTGATGCTGATCGGCGGCGTGCTGCTGATCGGGCTGGCCGTGGACGTCCTCGCGGTGACCGTCCGCGCCGCGGCGCCGGCCGGTCTGCCGCTGCTCGCGCTCTACTCGGTCGCGGCCGGGCTCTCCGACGGCGGGGCGGGATGGCTCTGGTTCCTTCTCGCGGCGTTCGGCTATCTGCTTCTGCTGCTGGCCGAGGGCCGGGACCGGCTGTCCCAGTGGGGACGGGTGTTCGGCGGTGTGTCCCGCACATCGGGCGGTCTGGCGGCCGGCCTGGAGGGGTCCGGGCGCGCCGTGGCGTCGGTCCGTACGGGCCGGCGGATCGGCGTGGTGGCGCTGGGCATCGCGCTGGCCGTGCCCGCAGCCCTTCCCGCACTCGACGGCGGGCTCCTGGGCGGCACGGGCGGCGGGTCGGGCAGGGGCAGCGGCGGGGGCACGATCTCCGCGGTGAACCCGCTGGTCTCGCTGCAGAACAATCTCAACCAGCCGGAGAACCGCGAGGTGATGTCGTACCGCACCAACGCGGGGAACCCGCAGGACTTCTACCTGCGCATCCTGGCCCTGGACCAGTTCGACGGCAGCGAGTGGCGTCCGTCGACCCGCCGGCTGAGGGATGTCCCGGCCCGGCTGCCGCAGCCGGCCGGGCTGGACGGAAGTGTCTCCGTCACCGAGATCCGGACGAACATCTCGGCGTCGCGCTCGTACCAGCAGACCTATCTGCCGCTCCCCTATCCGGCGAGCGAGGTGGACATCCAGGGCCGCTGGCGGTTCGAACCCGAGGGGCGCACCCTCGTCGGCGACGACGGCCAGACGACGCGCGGCGCCCGGTACGAGGTCAGCAGTCTGGTGGTGGAGCCGACGGCCGCGGAGCTCGCCGCGGCGATGGAACCGCGCTCGGACCTGGTCCGTGAGTACACGCGGGTTCCCGCGTCGCTGCCCGAGGTGGTCGAGGAGACCGCCCAGCAGGTGACCGCGGGGGCCGCCAACGACTACGAGCGGGCGGTGAAACTGCAGGACTGGTTCGCCTCGGAGGGTGGTTTCCGTTACGACACGACGGTGAAGTCGGGTACCGGCACCGCGGCGATCGAGCGCTTCCTGAAGGACAGGGAGGGCTTCTGCGTCCACTTCTCCTTCACCATGGCCGCCATGGCCAGGACCCTGGGCATCCCGGCCCGGGTCGCGGTGGGCTTCACGCCCGGCACGGTCCAGGCGGACGGTTCGGTGTCGGTCGGGCTGCGGGACGCGCACGCCTGGCCCGAGCTGTACTTCGAGGGCGTGGGTTGGACCCGCTTCGAGCCGACACCGTCCCGCGGTACCACCCCGGCGTACACCGTGCCGGACGCTCCCTCGCAGGACCCCAGCGATCCGGCGCTGCCGACGGAGGGTGCCTCCACGGCCCCCACGGCCGCCCCTTCCGCCACGGAGTCCTGTCCCGCGCAGATGCGTCAGCAGGGTGAGTGCGGTGCGTCCACGGCCCCCGGTGCGACGGACTCCGCCGGCCCGGGGACCCCAGCCGGCACGGTGGCGCTCCGGGTGATCGGCTCCCTGGTGGTGCTCACACTCCCGCTGCTGCCGATGCTCTGGCGGATACGGGTCCGTGGCCGGAGGCTCGGCTCCTCAGGCGGGCGTACGGCCGCTGACGCGATGGCCAGGGTGATGGCCGCCTGGCGGGAGATCACCGATTCGGCCTGGGATCACGGCATTCCGCCGGACGAGTCGCAAACCCCTCGGAGGACGGCGGCGCGCGTCGTGCGGCTGGGGCACCTCGACGGGCAGGCGGCCGCCGCGGTCCACCGGGTGGCGGGAGCGGTGGAGCAGGTGCTGTACGCGCCCGAGCCGGGCGCCGCCTCCGCCTCGGCCGAGGATGTGCGGGCCGTCAGGGCCGGTCTGTGGGCCTCGGCCGGCCGGTGGGCGAAGGTGCGGGCGACGCTCGCACCCCGTTCGGCCGTCCGGGTGATCTGGGCGCTGTCGGAGCGCCGGACGGAGTTCGGCCGCCGGTGGTCGGACCGCGCGGGACGCGACCGCTGGGCGGCACGGCTGCGCCGCCCGTCACGGCAGCAGGGCTGAGTCCACGGAGCGGGGTCGCGCCCGACCGCGGGCCCCGCTCTCCTGGACCGTGGTCCAGGAGAGCGGGGCCCCGGCGGTCGGGGCCGGGGCCCAGGGCGGCCGACGGCCGCCCCCGTTTCCGGACCGGCTCCGGGTGGCGCGGGAGACACGTGAGGGGCGGTCGCTGTGCAGCGACCGCCCCTCACGTGCGAGGTCCAGCGTCAAGTTCTCGGTGTGCGCGGACCGCGTCCTGTGCCGGTGGCTGCCCGCCGCCGGCCGGGAAGCGGAAAGCTCACTGGCCCTGTTCGTCGCGGCGGCGTTGCCACCTCTGTTCGATCCGGTTCATCATCGACCGGCGCTGCCTGGGATGTCGGCGTTCGCCTCCGCCCCCGCCCGCGCTCCCCGCCGGCTGCTGCTCACCGGGCTTCGGCGCCTTGCGCCATCCGGTGACCGCCAGCACGGCACAGCCCAGCATGACGAGGAACCCCGCCACGCTGACCCAGGTCTGCTGGAAAACCATTCCGGCCATGAGGAGCGCGATACCCACCAGAAAACCGGCTACCGCCTGGTAGACCCGTCGCCGGGTGTACCTGCGCAGCCCGCTTCCCTCAAGCGCTGTAGCGAACTTGGGATCTTCGGCGTACAGCGCTCGCTCCATCTGCTCGAGCATTCGCTGCTCGTGCTCCGAGAGCGGCACGGAGTCCTCCTCGTCGTCGGCCGCGGGGGCGACCGGTATGCGGCCCTTCCAGGATAGGCAGGGATTCGCCCCCGTGAAACCCGCCCTCTAGCCATAGCCAGTCCGGACCGCCATTTCGGCTCGGCTGCTGAGGCGTAGATTCCCCGACCTCCGATCCGTCATGCCGGATGGTGTCACCCGATCATACGGGGCTCGCGGCCCGATCGGGTGTTCCCGGCAGTACTCCGTCTGCAGCTGCGTTGCTGATCAGCCGTGCTCCCGCCGCTTTCGCGGCCGTACTCCGGCAGAGTCACCGCCGCCGCTCAGGCGCGCTTCTCTCCCAGAACGTGCAGCTGGGTCGCCACCGAGTGGAAGGCGGGCAGTTCCGCGACCGCCGCTTCCAGCCTGAGGAGCTCCTCCATGGCGCCCGGTTCGGTGTCCACCAGGACGCCCGGCACGAGGTCGCCGAAGACCCGTACGCCATGGACGGCGCCGACCTCGACACCCGCGGCGGCGACCAGTCCGGTCAGCTGGTCGGCGGTGAACCTGCGGGGCACGGGGTCGCCGTCGCCCCAGCGCCCGGCGGGGTCCGACAGCGCCTGACGGGCCTCGGTGAAGTGGCCCGCGAGCGCCCGGGCCAGCACGGCACCGCCGAGGCCCGCGCCGAGCAGGCTGAGGAAGCCGGACGGGCGGAGCGCGTCGACCGCGTTGCGCACGCCCTCGGCGGGGTCGTCCACGTACTCCAGGACGCCGTGGCACAGGACCGCGTCGTAACCGGCACGGTCCACCACCTCGAAGAGGCCGAGGATGTCGCCCTGGACGCCTCGGACGCGGTCGGCGACACCGGCCTCCTCGGCACGGCGCTCCAGTGCGAACAGGGCGTTCGGGCTGGGGTCGACGACGGTGACGCGGTGGCCGAGCCGGGCGACGGGCACGGCGAAATTGCCGGTGCCGCCGCCGGTGTCCAGCACGTCCAGGGCTTCCCTGCCGGTCGCCTTGACCCGGCGCTCGAGAGCGTCCTTGAGGACCTCCCAGACCACGGCGGTACGGAGGGAGGCGCGGGGGCGCAGCTGGTCCGACACGGCAGTTGACTCCTCGGCACGGTGCCGCCACGGACGGCGGAGCGTGAACAGTGCAGGTGGTACGGGTGGTACGGGTGGTCTCCACCCTATTGCCTCGCACCGCCGGCGCGGTCATCCCGCGTCGGACCGCTGATCGGAGCCGTCCCTCCGGGGCTGCGGCAGGACGGGCTGGAGGGCCAGCATCCGCTCGACCAGGCGCAGGAACATGGCCACGTGGCGCAGCAGGTCGTCGGCGTCGCGGCTGGTGGCCGCGCCGGGTATGCCCGCCTCCGCCCGGGCCCTGCGTGGGGCTCCGGAGGCGAACAGCGCGCTCCATTCGGTGAGTTCCGGCGCGATGTCGGGGAGGACCTCCCAGGCGCTGCGGATCCGCTCCCTGCGACGCCCGCCGCTCTCGGGCCGTCCGCGAGCGGCGAGCACGGCGGCCGCGGTCCGCAGCGCGGCGAGGTGGGCGGTGGCGTACCGCTCGTTGGGCACGTCGAGTACGGCGGCCTCCTCCAGGCCGGCGTGGGCCTGGGCGAGCAGATCGAGAGCGGCGGGCGGCGCCGTGGTGCGGCGCGGCACGGGGTGGACGTCGGTTGCCGGACCGGTCAGCGAGGGGGCAGGGCTGCCTGCGCGGCGCCGCGGGGCGGCGGCTGCGGACGAGCTGGCCATGACGAACCTCCTGTCGTCGTGTGACGGCTCCGTGGCCGTATGTATCCATCGTGACGGCCCCCACTGACAATCCCTCAGATCTCGCCTCCGACCAGGCACTTTGCTTCGCGCACAAGTTCGGGCTAGTTTTTTGCACTGACCAGTCAGTGCAAAAAATGGGGGTGGGGTCGTGGACAGCCCGCACGGGGCGTCTCTGAGCGCCGAGGACTTCGGGCTGAAGGGCCCGCGCGGCTGGGCCTTCCGGGGAGTGGGCTTCACCGCCGGCCCCGGATCGCTCGTCGCGGTGGAAGGGCCCTCCGGCTCCGGCCGTACCTGTCTGCTGTTGGCGCTCACCGGCCGGATGCGTTCCACGCACGGGCACGCCGAGGTCGGGGGTGAACGGCTGCCCGGACGGCTCGCTGCCGTGCGCCGCTTCAGTGCCCTCGGCCCGGTCCCCGGGGTCAGCGACCTGGATCCCTCTCTCACCGTGGCCGAGCATCTTCGGGAACGTGCCCTGCTGCGGCGCCGCTTCGGCGCCTCGCCGCGTGCCCTCCTGCGGCCCCGCGCCGAACGCGTCGCCACGGCACGGGCGTCGGTCGACACCGCGCTGGAGGCAGCGGGGCTCGACCTCGCGACGCTGCCCAAGGCCGGACGGACCTCCGTGCGCGATCTTGAGCGCCTGGAAGCCCTGCGCCTGTCCGTCGCCCTCGCCCTGATGAGCCGTCCGCGGCTCCTCGCCGTCGACGACACGGACCTCAAACTCTCCGCCGAGGACCGCGCCCTGGCCTGGGAGCTGCTGCGCACCCTCGCGGCCGGCGGCACCACCGTGCTGGCCGTGTGCAGCGAGTCCCCGGAGGACGCGCTCACCGTGCGCACCCGCCCTGAGGGCGGAGCGGACATGCCCGACGACACGACGACCGGGAAGGACACGGCCGATGCGATCGCCGAGACTGGCCGCGCTTGAGCTGAAACGGTTCGGGAGGGGCCGGATGCCGCGCGCCGCGCTCGTGGCGCTCCTCCTGCTGCCCCTGCTGTACGGGGCGCTCTACCTCTGGTCGTTCTGGGACCCGTACGGGCGGCTCGACCGCATCCCCGTGGCGCTGGTCAACGACGACAAGGGCGCGAGCGCCGAGGGCGAACGCCTCGCGGCCGGTGACGAGATCGCCGGCCGGCTGCTCGACTCGAAGGTCTTCGACTGGCACGAGGTCGGCTCCGCAGAGGCGGAGAAGGGCGTCGAGGACGGGACGTACTACCTCTCCCTGACCATGCCCGCGGACTTCAGCGAACAGATCGCTTCGAGCGGCGGGGACTCCCCCGAGAGCGGCGCCCTCGAGGTCCGCACGAACGACGCCAACAACTACATCGTCGGGCAGATCTCCAGGACGGTCTTCGCCGAGGTCCGCAGCGCCGCGTCCACCAAGGCCTCGCGCGGCTTCCTGGACCGGATTTTCGTCAACTTCTCCGGTCTGCACGACGCGACCGCGAAGGCGGCCAAGGGAGCCGACGACCTCCGGAGCGGTCTCACGAGGGCGAAGAAGGGCTCCGAGGACCTCGCGGACGGCCTCAAGGACGCCAAGTCGGGCAGCGGAACGCTCTCCACCGGCGTCACCAAGCTGAACAAGGGCGCGGGCGACCTGGAGACGGGTTCCCGGCAGGTCGCCGGCGGCACCCAGCGGCTCGCCGACAAGGTCAACGCGGTCGCCGCCGACGTACGCCCCTTCCTGAAGGACAACGGCAAGTCCATCGGGGACACGGCCCGGCTGGTCGCCGACTCCTCGAAGACCGTACGCGACAACCTCGACCTGCTGGCCGAAGCGGCGCCCACCGCCTCGGCCGCCGCCCACACGGCCTCCGACGACCTGACCGAGGTCTACCGCGACCGCTGCGAGGACCAGCCGCTGCCCGACCCGGGGGTCTGCCCGCAGCTGAAGCGTGCCAGGACCGCGGCCGAGGACGTCGCCAAGGTGTCCGACGACGTGAACGCGCTGGTCACGAACCAGAAGGGCGACCTCGCGAAGCTGCGCACCCGGCTGACCGACCTGGAGAAGCAGGCCGACGCCCTGGCGAAGCGGGCGCCGAACCTGGACACGGACCTGGAGTCGGCGGTGAAGAAGGTCAACGCGCTCAACACCGGCGCGCACAAGGTCGCCAAGGGCGCCGACGCGCTCCACACCGGCCTCGGCACCGCGAAGACGGGGGCCGGGGACCTGGACGCGGGCGTCAAGAAGCTCAAGGCGGGCGCCACGACCCTGGACAGCGGGCTGTACCGGCTGGGTGACGGCTCCTCGACGCTCGCGCAGGGGCTGAACGACGGGGTCGGCAAGATCCCGGACTACGACAAGAAGGACCGCGACGCCCGTACCGGCGTCATGGCCGACCCCGTGAGGCTGGCCTCTTCCTCGCTGCACGCGGCGCCCAACTACGGCACCGGCTTCGCCCCGTACTTCATCCCGCTCTCGCTGTGGGTCGGCGCGATGGTGGCGTACATGCTGATCCAGCCGCTCAACCGGCGGGCGCTCGCGGCCGGGGCGCCCGCCTGGCGGATCGCCTTCGCGGGCTGGCTGCCCGTCGCCGCGACGGGCCTGCTCCAGGTCGCCGCGCTGATGTCGGTGCTGCACTGGCAGCTCGGTCTGCAGATGGCGCACGCCGCCGGGACGGTGGGCTTCCTGGCCCTGGTGACCTGCTGCTTCGCCGCGATCGTGCAGTGGCTCAACGCCCGCTTCGGCGCGGCGGGGCGGATCCTCGTCCTGGCGGTGCTGATGCTGCAGCTGACCTCGGCCGGGGGCACCTATCCCGTCCAGACCAGCCCGGGGTTCTTCGGGGCGATCCACCCGTACCTGCCGATGACCTACGTCGTCGACGGGCTGCGCCGGCTGATCACGGGCGGTGGGCTCGGCCCGGTCTGGCAGGGCTGCGCCGTGCTGCTGGCCTTCACCGCGGGGGCTCTGGCGCTGACCGCCCTGTCCGCCCGCCGCAAGCAGGTGTGGACCCTGGACCGGCTGCACCCGGAGCTGAGTCTGTGACCGTACCGGGACCTGTGAGAATCAAGGGCATGGACAGCAGTGGCACCACGCGCCGACAGGTCACCCGGCAGAAGCTCTACGAGGCGGCGGTGACCCTCATCGCGGAGAAGGGGTTCTCCGCGACGACGGTCGACGAGATCGCCGAACGCGCCGGGGTGGCCAAGGGCACGGTCTACTACAACTTCAAGAGCAAGACCGAGCTGTTCGAGGAGCTGCTGCGGCACGGTGTCGGTCTGCTCACCCAGTCGCTGCGTTCGGCCGCCGACTCGGCGCAGGCGCGTGGCGGCACCCGTGTGGAGGCGCTGGACGCGATGATCAGGGCCGGTCTGGTCTTCATCGACCGCTACCCGGCCTTCACCCAGCTGTACGTCGCCGAGCTCTGGCGCACCAACCGTGCCTGGCAGTCGACCCTCCTGGTCGTGCGCCAGGAGGCCGTGGCCGTCGTCGAGGACGTGCTGCGCGAAGGCGTCGCGGGCGGCGAGCTCAGCGAGGAGATCGACATCCAACTGACGGCCGCCGCGCTGGTCGGGATGGTCCTGGTGGCGGCTCTCGACTGGCAGGCGTTCCAGCCCGAGCGGACGATCGACGACGTGCACTCCGCGCTGTCCCTGCTGCTGCACGGCCGGGTCAGCGGGCGCTGAGACGGCCCACGCACGGCAAACGCCGGTCCGGTGGAATTCGATCCCCCCGAATTCCGCCGGACCGGCGTTCCGTACCGCCGCGAAGCCCTCCCCCGTGACCCAGTGCTCTCCCCCGTGGTCCCGGAGCTCCGCGTCGTGCGTCCCCCGTCACGGTCCGGGGTGCCGCGCCGTTCCGCCGCCCCGTGCCGGCGGTCCGGGCGCCACGCCCTTTCCGTGGTCCCCACTCTTCCGTCCGCGCAGGTCGGAGCCCATCCGCGCGCCTACTCATCTCCGGCACTAGGTAGAGGTACTCAGCCCTGCGCCGCGGGGCCCAGCCCGCGCGGAGAGACGTCCGGCGGGAACGGGCAGGCACCGGCCTCACGAATGAGCTGTCGGTGGCACCCCTTAGGGTCACTGACATGGCACGAATTGCGGTGATCGGCGCCGGGACCGGCGCGATGGCGGCGGCTGCCCGGCTCTCCGTGGCAGGCCACCGGGTGACGGTGTACGAGCGGTCGGAGACCCACGGCGGCTCGCTCGGCCGGTACGCGCGTGACGGTTTCGTCTTCGACACCGGCCCCGGACTGCTGCATCTCCCCGCGGTCTACCGCGACCTGTTCGTGAAGACGGGCAAGGAGAGCCTGGAGCAGTGCGTCACACTCACCCAGGTCGACCCGGCGAGCCGTCATCTCTTCGCGGACGGCACGACGGTGTCCCTGCCCAACGCCTCCCGGGCGGGGGTGGTCGGCGCGCTGGACCGTGCACTCGGTGAGGGGGCCGGGGCCCTCTGGGGTGAGTTCCTCGGCCGGGCCGGGGCCGCCTGGGACCGGTCGCGCAGGCCTCTGCTGGAGGAGCCGCTGCCCGAGGATCAGCGCCCCCTGGGCCGCGACCCCTACCCCGCCGTGCGCCGGCGCAGGCTGTTGCGCGCCGCCCGGGAGGCGGGGACGGTGGCGGAGGTGGGTGCCTGGGAGCTGGCGGACCCCCGTCTGGCGGCCCTGCTCGACGGCTACGCCCTGTCGTACGGGCTCGACCCCCGCCGCGCCCCGGCCGCCGCGGCCCTCCTGCCGTACATGGAGGAGACGTTCGGCACCTGGTACGTCGCCGGGGGCATGCGCGCGCTGGCCGACGCGGTGTACGAGCGGTGCCTGGCGCGCAGGGTGGAGTTCGTCTTCGGCGCGGAGGCGGTCCGGGTGTCCGAGAAGGACGGGCGGGCGGCAGGGATCGAGCTGGCGGACGGCACCGGCGTGGAGGCCGACCATGTGGTCCTCGGTGCTCAGCCGGCGCCCGGGCTCCTGCCGGCCCTGGAGGGGTGGCCGGCCAGGGAGCACGGGGCTCCGGCACCGGGACGCTTCGTCGTCCTTCTGTCCCTGCGCGGCGCCCGGGAGGCCGGCTCCGCGCACCGGACCGTGGTGCACGCCGCGGACCCGGGCGCGGAGCAGGAGGCGGTGTTCGGCGGCCGGACGGCTGAGCGGCCCACGGTGACGGTGCTGCGCCCGGACGACCCGGCGACCCGCCCCGACGAGGAGCACGAGGCGGTGACCCTGATGGTGACGGTGGCGCCGCACGGCCCGGTCGACTGGACGGACGCCGAGGTGCGCCGGGGGTTCGCGGACACGGTGATCGACCGGGCCGCCGAGGCCGTCCCGGGGCTCCGCGAGCGGATGATCCACGCCGAGGTGCGCACGCCCGCCGAGACCGCGGCCGACACCGGAGCCGAGGGCGGCTCGGTGCCGGCTCCCGCGCTGGCCGGGGCGGGGGGCACGTATCTGCACCCCGGGAACCGCACCCCGCTGCCGGGCCTGTATCTGGCGGGCGGCTGGTCGCATCCGGGCGGCGGGCCGGCCCACGCCGGGATGTCGGGCGCCCTGGTGGCCGGACTCGTGGTGGAGGGGGACGGCTTCCGGGGCTCCCGATGAGCTCGCGCCCGGCGCACCGGAGCCGGCCGCCGGGTGCAGGCGGCCGGTCCGCGGATCAGTAGCGGTACTGCTCGTTCTGGCCGGTGTCGTGTCCGTTGCCGTACGGAGCGGGCTGGACCGGTGCTTCCGGCGGCAGCGGGGGGTACCGGTCGCTGTCCCGCTGCTGCGGGACCCAGACGCCGCCCGGCGGCGTGTCGGTGTACTGCTCGGTGTACGGGTCCGCGGGCTGCTGCCCGGCGCCGTAGGAGGGGTCGTAGCCGCTGCCGTAGCCGTCGTACGCCGCGTACTGCCCGGTGCCCGTGGTCGTGCCCGTGCCGGTGTAGGGGTCGGAGTAGGCGGCGTAGCCCGCCTGGTCCGTCCCGTGGTCGTACTGGCCCGCGTAGGTGCCCTGGTCCTGGTGGGTGTCCTGGCTGCCGTAGCCGCCCTGCCCGCCGTAGGAGTCGTGGCCGGCCGGCCGGCCGTAGTCGTTGAACGGGTCGTAGCCGGCGTGCTGGGGCTGCGGTTCGCCGTGCTGGTCCTGGCCGTCGCGCCCCGCGGGGGCGGGATCGGTGTAGACGCCGTACTGCCCGGTGTCGTCCGGCAGCGGCTCCGGTGCGTAGACGGCGGCGGGGGCCGCGTCCGTCTGCCGGTCGTTCCCCTCGTACTCCACGCCGGAGACCTCCAGCGTGGGCTTCTGCCCTGCCGGGCCGCCCGCACCGCGCCGGCGGCGGCTCGCACCCGGGCTGCCGCCGATGGCCCATCCCGTCGAGAAGCCGCGCCTGAAGGAGAGCGTCACATACGTCTGGCCCGTCGCGAAGGCGATCGCCCCGAGGGCGATCACCAGCACGGAGGGGATCAGGACCCCGAGGACGACACCGAGGAAGCCGGCGAAGGCGAGCAGCCGCCAGCGCAGGCGTGCCTTGTACTGCAGGAGCACCTCGCCCAGCAGCCACAGCGCCACTATGCCGAATGCGATGTAGAGGACCGTCCAGCCCACGCCCGCCCCCTCCTACGGCCACCGCCCCGGTCGGTGGCGGGTACGGCCGGTCAGGACTGCTTGTGCAGTCCGAGATTCTCGTAGATCTCGAGTGTCGCCGTCGAGTTGTTGAGCGTGATGAAGTGCAGCCCCGGGACACCCTCGGAGAGCAGTTTCGCGCAGAACTCCGTTGCGAACTCGATGCCAATGGAGCGTACAGCCGCCGGGTCGTCCTTCGCGGCGAGGATGCGCTCTTTCAGCGAGGAAGGCAGGGACGCGTTGCTGAGCTGCGCGAATCTCTCCAGCTGTTTGACACTGGTGAGCGGCATCACCTCGGGGATGACCGGGGTGTCGCAACCCGCGGCGACCACACGGTCACGCATCTGCAGATAGCTCTCCGGGTGGAAGAACATCTGGGTGATCGCGTAGTCGGCACCGGCGCGGCACTTGTCCACGAAATGACCGATGTCGGTGTCCCAGTCGGCGGAGCGCGGATGCATTTCGGGGAAAGCCGCGACGCCGACGCAGAAATCACCGGCTTCCTTGATCAGCCGGACGAGATCCGCCGCGTAGCGCACGCCCTGCGGGTGCTCTACCCACTCACCCATCGGGTCGCCGGGCGGGTCGCCGCGCACCGCGAGGATGTTGCGGATACCGGCGTCGGCGTACTGCCCGACCATGTTGCGCAGCTCGGCCACGGAGTGGTCGACGGCGGTGAGGTGGGCGACGGGCGTGAGCGTGGAGTCCGCGGCGATCTGCTGGGTCGCCCGGACCGTCCCGGCTCGGGTCGAACCGCCGGCCCCGTACGTCACGGAGACAAAGCTCGGTCCCACCGCCTCGACGCGGCGCAGGGCGTTCCAGAGGTTCCGTTCGCCCTTCTCCGTCTTGGGCGCCCAGAACTCGAACGAGAACGACGTCTCGCCGGTCGCGAGCAGCTCACGCACGGTGCGCGCGTGATCTGTCCGGGTGGAAGGTGTACCAAGGGCCATACTGGGAGGTTAACCAGGGCCTGGCGGTACCCCAACCAGAGCGAGCGAATTGCCCGGAATGAGGGGGGTCTTGTCCACCCTTCGGACAGCTGGTCCGGCCGGGCGCGAGGCCGCCGGGTTCATAGGGCGCGCGCCCGGACGCGTCGTGCGAGCGAGGCCGCCGCCTCGGCCGGGTCCGCCGCCTCCGTGATCGCCCGCACGACGACGACGCGGCGGGCGCCGGCGTCCAGCACCTCGTCCAGATTGCCGGCGTCGATCCCGCCGATGGCGAACCACGGCCGCGCCGTGCCGAGCGAGGCGGCGTAGCGCACCAGGCCGAGGCCCGGGGCGTGCCGGCCCGGCTTGGTCGGGGTGGGCCAGCAGGGGCCCGTGCAGAAGTAGTCGACGCCGGACTCGGCGACGGCGGCGTCGACCTCGGCCTCGGCATGGGTGGAGCGGCCGATCACCACGTCGTCGCCCATGACGGCGCGGGCGGCCGGCACCGGCAGGTCGCCCTGGCCGAGATGGAGCACGTCGGAGCCGATGGCATGGGCGACATCGGCCCGGTCGTTCACCGCGAGGAGCGCTCCGTGGCGCTTGCAGGCATCGGCGAACACCGCGAGGTGGTCCAGCTCCTCGGCCGCCTCCATGCCCTTGTCCCGCAGCTGCACGATGTCCACGCCGCCGGCCAGCACGGCGTCGAGGAACTCGGGGAGGTCCCCCTGCCGCTTCCGGGCGTCCGTGCACAGATAGAGCCGGGCGCCGGAAAGCTGGTCGCGAGGCGTGGACATGAAGATTTCCCCCGTCGGTACGTCGTTGGGTCGTGATGCGGCGACAAGGCGCCGTACGTCGATGGACCGTCGTGCCGGCAGACCCGGTCACGGCGGGGTGCGGGCCGTGATGTGCCACGGCCCGCACCCCGCTCACGGTCGTCCGGTCAGACGGCGAGCGCCTGGGCCCGGCGCTTCACCTCCGTACCGCGATTCTCGCTGAGCGCCTGCGCGGGCGTGCCGGGCAGGGTCGGGTCGGGGGTGAAGAGCCAGTCCAGCATCTCTTCGTCGTTGTAGCCGTCGTCCCTCAGGAGCGTCAGGGTCCCTACGAGACCCTTGACCACCTTGTTGCCGTCGATGAAGGCGGCAGGCACCTGGAGCGCCCGGTTCTCACCACGTCGTACGGCGATCAGCTGGCCTTCCTTGACCAGCTGCCGTACGCGCGTCACCTCGACATCGAGCATTTCCGCGATGTCGGGAAGGTGGAGCCATGCGGGGACGAGAGCATCGATCTTTGCGTCAATCTCGGTCACAGGGACAAGCGTGCCATCCCGGACCGACAGCCGGTAGCCGGGCCGGGCGTACGAGGCCGTGCCTAGCCCTGGAGCACCGCTGATTTCAGCGGTACGGAGGAGTCGGCGGCCCGCGCCGGATCGATCCGCGCGCCCGCTTCGACGAGCTTGCGCCCCTGCGCCAGGTCGCGGGGCCTGCTGACGGCCAGCACGGCGACCAGGACCCCCTGCCGCAGCCAGCAGACCGTCCAGGACGGGTCACCGGGGTCGCCCCGCCACAGCAGTGTGTCGGCGCCCGCGTGATGGCCGGCGTACTGCACGAAGCGGCCGAACTGCTCGGACCAGAAGTAGGGCACCGGGTCGTACGTCCCGACCGCGCCGTCGGCGAGGGCGGCGGCGACCGTCCGCGGCCCCTGGAGGGCGTTGTCCCAGTGGTGGACCAGCAGCCGTTCCCCGTAGCGGGCGGAGGGGAAGGAGGCGCAGTCGCCCACGGCGTAGACATCGGGCAGCGACGTGCGGAGCGAGCTGTCCGCGGTGACCGAACCGTCGGGGCCGAGGGCGATGCCCGAGCCGGCGAGCCACGCTGTGGCGGGCCTGGCGCCGATGCCGACGACCACCGCCCCGGCGGGGATCACCCGGCCGTCCGTGAGGTGGACGGCGCCCTCCTCGACGCGTGCGACCCGGGCGCCGGTGAGGAGTTCGGCTCCGCTCTCCGCGTACCAGGCGGCCATCGGCTCGGCGACCGCGGCGGGCATGGTGCCCGCGAGGGGTCGGCCGGCGGCCTCCACGACGGTCACCGCGCACCCGGCCGCGCGGGCCGCCGTGGCGAACTCGGCGCCGATCCAGCCCGCGCCGACGACGACCACGTCGTGCTGCCGCTCCAGGACGGGCCGCAGCCGTGCGGCGTCGTCGAGGGTGCGCAGCAGATGGACGCCGGGCACGCCCTCGGAACCGGGCAGGGCTACCGGTTCCGCTCCGGTGGCGAGGACCAGGACGTCGTAGCCGACGGGCCCCTCCGGGGTGTCCAGCTCGTGCGCCTCCGCACGCAGTCCGGCCACGTCGAGCCCTAGGCGCAGAGTGATGTCCAGGGCCTCGAAGTCGACGTCGAAGGCGGAGTCCTCCGCCTTGCCGAGCAGGACCGCCTTGGACAGGGGCGGCCTGTCGTACGGCTGGTGGGGTTCGGCACCGATCAGGGTGACCGGGCCGGTGAAGCCCTGTTCGCGAAGGGCAACGGCCGTCTGCACTCCGGCCATGCCGGCGCCCACGATCACGACTCCGCCCGGCCGCTGTCCCGCTGCCGGTTCCTGTGTCTGCTGGCTCACCCGTCCACCCTAGGGTCTGCCGCCGGCGGGCGGGCCACGGGTACCGGTCCCTTACGGGCCGCGAGGCGTGGGGTCTAGGCTGGCCGCCGTAAGGCACTCGCGGGAGTCCGGGCGTACCGGGCTGAGAGGGAGGCTGGCCGGCCTCCGACCGTACGAACCTGATCCGGGTCATGCCGGCGAAGGGAGGGGCTGGACGCCCATGCGTATCTCCGCAGACAGTTCCGACGTCCTGGTCGTCGGAGGCGGCATCATCGGGCTGGTGACCGCCTGGCGGTCGGCCCTGCACGGGCTGTGCACCACGCTGGCCGATCCCGCGCCGGGCGGCGGCGCGGCCCAGGTCGCGGCCGGGATGCTGGCCGCCGTCACCGAACTCCACTACGGCGAGCAGACGCTGCTCGGCCTCAACGTGGCTTCCGCCGCGCGCTATCCGGCGTTCGTGGCCGAGCTGGAGGAGGCGAGCGGCCAGGAGACCGGCTTCCGCGCCTGCGGCACCCTGTCGGTCGCGCTGGACTCGGACGACCGGGCGCATCTGCGGGAGCTGCACGCTCTGCAGCAGCGGTCGGGGCTGGAGTCCGAGTGGCTGAGCGGCCGCGAGTGCCGCCGTCTGGAACCGATGCTCGCCCCCGGCGTCCGTGGCGGGCTGCGGGTCGACGGCGACCACCAGGTGGATCCCAGGCGGCTCGCCTCGGCCCTGGTCACCGCCTGCGAGCGGGCGGGGGTGGTGTTCCGCCGGGACTGGGTCCAGCGGCTCTCCGTCACGGGCGGCCGGGCGACGGGAGCGGTCCTGGCGGACGGCACGCAGCTCGCGGCCGGCCAGGTGGTACTCGCCGGCGGCAGCCTCAGCGGCCGGCTCCAGGGCGTCCCCGAGGCTGTCCTGCCGCCGGTACGCCCGGTCAAGGGCCAGGTGCTGCGGCTGAAGGTTACTCCGGCCTACGCGCCTTTCCTCAGCCGGACGGTGCGGGCGGTCGTGCGCGGCAGCCAGGTCTATCTGGTCCCGCGTGCCGACGGTGAGCTGGTGGTCGGCGCGACCACGGAGGAGATGGGCTGGGACACCACGGTCACCGCGGGCGGGGTGTACGAGCTGCTGCGGGACGCCCATGAGCTGATGCCCGGCATCACGGAGCTGCCGCTGACCGAGACCCGGGCCGGACTGCGGCCCGCCTCGCCGGACAACGCCCCGCTGCTGGGCCCCACGACTCTGCCCGGGCTGCGTCTCGCCACCGGGCACCACCGCAACGGGGTGCTGCTGACCCCTGTCACCGGCGATGTGATGGCCCATGTGCTGACCACCGGCGAGCTGCCCGAGCTGGGCCGCCCCTTCGCGCCGCATCGCTTCGCCACCGCCTCCCCGGAGAGCTCACCGGCCTCCTCCCCCGAAGAAACCGCCCCCGCGCCGCAGGAGCAGCCCGTATGACACAGCCCGTGCCCGCCGCCGCACCCGGTTCCGAGCCCGAGGCCGGCTCCGTGCCCGTTTCCCGGCCCATGACCGCTTCCCGGCCCGTGTCCGTTTCCGAGGCCGTTTCCGTGTCCGTCAACGGGGAAGGCCGCACCGTGCCCGCCGGCACCGCGCTGGACACGTTGGTCGCGGCGCTGACCACCGCGCCCTCCGGGGTCGCCGCCGCGGTGAACGAGGCCGTCGTGCCACGCGGTCAGTGGCCGGCCACCACGCTCGCCGACGGCGACCGCGTCGAGGTCCTCACCGCGGTCCAGGGAGGCTGACCGATGTCCGACGACCTCCTCACGCTCGGTTCCACCGCGTTCTCGTCCCGGCTGATCATGGGGACGGGCGGGGCACCCAGCCTCGACGTCCTGGAGCGCTCCCTGATCGCTTCGGGCACCGAGCTCACCACCGTGGCGATGCGCCGGCTCGACCCGACCGTGCAGGGCTCGGTGCTCTCCGTCCTGGAACGCCTCTCCATCCAGGTCCTGCCGAACACCGCGGGCTGTTTCACCGCGGGCGAGGCCGTGCTGACGGCCCGACTGGCCAGGGAGGCGCTGGGCACCGAATGGATCAAGCTGGAGGTCGTGGCCGACGAGCGGACCCTGCTGCCCGACCCGATCGAGCTGCTGGACGCCGCCGAGATCCTGGTCGACGACGGCTTCACGGTCCTGCCGTACACCAATGACGACCCGGTGCTGGCCCGCAAGCTCCAGGACGTGGGCTGCGCGGCGGTCATGCCGCTCGGCTCCCCCATCGGTTCCGGGCTCGGCATCCGCAATCCCCACAACTTCCAGTTGATCGTCGAGCAGGCCGCGGTCCCGGTGATCCTGGACGCCGGCGCCGGGACGGCCTCGGACGCGGCACTGGCGATGGAGCTGGGCTGTGCCGCTGTGATGCTCGCCTCGGCGGTGACCCGGGCGCAGGAGCCCGAGCTGATGGCGGCGGCGATGCGGCACGCGGTGGACGGCGGACGTCTGGCGTACCGGGCTGGGCGCATCCCGCGCCGCCATTTCGCGGAGGCGTCCTCGCCCGCGGAGGGCCGCGCGGTGCTGGATCCGGAGCGCCCCGCCTTCTGAGGGCCGTGCACCGGCCGGGTTCCCCCCGTCACAGCACGCGCATGCCCCTGTCACGGCTCCGCACCGGAACGGCCCACCGGAGGCCTGGCCCATCCGCGGTGTCCGTGGCAGCTCGTAGACTCGCCCCGTGGACACGACCCTCCAGGACCCCCTCGTCGGGCAGCTGCTCGACGGCCGCTATCGCATCGATGCGCGCATCGCCGTCGGCGGTATGGCCACGGTCTACCGGGCCGTGGACACCCGGCTCGACCGGGTGCTCGCCCTCAAGGTGATGCACCCGGCGCTGGCGACCGACGCGGCGTTCGTCGAACGCTTCATCCGCGAGGCCAAGTCCGTCGCCCGGCTCGCCCACCCCAATGTGGTGGCCGTCTTCGACCAGGGCGCCCAGGGCGCGTACGTGTACCTCGCGATGGAGTACGTCGCCGGGTGCACCCTGCGCGACGTACTGCGCGAGCGCGGGGCGCTGCAGCCCCGGGCGGCGCTGGACATCCTCGAACCGGTGCTGGCCGCCCTCGGCGCCGCGCACCGGGCGGGCTTCGTCCACCGCGACATGAAGCCGGAGAACGTCCTGATCGGGGACGACGGCCGGGTGAAGGTCGCCGACTTCGGTCTCGTACGCGCTGTGGGGACCGCCACGGACACCACCGGTTCGCTGCTGGGCACGGTCTCGTACCTCGCTCCGGAGCAGATCGAGCAGGGCACGGCCGACACCCGGTCCGATGTGTACGCCTGCGGTGTGGTGCTCTACGAGATGCTGACCGGCGGCAAGCCCCATGGCGGGGACACCGCCGCCCAGGTCATCTACCAGCATCTGAACGAGGATGTCCCGGCGCCGTCCGGTGCCGTCCCCGGCCTGGCGGCCGGGCTGGACGGGCTGGTGGCCTCGGCGACGGCTCGCGACCCCGACGTCCGTCCGTCCGACGCGGTGGCGCTGCTCGCGCGGGCCCGTGAGATACGGGCGGCTCTCACCGAGGAGGAGCTCGACGCGATGCCTCCGCAGGCCATCGCGGAGGAGCACGACGGCGCCGAGGACCGTACGAGCGTGATCCCCAGGGTGATCCCGGCCGGCCAGGGCACCGCGCACCACACCAGCCGGCTGGAGATGCCGCCGTCCTCACCGCGGGAGCCCGGGCGCGGGCGGCGCGGGGCCTTCGCCGGACGCGGCCGGCGCGGGACGCTCGCCGTGCTCGTCGCCGTCCTGCTGGTGCTGGGCGCCGGCGTGGGCGTCTGGTACATCAACTCGGGGCAGTTCACCCGGGTCCCGTCCCTCCTGGGGCAGACCCGGAGCGCTGCCGAGAAGCGGCTCGCGGACGAGGGTCTCGACCTGAAGGGTGTCGAATACGCCTACAGCGACACGGTGGAGCGCTCCACGGTGATCAGCAGCGATCCGGGCTCCGGTGAGCGCATCCGGGGCAACGACGCGGTGAAGCTGGTGATCTCGCGCGGCCCGGAGATCGTGAAGGTCCCCGATGTCGAGGCGCTCGCCCTCGCCGAGGCCCGGCGTGAGCTGAAGAAGTCGGGGCTCACGCCGGGCATGGTGACCCGGGAGTTCGACGAGGAGATCGACCGGGGCAAGGTCATCCGTACGGATCCGCGGGCCGGCACCGAGCGCCGTCCCGACTCGGCGGTCGCACTGGTCGTCAGCAAGGGCAGCCCCGTCGACGTGCCCGATGTCTCCGGCCTCTCCGTCGAGGACGCCACGGCAGCGCTGGACGAGGCGGGTCTCCGGGCGAAGGTGCTGAGCGAGCGGGTCAACTCACGCGAGGCCGCGGGCGAGGTCGCCCGGCAGTCGCCCGGAAGCGGCGCCGAGGCCGCCGAGGGCGACACGGTGGAGCTGACGGTCTCCAAGGGCCCGCGCATGCTCCAGGTCCCCGATGTCACGGGGAAGGACGTCGACGAGGCCCGGGGCACACTGGAGGACGCGGGGTTCGAGGTCAAGGTCGACCGCCCGTTCCTCTCCTTCAGCGACACGGTCGGCAGCCAGTCGGTCGAGGGCGGCGAGAAGGCCGCGGAAGGCTCCACGATCACCATCAGGACCAAGGCCCTGTAGACCCACGAGGACTGGCAGCACATGCGCAACCCCATCGGCGGACACGTCCCCGTGGCCGGCGGACTCGCCAAGGTCGGCCTCGGCTACGCGCGGGAGCTGGCGGCGGAGACCGTGCAGGTCTTCGTCGCCAACCCGCGGGGCTGGGCGACGCCACCGGGGAACCCGGCACAGGACGAGCTGTTCCGCTCGGAGTGCGCCGCCGGGCGGATTCCCGCGTACGTCCACGCCCCGTACCTGATCAACTTCGGCTCGCACACCGAGGCCACGGTCGAGCGGTCGGTGGTGTCGCTGCGCCACTCGCTGCGCCGGGCGAGAGAGATCGGCGCCCTGGGTGTGGTGGTGCACACCGGTTCGGCGACCGGCGGACGTCCGCGTGAGGTCGCCCTCGCCCAGGTGCGTACGCACATGCTTCCGCTGCTGGACGAGCTGACCCATGACGACGACCCGTTCCTGCTGCTGGAGTCGACCGCGGGGCAGGGCTCCTCGCTCTGCTCCCGGACCTGGGACTTCGGCCCGTACTTCGAGGCCCTGGACTCCCACCCCAGGCTGGGTGTCTGCCTGGACACCTGCCACATCTACGCGGCGGGCCACGATCTGACCGGCCCCGCCGGCATGCGGCAGACCCTGGATCTGCTGGTGGACACGGTCGGCGAGGGCAGGCTGAAGCTGATCCACGCCAATGACTCCAAGGACGTGGTGGGCGCCCACAAGGACCGGCACGAGAACATCGGCGCGGGCCACATAGGCGCCGGGCCGTTCCGCGAGCTGTTCTCGCACCCGGCGACCGAGGGCGTGCCGCTGGTCATCGAGACGCCTGGCGGCAAGGAAGGCCATGCGGCGGATGTGGCCCGGCTGAAGGAGCTGCGGGAATCCCGCCGGCCATAGCGGGGACCGTCCCGCGGGGTCCCGGCGGGACCTTCAGAGCTCGGGGCCGTCCCCGGGCTCCTCCTGGTAGGAGTAGCGCTGCTCGCTCCACGGGTCGCCGATGTTGTGGTATCCGCGCTCCTCCCAGAACCCACGGCGGTCGGCCGACATGTATTCGATGCCCCGGACCCATTTGGGCCCCTTCCAGGCATACAGATGCGGCACGACGAGGCGCAGCGGGAATCCGTGTTCGGCAGTGAGCAGTTCGCCGTCCTTATGGGTGGCGAACAGCGTCCGGTCGGACGCGAAGTCGTCGATCCGGAGGTTCGAGCTGAATCCGTATTCGGCCCAGACCATCACATGGGTGACGTGAGGCGCGGGAGGTGCCAGCTCCACCACCTCACGGGCCAGGATTCCGCCCCATTCGGCGCCGAGCATGCTGAATTTCGTCACGCAGTGAAGGTCCGCGACGACGGAGGAGAAGGGAAGTGCCGTGAATTCCTGGTGATTCCAGCAGTGCTTGTCGCCGTCGGCCGTGGCCCCGAAGACCCTGAACTCCCAGCGGTCCGGTTTGAACTTGGGCACGGGCCCGTAATGGGTGACCGGCCAGCCGCGCTGCAGCCGTTGCCCCGGTGGAAGCCCGGACTGCTCTGCTGTGCCGCGTTCCCGGCTTTCCGGCTGACCCATGCCTCCATGGTGACAGACAGGCAGGGGTGGTCATGACCAGGGGAGAGTTGATTCGGGCAACTCATACTAAGCGTGCACTTACTGGACGGCCGCAGGGTGCGATGCGAGGATGCGCGCACACGTGCCCCGTTCACCGGTTGGAAGGAGCCTCTGCGATGCAGGGCGACCCCGAGGTCCTCGAGTTCCTGAACGAACAGCTGACCGCCGAATTGACTGCCATCAATCAGTACTTCCTGCACGCGAAGATGCAGGAAAACTTCGGCTGGACGAAGCTCGCCAAGTACACCCGGGCCGAATCGTTCGACGAGATGAAGCACGCGGAGATCCTCACCGACCGGATCCTGTTCCTGGACGGCCTGCCCAACTATCAGCGGCTCTTCCATGTGCGGGTCGGCCAGACGGTCACCGAGATGTTCCAGGCCGACCGCCAGGTCGAGGTGGAGGCGATCGACCGCCTCAGGCGGGGCATCGAGGTGATGCGCGGCAAGGGCGACATCACGTCGGCGAACATCTTCGAGTCCATCCTCGAGGACGAGGAACACCACATCGACTATCTCGACACCCAGCTGGAGCTGGTCGAGAAGCTCGGCGAAGCGCTCTACATCGCCCAGCTGATCGAGCAGCCGGACAGCTGATCCACGGTTGCGGCAGCAGTGTTCCGAAGGCCCGGGGCGAATGCTCAGGCGGCGTCGGAAAGGCCGGCGTCCGGCGTGGCGCCCAGAGTGACGGGCGCACCGGCCGGGGCGCCCGCCGGCGCCGTACGTCCCTCGATGAGCTCACGGCGCGAGCACTCGCCACGGCCGAGCAGCGCCTGGATCCTGCGGACGCAGCCCCCGCAGTCGGTACCGGCCTTGCACGCGGAAGCGATCTGGCGGGGTGTGCACGCTCCGCCGTCCGCATGTTGTTTGACCTGGTCCTCCGTGATGCCGAAGCAGGAGCAGACGTACATGCGGTTCACCTCCCGACGGGTCGATCGCTGCGCCGTCCCGAATGTCGGTGAGGCTAACCTAACCTTACCCGCGAGCCCTCGCGCACAAAAGCCCCGGTACGCCTGTGGGGCACGGATCACATCGATCCGTGCCCCACATGCGTCACCAGGGGTGATCCCTACTGGTCGCGGTACATCTCGGCGACCAGGAAGGCCAGGTCGAGGGACTGGCTGCGGTTGAGGCGCGGGTCGCAGGCCGTCTCGTAGCGCTGGTGCAGATCGTCGACGAAGATCTCGTGGCCGCCGCCGACGCACTCGGTGACGTCGTCGCCCGTGAGCTCGACGTGGATACCGCCGGGGTGCGTCCCGAGCTCCTTGTGCACCTCGAAGAAGCCCTTGACCTCGTCGAGGACGTCGTCGAAGCGGCGCGTCTTGTGGCCGGACGCGGCCTCGAAGGTGTTCCCGTGCATCGGGTCGGTCACCCACACCACCTTGGCACCGGACGCGGTGACCTTCTCGACCAGCTCGGGGAGCTTGTCACGGACCTTGTCGGCGCCCATGCGGACGATGAAGGTCAGCCGGCCGGGCTCGCGCTCGGGGTCGAGGCGGTCGATGTAGCCGAGTGCCTCGTCGACAGTGGTCGTCGGGCCGAGCTTAATGCCGATGGGGTTGCGGATCTTCGAGGCGAACTCGATGTGCGCGCCGTCCATCTGGCGGGTGCGTTCGCCGACCCAGACCATGTGGCCCGAGGTGTCGTACAGCCGGCCGGTGCGCGAGTCGGTGCGGGTCAGCGACGACTCGTAGTCCAGGAGCAGCGCCTCGTGCGAGGCGTAGAACTCGACCGCCTTGAACTCGGCCGGGTCCGTGCCGCACGCCTTCATGAAGTTCAGCGCGTTGTCGATCTCGCGGGCCAGGGCCTCGTAACGCTGCCCGGACGGCGAGGACTTCACGAAGTCCTGGTTCCAGGCGTGCACCTGGCGCAGGTCGGCGTAACCACCGGTGGTGAAGGCGCGCACCAGGTTCAGCGTGGAAGCGGACGCGTGGTACATCCGCTTCAGCCGCTCGGGGTCCGGGATGCGGGCCGCCTCGGTGAACTCGAAGCCGTTGACGGAGTCGCCGCGGTAGGTCGGCAGGGTCACGCCGTCGCGGGTCTCGGTCGGCTTGGAGCGCGGCTTGGAGTACTGCCCGGCGATCCGGCCGATCTTGACGACCGGCACGGAGGCCGCGTACGTCAGGACGGCGCTCATCTGGAGCAGCGTCTTCAGCTTGGCCCGGATGTGCTCGGCGGACACGGCGTCGAAGGCCTCGGCGCAGTCGCCGCCCTGCAGCAGGAACGCCTCGCCCTGGGCGACGGCTCCCAGACGGGCGCGCAGCTGGTCGCACTCGCCCGCGAAGACGAGCGGAGGATACGACTCGAGGTCCGCGAGTACGTCGCGCAGAGCCTCGGCATCGGGGTACTCGGGCTGCTGCGCCGCGGGAAGGTCTCGCCAGGTGTGGCCACCGGCGACGGAGGTATTGGCGTTCACGGTCACCTTGACAACATTACGGGGTCGGCAAGCGCGCCCCGTCCGCCCGCTCAGCAGATGAGACGCGCGCTCGTTCGTCCACCGCGTCCGCTAGGGTACGGGCATGTTCGCGCAGACAGTCCAGAACTGGTGGTGGACCGCTCATCCGGCGGCCCGCTGATTCATCGCGCGTACAGACTTCGCGAAGGCCGCCCGAGGGGCGGCCTTCTCTGCGTTCCGGAGCCGGGAGCCGTTCCTCATCAGGAAGGAACGCCCATGCCCGAGCCCTTGTCCGAGCCCGTGTCCCGGCCCACGCCCGGCCGTGCCGTCGACCTGCTGTCCATGCTGCTCCGTGACGACTCCCCGCCCTTCGCCCTGCTGCGCAGGCGCACGCCCGGCAGGGACCACGACGCCGTCGAGGTCCTGACCGGTGAGGTGCGGGAGGTGGAACGGCTCGCCGACATCCCGGTGGGTGAGCTGCCGTCGCTGGCCCTGGTGCCCTTCCGGCAGATCGCCGAGCGTGGTTTCGACGTACGCGACGACGGCACCCCGCTCTCCGTGCTGGTCGCCAAGGAGGCGTACGAACTGCCGCTGGCCGAGGTGCTGGCGGAGCTGCCCGGCCATGACGTGCGGGTCGAGGGCGGCGCCTTCGACGTCCCCGACGAGGAGTACGCCGGGATCGTCCGGCGGGTCGTCGAGGACGAGATCGGGCAGGGCGAGGGCGCGAACTTCGTGATCCGGCGGACTTTCGGCGGCGAGATCCCCGGCTTCGGCCGGGCCGACGCGCTGGCTCTGTTCCGGCGGCTGCTGTCGGGTGAGCGCGGGGCGTACTGGACGTTCGTCGTCCACACCGGGGACCGGACGCTGGTGGGTGCCAGCCCGGAGGTCCATGTGCGGATGTCCGGCGGGACCGTCGTGATGAACCCGATCAGCGGGACCTACCGCTACCCGGCCGAGGGGCCGACCGCGGAGAGTCTGCTGGCCTTCCTCGGCGACCGGAAGGAGACCGAGGAGCTCTCCATGGTGGTCGACGAGGAGCTCAAGATGATGTGCACCGTCGGTGACATGGGCGGCGTGGTGGTCGGGCCCCGGCTCAAGGAGATGGCCCATCTCGCGCACACGGAGTACGAGTTGCGCGGGCGTTCCTCGCTGGATGTGCGCGAGGTCCTGAGGGAGACCATGTTCGCGGCCACGGTCACCGGCTCCCCCGTGCAGAACGCCTGCCGGGTGATCGAGCGGTACGAGCCGGGGGGCCGCGGCTACTACGCGGGCGCCCTCGCGCTGGTGGGCCGGGAGCCCGGCGGGGCACAGACGCTGGACTCGCCGATCCTGATCCGCACCGCCGACATCTCGGCGTCCGGTCGGCTGCGGGTGCCGGTCGGGGCCACGCTCGTGCGCCACTCCGACCCTGCGGGGGAGGTCGCCGAGACCCATGCGAAGGCGGCTGGTGTGCTCGCGGCGCTGGGTGTCCGGCCGGGGCGGCCCGAGGCGGAGGCGGACCGTCCGCGGCTGGCGTCCGATCCGCGGGTGCAGGCGGCCCTGGACGACCGGCGCGGGGGGCTGGCGCCCTTCTGGCTGCGGATGCAGGAGCGCACGCGGGACCTGTCCGGTCATGCCCTGGTGGTGGACGGCGAGGACACCTTCACCGCGATGCTCGCCCATCTGCTGCGCTCCTCGGGCCTCACGGTCTCGGTGCGCCGGTACGACGAACCCGGGCTCCGCGAGGCCGTGCGGGCGCACGAGGGGCCGGTGGTGCTGGGGCCCGGGCCCGGGGACCCGGGGGACTCGGCCGATCCGAAGATGCGGCTGCTGCGGGGGCTGGCCGCCGAGCTGGTGCGGGAGCACCGTCACGGGCTGCTCGGCGTCTGCCTCGGCCATGAGCTGATCGCGGCGGAGCTGGGTCTGGAGATCGCGCGGAAGGCCGTGCCGTACCAGGGGGCGCAGACCCGGATCGATCTGTTCGGCAGGCCCGAGACGGTCGGCTTCTACAACAGCTTCACCGCGCTCTGCGACGACGCGGCGGCCACGGAGCTGGGCGCGCACGGCATCGAGGCGAGCCGGGACACGGCCTCCGGTGAGCTGCACGCGCTGCGGGGCCGGGGCTTCGCCTCGGTGCAGTTCCACCCCGAGTCGGTGCTGACGCTGCGCGGCGCCGAGATCGTGACCGGGCTGCTGGCGGAGCTGCCCGTGCCCAGCTGACGGACCAGGGCTCCGGCACACTCCGGCCGACAACTTTAGTTGCGTCAGTGGATTGCGGTAACTATAGTTGTCGGCATGGCAGCCAACGAGGTCACGCACAAGGAACTGACCACACTCGAGCGATCCCTCTGCGACGCCCTGGCCCCCCTCGCAACGGCCCTGCGGGCCCGAGCCTCGGGGCTCCCCGAGGACCGCATGTGGGCGGAGGACCCCGTCGAGGTGTCACTGTCGGTCCTCGCCGGCTGGAAGGTGGTGGACTCGGCGGTCTCCCGGCTGACGGCGCGCGCCGCACGCACCGCCGGCTCCTACGGCGCGAGTTACGAACAGCTGGGCGCGGCCTGGGGGATAACGCGGCAGGGCGCCCGTAAGAAGTGGCCCGACGCGGTCGACCGGCCGTCGGCAGCGGCGGAGCGGGGCACCGTCGAGCTGTTCGGGGGCACGGCCGAGCTCTTCCTGGAGTCCTCGTCGGGCAGCTGGCGCTGGACGGGGCGCGGTGCGGACGGCACGGCCGGCGCGGCCGACGGGGACTCCCCCTGCGGCTCCAAGGAGGAGGCAGCGGCGTACGCGGGCGCGTTCCTGAAGGAGCACGCGGAGGGAGACGTGGGCTAAGGCGCGGGGAGCGCCGGTACCAGGACGTTGTCGCTGCGGCGGCCCGCCAGGTAGTCGGTGACGTTGCGTACCGTGGCGTCGATGATCTGCCCCACCGCGTCGCGCGTGTAGTACGCCTGGTGAGAGGTCACGATGACGTTCGGGAAGGTGACGAGCCGGGCGAGGGTGTCGTCGTCGATGCCCTCCATGGACTTGTCGACGTAGAAGAGCCCCGCCTCCGCCTCGTAGACATCGAGCCCGACACCGGTGAACCGGCCGGTGCGCAGCTCGGTGACGAGAGCGCGAGTGTCGATGAGACCGCCACGGCTGGAGTTGACCAGGATCGCGTCGTCCTTCATCACGGAGAGGGCTTCCTCGCCGATGATGTGCTGCGTGGCCGGCAGCAGGGGCACATGGAGGCTGATCAGGTCGGACTCGGCGAAGAGGCGCTCCTTCTCCACGTACGTCATGCCGAGCGCGGTGCAGGCGGGGTTCTCGGCGACGTCCCATCCGAGCAGCTCCATGCCGAAGCCGTGGGCGATCCGGGTGAACGCCTCACCGATCTTGCCCGTGCCGACCACCCCTGCCGTGCGGCCGTGCATGTCCCGGCCGAGGAGCCCGTCGAGCCGGAAGTCGAAGTCCCGGGTGCGGCTCACCGCGCGGACGATCCGGCGGTTGACGGCCATGGCCAGGGTCCAGGCGAATTCGGCGACCGAGTGGGGCGAGTAGTACGAGACGCGGGCGACACGCAGGGCGAGCCGTTCGGCGACTTCGAGGTCGATGTTGTTGAAGCCGGTGGAGCGCTGCGCGATCATCTGCGTGCCGGCCGCCGCCAGTGACTGCAGGACGCGGCTGCCCAGGTCGGCGTTGACGCTGGTGGAGATGATCTCGTAGCCCGCGGCGATCGGGGCGGTGTCCTCGGTGAGGAAGACGTCCAGGCAGCGGACGTCGTGCAGGCCGGCGAAGGCTTTCTCGATCAGTGGCTTCTCGTCGGACTGCACGCCGAATGCCAGGATTTCCACGACGTCTCCCGGAAGAGGGGGCTGGGCCGGTCCTCGCGAATATACGGCCCTCGCCCCCCGGGCGCCGCCCGGCCGGAGCAGGCCGGCCGGAGCGGGATCAGCCGAAGAAGACCCCGGCCTCCGCGTACAGGGCGGGGTCGACCGTCTTCAGGCGGGCCGTCGCCTCCGAGATCGGCACCCGCACGATGTCCGTCCCCCGGAGGGCGACCATCACCCCGGTGGCGCCCTCGTGGACGGCGTCGATGGCGTGCAGCCCGAAGCGGGTCGCGAGCCAGCGGTCGAAGGCACTCGGCGTGCCGCCGCGCTGGACATGGCCGAGAACCGTGGTCCTGGCCTCCTTGCCGGTGCGCCGCTCGATCTCCTTGGCCAGCCATTCGCCCACACCCGAGAGCCGGACATGACCGAAGGAGTCGTGGGAGTCGTCCTTGAGGATCATCCCGCCCCGCGCGGGCGCCGCCCCCTCGGCCACCACCACGATCGGCGCGTAGCTCGCCCGGAAGCGGGAGGTGACCCACTCGCAGACCTGGTCGGTGTCGAAGCGCTGCTCCGGGATGAGGATGACGTTGGCCCCGCCGGCCAGACCGGAGTGGAGCGCGATCCAGCCCGCGTGGCGCCCCATCACCTCGACGACGAGGACCCGCATATGGGATTCCGCCGTGGTGTGGAGCCGGTCGATGGCCTCGGTCGCGATGGAGACGGCGGTGTCGAAACCGAAGGTGTAGTCGGTGCCGGAGAGGTCGTTGTCGATGGTCTTGGGCACGCCCACGCACGGGACGCCGTAGTCGTCGGACAGCTTCGCCGCGACGCCGAGGGTGTCCTCCCCGCCGATCGTGATCAGCGAGTCGATGTCGTACTCGGCGAGGCTGTCCTTGATGCGGCGGACCCCCCGGCCCGCGTACTCGGCGTCGAACGGATTGGTCCTGGAGGAGCCGAGGATCGTGCCCCCGCGCGGCAGGATGCCCCGCACCGCCGGTATGGAGAGCGGCACGGTCACGCCCTCCAGGGGGCCCCGCCAGCCGTCGCGGAACCCCGTGAAGTCGTAGCCGTACTCCTGCACGCCCTTGCGGACGATCGCGCGGATGACCGCGTTGAGCCCGGGGCAGTCGCCGCCCCCGGTCAGTACTCCGACCCGCATGAAAGCATCCCTTCGCCGAAGTGAGCTCGCTACGGGCCACGCTAATGGTGACCCAGGTCACTCCGGGATGGGTCGGACGGCCAATTCCCTCGCCGTACGCGCCGATTGTCCGTCAGGCGTCGTCGAGACCGGCCTGGATGGCGTAGCGGACGAGCTCCACCCTGTTGTGCAGCTGAAGCTTGCCCAGGGTGTTCTGGACGTGGTTCTGCACGGTGCGGTGGGAGATGACCAGCCGCTCGGCGATCTGCTTGTACGAGAGCCCCTTGGCGACCAGCCGCAGGACCTCCGTCTCGCGGTCGGTGAGCTGCGGGACCTTCGGCTGGTCCGGGGCCGCGGGGGCTGGGTCGGAAGCGAGCCGGCGGTATTCGCCGAGGACCAGTCCGGCGAGGCCGGGCGTGAAGACCGGGTCGCCGGCCGCGGTCGCGCGCACGGCGTCGGTCAGCTCCTGGGTACTGGCCGACTTCAGCAGATAGCCGGTGGCGCCCGACTTCACGGCCTCCAGGACGTCGGCGTGCTCCCCGCTGGCGGAGAGCACCAGGACCCGCAGCCCCGGGTGCGATCCGACCAGCTCCTTGCAGACCTGGACGCCTGGCATCCCGGGCAGATTCAGGTCGAGCACCAGGACGTCGGGACCGGCCGCCCTGGCCCGGCGCACGGCGCCCGGGCCGTCGCCCGCGGTCGCGACCACGTCGAAGCCGGACTCGGTCAGATCGCGGGCGACGGCGTCGCGCCACATCGGGTGGTCGTCGACGACCATCACCTTGATGGGCCGTTCCTCGGACGTCTGTGTCTGCGGTGTACTCATCGGGCCGTTCCTGCCTTCCCCCGTGAAACCTTCGGGACCTTCAGTTCGACCTCGGTGCCCTGGCCGGGGACCGAGATCAGTTCCGCTGTGCCGCCCAGATCGCGCAGCCGCCCGCGGATCGAGAGGGCGACGCCGAGCCGGCCCTCCCCCTCCGCCTGGTCGAGTCTGCCCTCCGGGATGCCCGGGCCGTCGTCCCGGACCGTGACGATCACCTCGTCCGGCTCGTCCTCGACCAGGATCCAGGCCTGGGCGTCCGGCCCCGCGTGGACCCGGACGTTGTCCAGCGCGGCGCTCACGGCGGCGGCCAGCTCACGCGCCGCGCCTGCCGCCAGCACCACCGGGGCGCCGGGCTCCGCGAAGGTGACCCGGGACCCGGCGTGCGGGGCGAGCAGCGCGCGCAGGTCGGCCTCGGCGCTCTCCGTCTCGTCGTGGGTCTCCACCGTGCGGACCACCGCACCCTCGGAGCTGTCCTCGGAGACCCGGGTCGGGGGCACCAGGCCGCTGGAGACCAGGGTCCGCAGGGCGACCTCCTGCTCCCCGGCCATCCGGCCGAGCTCCGCCGCCTCCCCGCCCAGGGCCGTGCCGCGCCGCTGCACCATGGCCAGGACCTGGAGGACGCTGTCGTGGATGTCGCGGGCGAGCCGCTCCCGCTCCCGGGTGGCGGCCTCGATCTCCAGGGCCCTGGCCAGGGTGCGCTCACTGGCCCGGGCCACCTCGACGACGTAGCCGATGGCGATGGAGGCGACCCAGACCAGCAGGACGTTGTGGAAGGTGTCCTCGCTGGGCTCGCCGCGCTCGACGATGTTGGCGGCGGCGACGAGGGTGGAGGCGAAGGCCGCCCAGCGCCAGCCGCCCTTGAGAGCGAAGGCGAGGACCGAGCCCGCGGTCCAGATCGACGGAAGCGTCGGGCCGTCCATGTGCTGGGCGTCGAAGTCGGCCAGCGGCGTCAGGAGGATGCCCGTCAGGGCGACCGCGAGGTCCAGGCCGAGGAAACGCTTCGTGCAGCTCGCCGCGTTGGCCACCCGGGGAAGGGTGACGATCGTCCAGAGCGCGAGGAACGCCAGGAAGGCGACGGCGACCCAGGGACGTTCCCACTTGTCACGGCCGAAGCCGGCGAGGAGCGCCGCGTAGATCAGCGTCAGCACGCGGTACGCGGTCAGCGCACGCCACAGCGGCTGCTCGACCGACATCCGTACGACTCGTTCACGCCCGGCCATGTCCCTGCGTCCCCTCCCCCGGTTCCCCGCCCCTGCCGTGTTGCCCGTTCCGGGCGGCCGGCCCCGCTCCTACGCGCTGCCCGGCCTGTCCGGTCCCTTGTTCTTCGCCTCCTCGGCGATCTGCCGTTTGGCCGCGGTCGCGTAGATGTCCACGTACTCCTGGCCGGAGAGCTTCATGATCTCGTACATGACCTCGTCGGTCACCGAGCGCAGGATGAACCGGTCACCCTCCATGCCCTGGTAGCGGCTGAAGTCCAGCGGCTTGCCGATCCTGATCCCGGGCCGCATCAGCCTGGGCATCACCTGGCCGGGAGGCTGGATCTTCTCCGTGTCGATCATCGCCACGGGGATGACGGGCGCACCGGTGGCGAGGGTCACCCGGGCGAGGCCTCCGGGCTTGCCCCGGTAGAGCCGTCCGTCGGGCGACCGGGTGCCCTCCGGGTAGATCCCGAAGAGCCCGCCGCTCTCGATGACCTGGATGCCCGCCCTGATGGCGGCCTCGCCCGCGCCGCGGCCGCCTGAGCGGTCCACCGGGAGCTGCCCGACGCCCTTGAAGAAGGCGGCGGTGAGCTTCCCCTTCACCCCGGGGGCGGTGAAGTACTCCGCCTTGGCGATGAAGGTCACCTTGCGGTCGAGCACCGCCGGCAGGAAGAAGGAGTCGGAGAACGACAGGTGGTTGCTCGCGAGGATCGCCGGCCCGTGTGCGGGGATGTTCTCCAGGCCCTCCACCCACGGCCTGAAGGCGAGCTTCAGGGAGCCGCCGATGGAGAACTTCATTGCGCCGTAGATCAACTCGGGTGCCTCCTGTGTGCCGTCGATGAGACCTTAACCTGTGGGGCCGCGGCCTCCCCCGCCCGCTCGGGACGGGGTCCTTCCCGGACGCCTCCGCAGGTGACGGCTGCTCGGGCGGTGACGGCCCTGGTCGGTGTCGGTCCGGTCGCGTACGGTGAAGTAATCCTTTTGCACACCCCTCGCACCCCCGCCCCGCTTCATGAACAGGAGACCCCGGTGCCGGTCCTCCCTGGAGCCGAGCCGTTCCGCCATGAGGGCGGAGAGGTCGGCGTCCTCCTCTGTCACGGATTCACGGGTTCGCCGCAGTCCCTGCGCCCCTGGGCCGGCTATCTGGCGGAGCGCGGACTGACCGTGTCGCTCCCTCTGCTGCCCGGCCACGGCACCCGCTGGGAGGACATGGCGGTCACGGGCTGGCAGGACTGGTATGCGGAGGTGGACCGTGAGCTGCGGGCGCTGCGGGCGCGGTGCGAGCGGGTCTTCGTCTTCGGCCTCTCCATGGGCGGCGCCCTGGCGCTGCGCCTCGCCGCGAAGCACGGGGACGAGATCGCGGGCCTGGTGCTGGTGAATCCGGCGAACAAGGTGCACGGCCTCTCGGCGTACGCCCTGCCGGTGGCCCGCCATGTGGTGCGGACGACGAAGGGGCTGACCAGCGACATCGCGCTGGAGGGCGCCGAGGAGATCGGCTACGACCGGGTGCCGCTGCACGCCGCGCACTCCGTGCGGGCGTTCTTCCGGCTCGTCGACGCCGATCTGCCGCAGGTCACCCAGCCGATCGTGCTGCTGCACAGTCCGCAGGACCATGTCGTGCCGCCGGCCGACTCCGCGCGGATCCTCAGCCGGGTCTCCTCCAGGGACGTCGAGGAGATCCTCCTGGAACAGAGCTACCACGTCGCGACGTTGGACCACGATGCGGAGCGGATCTTCGACGAGAGCTACCGGTTCGTCGGCCGCCTCGCGACCGACGCCGTCAAGAAGGGGAGCACGTCCGGTGGCTGAGCACGACGCGGAGCGCGCGGGCAGTGACGAGGAGCGCGAACCGCGCCCCACGGAAGGAACGGCTGTCCCCGAGGGCACGGAGGGGGCCCGGCCGATCGACGAGGCCGCGGCCTGGGAGGCGATCGTCGCGGGGTACGGCGAGGAGCCGCCGGACCCGCCGGGCGCCAAGCCGTTCAAGTCGATCGAGGATCTGGCGCTGCTGGAGGACGGTCAGGTCAACGTCCTGGACCCCTCCACGGAGTCCGGCGCGGGTGACGACGCCGACAAGGGTGTGGGCGGGAAGACGTCCGGCAGGCCGCCGGAGAAGAAGCCACTCGGCGGTTCGGTCGTCTTCGCGCCCGGGGTCGCGGGCCCGCGCGACTACGGCCTGGAGGAGCCCGGGGACGGCGACACCGACGATCCGGACGACAGCGAGGAGGGGCACTTCGTCCCGCCGGAGCCGCCGCCGCTTCCCGAGGCCGACGTGACGGCCAAGTTCGCCTGGCTCGCGGTCGTCGGCGGCCCCGTGCTGATGCTCGTCGCGGTGCTGCTGCAGTGGGAGATGACGTGGTGGCTCACCACGCTCTCCATCGGCGGCTTCCTGGGCGGGTTCGCCACCCTGGTGGCGCGCATGCCCCACGACGACGAAGAGGACGACGACCCGGGACGCGGCGCGGTCGTCTGATTCTCCCCGGCGCGGGCTCAGCTCCCCGCGGGCACCCTGAGGGCGGCCAGCACGGGCAGGTGGTCCGTGGCCGCCCGCAGGTCCGCGCCGGTGACGCCGGGCAGGTCCTCGGGCACGCCGCAGCCGAGCACCTCGATGCCGCCGGTCGCGAACACCGCGTCGATCCGCTTGCGCGGAGCGTCGGGCGGGAAGGTGAGCTCGCCGCCCCAGGGCACCACGGCCCGGCAGTCCTGAAGCCGTCCCGCCAGCCGCCGGAAGGCGCTCCCGTCCGGTACGTCGTTGAGGTCGCCGGCCACGACGGCGTGCGGGACGTCCATCGCGTCGAGCCGCTCCAGCAGCAGCCCGGCCTGGGTCTGCCGTTCCTCCCGCCGCAGGCTGAGGTGGCAGCTGACGACACCGATCCGCGCCCCGGCGATCCGTACGACCGCCGTGGCCAGGCCCCGCCGGTGCAGTCCGGGTGTGAGCGGCAGCAGGACGTCCTCGGTGCGTTCCACCGTGGCGCGCAGGGAGCAGAGCAGCAGCGGTCCCGCCGCCGTGGCGCCGCCGCTGAGGACCACCAGGTCGGTCATGGCCGCGAGCCGGGCCGCCGCCTTGCGCCAGCGGAAGAAGCGCGGGGCCTCCTGGACGCACACCAGGTCGGGTGCGCAGGCGCGGATGACACGGGCCAGTGCCTCGGTGTCGTCGCGCAGCGAGCGGACGTTGTAGCTGAGCACTCTGATGACGGCCGAACCGTCCGGCTCGGTACGGGAGTCGGGCAGCGGCATCGGCTTCGTGACCATGGGAGGCACGATACGACGGACGCCCGCCGCTCCCGGTGGGGCGCGACGGGCGTCGGACGTGCTGCGGATCGGGTCAGCCCTGGCGTGCCAGGTCCGCCGCGCCCACCAGGCCCGCCTTGCCGCCCAGTTGGGCCGCGAGGACCTGGGCGTGCGGGCGCCATTCGCCGCCAATCAGCCAGCGCCGGAACGACTTGCGGATCGGGTCGAGGACGAGCTCGCCCTCGTCCGAGACGCCGCCGCCGACGATGAAGGCCGACGGGTCGAAGAGCGAGGCGAGGTCGGCCAGTCCGGCTCCGGCCCAGCGGGCCAGCTCACGGAAGGAGTCGACGGCCACCGGGCAGCCCTGCCGGGCGGCCTCGCTGATGTGCTTGCCCTCGATGCCGTCCACGGTGCCGTCGCCGAGCCCCAGGAGGATCGGCGCGTTCTCCGGGGTGGCGTTGGCGCGCTGCTTGGCGTACCGCACGAGGGCGCGCCCGGAGGCGTACTGCTCCCAGCAGCCCTGGCTGCCGCAGCCGCAGAGCAGGCCGTCCGGGACGACCCGGATGTGGCCGAATTCCGCCGCCACACCGAAGCGTCCGCGGCGCAGCTTGTTGCCGATGATGATGCCGCCGCCCAGGCCGGTGCCGAGCGTGATGCAGATGACGTCGTCGTGGCCCTGGCCGGCACCGAAGCGGTATTCGCCCCAGGCCGCCGCGTTGGCGTCGTTCTCGACGACGACGGGCAGGCCGACGCGCTGCTCGACCTTGTCCTTGAGCGGCTCGTGGCGCCAGTTGATGTTCGGGGCGAACAACACGGTGGCACGCTTGTCGTCGACGTATCCGGCCGCGCCGATGCCTACGGCCTCGACGTCGTGTCCTTCGCTCGCCCCGGACACGGCGGCGCTGATCGCGTCCACGATGCCTTCGGCGGTCGGGGGGGTCGATACCTTGAACGTCGAGAGGATCCGGCCCTCTTCGTCGACCACTCCAGCCGCGATCTTCGTGCCGCCGATATCGACGCCGATGGTGAGTCCCATGAATCCCTCAGTTTCGGTCGAGCCCCGCTACGGCCAACCGTACCCGAGCCGGGGACGGGTATTTCCTGTCCAGGGTCAGAAGCCGTCGTCTTGCTCCGGTCGGGATCAGGACGGGGTGAGACGACAGCTTCCTAGTCCAGGTCGATGTGTTCGCTGCCGCCGGTGCCCTCGTCACGCGGGTCCGAGGGGTCGTCGGCGGCCTTCTTCCCCGCGCCGGGGGCCGGTCCGGTGCGGCCCGAGGCGCCTCCGGCGCCTTCGGTGCCCCGGGTCCAGCGGCCCTCCTGGCCCTCGACGGCGGAGCGGTAGGCGGCGAGGAGTTCGTTCCCCGCGGCGGCGAGATGGTCGAAGAGGTCCGGATTGCGCTCGATGACGGGCTCGACCGCGGATTTGGCCTGCCGGATCACCTGCTGGACGGTCCCCTGGGCGGCCATGCCGAGCAGCGGCGACTGCAGCGAGGAGACCTTGTCGGCCACGGCGTCGATGAGTTTGCGCAGCTCGTCGGCGGCGGACCCCGGCTGCTGCCCGTACTGTGCGCGGCGGCGGGCCTTCTCCGCTTCCAGGTCCTCGGCGCAGGCCTCCGCCCACGCGTCGTCGTCGACGGGACGATCGGTGGCTTCACTCATGACGGGCTCCTGCGACGCGGTTGTCTGCGTGACCGTGCGGGCCACGTACTACCGACGTTACCCGAACGGTGGTACGCCGTTCATGGTGTCCGGGGCCAGAGCGCCGGGTCAGGCGTGAACCGGACATGCAGGACGCCGTCGGTGAGCGCGGCCCCGGAGACGGTGCAGCGGCGGAGCGCGGACTCCAGGCGGACGATCCGGTGGAACGGTCCGGCGGTGAGGAAGAGTTCGTCGCCGCGCCGGACGAGCTTCAGGTCCTCCTTGACCGCCCCCGGCAGCGGCAGGCACCACGCGATGACGCCGTCCCCGGCGTCCTCGGTCCACCAGGGCTCCCCGGCGTGTCCCGGCGCCCGGTCGTCCGGCGCACAGGTCTCGGCGAGCGGGGCCAGGTCCTCGGCGGTGCGGGGCTCGCGGCCGAGGTGGGCGGCCTCGCGTACGGGCACCCCGGGCGCCCACTCCTGGCGCCAGTGGTCCACGCACTTCTCCTGCCGGGCGGCCAGATCGGCGAACCAGGGGTCGCAGGAGTGACGGGGAAGGACCCGGGAGGCCACGACGGAGTCGACGCGCAGGCCGTGCAGGGCGAGCCCGGTACGGGCGGAGCGCAGCGCCTCACCTGCGGCCTGCCCGGGTTCGGCGACCAGGCGCACGGTGGTCGCGTTGTCCTCGATCAGGGCCTCTACCGCGGCCAGTTCGGCGTCCTTGCGGGCCGCGGCCTCGTACAGCCACTGGGCCGGCATCGGGACGCCGGCGAGCTGGGCGAGCACCGGGCGCAGGGCGCGGGCCGCCTGGCGTTCGGCGGGCAGGAGGCGGCGGAGATAGCGGCGCAGCTGTCCGGGCAGGGCGAGCAGGGCGAGGGCGTCGGGGAGCGGGGGGAGGTCGACGACGAGGACCTCGTGGCCGGCCGCCGGCCCGTCGCCCCCGGCCGCCCGGCGCAGGGTGTGCAGGAGGGCGAACGGTGCGCTGCCCGGCAGTTCGGTGAGTTCCTCGCCGTCGAGCCGGTTGGCGCCGAGCAGGTCGAGCACCCCGGACGCCCGGTCCTGGAGCTCCAGGAGCTCGTCGCGGAAGTGCGCGGCGGAGTCGATACGGGCGCAGGACAGGCCCTCGGTGCCCGCGGGCAGTGCCGGCACGGCGTCCGCGGAGATCAGGAGGGTGCGGCGGCCGGCGCGTGCCGAGGCGAGCGCGGTCGCCGCGGCGACGGTGGTACGGCCTGCGCCGCCGGGGCCGGTGACGAGGACCGTACGCACGTGATCAGGCCTTCGGGACGGACTCGACGCGCTTCTTCAGCCCGGCGAGTGCCCGGTCGATGATGACCTTCTCGGCCTTGCGCTTGATCATGCCGAGGAGGGGGATCTTGACGTCGACGGCGAGGCGGTAGGTGACCTCGGTGCGGTCTCCGTCGCCGAGCGGCGCCAGCGCGTAGCTGCCGTCGAGGGCGCGCAGCATCTGGGACTTGACCAGGGACCAGTCGACCTCGTACGGGCTGTTCCAGGTGTAGGCGAGGACGTGGTCGTCCTTGATCGCTCCGGCGTCCAGGACGAGGCGGACCTGTTCGGCGCGGCCCTGGTCGTCGGTGGCCAGGATCTCGGCCTCCTTCACCTCGCCGGTCCACTCCGGATAGCGGGCGAAGTCGGCGATCACTCCCATGACGTCGGCCGGTGCCGCCTCGATCGTGATGCTCGAGCTGGTGTGTTCAGCCATCGCCGTGGCCCTCCAGTGCGGTGTACCGGTCGCGTTCGGCAGAGGCCTGCCGTGTGCAGGCTATCGCGTGCCGGTGGCCCTCCCGCCCGCGCCCCGGCCCCCGGGCGACGGCCGTGTCGCTCACCACTCCAGGGCCCACGGGCGCCCGCTGGAGGCGAAGTGGCCGACGTTGACGCACTCGGTGACGCCGATCCGCATCCTGCGGACCAGCGGCTGGTGGACATGGCCGAAAAGCGCGTAGCGGGGGCGGGTCCGGTGGATGGCGTCCAGGAGCGCGCGGCTGCCCCGCTCGAAGCGCCGGGCCACGGTGTCGTACGTCAGCTCCGGCACGTCCGGCGGGATGTGGGAGCAGAGGACGTCCACCGGACCGAGCGCCTCGACCTTGGCGGCGTACTCCTCGTCGCTGATCTCGTACGGGGTGTTCATGGGGGTCCTGAGGCCTCCTCCTACGAACCCGAAGACGCGGCCTCCGATCTCGGCACGTTCGCCGTCCAGCACGGTCGTACCGGAATGGGCGTACTCGGGCCAGAGGGTCGGGACGTCGACGTTGCCGTACGTGGCGTAGGTAGGGGTGGGCATGACCGCGAACATCTCGGCGTACTGCTTGCGCACCGCGGACAGGATCGCCGCGTTACGGTCCCTGCCCGCCCAGAGCTCGCGGCCGAAGGCGCGCGCCTCGTCGAAGCGGCGTGCGGTGCGCAGCTCGACGATGCGGTCGGCGTTGGCGACGCCGAACAGGTCGGGGAAGATGCCGCGCGAGTGGTCCGCGTAGTCGAGGAAGAGGACCAGGTCACCCAGACAGATCAGGGCGTCCGCGCCGTCCCCGGCGCGTGCCAGCGCCTCCGCGTTCCCGTGCACGTCGCTGACGACGTGCACGCGTGTCCGCCGAGTGGGGATTATGTGCTGATTGTGCGGTGTGCCGACTCCCATGGAGATCACCCTAGGTGTCCGCCCGCTGCTCTGGGTAGATGCCGCCGGACCTGCGATTACTTCCGGATCGGGACACGGGTGGACTAATGTGCGCCGAAGGACCACGGATATGTGTGATGCATAAGACATCTGGCCGGAACCCCCTTTCCGGAACCGAGTACCGGTGGGTAACGTCCCGCCAGTCCAGTCGTGCTCACCCCACTGAGCATCTGCCAGTCTTGGACCGATCCGGTGCGTCGCACAGAGCCGTGGAACCGGAGCCCGATGAGGAGCAGCAGTCTTGCGCGAGTTCAGCCTTCCGGCCCTGTACGAGGTCCCTACGGACGGCAACCTGACGGATCTCATCCGCCGCAACGCCGCTCAGCATCCCGATGTGGCGGTGATGAGCCGGAAGGTGGCCGGTGTCTGGACGGACGTCACGGCGACCCGCTTCCTCGCTGAGGTCAGGGAGACCGCCAAGGGGCTGATCGCGGCGGGCATCCAGCCCGGCGACCGGGTCGCGCTCATGTCCCGCACCCGCTTCGAGTGGGTCCTGCTGGACTTCGCCATCTGGAGCGCGGGCGCCGTCACCGTGCCGGTGTACGAGACCAGCTCCCCCGAGCAGGTCCAGTGGATACTCGGCGACTCGGGCGCGGTCGCGGTCGTGGTGGAGAGCGGGACCCACGCGGAGTCCGTCACCTCGGTGCGGGACCGGCTCCCCGGTCTGCGGCACGTCTGGGAGATCGACCGGGGCGCCGTCGCCGAGCTCGTCGCGGGGGGTGCCGGGGTCTCCGACGAGACGCTGGACCTGCGCATGGTGAGCGCCAAGGCCGACGACCCCGCGACGATCGTCTACACCTCGGGCACCACCGGGCGCCCCAAGGGCTGTGTGCTGACGCACCGCAGCTTCTTCGCGGAGTGCGGCAACATCGTGGAGCGGCTCAAGCCGCTCTTCCGCACGGGCGAGTGCTCCGTCCTGCTCTTCCTTCCCACCGCGCACGTCTTCGGCCGGCTGGTCGAGATCGCGTCGGTGATGGCCCCGATCAAGCTCGGCTGCGTGCCGGACATCAAGAACCTGACGGACGAGCTGGCCTCGTTCAGGCCGACGCTGATCCTCGGCGTGCCCCGGGTGTTCGAGAAGGTCTACAACTCGGCGCGGGCCAAGGCCCAGGCCGACGGCAAGGGCAGGATCTTCGACCGGGCCGCCGACACCGCGATCGCGTACAGCCGCGCCCTGGGCACGCCCGAGGGCCCGTCGGTGGGCCTGAAGATCAAGCACAAGGTCTTCGACAAGCTGGTGTTCAGCAAGCTGCGGGCCGTGCTCGGCGGCCGTGGCGAGTACGCGATCTCCGGCGGCGCCCCGCTGGGCGAGCGGCTCGGCCACTTCTTCCGCGGCATCGGCTTCACGGTGCTGGAGGGCTACGGGCTCACCGAGAGCTGCGCGGCCACGGCCTTCAACCCGTGGGACCGGCAGAAGATCGGTACGGTCGGCCAGCCGCTGCCGGGCTCGGTCGTGCGGATCGCGGACGACGGCGAGGTGCTGCTGCACGGCGAGCACCTGTTCACCGGGTACTGGCAGAACGAGGCCGCGACGGCCGACGCGCTGGCCGACGGCTGGTTCCACACGGGTGACATCGGCACGCTCGACGAGGACGGCTATCTCGCGATCACGGGCCGCAAGAAGGAGATCATCGTGACGGCGGGCGGCAAGAACGTCGCTCCCGCGGTGATCGAGGACCGGATCCGCGCGCACGCCCTGGTGGCCGAGTGCATGGTGGTCGGCGACGGACGCCCGTTCGTCGGCGCGCTGCTCACCCTCGACGAGGAGTTCCTCTCCCGCTGGGCCGAGGAGAACGGCAAGCCGGCCGGGTCGACGGCGGTCTCGCTGCGCGAGGACCCCGATCTGCTGGCCGAGGTGCAGCGGGCCGTGGACGACGGCAACGCGGCGGTCTCCAAGGCGGAGTCCGTACGCAAGTTCCGCGTCCTGGCAGCCCAGTTCACCGAGGAGGCGGGTCACATCACGCCGTCGCTGAAGCTGAAGCGAAACGTCGTGGCGAAGGACTTCGCGGACGAGGTCGAGTCGATCTACCGGGGCTGAGCCGGGCAGACGGACAGGAAGGAGGGGCCCGCACCGGTCATGGTGCGGGCCCCTCCTCGTGCGCGTTCAGAGCAGCGTCCTCAGCTTCTCCGCGAGCAGGTCCCAGCGCCACTTCTCCTCGACCCACGCCCTGCCCCGCTCCCCCATGCGGCGGCGCAGTTCCGGGTCGCGGAGCAGGGCGACGATCCGGTCGGCGGACTCCTCGGCGGAGCCGCCCCGCACCACCCATCCGGTCTCGCCGTCGAGCACGGCGTCGGGGGCGCCCCCCGAGTCGCCCGCCACGACGGGCAGTCCGGTCGCGGACGCCTCCAGGTAGACGATGCCGAGGCCCTCGACGTCGAGCCCGCCGCGCCGGGTGCGGCAGGGCATGGCGAACACGTCGCCGGCGCCGTAGTGGGCGGGCAGCTCCTCCCAGGGCACCGGCCCGGTGAAGCGCACGGAGTCCTCGACGCCGGTCTCGGCCGCCAGCTTCTTCAGCTGCCCCGCGTACGGGCCGCCGCCCACGACGAGCAGGACCGCGTCCGGCACGCGCGCCAGGATCGCGGGCATGGCCAGGACGAGTGTGTCCTGGCCCTTGCGCGGCACCAGGCGCGAGACGCAGACGACGACGGGCCGGTCCGCGAGCCCGAGCCGGGCCCTGATCCGGTCGCCGCCGGAGGCCGGGTGGAAGGTCTTCTCGTCGACCCCGGGCGGCAACTGCACCATGCGGGCCGCGGCCTCGGGGGTGAGCGCGGCGGCGATCCTGGACCGGGTGTACTCACCGAGGTAGGTGAGGGTGTCGGTGCCCTCGCCGATGCGGCGCAGCAGCTGCCGGGACGCGGGCAGCTGCGCCCAGCCCGCCTCGTGGCCGTGCGTGGTGGCCACGATCCGGCGGGCTCCGGCCTCGCGCAGCGCGGGCGCCATCAGCCCGAGGGGTGCGGCCGCGCCGAACCACACGGAGGAGCAGCCGTGTTCACGCAGCAGCCGGACCGCCCGCCGGGTGACTGCCGGGGTGGGCAGCAGCATCGTCGTACGGTCGCGTACGACGGTGTACGGCTGCTCGGCGTCGAAGGCGGCGGTGGCCTCGGTGCCCTCCGCGGAGCGCTTCCAGGTGGAGGCGTAGACCACGATCCGGTCGGGGTCCATGCGCAGCGCCATGTTGTGGAGGAAGGCCTGGATGCCGCCGGGGCGGGGCGGGAAGTCGTTCGTCACGATCAGCGTCTTGTCCATCGCCGCCGACAGTACCGGGCGGCCCGACGGCCCTGCCTGACGGCTCCCGCACAGCCCGGGCCTGCATCATGGCGTGCATGACGGTCAGGAAGGACGCGAGTGGCCGGGCTCTGTCCCTCGCCGTATGGGGTCTCACCCGGGCGGTGCTGCTGCTCTGCGTCTTCAAGGTGTTCACGGTGCCGGGCCCCGACGTCACGAGCGACGTCTCGGTGATCTACCGGGGCTGGTACGAGGTGCTCCGCACCGGCACGTACCCGCTGGACGACGTCACGTGGCAGTATCCGCCCGCCGCCGCCCTCGCCGTGCTCTCCCCGGATCTGCTGCCCTTCCTGGAGTACGCCTCCGCCTTCTTCGTCCTCGTACTGTTGTGTGACGCCCTGGTGTTCGGCCTTCTGCTGTACGCGGGAAGCCGTCCGGGCATGCGCGACGCGGGGGCCTGGCTGTGGGTGGCGGGCGTGCCGCTGCTCGGGCCGACCGTGTACGCGCGCTACGACCTGATGGTGACGGCCGTCGCGGTGGCGGCCCTGCTGGCAGGTGTCCGTCACCCCCGGGTGCTGGGGGCGCTGGCCGCCTTCGGCACGCTCCTGAAGGTCTGGCCGGTACTGGTGCTGGTGGGTACCGCCCGGGGCAGGGCCACCCGGCGTTCCTGGTCGGCGGCGGCGGTGACGCTCGCTCTGCTCGCCCTGGTGGCGGCGGTGGCGGTGCCCGGCGCGTTCGCCTTCCTGACGTTCCAGCGGGACCGGGGGCTGGAGATCGAGTCGCTGGGGGCGCTGGTCTTCCATGTGGCCCGGCAGTTCGGCTGGGAGGGCCGGGTGGAGCTCCGCTACGGCTCGATGGAGTTCGCCGGCCCGCATGTGGCGCTGGTGAGCACCCTGGCCCTGGCACTGAGCGTGCTCGCCTTCGGCTGGCTGCTGGTGTGGCGTCTGCGGGCGCGTACGTTCGCGGTGCACACCCCGGCCGACGCCGCGTTCACCGCGGTGCTGCTGTTCACCGTGACCAGCCGTGTCATCAGTCCCCAGTACATGGTGTGGCCGCTCGGTGTGGCCGCCGTGTGCCTGGTCTTCCGGGGCAGCAGGATGGCGCTGCCCGCGTGTCTGGTCCTGGTGGCCACGGCCGTCACCCTGCTGGAGTTCCCGCTGGGCTTCGGGCATGTGGTGGCAAGTGACGCGGAGGGCCTGGAGCTCATGGCCGTACGCAACGGTCTGCTGCTCGCCGCGACGCTGAGCGCCGGGCGGCGGCTCTGGCGGGACACCGTGCCAGGGACGCGGCGGGGGCGGGCGGCGGAGCGGGTCAGCCCAGCCGGGCGCGAAGATACTCCCGCCAGCGCGCCGTGAAGTCCTGGGGCGTGGTGCCGAGCACCGTGTGCATGGCCTGCTCGACGGCGCCGTCCCGCTCGGAGCGGCTCCCCACGGCCTTGTAGAGGGCGATCAGCTCCTCCTCGCCCCACTCCCGCGCGATCAGCTCGCAGGCCAGCCAGGCGCCCTCGTAGGCCTGGGAGAGCTGCGCCGCGTCCTCGCCGAAGCCGAAGTCCTCGTCGGTCGGGAGCCGCGCGGGCAGGTCACCTCCCCGGACGGCCTGGGCGAGCTCCGGCGCGATCTCCGGAGCCGTGCGGCTCTCCCGGCGGTAGGCGGTCCAGTCGGCGAAGCCCTCGGAGAGCCAGACGGGCGTGGCGGCGGAGGTGTGCGCACGGGTCGCCACATGGGTGGTCTCGTGGGTGAGGACGACCCGCTGCCCGAAGTCCCCCAGCATTCCGTACGCCTGCGGGTTGACGATCACCCGGTCCGCGGGCTCCCGGCCGCTTCCGCCGACCTTGCCGGTCGTGACAGCCGCTATGCCCCGGTAGCTGGCCGCGGGTGAGTCCAGGAGCCCGGCCATGTCCTCCACGGACTCCGGGACGAGCACCACGACCCGCTCCGCCCAGGGCTCCGGCCAGGTGCCGGTGACGGCAGGGACGGCCCGGTCCGCGGTGGCCGCGATCCGGCGCAGCTCCGCGGTACGGCGGCCGACCCCGAGGACCAGGCTGTGCGTGCCCCGTACGACCTCGACGTCGCCCTGCTGCCAGAGCTGCGCCGGGGTGCCGTCGGCGGCCCGGTCGGCGGCGACGTACCAGCGGCCGTCCTCCCCCCGGCGGACCAGCTCCACCGTGCGGGAGGAGGACATGGGGGCCATGTCGTAGCCCTTGATCCGGTAGCGCAGCTCGACCTCGGCGCTCACCCGGCCCGCGCCCTCGTCGGTCACGTCCCTGACCTTGTACGCCCATGACTCGAGCGGTACGTCGGCGAGGTTGCCCAGTTCGGTGCGCTGCGCGGCCCGGAAGGATGCGGCGCGGGGGTCGAGCGCGGCCAGGTAGGCATCGGTGTCGTGCTCCATGACCGCCTCGGCCCTGCGGTCCAGGGCGGCGCCGACCTCCCGCGCGGTGATGCCGGTGGCGGGGTCCCGGGGGCCGGCGCAGGCGGGCGCGAGCAGCAGAGCGGCGAGCACGGCACCCGCCGTGCTCCGTCTGCGGGTGCGCTCCCGCCGCGCGTCCTGTGTCCGAACAGCCATCGGGCCGATCGTACGGTCATACGCGGGTGACCGAGGAGACGGGCGTCACGGAAGCAGCTCCGCCCCGCCGGTGACCTGTGGTCTCCGGCGGGGCGGGGTGTCGTCGAGGGGTGCCGCGATTCGCCCGTTCGGGCGTCAGACGCGCACGCCGAACTGGAAGGTGCCCATGTAGTCCATCGACTCGTAGCGGACCACGGCGCCGGGCTTCGGGGCGTGCAGGATCTGGTTGTTGCCCGCGTACAGGCCGACGTGCGAGGTGTTGTTGAAGAAGACCAGGTCGCCCGGCTTCAGGGCGCTGCGGCCTATCCGGACACCGTCGTTGATCTGGGTGTACGTGGTGCGGGTGATCTGGACGCCGGCCTGGGCGTAGGCCCACTGGGTCAGACCCGAGCAGTCGTAGGCGTTGGGGCCGGTGGCGCCGGAGACGTATGCCTTGCCCTGCTGCGTGGACGCGGCCTGGAGGGCGGCGGCGCCACGGGCGGAGGCGGGGACCTCGTTGCCGAGATCGACCCGGTCACCGGCGGCGCGGCTGGCCCGCTGATCGTCCGCGGCCATCTTGGCGCGCTCGGCGGCGGTGAGGGTGTTGAGCAGCTTCTGGGCGTCGGCCAGCTTGCCCTGGTACTTCTTCTTGTTCTCGTTGAGCGACTCGCGGACGTCGGCGAGGTCCGCGAGCTTGCCCTGCGCCTCCTCGCGCTGCTGCGCGAGGGTGCGCTGCTTCGCCTGGATCTTCTGCAGCGACTCGGCCTGCTTGGCCGTCAGCTGGTCGAGCGCGGAGGCCTGGTCGAGGAAGCTGTCCGGGTCCGAGGAGAGCAGCAGCTGGACCGACGGGTCGAGACCACCGGAGCGGTACTGCGCGGTGGCCAGCGAACCGAGCTCGCCGCGCAGGGTGTTGAGCTCGTCCTGGCCGCGGGCGACCTTGTCCTGGAGCGCGTCGGCCTGCTTCTTGAGCTTGTCCTGCTGCTCCTTGGCGCCGTTGGCCTTCTCGGTGGCGACCTCGGCCTCGTGGTAGAGCTTGTCGACCTTCGCCTTGACCTCGCTCTTGGTCGGCTTGGGGTCGGCGTGCGCGGCCTGGGAGGTCAGGGCCACGGCTGCGGCGGCGGTCGCGGTGAGCACGGTCACGCGGGTGCGGCTCGGCTGCTTGGGACGACGGTGGGACGCCACGAAGGCGAGCTCCTTCTTCCTCGAGCCGCCTACCGGGCTGTGGGGGAAAGAATCCCCGGCTCCGTGCACGTCACGGACTCGGCGGTTCCTTCGCCGTCACCCCGGGTGGGCAATCAACCGTGCGAAGGTTCGAGGCCTGACCCTAGTGACCATCTTGTGATCAGTTCAAATCCTCACGAGCAAAATCTCGTCACACCAGGCACTTCTTTACTTTCATCACACTGCGTGTAGCGGTGACTTGACGGTACGTTCCAGAAATTCCGACAAGTCACCCATGCCTCACATGGCACATCAGACGCGCGAAAGGCGCTTCAGGAGCAAGGCGGACGCGACCGGCCGCGCACCGGCCTTCGCCACCCCGTCGGCGACTTCGCGGTCGGTGGAGACCACGACGACGGGCCTGCCCGGCGGTTCGGCGCGCGCCAGTTGCCGGATCAGCTCGTCCGCGGTCACTCCCGCCTTGCTGAAGAGGACGCGGACCCCGCGGGGCGGTGCGAGCAGGACCGGGGCGGCCAGTTCGGCGCCGTCGAAGACACAGGTCATCTCGGCCCCGGTCTGCGCCGCGAGGACCGAGAGACCGCCCAGGAGGCGCAACCGCTGCTTCTCCAGCGGCATCTGCGGATAGCCGGTCTTGGTGACGTTGTAGCCGTCGACGATGAGGTGCGCCTGCGGCAGGGCGAGCAACTGGTCGAGCAGCGCCGGATCGGTCTCCGAAAGGGCCCTGGCGGCGATGTCCTTCGGTGACATCCGGCCGGGCTCCACGGCCTCGACACCGTCCGCGGGGCGCAGCGAGGAGGGGGGCAGGGCCAGTTCGCGGCGGAGACCCTGTGCCGCGTCGAGCACGGTGTCCAGGAGCAGCCGCAGCCGCATGTCCTCGACCGAGCGCCCCTCCCTGGCCGCCCGGCGGCCCGCCTCGACCGAGGCCTCCGCCTCGGCCAGCCGCGCCTTGAGCCGCCGGGACTCGCTCTCGGCCGCGGAGACCTGGGCAGCGGCCTCGGCCCGCACGGCGTCGGTCTCGGCGCCGGCCTTGCGCAGAGCGGCCTCCTTGCGCTTCACCTCGCTGAGGGCGCTGCGCAGTTTGCGGTGCAGGGAGTCGCTCTCCTTGCGGGAGGCGTCCAGCTCCGAGCGCAGCCGCTCGGTGTCGGCCCTGGTCTGGCCGCGGGCGTGGTCGAGTTCCTCACGCAGCCGCTCCAGCTCGCGTCTGGCCTCCTCGTCCGCACGCTCGGCGTGGGCCCGCTGGACCTCCTCGCCGGCCGCGGCCACCAGCTTGACCCAGCCGGCCGGCCGCAGCACATAGGCGGCCGCCGCCACATCGACGGGGTCGGCGGCGGCGGGCGGGGCACCGGAGGTGAGGGCGTCGGCCAGTTCCGGCTGGGACTGGCCGATCCGCTCACCGATGCGCCGGCGGAACACCGGATCGCTCTCCAGGGCCGCGGCCATCGCGTTACCGGCGAACTTGGCCCGTCTGCTCGGGGTGAAACGAGCGTACTGACGGAGCTGGGCGGGGAGTTCGCCGACGGTCAGACCGCCGAACGCGTCCGAGACCAGCGCCACCACCTTGCGGCGTACGCCCTCGGGCAGCGGACGGTCGAGCGACTCCGCGGTGCCGTCGGCCGCGTCGGCCGGTCCGGCGCCGCCTGTCGGCTGCTCCACCATCCATCACCCCAATGTCTGTCCGCACGGCCCCGTCAGGAGTCGGCACCGGGCCTGTCGACCAGTTCGATCTGGTCCACGGCGTTGCACCAACGACAGCGCACCGACTCGATGGTCTCACTGACCACCTCGCGCTCCTCGACACTCGACTCCCCGGCCAGGTCGAGGTGCACGTACTCCACGACCTTGGAGGAGCGCGTCACATCGAAACGGGTCAGGTTGCCGCAGAGCGTGCAGCGCCAGCGGGTCCCGTCCGTCGGCTGGGGAACCGTCGTCATCGTTGCGTCCTCTTTCGTCGTTCGTCGAGTCTCGTGCGTGCCCAGGCTTCGATCTCGCGGTGCGCCGTCGAACTGCGGATGTCCTGCCGCAACCCTACGGCCTTGCGCATACCTATCGACACGGCGAGGCGGTCTGTGCCGTTCTCGCCCGGTGCGTCATGCTCTGTACGTGACCATTCGGCGGGAAGTCCACTGGCGGAGGCGTGCCGGAGAGCTCCGGGCCGCCGCCGCGGCGGACGGCGCCCCGGTCACGTACGGACTGATCGCGCTCTGCTGCGCGGTGTTCCTGATCAGTCCGCTCTCCGGGTTCAACCCCGTCCACGGCAGCGCCGACGCGCTGCTGGCCGCTCAGGCCGGGTACTTCGAGCGCTGGGGTGTGATCCCCGCCGAGCTCATGGAAGGCTCGGCCCACGCCGCCCTCACCCCGCTCACCGCACTCTTCGTCCACGGCAGCTGGCTGCATCTGCTGGGCAACATGCTCTTCCTCTACGTGTTCGGCGCGATGGCCGAGGAACGCATGGGCCGCACCGAGTTCACCGTCTTCTACCTCGCCTGCGGCTATTTCGCCCTGGTGGCCTACGCGGTGGTGCACGCGGACTCCGACCAGACGCTGGTCGGCGCGTCGGGGGCGATCTCCGCGGTGCTCGGCGCGTTCCTCTTCCTCTTCCCCAAGGCCCGCGTCACCAGCCTCTTCCCCTTCCTCTTCTTCCTGCCGCTGCGCTTCCCCGCCTGGATCGTCCTCGTGTTCTGGTTCGCCCTGCAGTGGCTGGCGGCGCAGAGCGCGGGGAGCGGCCCGGGCGTGGCGTACCTCGCGCACGTGGCGGGTTTCGCCGCCGGGTTCCTCTACGCCTGGGTGCGGTTCCGGGGGACTAGAGTGAAGTCTCCAGCCACGGCCACTGAGGGAGAAAGCCAGCCGTGATCACCGCGATCGTGCTCATCAAGACCAGCGTGGACCGGATTCCCGAGATCGCCGAGGCCATCGCCGCGCTGGACAGTGTCAGCGAGGTCTTCTCGGTCACCGGTACGTACGACCTGATCGCCATGGTCCGGGTCGCCCGGCACGACGATCTGGCCGACGTCATCCCGGGCCGGATCAGCAAGATCCAGGGCGTCGAGGGCACCGACACCCATGTGGCCTTCCGCACCTACTCGCAGCACGACCTCGAGGCGGCCTTCGCCATCGGGCTCGACGCCTGAGACCGCGTACGGCTCCGGCCGGGGACGGGAGGCGTGTCGCCCCGTCCCCGGCCGGAGCCGTGTCCGGACCCGCTCAGACCTGCGAGACACCCCGGTCGGGGACGCAGCGGCCCTCCTCGGTGCGGTAGGTCCAGCGGGCACCCTCGCCGACCAGCTCGCGGACGGCGCCCAGGAATCGCTCGATGTGCTCGTCCGGCGTGCCGGCGCCGAAGCTCACCCGGATGGCGTTGAGCGACTTCTCCCCGGGCGCGGCCTCCGGCGCGCCGCACTCGCCCGGCTCCTGCGGCTCGCTGCCCAGCAGGGTCCGCACCAGCGGGTGCGCGCAGAACAGTCCGTCGCGCACCCCGATGCCGTACTCGGCGGAGAGCGCCGCGGCGAAGTGCGAGCTGTTCCATCCCTCGACCACGAAGGAGATGACGCCGACCCTCGGGGCGTCGTCACCGAAGAGCGAGAGCACCTTGACCTCGGGGACGCCGGCGAGCCCCTCACGGACCCGTGTCACCAGCTGCTGCTCCCGGGCGACCAGCCGGTCGAACCCGGCCTCGGTCAGGGCCTTGCAGGCCGCGGCGATGGAGTAGACGCCGATGACGTTGGGCGATCCCGCCTCGTGCCGGGCCGCGGTGGTGTGCCACTCGACGTCCACGCCGCCGTCGGCACGCCTGGCGACCTTGCGGGAGGCGCCGCCGCCCGCGAGGTACGGCTCCGCGTCCACCAGCCAGTCGGCACGGCCCGCGAGGACGCCCGAGCCGAAGGGCGCGTAGAGCTTGTGCCCGGAGAAGGCGACCCAGTCGACGTCCAGCCCGGCGATGTCCACCGGGTGGTGGGGCGCCAGCTGCGCCGCGTCGAGCACGATGCGCGCGCCGTGGGCGTGGGCGGCGGCGGCCAGTTCCCTCACCGGCCACAGCTCACCGGTGACGTTGGACGCGCCGGTCACGCAGACCAAGGCGGGGCCGTGGGGCTTGCGGGCGGCCAGCGCCCGTTCCAGCGTGGCGACCGCCTGGGCCGGGGTGCGCGGGGCGTCGAGGCAGGTCACCCGGGCGTCACGCCAGGGCAGCAGCGAGGCGTGGTGCTCGGTCTCGAACACGAACACCTCGCAGTCGGCGGGCAGCGCGGCGGCGAGGAGGTTGAGGGAGTCGGTCGTCGAGCGGGTGAAGACCACCTGGTCCTCCGCACGGCAGCCGAGGAACTCCGCGACGGTCTCGCGGCTGTTCTCGAACAGGTCGGTGGAGAGCTGTGAGAGGTAGCCGGCGCCGCGGTGCACACTGCCGTAGTACGGGGCGTAGGCGGCCACGTCGTCCCAGACGCGCTGGAGCGCCGGGGCGCTGGCCGCGTAGTCGAGAGCGGCGTAGGTGACCTCTCCGCCGGTGACGAGCGGAACGGTGACATCGGCACCCAGAACCGGCAGCGGGGCACAAAGGGACTGGTCGACGGCAGCGGTGGAGACAGACATGGCGAACTCCCGTAAGAGGCAGGCGAAATCCTCGCGCCGGCGGCAGTGCGCGGCAGCGCGGGAACGTAAGGAAAAAGGCGTGCGGAGGAGGGCGTGGCGCCCTATCGCATTCGCTTGCTCACAGAAGGCTCCCTGGGACCAGGACCCCAAGGGGTGGCATCGAACGATGCCGAGGGGCCCGCGCTTGCCACAGACCTCGCTGCCTGCGGCCTGGTCTTCACCCGGGGCACCCCGCCACGGACGGAGGGTTGCCGGACAGCGGGCCGGGGCCGTAGTCGCTGTCACTCATGACCTGCGCAGCATCTTGCCATACCCACGGCGACGCGCAAGGGCGCGGTCCGCGATCCGGACCGCGCCCCCGCTCACACCGTGCGCGCTCAGGCGTTGCTGGCCGTCACCCAGCGCTCCAGCGCGCTCCTGGCCGCCCCCGAGTCGACCGACTGCGCGGCGCGCGCGATCCCGGCCGAGAGCTGCTCGTCCAGAGAGCCCTCGCCCGGCTCCAGCGCGACCAGCGCGGCAGCCGAGTTCAGCAGCACCGCGTCGCGCACGGGGCCGGTCTCCCCGTCGAGCAGCCGGCGGGCCACATCCGCGTTGTACGAGGAGTCAGCGCCCCGCAGCGCCTCGACGGGGACCAGGTCGAGGCCGACGTCGCGCGGGTCGAAGGCCTGCTCGCGCACGGTGCCGTCGCGGACGATCCAGACCCGTGAGGTAGCGGTGGTGGTCAGCTCGTCGAGACCGTCGTCGCCCCGGAAGACGAGCGCCGAATTCCCCCGGTCCGCCAGCACGCCCGCGACGATGGGCGCCATCTTCGGGTCGGCGACCCCGATGGCCTGGGAACGCACCCGGGCCGGGTTGGTGAGCGGGCCCAGGATGTTGAAGGTGGTCTGTGTGCCCAGTTCCTTGCGCGCCCTGGCCGCGTACCGCAGGGCGGGGTGGAACTTCACGGCGAAGCAGAAGGTGATGCCCGCCTCCTCGGCCACCGCGACGACGCGCTGCGGCGTCAGTTCGAGGTTGACGCCGAGCTTCTCCAGTACGTCGGAGGCACCGCTCGCCGAGGAGGAGGCACGGTTGCCGTGCTTGACGACCTTCGCGCCGGTCCCCGCGACGACGATCGCCGACATGGTGGAGATGTTGACCGTCTTGGCCATGTCGCCGCCGGTTCCCACGATGTCGACCGTACGACCGGGCACCTCGATGGTGTGGGCGTGCTCGTACATGGCGCGGACGAGTCCGGTGACCTCGTCGACGGTCTCTCCCTTGGCCCGCAGCGCGACGGCGAAGCCGGCGATCTGCACGTCCGTGGCCTCGCCGCTCATGATGCGGTCCATGGCCCACGCGGTGTCGTCCGCGCCCAGGTGCTCACCGCGCAGCAGAGGCGTCAGCACGCCGGGCCAGGTGCGTGCCGCCACGCTGTCGCCGCCGTCCGGGGTCACCACGTTCATGGTCCGCTCCTGGGGGTCCACAGCCGATACAAGGGATACCTCCCACCCTATCCAGGCCCGGGGACAGCGAAGAGCCCCGTCCATCGGATGGACGGGGCTCCCGCTGTGGCGGTCAGCTGAGGTGATCAGTGGTGGCCGTGGCCGCTGGTGATCTCCTTGTACTCCTCGGCGGTGGGCTTGGCGATCTGGTTGTCCTCGCCGTAGTAGCTCTTGCTGAGCCTGACCCGCAGCCTCTGCACTGCCGACGGCTTGCGCTCGACGCCGTTCTTGTCGACCCGCGGGCCGAGCTCGAGCGGCTTGTACTGCTCGTGCGCCGTGAGCGTGTGCAGCTGCTCCTGGCTGAGCGGCTCGTGGATCTCCACGAACTCACCGTGCGGCAGGCGCTTGATGGTGCCGGACTCGCGCCCGTGCAGCACCTTCTCCTTGTCGCGGCGCTGGAGACCGAGGCAGATCCGCCGGGTGACGACGAACGCCAGGACAGGTCCGACGAAGAAGGCGATCCGTACGAACCAGCTGATCGCGTTGAGCGACATGTGGAAGTGGGTCGCCCAGATGTCGTTACCGCCGCCGATCAGCATGACGAAGTAGATCGTCACCCAGGCGACGCCCAGCCCGGTGCGGGTCGGTGCGTTGCGCGGCTTGTCCAGGATGTGGTGCTCGCGCTTGTCCCCGGTGATCCAGGACTCGATGAACGGGTACAGGGCGAGTGCCCCGAGTACGACACCGAAGAGGACCAGCGGGATGAGGACGCCCAGGACCAGCGTGTGGCCCCAGAGGTTGATCTCCCAGCCAGGCATCACACGGACGAAGCCTTCCGCGAAGCCCATGTACCAGTCCGGCTGGGCGCCCGTGGACACCTGGTCGGGACGGTAGGGGCCGAGCGCCCAGATCGGGTTGATCGTGGCGATCGCCGAGAGGATCGCGATGAAGCCGAAGACCAGGAAGAAGAAGCCCCCGGCCTTGGCCATGTACACCGGCAGCAGCGGCATGCCGACGACGTTCTTGTTCGTCTTGCCCGGTCCGGCGAACTGCGTGTGCTTGTGGAAGAAGACCAGGATGAGGTGGCCGACCACGAGCCCGAGCATGATGCCCGGCAGCAGCAGGATGTGGATCGAGTAGAACCTCGAGATGATGTCCGTGCCGGGGAACTCCCCGCCGAACAGGAACATCGAGATGTACGTGCCGACGATCGGCATCGACAGGATGGCGCCCTGCGTGAAGCGCACACCCGTGCCGGAGAGCAGGTCGTCCGGGAGCGAGTAGCCGGTGAACCCGGTGAACATGCCGAGGACGAACAGCAGGAAGCCGAACAGCCAGTTGATCTCACGCGGCTTGCGGTACGCCCCGGTGAAGAACACCCGGAACATGTGCACGAACATGCCGGCGAGGAAGATGATCGCGGCCCAGTGGTGGATCTGGCGGACCAGCAGACCACCGCGGACGTCGAAGCTGATGTCCAGCGTCGACGCGTAGGCCGCGGACATCCGGATGCCCTGCATCGGCTCGTACGAGCCGTGGTAGACGACCTCGTTCATGCTCGGGTTGAAGAACAGCGTCAGGTACACACCCGTGAGGATGATGATGATGAAGCTGTAGAGGCAGATCTCACCCAGCATGAAGGACCAGTGGTCCGGGAAGATCTTGCGCATGTTGGCCTTGGCCAGGCTGTAGATGCCGAGCCGGCCGTCCGCCCAGTCGGCCACCCGCTCGCCGGCGGGCGCCTTGCGCTGTGTGTCTGTCGCAGTACTCATCCGCGCTCCCAGAAGGCAGGACCGACGGGCTCTTCGAAGTCACCGAGCGCCTCGAGGTTGCCCTCGCTGTTCACGCCGATCCGAAGCTGCGGAAGGGGGTGACCGGCCGGACCGAAGATGACGCGGGCGCCGTCGGAGAGGTCGAAGGTGGACTGGTGGCACGGGCAGAGCACGTGGTGGGTCTGCTGCTCGTACAGGCTGATGGGGCAGCCGACGTGGGTGCAGATCTTGGAGAAGGCCACGATTCCCTCGTGGGCCCACTCGCGCTCGCGCTTGTCCTTGATGTTGTCCGGCTCGATACGGATGATCATCAGGGCGGCCTTGGCGATCTGCGACTGGAAGTCGTGCGCGTCCTCCTCCAGCCCCTCGGGCATGGCGAAGGTCAGCGAACCGACCACGACGTCCTCGGGACGCAGCGGCTCCATGGTGTTCATGTTGACGAGCTGCTTGCCCTTGGCCCACAGCGTCTTGCGGAGCTTCTTCTCCGGCAGCGGACCGAGGTCGCGCAGCAGCACCACACCGGAGAGCGGCACCAGGGCCAGCGCGCCGAACATGGTGTTGCGGATCAGCTTCCGCCGCCCGATCGCGGACTCCTTGGCGCCGGCCGCGAAGTCGGCCATGACCTTCGCCTTGACCTCCGGCTCCGCCGCGATGGCGTGCCGGTCGTCGGCCACCTCCACGTCGGACATCAGGGTGCGCGCCCAGTGGACGGCCCCCGCGCCGATGAGGAAGAGCGCCAGACCAAGGGTCATGCCCAGGGAGAAGTTGAGCGCGCTCACATGGCCCAGCGGCCAGATGTAGACGATCTTGTCGACCGGGAAGATGACGTACGAGGCGATGAAGCCGACCGTCGCCAGCATGGACAGCGTGAACATGAAGGCGACGGCCCGCTCGGAGCGGTTCGCGGCCCGTTCGTCGATGTCCTGGATGCGCGGCTTGTGGGCCGGCAGCCCCGGGTCGGCGAACGGGTCGCCCGCACCCTCTACCGCGCCGTGCGCGGTGCCCTGCTCAACCGGCAGGTTCTCTTCTGGAATCTGTTGGCTACTCATGACTTCTTGGCCTTAGCGGTGTGGGCCGCGACCCATACGGCGACGGCGATCAGGCCGCCCAGGCCGAAGATCCAGCCGAAGAGACCTTCGCTGACGGGCCCGAGGCCGCCGAGCGAGAGCCCGCCGGGGGACTCGGACTCATTGCCGTTGACGGTCTGGACGTACGCGATGATGTCTTTCTTCTGCTGCTCCGGCATGGTGCTGTCCGGGAAGGACGGCATGCTCTGCGGGCCGGTCTGCATGGCCTCGTAGATGTGCTTCGGGCTCACGCCTTCCAGGTCCGGGGCGAACTTGCCTTCCGTCAGCGCGCCACCCTTGCCCGTGAAGTTGTGGCACTGCGCGCAGTTGTTGCGGAACAGGTCGCCGCCCTTGGCCACGTCCGCGCCCGAGGGGTCGACCTGGCTCTTGGTGGGCGTGATCGGGCCGGCGCCCAGGGACGCGACGTACGCCGCGAGCTGGTCGATCTCGGCCTGGTTGTAGATGACCGGCTTCTTCGGGACCTGGGCGCCCGGCTGCTGGGCCGGCATACGTCCGGTACCGACCTGGAAGTCGACGGCGGCGGAGCCGACGCCCACGAGGGACGGCCCGTCGGTGGTGCCCTGACCGCCGGATCCGTGGCAGCTTGCGCAGCCCACGGAGTAGAGCTTCTTGCCCTCGTCGATGGCGAGGGACTGGGCGGTTTCGTCGGCCTGCGCCTTACCCGCAGGCGCGAACGCGGCGTACAGCCCCCCGGTAGCCGCCAGCGCGAGGAGTAGTACGACGACCGCCGCCAGCGGATGGCGTCGTCGTGCGGAGAGCTTTTTCACGGATTACCCCGGTGTCAGGATCTTCTGCGTCGATGATGGGTGGGTGCGAGCCCGGTTACTTGATCATGTAGATCGTGGCGAACAGGCCGATCCAGACGACATCGACGAAGTGCCAGTAGTAGGACACGACGATGGCGGCGGTGGCCTGTTCATGGGTGAATCTCGAGGCCGCGTATGTCCTGCCCAGGACGAGCAGGAAGGCGATGAGACCGCCTGTCACATGCAGACCGTGGAAGCCGGTCGTCAGGTAGAACACCGAACCGTACGGGTCGGAGGACAGGGAGAGACCCGCCTCCTTGACCAGCTCGGTGTACTCGAGGACCTGGCCTCCGATGAAGATCGCACCCATCACGAACGTGATGATGAACCAGGTGCGGAGCTTCTTCACATCGCCCCGCTCCGCGGCGAAAACGCCGAGCTGGCAGGTGAGAGAGGAAAGCACCAGGATCGTGGTGTTCGTCGCCGAGAACGGGAAGTTCAGATGGTGAGCCATCTCCTTCCAGTGATCGGGTCCCATCACCGATCGCAGGGTGAAGTACATCGCGAAGAGGGCCGCGAAGAACATCAGCTCGGAACTCAACCAGATGATGGTTCCGACGCTGGTGAGGTTCGGCCGATTGACCGACGGGTGCGCGTGCCCGGTTTCTACTGTCGTTGCTGTCGCCACGACCGACATTATGTCGGTCGCTTATCCCGCCCTCACTCCGGGGGGTGCCGTTCGGTGTGTCAGAGGCGTGTGTCCTCACCGAACGGCCCATCGAATCGTCGTCCTTACCGGTGCTGACAGGCAGTCCGCCGGAGTACGATCCGCCCATCGGTTCATGCCCACAGAGCCCCGAAGACACAGACGTCACGGAGGAACAATGCAGCCGACCGCCACGGTCCTGGTCTACAGCGACGACGCCAACACCCGTGAGCAGGTGAGGCTGGCAGCCGGGCGCAGGCCCGCGGCGGACGTGCCGCCGGTGGAGTTCCTGGAGTGCGCCACCCTGCCCGCCGTCCTGAGCGCGCTGGACCGGGGCGGTGTCGACGTCTGCGTGCTGGACGGCGAGACGGCCCCGGCGGGCGGGATGGGCGTCTGCCGACAGATCAAGGACGAGATCTTCGACTGCCCGCCCGTCCTGCTGCTGATCGGACGCCCGCAGGACGCCTGGCTGGCCACGTGGAGCCGTGCGGACGCCGCTGTGACGCATCCGGTGGACCCGGTCGACTTCGCGGACGCCCTGGCCTCCCTGCTGCGCCACAGGCTGTCCGTGGGCGCCTGAGGCGCGGCGGCCGCGAAGCCCTCGGCGGTGTCCTTCCGGGGCGCGGCGCACTCCCGGCCGGTCAGACCTGGGGGCGCAGCCGCGCCGCCTCGACGTCGGTGGCCGAGTCCGGTGTGCCGCCCCCGTGCAGGGCGCTGCCCTTGCGCCAGGCGTCCCAGTCCAGGTTCCAGTCGCCGAAGCCGTTGTCGAACGGCGTCATCGTCTCGCCGTCGCTCCCGACGACCTTGACGATGTCGCCCTCGCGTACGGTCTCGAAGAACCACTGGGCGTCCGCGGTGCTCATCCCGGTGCAGCCGTGGCTGACGTTGGCGCTGCCCTGCGAGCCGGTCGACCAGGGCGCCGCGTGGACGTACTCACCGCTCCAGGTGACGCGTGTCGCCCAGTAGACGGGCAGGTCGTACGACTCCGAGGAGCCGGCGGCGATGCCGATGCTCTCCCCGCGCATGCGTACGAACTGCTCCTTGGCCAGCACGACCTTGACGCCGTTGCGCGTCTCGAAGCCGGGCTTGCCCGTGGTGACCGGCAGGGTGTTGATCACCTCACCGTTGCGCAGCACGGTCATGGAGTGGTCGGAGGCGTCGGTGATCGCTTCTATGCGGTCGCCGGTGGTGAGCTTCAGGGGCTTCGCGGCGGCCCCGTAGAGGGCGTTGGTGACCTTTATGCCCTTGAGGTTGCTGCGGACGTCGATGGTGGCGTCGGCGGGCCAGTACTCCTTGGGCCGGTAGTGCAGGGTCTTGGCGTCGACCCAGAACCAGGAGCCCGTGACGGCGGGGGTGGAGCGGACCTGCAGTCCGCGTTCCACGGTGGCTCTGGAGGCCTTGTCCGTGACCGGAGCGCTGAGTTCCGCTGTGACGGGCTGTCCGACGCCGTAGGTGCCCGCCTGCGGGCCGAAGGCGACCTTCAGGAACTTCTTGGCCGAGGTCGTGCCGAAGCCGTACGTACGGCTGCCGGGGGCGCCGTCGCCGTTCTCGGTGGAGACCTTGACGGTGTACCGGGTGCCGGCCGCGAGCGAGGTGGTGGAGTGCCACCGCTTCCCGTCGGCGTCGAGTTCGCCCGCCAGGTGGCGGCCCTCCCTGTCGACGGCCGTCACGTCCGTGATCTTCGCGTCGTCTTCCTTGACGGTGACTTCGAGGGGCTTGTCGGGGTCGGCCTTCTCGTTGCCCGAGGGGCCGTTGAAGGAGACCAGGTCGGCCGCGTCGTACGGCTTCAGCGACAGCGGATGACCATCGGGCTCGCCACAGGCGGTCGCACCCGCTACCAGGGTCACGACCAGCAGGGTGCAGCTCACTACGGTGCGGATGCGCGGCGTGTGGTTCATGAACCCACGCTAAGAAGATTCATCCGATCCAGCGCGTTCAGTGACTGCAAACGGGGGCCCGCCCCGCTCGTTGCTGAGCGGAACGGGCCCCCGTAAGGGTGTGACGCGTCCTGTGCGGGCGTGTCCTACTGGGTGCGGTTCTCTCCCCGGTAGTACTCGAAGACCCAGCCGAAGAGGCCGATCAGGAGCAGCGGGGCCGAGAAGTAGGCCAGCCACCAGCCGAAGACGACGGCCATGAAGAGGAAGGCTCCACCGATGGCCAGGGAGAGCGGCTGCCAGCTGTGCGGCGAGAAGAAGCCCACCTCACCGGCTTCGTCCGCGATGTCGGCTTCCTTGTTGTCCTGGGCCATCGCGTCGACCCTGTTGGCCGTGAAGGCCAGGTAGAAGCCGATCATGATGGCCAGCCCGAAGGCCAGGACCAGCGCGGTGGTGCCGACCGGCTCCTTGGACCAGACGCCGTACGTGACGGCCATGGCCAGCATGAAGACGCTCAGCCAGATGAAGAGCTTGCCCTGGATCTTCACTTGCCGTCCTCCTTGCCACCGACGAGGACCTTGTCACCCTCGGACAGGTGATCGAGCTGCTCGAGTGCCGCGATCTCCGGGTGGTGCAGGTCGAACGCCGGGGATTCGGAACGGATCCTCGGCAGGCTGAGGAAGTTGTGCCGCGGGGGCGGGCACGACGTCGCCCATTCGAGCGAACGGCCGTAACCCCAGGGGTCGTCGACCTCGATCTTCTTGCCGTACTTCGCGGTCTTCCAGACGTTGTACATGAACGGAAGCATCGACAGTCCGAGCACGAACGAGGAGATCGTCGAGATCGTGTTCAGGGCGGTGAAGCCGTCGGCCGCGAGGTAGTCCGCGTAGCGACGCGGCATGCCCTCGGCACCGAGCCAGTGCTGCACCAGGAAGGTGCCGTGGAAGCCGATGAACAGCGTCCAGAAGGTCATCTTCCCGAGCCGCTCGTCCAGCATCTTGCCGGTGAACTTCGGCCACCAGAAGTGGAAGCCGGCGAACATCGCGAAGACCACGGTGCCGAAGACGACGTAGTGGAAGTGCGCGACGACGAAGTACGAGTCGGAGATGTGGAAGTCCAGCGGCGGGGAGGCCAGGATCACGCCGGTCAGACCACCGAAGGCGAAGGTGATCAGGAAGCCGACCGACCAGAGCATCGGTGTCTCGAACGACAACGACCCCTTCCACATCGTGCCGATCCAGTTGAAGAACTTCACACCGGTCGGCACCGCGATGAGGAATGTCATGAAGGAGAAGAACGGCAACAGCACGCCGCCCGTCACATACATGTGGTGCGCCCACACCGTCACCGAAAGACCGGCGATGGCGATCGTCGCGCTGATCAGACCGACATAGCCGAACATCGGCTTGCGGCTGAACACCGGAATGATTTCGGAAATGATTCCGAAGAACGGTAGCGCGATGATGTACACCTCTGGATGGCCGAAGAACCAGAAGAGGTGTTGCCAGAGCAGTGCGCCGCCGTTGGCCGCATCGAAGATGTGTGCGCCGAATTTACGGTCGACCTCCAGCGCGAAGAGCGCGGCGGCCAGGACCGGGAAGGCCAGCAGGACCAGGACACCGGTCAGCAGGACGTTCCAGGTGAAGATCGGCATGCGGAACATCGTCATGCCGGGGGCGCGCATGCAGATGATCGTGGTGATGAAGTTGACCGAACCGAGGATCGTGCCGAAGCCGGAGAAGGCCAGACCCATGATCCACATGTCGGCGCCGACGCCCGGCGAGCGGACCGCGTCCGACAGCGGGGAGTAGGCGAACCAGCCGAAGTCGGCGGCACCCTGCGGGGTGAGGAAGCCGGCCACGGCGATCAGTGAGCCGAAGAGGTACAGCCAGTACGCGAACATGTTCAGCCGCGGGAACGCCACGTCGGGCGCGCCGATCTGCAGCGGCATGATCCAGTTCGCGAAGCCTGCGAACAGCGGCGTCGCGAACATCAGCAGCATGATCGTGCCGTGCATCGTGAACGCCTGGTTGAACTGCTCGTTCGACATGATCTGCGTACCCGGACGGGCCAGCTCGGCGCGCATGAAGAGCGCCAGGAGGCCACCGATGCAGAAGAACGCGAACGATGTGACCAGGTACATCGTGCCGATCGTCTTGTGGTCAGTGGTGGTCAGCCACTTGACGACGACACTCCCCGGCTGCTTGCGCCGCACCGGCAGCTCGTCCTCGAACGAGTCGTCTGCTGCCGCGGCACCCTGGGATTCATTGAGGATGCTCACAGTTTGTTCGTCTCCGCATTCCTGGCCGGGTCCGTCTGCTCGATGCCTGACGGCACGTAGCCCGTCTGACCCTTCTCCGCCAGCTCCTTGAGGTGCTGCTGGTAACGCTCCGGAGAAACGATCTTGACGTTGAAGAGCATCCGGGAGTGGTCGACGCCGCAGAGCTCGGCGCACTTACCCATGTACGTGCCCTCCTTCTTCGGCGTGACCTCGAAGGAGTTCGTGTGGCCCGGAATGACGTCCTGCTTCATGAGGAACGGCACCACCCAGAAGGAGTGGATGACGTCACGCGAAGTCAGGATGAAACGGACCTTCTCGCCCTTCGGCAGCCACAGGGTCGGACCCGGGTTGCCGTTCTGCGGGTTACGCGTACCAGGGACACCCACGTCGTAGACGCCGTTGGCGTTCGCGGGGAAGTCCTTCTGGAACTTGTCGGGGATGGCGGCGAGCTCCTTGGAGACCTTGCCGCCGGTGGAGGGCTCGCCCTCCACGTTCTCGATGTAGTTGAAGCCCCAGCTCCACTGGTAGCCGACCACGTTGATCGTGTGGGCCGGCTTCGGGCTGAGCTCGAGGAGCTTCGATTCATCGCGCGCGGTGAAGTAGAAGAACACCGAGACGATGATGAGGGGGACCACTGTGTACAGCGCCTCGATAGGCATGTTGTACCTGGTCTGCTGAGGTACCTCCACCTTGGTCCTGCTTCGCCGGTGGAAGATGACGCTCCACAGGATCAGCCCCCAGACAAGGACGCCCGTGGCGAGCGCTGCCGCCCACGAGCCCTGCCAGAGGGAGAGGATCCGAGGGGCCTCTTCCGTTACCGGGGTGGGCATACCGAGGCGGGGGAAATCCTCCCAGTTGTATGAACAACCGGAGGCCGTCGCCAGGACCAGGCCCGCAGTCAGCACCTGCGGCAGCTTCCGCCGCATCGGGCGCCGCGACGAGCGGTCGGAGCCGTTGGGACTCACGTAGCGCCTTCCCGAGAGTCTCGCCCGCACGGTCGGCGCGGCCGTCTCGCTTGGTCGGTCGCCGGCCCTGACGCGGGCAGGGGTTTGGATGTTTATGCGGACCAAACCCTACTGGACGCTATTTGGGGTCGCGCGGGGAGGGTGCCCAACGCGCCGCACGACACCCCGAAGGGATGGAATGCGAGCCTCCGACCGCCATCTGACGCTCCCTCTCCCCGTCGCCGAGGTGGCCGGTCACCTGGTCACGCACCTGCGCGGGCTAGCGTGAGGGTGTGCCCTACTTCGACGCGGCTTCCTCCGCCCCCCTGCACCCCGTCGCCCGCCAGGCGCTGCACGCCTCGCTGGACGAGGGATGGGCCGATCCCGCCCGGCTCTACCGCGAGGGGCGACGGGCCGCGATGCTGCTGGACGCGGCCAGGGAGACGGCGGCGGAGGCGGTCGGCTGCCGTCCGGACGAGCTCGTCTTCACCTCGTCCGGCACCCGGGCGGTGCACTCGGCGATCGCCGGCGCGCTTTCCGGGCGTCGGCGTGTCGGCCGCCATCTGGTGCTCTCCGCCGTCGAACACTCCTCGGTACTCCACTCGGCCGCGGCCCTCGAGGCCGCGGGGGGATCCTTCACCGAGGTGCCGGTGAGCCGCAGCGGCGCCGTGGATCCGTCGGCGTACGCCCGGGCCCTCCGCCCGGACACCGCGCTGGCCTGTCTGCAGTCCGCCAACCACGAGGTGGGGACCGAGCAGCCGGTGGCCGAGACCGCCGAGGTCTGTGCCGACGCGGGCGTGCCGCTGCTGGTGGACGCCGCGCAGTCGCTGGGCTGGGGGCCGGTGCCCGGCCACTGGTCGCTGCTGGCCGCCAGCGCCCACAAGTGGGGCGGGCCGGCCGGGGTCGGACTGCTGGCCGTGCGCAAGGGGGTCAGGTTCGCGCCCCAAGGACCGGCCGACGAACGGGAGTCGGGCCGGGCGGCCGGCTTCGAGAACATCCCCGCGATCGTGGCGGCAGCGGCCTCGCTGCGGGCGGTGCGCGCGGAGGCCGAGGCGGAGGGTGCCCGGCTGCGCGCCCTCGTGGACCGGATCCGGGCCTCGGTGGCGGGCCTGGTGCCCGATGTGGAGGTGGTCGGTGATCCGGTGCGGCGGCTGCCGCATCTGGTCACCTTCTCCTGTCTCTATGTCGACGGGGAGACGCTGCTCCACGAGCTGGACCGGGCCGGATTCTCCGTTTCATCCGGTTCGTCCTGTACGAGCAGCACGCTGACGCCCAGCCACGTCCTCAAGGCGATGGGGGTGCTCACCGAGGGGAACGTCCGGGTGTCGCTTCCGTCCGGGACGACGGAGGAAGAGGTCGGCGGCTTCCTGGGCGTGCTGCCCGGGGTGGTGGCCGAGGTGCGGGAGAGGCTCGGCGCGCCCGTCCCGGCGGCCCCCTCCCCGGCGCCGCGGGCCTCCCTCGTGGTCGACGCGCTGGGCCGGCGCTGCCCCGTTCCGGTGATCGAACTCGCAAAGGTGATCGCAGAGGTACCTGTGGGCGGCACGGTGACGGTGCTCTCGGACGACGAGGCGGCCCGCCTCGACATCCCGGCCTGGTGCGCGATGCGCGAACAGGAGTACGTGGGCGAGGAGCCGGCGGACCACGGCTCGGCCTATGTGGTCCGCCGGCTCCTGTGAGCCCCGTACTGCTCCCGGACCCTAGGAGAGGTGCTTGCGGACCTCGGAGGCCGCCTCGTCCCCGTACGCCTTGGTGAAGCGGTCCATGAAGTTGGTGCGGCGCAGGGTGTACTCCTGGGTGCCGACCGTCTCGATGACCAGGGTCGCGAGCATGCAGCCGACCTGGGCGGCGCGCTCGAGGCCGACGCCCCAGGCGAGGCCGGAGAGGAAACCGGCCCGGAAGGCGTCGCCCACGCCGGTCGGGTCCGCCTTCCGCTCCTCCTCGGCGCAGCCGACCTCGACGGGGTCCTGGCCGGCCCGCTCGATGCGGACGCCACGGGCGCCGAGGGTGGTGACGCGGTGGCCGACCTTGGACAGGATCTCCTCGTCGCTCCAGCCGGTCTTGGACTCGATGAGCCCCTTCTCGTACTCGTTGGAGAAGAGGTACGTCGCACCGTCGAGGAGGATCCGGATCTCCTCGCCGTCCATCCGGGCGATCTGCTGCGAGAAGTCCGCGGCGAACGGGATGCCCCGCGACCGGCACTCCTCCGTGTGGCGGAGCATCGCCTCGGGGTCGTCGGCGCCGATCGAGACGAGGTCGAGGCCGCCCACGCGGTCGGCGACGCTCTTGAGCTCGATCAGCCGGGCCTCGCTCATGGCCCCCGTGTAGAAGGAGCCGATCTGGTTGTGGTCGGCGTCCGTGGTGCAGACGAAGCGCGCGGTGTGCAGCACCTCGGAGACGCGGACGGAACCGGTGTCGACGCCGTGCCGGTCGAGCCAGGCGCGGTAGTCGTCGAAGTCCGACCCCACGGCGCCCACGAGGATGGGCTGCGTGCCGAGCACGCCCATGCCGAAGGCGATGTTGGCGCCGACCCCGCCGCGTCGCACGTCGAGGTTGTCGACGAGGAAGGAGAGCGAGACCGTGTGCAGCTGATCCGCGACCAGTTGGTCGGCGAATCGGCCGGGGAAGGTCATGAGGTGGTCTGTGGCGATGGAGCCGGTGACTGCGATGCGCACGGAGGCTGCTCCTGCGGAAGGCGGAGGGAGCGCGTGAACGCGCCCTCCGGGACGGCGTGACAGTTCACGCTACCCGGTGAGACCTCCGGGCCCGAAGGGGTAAAACTACCCGATAGTAGGTCTTTCTACGTGGGTACTCCTGTGCGTACGGTGCGGATATGTCGAACACCATGGTTCCGCGTGAGTCCGCTCCCCGTGAGTCCGAGATGAGCCTGGCCGAGCTGCGCGGTGACTGCGCGCGGATGGCGCCTCACTGGGTGGCGCCCACGAGGGCCACCACGAAGCCGGTGGAGCCGTCCCGCATCCACGGGGTCACGGTGCCGCCCTCCTCGGCCCGCCTGGTCGATTCCATGTCCGACTACGGGGACTGACCGGAGGCTTCCCCGGCGGCTCCCCCGCGCACGCGGTGGAACCGCGCGCTCCCCTGGCCCGTCCCACCGGTGTCCCCGCCCTTGGGGACGGATGATGTGCCCGTGACGGCCAGGCAGCCGAAGGAGCGATCCGGTGAGCACCGAGCAACCCGAGAATGACATGACGGGCCCCCGGCGGCGGCGGTCGCCGCTCGCCGTGGCCTCGGTTGCGGCAGCCGTGCTGCTGGCCGGGAGCGGCGGTGCGTACTGGGCGTCCAACACCCCGGGCGAGGCCGCGCCGGGCCTCCGCCCCGATCCCGGGACCGGTGCGGCCCCTGTCCTGGCGCTCGACGCCCCGGCGGACGGCGGCGGCACATCGGCGCCTGCGGGCATCGCGCCGGGTGAGCCGGATCCCCATGGCGGCACAACCGTCTACCGCGCCTCGGGCGAGCTGCCCGAAGGACCGGACGCGGCGGCCGTCCACCGCGCGACGGGCACGGTGACCGCGGCCGAGGTGACCCGCCTCGCGAAGGCCCTCGGAGTCAGCGGAACACCCCGCGCGGAGGGCACGGCCTGGAAGGTGGGCAGTGACGGGGACGGCTCCGGACCCCTTCTGCGGGTGGCCGAGCGGGCGCCGGGCACCTGGACGTTCGCGCGGTACGGCCAGGGCGGCACGGACGCGTGCGAGTCGCCCGCGGCCTGCTCGAAGGGCACCGCACCGGGCACCGGCACCGGCTCGCCGGTGGACGAGAAGGCCGCCGAGGCCGCGGCGGTACCGGTCCTGAAGGCGGTGGGGCAGGACGGCGCCTCGCTCGACGCGGCCCAGCTGATGGGCTCCGTGCGCGTGGTGAACGCCGACCCCGTGGTGGACGGGCTGCCGACCTACGGGTGGTCGACCGGGATCCAGGTGGGCGCGGGAGGCGAGATCGTCGGCGGCAGCGGGCATCTGAAGTCGTTGGTGAAGGGCGACAGCTATCCGGTGACGGGCGCGGACGACGCGCTGAAGCAGTTGAACGCGGAGAGCCGGCGGGGAGCGAAGTCGTCCGGCACCGGCGGCTGCGCCACACCGGAGCCGCTGGAGGGCGATCCGGGGTCACCGAAGGCCGACTGCGCCAGGACCCCGCCGGCCGCCACGGCGACGGTCGAGAGGGCCGAGTTCGGGCTCGCGGCGCGGTACTCGGACGGCGAGCCGATTCTCGTGCCCTCCTGGATCTTCTCCGTACGGCCCGAAGGGGGCGGCCCCGCGAGCACGGTCGTCCAGGTCGCGGTGGACCCGGACCGCCTGGCGCCGGAGAGCACCGGGCCGGCCCCGGAGCCCACGAAGGACCCGCGGGGCGAGGGCGCGAGCCTCATCGCGTACAGCGCGGACGGCCGGACGCTGGAGGTGACGTTCTGGGGCGGCGTGTGCGGCACCTACACGGCCCGCGCCACGGAGGACGCGACGACGGTGCGGGTCACGGTCTCCGAGTCGAAGCCGGACCCCGGGAAGGCCTGCATCATGATCGCCAAGGAGCTGACCCGGACGGTGACCCTGGACGCGCCGCTGGACGGCCGGAAGGTGGTCGACGCGGGGTCGGGTGAGGCGGTACCGCGCGCCTGAGGCCGCACGCGGAGACGACGGCGGCGGCGTTCCCGGAATCCGGGAGCGCCGCCGCCGTCGTACGACTCAGAGGTTCAGCTGAAGGAGTCACCGCAGGCGCAGGAGCCCGTGGCGTTCGGGTTGTCGATCGTGAAGCCCTGCTTCTCGATGGTGTCCACGAAGTCGACGGAGGCGCCGCCCAGGTACGGGGCGCTCATCCGGTCCGTGACGACCTTGACGCCGCCGAAGTCCTTCACGACGTCGCCGTCGAGCGAGCGCTCGTCGAAGAAGAGCTGGTAGCGCAGGCCCGAGCAGCCGCCGGGCTGTACGGCGACGCGCAGCGCGAGGTCATCACGGCCTTCCTGCTCCAGCAGGGTCCTGACCTTGTCTGCGGCGGCGTCGGACAGGAGGATGCCGTCGCTCACGGTGGTGGTCTCGTCCGATACGGACATCTGCTTCTCTCCCGGGGTTGTACGGACTGCTTGCCGACGGTCCAACCATCGGGGCCGCGGATTCATTCCGGGCCAGGCGCGTGTCTGTTCCCTTCATGCTCGCACACCGCGCGTGCGGGGGGATGCGTCACATCGACGCTATGGACATCGTCAAGCTGACACAAAGCGGTTATGATAGATAGCGTCAATTAGACGAAAAGGCTTTTCGCAGAAAAGAAAGGGTGCGTGTCGTGACCACCGCCCAGCCCCTGGATGTCCAGCCGACACCCCTCGCCCTTCTGCTGCTCGGCCGCGAGGCCGACCCGCGGAGCGAGCGCGGGGTCGAATGCCCCGGCGACCTGCCCTCCCCGTCCGACCCGGACCTGGTGGAGCGGGCTCGCGCCGCCAAGGAGAAGCTCGGGAACAAGGTCTTCGTGCTCGGGCACCACTACCAGCGCGACGAGGTCATCCAGTTCGCGGACGTCACCGGCGACTCCTTCAAGCTCGCCCGCGACGCGGCGGCACGGCCCGAGGCGGAGTACATCGTCTTCTGCGGCGTGCACTTCATGGCCGAGTCCGCGGACATCCTGACGGGCGACGACCAGAAGGTCGTCCTGCCGGACCTGGCCGCCGGCTGCTCGATGGCCGACATGGCCACCGCGGAGCAGGTCGCCGAGTGCTGGGACGTGCTGACGGAGGCGGGAGTCGCCGAGCAGGTCGTGCCGGTCTCGTACATGAACTCCTCCGCCGACATCAAGGCCTTCACCGGTAAGCACGGCGGCACGATCTGCACCTCGTCCAACGCGAAGCGGGCGCTGGAGTGGGCGTTCGAACAGGGCGAGAAGGTGCTCTTCCTGCCGGACCAGCACCTCGGCCGGAACACGGCCGTGCGGGACATGGGGATGACCCTGGAGGACTGCGTCCTCTACAACCCGCACAAGCCGAACGGCGGACTGACCGCCGAGCAGCTGCGCGACGCGAAGATGATCCTGTGGCGCGGGCACTGCTCGGTGCACGGACGCTTCTCGGTGGAGTCCGTCGAGGACGTGCGCGCGCGCATCCCGGGCGTCAACGTGCTGGTGCACCCGGAGTGCAAGCACGAGGTGGTGGCGGCCGCCGACTACGTGGGCTCGACCGAGTACATCATCAAGGCCCTGGAGGCGGCCCCGGCCGGTTCGAAGTGGGCGATCGGTACGGAGCTGAACCTGGTGAGCCGGCTCGCGAAGCGGTTCGCGGCCGAGGACAAGGAGGTCGTCTTCCTCGACAAGACGGTCTGCTTCTGCTCGACGATGAACCGGATCGACCTGCCCCACCTGGTGTGGACCCTGGAGTCCCTGGCCGAGGGAAACCTGGTCAACCGGATCCAGGTCGACGCGGAGACGGAGAAGTTCGCGAAGCTGGCGCTGGAGCGGATGCTGGCGCTGCCGTAGCCCCTGTCGGCTCCCTCGGCACAAAGGAAGGCCCCCGACGCCGTACGACGGCGTCGGGGGCCTTCCTCGCTGTTACCGCAGGGTGTGTCAGGCCTTCGCGGGCTCCGGCTCCACAGAGGTGGTTTCCTCGGCGCCGGACTTCGCCTCGCCGGATTTCGCCTCGCGCTTGGCCGCCTTCTTCTTCGCGCGGCGCTCCTTGCGGAGCTCGACCATCGCGTAGAGCGTCGGCACCAGGAGCAGGGTCAGCAGCGTGGAGGTGATCAGACCGCCGATCACCACGACCGCCAGCGGCTGGGAGATGAAGCCGCCCTCACCCGTGACGCCGAGCGCCATCGGGAGCAGGGCGAAGATCGTCGCCAGTGCCGTCATCAGGATCGGGCGCAGCCGGTGCCGGCCGCCCTCGACGACGGCTTCGACGACGCCCATGCCCTGCGCCCTGTACTGGTTGATCAGGTCGATCAGCACGATCGCGTTGGTCACCACGATGCCGATGAGCATCAGCATCCCGATCATCGCCGCGATGCCCATCGGGGTGCCGGTGACGACGAGGAGGCCGATGGCGCCCGTCGCCGCGAACGGGATGGAGACCAGCAGGATCAGCGGCTGGACGAGCGAGCGGAAGGTGGCCACCAGCAGCATGAAGATGATCGCGATGGCCGCCAGCATGGCCAGCATCAGCTTCGTGGTGGCGTCGTCCTGTTCCTGGGTGACACCGGCGATGGTGGCGGTGGCGCCCTCCGGGAGGTCCAGGGCGTCGAGCTTCTTCTGGAGCTCCATGCTGACCGCGCCGGTGTCGTCGGCGGTCGGCTTGGCGGTGATCGTCGCCGCGCGCTGACCGTCGATCCGGGTCATCGAGACCGGGCCGGGGACCAGCTTCACGTCGGCGATGTCGCCGAGCTTCACGGGGCCGAGCGGCAGCGCCTTCAGCTCGGCCATGGTGGTGGCCGGCTTCGCCGCCTTCACCAGGACGTCGCGCTCGGTGTCGTCCATGATCGCCGTGCCGGACGGGGTGCCGCGCACCGCACCGGCGACCACCGCGCCGAGGGTGGTCTCGTTGAACCCGGCGTCGGCCGCCTTGTCGTTGGCCTTGACCGAGATGCGCGGGACGCTCTGTGCCAGGTCGCTCTGGACGTCGGTGACGTCCGTGAGGCCGGCGACCTCGCCCCGTACCGCTTCGGACGCCTTCTTCAGGACGTCCGCGTCGGCCGCCTTGACGATGACGCTGAGGTCCTGCGAGCCGAAGCCGCCGTCGGCGACGATCGTCGTGTCACCGATGCCGTCGAGCTTGCCGAGCGCCTCGTCGATCCGTTCCTGGGCGGCGTCGTAGTCCGCCGCGTCCTCGAGGGTGATCTGGTAGGAGGCCTGGTTGGCGCCCGTACCGCCGCCGAAGGCCGCCATGAAGCCCGAGGAGCCCACGGTCACCTGGTAGTCCTCGACGCCCTTGTCGGCGGCGAGGACCTTCTCGACCTTCTGCGCGGCCTCGTCCGCCGCGGCCAGGCTGGTGCCGGGAGTCAGCTCCTGCTTGATGGAGAGGACCTCCTGCTCTCCCTGCTCGAAGAGGGTCGTCTTCAGCAGGGGTGCCATGCCGAAGGTGCCGAACAGGACCACCAGGGCGATCACGATGCTGGTGGCACGGCGCCTGGTGGCGAAGCGCAGCACCGGGACGTAGATCCGCTGGAGCCGGCTGGCGGCTTCCTTCTCCTCCGCCTCGCGACGCGCCTCGTCCGGGTTCGCGGCGGTGCCCTTGGGGGCCCGCAGGAACCAGTACGACAGGACCGGGACCACGGTCAGCGAGACCAGCAGGGAGGCCAGCAGGGCGGCCGTGACGGTGAGGGAGAACGAACCGAAGAGCTGGCCGACCATGCCGCCGACCAGACCGATGGGCAGGAAGACCGCGACGGTGGTGAGCGTGGACGAGGTGACCGCGCCGGCCACCTCCCTGACCGCGGTGATGATCGCCGACCGGCGCTCCTCTCCGTAGCCGAGGTGCCGCTTGATGTTCTCCAGGACCACGATCGAGTCGTCGACGACGCGGCCGATCGCGATGGTGAGCGCGCCGAGCGTGAGCATGTTCAGGGAGAGGCCCCGGGTCCAGAGCACGATCAGCGCCAGGACCACGGAGAGCGGGATGGAGACCGCGGTGACCAGCGTCGAGCGGATCGACGCGAGGAACACCAGGATCACGACGACCGCGAAGAGCAGGCCGAGCGCGCCTTCGGTGGTGAGACCGGAGATCGCCTTGGAGACGGCGGGCCCCTGGTCGGAGACGACGGTCAGCTCGGCGTCGGCGCCGAGGTCCTCGCGCAGGTCCGGGAGCTTGTCCAGCACCGCCTCCGAGATGGCGACGGCGCTGCCGTCCTTGTCCATCGTCGCCATGACGGCGAGGCTCGGCTTGCCGTTCGTACGGGTGATGGAGACCGCGGTGGCGGGCTCCTGCTTCACCGTGGCGACGTCGCTGACGCGGACCGGCTTTCCGGCCTTGCCCGTCGCCGGGTCCGCCGCGGAGACCTTCAGGTCCTCGATCTGCCGCAGCGAGGTGAAGGAGCCGCCCACCTGGATGGTGCGGCTCTTGCCCGACTCGGAGAAGGAGCCGGCCGGGACGGTGGCTCCGCCGCCCTGGAGCGCCTGGGCCAGCGAGGCGGCGTTCATCCCCGCCGCGGCGAGCTTCCTGTCGTCGGGGACGACGGAGACCTGGAGTTCCTGGACACCGTCGACCGTGACCTGGCCGACGCCCTCGATGCCCTCGAGCGCCGGGACGACCGTGCGCTCCAGCTTGTCGGCGAGCGCCTGCTGGTCCTCGTCGGAGGTGACGGCCAGGACGACGGTCGGGATGTCGTCCGTGGAGCCCGCGATGACCTGCGGGTCCACCTCGTCGGGCAGTTGGACGCGGGCGCGGTTCACGGCCTGCTGGATGTCGGCGACGAGCTGCTTCGTGCCTTCGTCACCGAAGTCGAAGCTCGCCATGATGACGGCGTTGCCCTCGCCGGCGGTCGAGGTGATGCCCTCGACTCCGTCGACGGCCTTGATCGCGTCCTCGAGGGGTTCGACGACCTGCTTCTCGACCACGTCGGGGGACGCACCCTGGTAGGGCGCCAGCACCGACACCATCGGGAGTTCGATGGTGGGCAGCAGCTGCTGCTTGAGCTGCGGGATCGCTATCGCTCCGAAAACGAGCGCGACGATCGAGATCAGCCCGATCAGGGCCCGTTGCGCGAGGCTGAATCTGGACAGCCAGGACATGGGTGGGTCTCTCTTCTGTGGCGTACGCGGCAGAAGGCGGGCCGTCCGGTGCTCACTCCGGTGAGCGCAGGGGACACAGCCCGCCCATCCATACGATCGCCGCTCCCGTGGCCGGAATCGTCCGCCCCCGGGTTGCTTTCTCGTCCCGCGCATACCGCAGCTGGAGTATCCGCCTCTCCACCCGTCACTCCACCCGGGGGCGGACCAGACCCGATTCGTAGGCAATGACGACCAATTGCGCACGGTCCCGGGCACCCAGTTTCGCCATGGCCCGGTTCACATGGGTCTTCACGGTGAGGGGGCTGACGACGAGCCGGTCGGCGATCTGGTCGTTGGAGTGACCGCCCGCGACCTGGACGAGCACCTCGCGCTCGCGCCCGGTGAGCGCGGCGAGGCGCTCGGTGTACTGCGTGCCGTCCGGGTCGTCCGTGCCGCCGCCCTGGGCCAGGAAGCTGGCGATGAGGCCCTTGGTCGCGACCGGGGAGAGCAGTGCCTCCCCGGCCGCCGCGACCCGGATGGCGTTGAGCAGCTCGTCCGGTTCCGCGCCCTTGCCCAGGAAGCCGGACGCGCCGGCGCGCAGGGACTGCACCACGTACTCGTCCACCTCGAAGGTGGTGAGCATGACGATCCGTACGCCCGCCAGGTCCGGGTCCGCGCTGATCATCCGGGTGGCGGCGAGTCCGTCGGTGCCCGGCATCCGGATGTCCATCAGCACGACGTCGGCGAGGGTCGAGCGGGCCAGTTCCACGGCCTCCGCCCCGTCGGCGGCCTCGCCGACGACCCGCATGTCGGGCTCGGAGTCGACCAGTACCCGGAAGGCGCTGCGCAGCAGCGCCTGGTCGTCGGCGAGCAGCACCTTGATGGGCGTCATGGGCGTCCCCCCGTCGTCCCCGCCGTGTCCGGCCCTTCCGGAGCGTGCGTCCGGGACGTGACGGGCAGGATCGCATGGACCCTGAACCCGCCTCCGTAACGGGGTCCGGCCGTGAGGGTGCCTCCCAGGGCGGTGACGCGCTCACGCATGCCGATCAGGCCGTGCCTGCCGCCGTCGTCCGGCGCGGGGCGCGGGTCCGCTCCCGTGCCGTTGTCGAGCACGGTGATCTCGGCGGTCCTCCCGACCCGTACGACGCTCACCTCGGCCTTCGCGTCGGCGCCCGCGTGTTTGCGTACGTTGGTCAGCGCTTCCTGGATGATCCGGTAGGCCGCGAGGTCGACCGCCGCCGGCAGCGGGCTCTCCGGGTCGGTGCCGGCGACCTCGACGGGGAGCCCGGCGTTGCGGAAGGTGGCGACCAGGGTGTCGAGGACGGCGAGCCCCGGGGCGGGTTCGGTGGGTGCCTCCGGGTCGCCGGACTGGCGCAGCAGCCCGACCGTGGTCCGCAGTTCGTTGAGGGCGGAGCGGCTGGCTTCCCTGACGTGGGCGAGCGCCTCCTTCGCCTGGTCGGGGCGCTTGTCCATGACGTGGGCCGCGACCCCGGCCTGGACGTTGACCAGGGCGATGTGGTGGGCGACGACGTCGTGGAGGTCCCGGGCGATCCGCAGCCGCTCCTCGGCGACCCTGCGGCCGGCCTCCTCCTCGCGGGTGCGCTCCGCGCGTTCGGCCCGTTCCCTGATCGCGTCGACGAACGCGCGCCTGCTGCGCACGGCGTCGCCCGCGGCGCCGGCGAGGCCGGTCCAGGCGAGGACACCGAGGTTCTCCTGGCTGTACCAGGGCGTCGTGCCGACCGCCATCGCGGAGACGGTCAGCGCCCCCATGGTCAGCAGGCCGACCCGCCAGGTGGTGGGGCGGTCGGTGCCGGCCGCGACGGAGAAGAGCGCGACGACCGCGCTCATCACGACGGGGGCGGGCGGGTCCATGAAGACGAACTCGACGACGGAGAGCAGCCCGGTCACCGCCAGCACCGGCACGGGCCGGCGCCGGCGCAGGACGAGCGCCGCGGCGGCGAGCACCATCAGCAGGACGCTGGGCGCCCCGGGCGTCCTGGCTCCGAAGACGGGCCCGTGGCCCGGGTCCGGCTCGGCGAACGACGCGCAGACCATGCAGGCGAGCACGGCCAGGGCGAGGCCACCGTCGAAGGCGAGGGGATGGCCGCGCAGCCAGCGGCGGGCGCGCACGAGCCCGGGTCCGAAGGTGGTCACATCGGGCTACGGTACGGCGTGCCGCCGGCGGTCCGGTCCGGAGCCGCGGCACGGGCTGGTGCGCACGGCGCGATGCCCCGCACCGGCCGGGCCGGTGCGGGGCATCGTGGGAGTGCGGAGCGGGTGGGCCGGTCAGCCGGGGATCAGCCCGTCGTCGCGGAGCATGGAGCGCACCTCTTCGAGGGTGGCGTCGGGTGACGGCAGGATCAGTTCGGACGGCTCCAGGGAGTCGTCCGGGAGCGGCGAGCCGAGCTCGCGCACCTTGTCCAGGAGAGCGTGGAGCGTGGTGCGGAAGCCCAATCCGTCACCGCTCTCCATCTCCGCGAGGAGTATGTCGTCGAGCTTGTTCAGCTCGGCGACATGACTTTCGGCCAGTACGACCTGGCCCTCCCCCATGATCCGTACGATCATGACGCCGCCCTCACTGCTTGTCGAACTTGTGCGGGGACTGCTGCGCCTGCGGTGCCGCGTCCTCGGCGCCGCCCTCGATGGCCTGCTGCTGCCCGGCGGAACCGCCGGCCAGCTCGGCCTTCATGCGCTGCAGCTCCAGTTCTACATCCGTACCACCGGAGATCCGGTCCAGCTCGGCGGCGATGTCGTCCTTCGCCGTGCCGGACGGGTCGTCGAGGGCGCCGGAGGCCAGCAGCTCGTCGATGGCACCGGCGCGCGCCTGGAGCTGCTGGGTCTTGTCCTCGGCCCGCTGGATCGCCAGGCCGACGTCGCCCATCTCCTCGGAGATGCCGGAGAAGGCCTCTCCGATCCGCGTCTGGGCCTGCGCGGCGGTGTAGGTGGCCTTGATGGTCTCCTTCTTCGTCCGGAAGGCGTCCACCTTGGCCTGCAGACGCTGGGCCGCGAGGGTGAGCTTCTCCTCCTCGCCCTGCAGCGTCCGGTGCTGCGTCTCCAGGTCGGTGACCTGCTGCTGGAGGGCGGCGCGCCTGGACAGCGCCTCGCGGGCCAGGTCCTCACGGCCGAGCGCGAGGGCCTTGCGGCCCTGGTCCTCCAGCTTGGACGACTGTCCCTGCAGCTGGTTCAGCTGCAGCTCCAGCCGCTTGCGCGAGGTCGCCACATCGGCGACACCGCGGCGCACCTTCTGCAACAGTTCGAGCTGCTTCTGGTACGAGTAATCGAGGGTCTCGCGCGGATCCTCGGCCCGGTCAAGGGCCTTGTTTGCCTTCGCGCGGAAGATCATTCCCATACGCTTCATGACACCGCTCATGGGCTTCGCGCGCCCCCTTCTGACGGACTGAGCTCCAGCACTCCAACAGAACCCACAGTACGGGCCCTGTCTCCATTACCGCACTGTTCGAGCACGGATGTGCTCCTCCGCAAGGACGACTGCCGCCGGTGATCGCTCCCGCGCAGGGAGTAGAAGACCATCAGGGATGACGTCGGCAACGTCCGTTCTGCCCCTGTCGGGACACTTTTCAGGACGCAGGCCGTTGCCGGATCGTTCCCGGCCGGTCCCCGGTAGTACCGGACGACCCCGTACCCTTGGGTTTTGTGTTCCGTAGCCGTTCCAAGGAAGAGAAGGCCCCCACCGGCAAGGTGACGGCGGACCTCTCCAAGCAGCCCCGCGACCCCCAGGCTCCCAAGGGTCGCCCCACCCCCAAGCGCAGCGATGCCCAGACGCAGCGCCGGCGCGCGTCCAGCGGTGCGCCGACCGACCGCAAGGAGGCCGCCAAGCGCCAGCGCGAAGCACGCCGGGCCGACATGGCCCGGCAGCGGGAGGCTCTCGCGTCCGGTGACGAGCGCTATCTGCCGGTGCGTGACAAGGGGCCCGTGCGGCGCTTCGTCCGTGACTTCGTGGACTCGCGCTTCTGCATCGCGGAGTATTTCCTTCCGCTCGCGGTGATCATCCTGATCCTCAGCGTGATCCAGGTGCAGAACATCCAGAACATCTCGCTGCTGCTCTGGCTCGGCGTGATCGTGCTGATCGTCGTCGACTCCATCGGCCTCGGGTTCCGGCTCAAGAAGCAGCTGGCCCAGCGCTTCCCGGACACCCCGAAGCGCGGCGCGGTGGCCTACGGCCTGATGCGTACGCTCCAGATGCGCCGGCTGCGTCTGCCCAAGCCCCAGGTCAAGCGGGGAGAGCGGCCCTGAGCACGGAGACCTCCGGCTTCACGGGGGTGTCCTCCCAGTGGCTGGGCGGGCTCGGCGGACTGCGCAACACGGTCCGCCAGGAGCTCGTCGCCCGGCAGCTCGACGAGCAGATAGCCGCGCGCTATCCCGTGGGGCAGCGGCTGCGGGTGCTCGACGTCGGCATGGGCCAGGGCACGCAGGCACTGCGCCTGGCCCGGGCCGGGCACTCCGTGACGGGCCTCGAGTCCGACGGCGAGATGCTGCGGTCGGCCAGGGAGTCCCTGGCGGCCGAGCCCGAGGGGATCCGGGAGCGGGTGCGGCTCATCGAGGGTGACGGCCGGGACACCGGGGTGCACTTCCTGCCCGGCAGCTTCGACGTGGTGCTCTGCCACGGGGTGCTGATGTATGTCCCCGAGCCGGACCCGCTGCTGGCCGGCCTGGCCAGGATGCTGGCACCCGGGGGGCTGCTGTCCCTGCTCGTGCGGAACGCCGACGCGCTCGCGATGCGCCCGGGAGCGGCCGGCGACTTCGGCGCGGCCCTCGCCGCGTTCGACACGGACACGTACACGAACCGGCTCGGCCTCGACGTCCGGGCCGACCGGCTCGAGGTCCTGCGGGCCACCCTCGCCGGGATCGCCGCCCCGCTGCACACCTGGTACGGCGTGCGGGTCTTCACGGACAACGTGAGCAACGAGGCGGAACTCCCCTGCCCCGAGGAGCTGGCGCGGGTGTTCGCGGCCGAGGACCGCGCGGGACGGACCGATCCGTACCGCGGGGTGGCGGCGCTGCTGCACCTCTGCGGCGTACGCGGCTGACGCGGCCCGCCGCCACGGCCTGACCGGCTGAACCCGTCGCCGCCGTACGCCTGATCGGCCCACCAGCGCAGGCCGCGGACCACGGACCCTGGCGATACTCCGGGCATGGACGCCACCCCTTCCCCCAGCCGGGTACGCCGCTCGCTCCCGCCCCTGGCCGCCGGTGCCTGCGCCATCGCCCTGGCGGTCGGCTGCGCCGGTCCGGGCCCCGCCCCGTCCGCCGCTCCGGCCCAGCAGGCGGTGGTGTCCCAGGCGACGGGCGATCTGGAGGAGCAGTACCAGACCGTCATCAAGGACGTACTGCCCTCCGTCGTGCAGATCGGCGCCGGGGACGCGCTCGGCTCGGGCATCGTCTACGACGACAAGGGCCACATCGTCACGAACGCCCATGTCGTGGGCCGCGAGAAGACCTTCGACGTCAGCGTCGCCACCGGCGAGAAGGTGCTCAAGGCGTCCCTGGTCTCCTCCTACCCGGAGCAGGACCTGGCCGTCATCAAGCTGGACAGCGTCCCCGACGGGCTGCGGGCCGCCCGGTTCGGGACCACGGACGAGGTCGAGGTGGGGCAGATCGTCCTGGCGATGGGCTCACCTCTCGGCCTCTCCAGCAGCGTCACCCAGGGCATCGTCTCGGCGGTGGGCCGGACGGTCAGCGAGGGCCGCTCGGGCGGCGGCACCGGGGCGACGCTCGCCGACATGGTGCAGACCTCGGCGGCCATCAACCCGGGCAACAGCGGCGGCGCCCTGGTGAACCTGGACAGCGAGATCATCGGCATCCCGACCCTCGCGGCGACGGACAGCGAGCAGGGTGGCAGCGCGGCGCCCGGGATCGGGTTCGCCATCCCCGTCTCGATGGTGCGGACGGTCGCGGACCAGATCATCCGGTCGGGGAAGGTCACCGACTCGGGGCGGGCCGCTCTGGACATCACGGGCCGCACCGTCGTCGACGACGAGTACCGGCCCGCCGGTGTCGCGATCGTCAGCGTCGAGGAGGACGGGGCGGCGGCGGAGGCCGGACTGCGCGTCGGGGACGTCATCACCCGGATCGGCGGCACCCCGGTCACGACGATCACCTCGCTCTCGGAGGCCCTGGCGGGCGAGGAGCCCGGCCGGAAGGTCCGGGTGACCTACACGCGAGGGGACTCGAGGAAGACGGCCGAGGTCACCCTCGGCGAGATCTGAGGGCCGGCCGGGTGAGGGGCCGGGAGACGAAGTCCCGCCCGGGCCCCGGGGCCCGGGCGGTCGCGGGGGCCTCAGTCGGCCTGGAGGCTCATCGGGCCGTAGATCTTCGTCGCGTCCTCGAAGAGCGTCACCTGGTCCGCGCCGCCTTCGAGGAGCTCCTTCCAGAACTCACCGATCCAGGACTCCGCGTCGCCCTGAGTCGTGAACTCCTCCGGCTGCAGCGCCGGCTCCGTCTCCGTACCGTCGGACTTCTCGAACCGCCACGTCCACGCCATGTCCGCCTCCTGGGTCACGTTGCTCCCCGAAGACTAGTGGGTGTCCCGGGCGCGCAGGTGGTTCATGGACACGGGAGGATCGACACGTGGAACTGACACTGCTCGGCACCGGAGCCCCCGACGGGCTGCCGCGGCCCGACTGCCCCTGCGCCGTCTGCGCGTCCTCCCGCGGCGCCGGCGCGCGCGCCGCGACCGCGCTGCTCGTGGACGACGCGCTGCTGCTGGACCTCACCCCGGGCGCCGTGTTCGCCGCCGCCCGCGCGGGACACTCGCTCGCCGGCGTACGGCAGGTGCTGCTGACCCACCCTCATGACGGGCCCGCCGTGGAGCTGCCCGCCTCGCTCCCGCCCGCGGGACGTGTTCCGGACGGCCAGGAGCTGACGCTGATCAGCGGGCACCGGATCCGGGCCCTGGCGATGGACGCCCCGGGCACCGGTTACGAGGTGACGGCACCGGAGGGCGAGCGCCTGCTCTATCTGCCGCCCGGGGCCTCCCCCGCCGGTCTCGCCGACCCGGTGGCGGAGCCGTACGACATGGTCGTGTGCGATGTGATCGGTCGGCCGGACGCCGTGGCGAGGCTGCGGGCCGTGCGGGCCGTGGGGCCCGCCACCGAGGTGATCGCCGTCCATCTGGACCACGACGCGCCGCCCGGCGCCGCGCTGGACCGCAGGCTCGCGGCGGGCGGGGCGCGGGCCGTGCCGGACGGGACGACGCTGCCGGTGGGCGCCTACCACGCGGTGCCCGAGGTGCCCCGGCGCACGCTGGTCACGGGCGGGGCGCGGTCGGGGAAGTCGGTGGAGGCCGAGCAGCGCCTGGAGACCTTCCCCGAGGTGGTGTACGTGGCGACGGGCGGCCGACGCCAGGGCGACGCGGAGTGGGAGGCGCGGATCGGTCTGCACCGTGAGCGCAGGCCGGCCGCGTGGCGCACCGAGGAGACCTGCGAGCTCGTCGGTCTGCTGGAGGAGGACGGCCCGCCGCTGCTGATCGACTGTCTGGCGCTGTGGCTGACGGACGCGATGGACCGGGTCGGCGCGTGGGACGACGACCGGTGGGCGGGCGGCGGGGAGGAGAAGCTGCGCGGCCGGGTCGCCGAGCTGGTCCGCGCGGTGCGCGGAACCCGTCGTACGGTCGTCGCCGTGACCAACGAGACCGGCTCGGGTGTCGTCCCGGCGACGGCGTCCGGGCGGCGCTTCCGGGACGAACTGGGCCGTCTGAACGCCGCGTTCGCCACCGAGTGCGAACAGGTTCTGCTGGTGGTCGCGGGGCAGGCGCTGGTGCTGCGGGGCTGAGCGGTGGGCGGACGCGGGGCCGTGGGGCGGGAAGGAGCTCCGGGTACTGTTCCGGGCAGGAGCCCCCCGGCGGGTTCCGTCCCACCTAGCGCCGACCCGCGAGGCAGACCCCCGTGAATCTGGACGACTTCTCCGACCTGATCGAACGCCCCGACGGGGGCGTACGGCGTGATGCCGAGGAACGCCGGGAGCGGCTCGCCGTTCCCGTCGGTGCGCTCGGCCGCCTCGACGAGCTGGGTGAATGGCTGTCGGCCGCCCAGCAGTCGGTGCCCGTCAAGGCGGTCGGGCAGCCGCGTGTCGTGCTGTTCGCCGGTGATCATGGGGTGGCGGAGCTGGAGGTCTCCGGGCGGGCCGCGGGGACCGCGTACGACCTCGTCCGCGCGGTGCTGGACGGCGCGAGCCCCGTCGCCGTGCTGGCCCGGCGCTTCTCCGTCCCCGTACGGATCGTGGACGCCGGCCTGGACTGCGATCCGGAGCTGCTGCCCGAAGCCGTCGTACGCCACCGGGTGCGGCGCGGCAGCGGCCGGATCGACGTCGAGGACGCGCTGACGGCCGAGGAGGCGGAGCAGGCCGTACGCCTCGGGATGCGGATCGCCGACGAGGAGGCGGACTCCGGCACTGATCTGGTGGTGCTGGGCGATCTGAGCGTCGGCGGTACGACGGCCGCCTCGACGCTGATCGCCGCCCTGTGCGGTACGGACGCCTCGGTGGTGACCGGGCGCGGCGGCGCGGGCATCGACGACCTGGCGTGGATGCGTAAGTGCGCCGCGATCAGGGACGCGCTGCGGCGGGCCCGGCCGGTCCTCGGTGACCAGCTGGAGCTGCTGGCGGCCGTGGGCGGCGCGGACCTGGCGGCCATGACGGGGTTCCTGCTGCAGAGCGCGGTGCGCCGGATGCCCGTGGTGCTGGACGGGGTGGTCTCGGCGGCCTGCGCACTGGTGGCGCAGCGGGCGGCCTTCCGGGCGCCGGACTGGTGGCTGGCGGGGCAGCTCAGCGGGGAGCCGGCCCAGTCGAAGGCGCTGGACCGGATGGCGCTGACCCCGTTGCTGGACCACGGCGTGACGGTGGGCGAGGGAAGCGGTGCCCTGCTGGCGCTGCCGCTCGTCCAGGCCGCGGCGGCGCTGGCGGCGGAGCTGCCGGAGCGCGCCGCGGAGCCCTCCGCGGAGTCCGCCTCGGAGCCTGGCTCGGAGTCCACGTCGGATTCCGCTTCGCCGGAGAAGGAAGAAGCGGCGGCCGAGGAGCCGTCGAAGGCCGCGGACACGACCGCCTGATCACCGCTCCCGACGGGCGGCCCGGTCGGCGTGCCTCAGGTTCCGCCGTCGGGAGAGGGGCCCGGCAGCGGGGTCCTGTCCGGCGCCCCACCGATCAGGTCCTGGAAGCGGCGCCGGGGTCCGGCCCAGCGGACGTCGTGGTGATAGGCCCTCAGCAGCGCCCTGGCGCGGGCCCGGTGGCGCCTGCGGTAGAAGCGCTTCGCCCACGGAGAGGCGGGCCGGGCCAGGCGGAGCGCCGCGATCAGCGCGATGAACGGGACGAGGGTGCCGAGGACCGCCATCCTGGCCTTGCCCTTGAACAGGGCGATCAGGACGAAGCCGAAGTTGACGACGTAGGTCAGGACGACGCCCAGCCTGTTCTGCTGCTGCTCACCGCTCAGTTCGTCCACGCCGAGCGGTGAGAAGCCGGCGAGCACGAGCAGGACGAGCGAGGCGGTGAGGACGACGACCTCCACGCTCTGGCGGCCCTCCTCGGTCCAGTACACGTCGTCGAGGTGCAGGATCAGGGCGAACTCGTCGAGGACCAGGCCGGCCCCCACGCCGAAGACCACCGCGAGGATCGCGGCCGCGACACCGTGCTGACCGCTCGCGACCGCTCCGAAGCCGCCGATCACCGTGAGCACGACGCCGGGCACCACGTGGTGGACGTGCACGCCGCCGGGCGTGATGTTGCGGAACGGGCCCTTCCCGGCCCTGATCATCCGGGTGACCGTCCGGGTGACGGCGAAGGTCAGCACGAACGCGCTCAGGGCGAGGAGCAGGGGGAGCTTGCCGGGCTCGACGATGTTCTGCTGGAACCAGTGACCCATGCCACCTCCGCCGTCCGGACAGCCACATGTGCGGCTTATGTGTCACTCTGCCCAATCCGGCACGCCGCCGCACCGGCTAGCCTGCGCGCGGTGACCTCCCTGAACAGCCACGGCCCGCGCTTCGCCTTCGGCACCCTGACCGCGCTCCCCGTCCGCGTCTCCCGCTGGGACCGCGGTACCGCCCGCGCCGGCATGCTGTGCGCCCCGCTCGCCGGACTCGTCGTGGGAGTGCTCGCGGCGGTCCCCGGGGCGCTGTTCCTGTGGGGCGGGTCGGGGCCCCTGGTGGCGGCGGTCGCCTCCGCCGCGCTCCCCGCCGCACTGACCCGTGGGCTGCACCTGGACGGACTCGCGGACACCGCGGACGGGCTCGGCAGCGGCAAGCCGGCCGAGGACGCGCTGCGGATCATGAAGCAGTCGGACATCGGCCCGTTCGGCGTGATCACACTGCTGTTCGTGCTGCTGGCGCAGGTCGCCGCGCTCCACGAGCTGTACGGCCGCGGCTGGGCGGAGGGCGCGCTGGGCACGGTCGCCGCCGCCGTCACCGCACGGCTCGCGCTCACCCTGGCCTCGCGCCGCGGCGTCCCGCCCGCCCGTCCGGAGGGCCTCGGCGCGGCGGTGGCGGGCACCGTCCCCGTCCGGGCCGCGGCGGCCGTCGTCTGCGCGGTGGTCGTCTGCTGCGCGGCGGCCGGTGCCCTTCTGGACGGGTACGGGACCGGCCTGCACCACGCCCTCGCCGCCCTGGCGGGCCTGGGCGCCGCTCAGCTGACGCTGCGTCACTGCGTGCGCCGCTTCGGCGGGGTGACCGGTGACGTGTTCGGCGCACTGGAGGAGACGGCGGCCACGGTGACGCTGCTGGCGCTGTCCCTCGGCCTCTCGTGACGGAGCCCCGAAGGCCCCGCACGGCCGGGCCGGCCCCCCGTACGGCCCCGCCCCCGTGAGCCTGGTGCTGGGGCGCGCGTAGGCTCGTTCCCGGCGCGTCACGGCGGGATCTGCGATGCGCCGGGCACGGTCGGCCACCCTCTCGACCAACACAGACCGGCACACAACTCAACGGAAGCGAGATTTCACCACCGTGACTGCTCTCACTCTCAGCACCTCAGGTGCGGCGACGCTGCGCGCCGACGCACTCGTCGTCGGCATCGCCAAGGGAGCCAAGGGGCCGGTCCTCGCACCGGGCGCCGAGGCCGTGGACAAGGCGTTCGACGGAAAGCTCGCCACCGTCCTGGAGACCCTGGGTGCCTCCGGTGCCGAGGGCGAAGTGACCAAGCTCCCCGCCCCGTCCGGCGTCAAGGCCCCGGTCGTCATCGCGGTCGGGCTCGGTCCGGTCCCGGCGAAGGACGAGGGGTACGAGGCCGAGGCGCTGCGCCGGGCCGCGGGCTCCGCGGCGCGTGCGCTGAAGGGGTCGAAGAAGGCCGGGTTCGCGCTGCCGGCCGAGACCGCCGAGGACGCCGGGGCCGTCGCGGAGGGCGCCCTGCTGGGCGCGTACGCGTTCACCGCCTACCAGGGCGGCGAGAACAAGCTCGCCCCCAAGGGGGCCAGGTCCGACGCGAAGCTGCCGCTCGCCGAGGTCGCCCTGCTCGGCGCCAAGCCGCGTGACAAGGCCTTCAAGGCCGCCGCCGAGCGCGCCGTCGCGGTCACCGAGGAGATCAACCGGGCCCGCGACCTGATCAACACCCCGCCGAACGACCTGTACCCCGAGTCCTTCGCCGCCGTGGCCACCGCCGCCGGCAAGGAGCACGGCATCAAGGTGCAGGTCCTCGACGAGAAGGCGCTCGTCAAGGGCGGCTACGGCGGCCTGCTCGGCGTCGGCCAGGGCTCCACGCACGGCCCGCGCCTGGTCAAGCTCGCCTACACCCACCCGAAGGCGGAGAAGACGCTCGCCCTGGTCGGCAAGGGGATCACCTACGACTCGGGCGGCATCTCGCTCAAGCCGGCGGGCCACAACGAGACGATGAAGTGCGACATGAGCGGCGCCGCCGCCGTGTTCGCCGCCGTCGTCGCGGCCTCCCGCCTCGGCCTCCAGGTCAACGTCACCGGCTGGCTGGCGCTCGCCGAGAACATGCCGTCCGGCAACGCCACCCGCCCCGGTGACGTGCTGCACATGTACAGCGGCAAGACCGTCGAGGTCCTCAACACCGACGCCGAGGGCCGGCTCGTCCTCGCCGACGCGCTGACCCGCGCCTCGGAGGAGAAGCCGGACGCGATCGTCGACGTGGCGACCCTGACCGGTGCGATGGTCCTGGCGCTGGGCAACCGCACCTTCGGTGTGATGGCCAACGACGACGCGTTCCGTACGTCGCTCCACGAGATCGCCGAGGAGGTCGGCGAGGCCTCCTGGCCGATGCCGCTCCCCGCCGACCTGCGCAAGGGCATGGACTCCCCGACCGCCGACATCGCCAACATGGGCGAGCGGATGGGCGGCGGCCTGGTGGCCGGCCTGTTCCTCAAGGAGTTCGTGGGCGAGGGCATCGCCTGGGCTCACCTGGACATCGCGGGCCCGGCCTTCCACGAGGGCGCGCCGTACGGCTACACGCCCAAGGGCGGCACCGGGTCCGCCGTCCGCACCCTGGTGCGGCTGGCGGAGCGGACCGCGGCCGGCGACCTCGGCTGAGTCCGGAGCCGGCACCGCGGGTGGACCCCGCGCGCGAGGTTCGCTCGCGGCGCAGACGGCCCCGGGCATACGTCCGGGGCCGTCGGTGTTCCTCACGGTGGATCCGACCGGCATATTTCCGGAAATATGTACGTATCGGCAACAATCCGGTCCGGATCTTCGTCCGGCCCGGAGCAGGGGCCCGCGTCCCGTCCGGACTCAACAAGTGCGAAGATGGGTTCTCGGCAGGACAGGGCCCCCACCACAGGGCCGAAAAACGCAAGCGGCCGAACACCAGCCGACCGGCCGGTCACACCCCAGCGACGGGGCCCGGCGTACGGCGCACATGCATGGAGGACGTGACGTGGCGAACGACGCCAGCACCGTTTTCGACCTAGTGATCCTCGGCGGTGGTAGCGGCGGTTACGCCGCGGCCCTGCGCGGAGCTCAGCTGGGCCTGGACGTCGCACTGATCGAGAAGGGCAAGGTCGGCGGCACCTGCCTGCACAACGGCTGCATCCCCACGAAGGCGCTGCTGCACGCCGGCGAGATCGCCGACCAGGCCCGCGAGGCCGAGCAGTTCGGTGTGAAGGCCACCTTCGAGGGCATCGACATGGAGGCCGTCCACAAGTACAAGGACGACGTGATCTCGGGCCTGTACAAGGGCCTGCAGGGTCTCATCGCCTCGCGCAAGGTGCACTACATCGAGGGTGAGGGCCGTCTCTCGTCGCCCACCTCGGTGGATGTCAACGGTCAGCGCGTCCAGGGCCGTCATGTCCTGCTGGCGACCGGCTCCGTGCCGAAGTCGCTGCCCGGCCTGGAGATCGACGGCAACCGCGTCATCTCCTCGGACCACGCCCTGAAGCTGGACCGGGTGCCGAAGTCCGCGATCGTCCTGGGCGGCGGCGTCATCGGCGTCGAGTTCGCCTCGGCGTGGAAGTCCTTCGGGGCCGACATCACGATCGTCGAGGGCCTGAAGCACCTGGTCCCGGTCGAGGACGAGAACAGCTCGAAGCTTCTTGAGCGCGCGTTCCGCAAGCGCGGCATCAAGTTCAACCTCGGCACCTTCTTCGACAAGGCCGAGTACACGCAGGACGGCGTCCGGGTGACCCTCGCCGACGGCAAGACCTTCGAGGCGGAGGTGCTGCTGGTCGCGATCGGCCGCGGCCCGGTCTCGCAGGGTCTGGGCTACGAGGAGGCGGGTGTCGCGATGGACCGCGGCTACGTCCTCGTCGACGAGTACATGCAGACCAACGTGGAGACGATCTCGGCCGTCGGCGACCTGGTCCCGACCCTCCAGCTCGCGCACGTCGGCTTCGCCGAGGGCATCCTGGTGGCGGAGCGGCTCGCCGGACTCAAGACCGTGCCGGTCGACTACGACGGCGTGCCGAAGGTGACGTACTGCCACCCCGAGGTCGCCTCCGTCGGCATCACCGAGGCCAAGGCCAAGGAGATCTACGGTGCGGACAAGGTCGTCGCCCTCAAGTACAACCTGGCGGGCAACGGCAAGAGCAAGATCCTGAAGACCGCGGGCGAGATCAAGCTCGTCCAGGTCAAGGACGGTGCCGTGGTCGGCGTCCACATGGTCGGTGACCGTATGGGCGAGCAGGTCGGCGAAGCCCAGCTGATCTACAACTGGGAGGCGCTGCCGGCCGAGGTCGCGCAGCTCATCCACGCCCACCCGACGCAGAACGAGGCGATGGGCGAGGCTCACCTGGCCCTGGCCGGCAAGCCTCTCCACTCCCACGACTGATCCAGTCCCGGGGACGACCGACCACTTCACACTTTCGTAAGGAGCAACTGAAACCATGTCGGTTTCCGTAACCCTTCCGGCGCTCGGCGAGAGCGTCACCGAGGGCACCGTCACCCGCTGGCTGAAGGCCGAGGGCGAGCACGTCGAGGCCGACGAGCCGCTGCTCGAGGTCTCGACCGACAAGGTCGACACCGAGATCCCGGCGCCCGCCTCGGGCACCCTCGCGTCCATCAAGGTCGCCGAGGACGAGACCGTCGAGGTCGGCGCCGAGCTGGCCGTCATCGACGACGGTTCGGGCGCGCCCGCCGCTGCGGCTCCGGCCGCCGAGCCGGAGGCCGCTCCGGCCCCGGCCGAGGAGGCTCCGGCGCCCGCCGCCGAGGCCCCCGCCGCGGAGGCCCCCGCCGCCGAGGCTCCCGCCGCCGCTCCGGCCGGTGGCGCCTCCGGCACCGACGTCACCCTCCCGGCGCTCGGCGAGAGCGTCACCGAGGGCACCGTCACCCGCTGGCTGAAGGAGGTCGGCGAGGAGGTCGCGGAGGACGAGCCCCTGCTCGAGGTCTCCACGGACAAGGTCGACACCGAGATCCCCGCCCCGGTCGCCGGTGTGCTGCTGGAGATCGTCGTCGGCGAGGACGAGACCGCCGAGGTGGGCGCCAAGCTCGCCGTCATCGGCGCTCCGGGTGCCGCACCGGCCGCCGCTCCGGCGGAGGCCACTCCGGCTCCCGCCGCCGCCCCGGCACCGGCTCCCGCAGCCCCCGCCCCCGCCCCCGCGGCACCGGAGGCCCCGGCCGCACCGGCTCCCGCAGCCCCGGCCGCCCCTGCTCCGGCACCGGCCCAGGCCGCGCCCGCAGCTCCGGCTCCGGCTCCGGCTCAGCCCGCCGCTCCGGCACCGGCCGCGCCTGCCGCACCTTCCGGTGACGACGGCGCGTACGTCACGCCGCTGGTCCGCAAGCTCGCCGCCGAGAACGGCGTCGACCTGGGCTCGGTCAAGGGCACCGGCGTCGGTGGCCGCATCCGCAAGCAGGACGTCGTCGCCGCCGCGGAGGCCGCCAAGGCCGCCGCTCCGGCTCCCGCCGCCGCCGCTCCGGCGGCCAAGGCCGCGCCGAAGCTCGAGGCGTCCCCGCTGCGCGGTCAGACGGTCAAGATGACCCGCATGCGCAAGGTCATCGGCGAGAACATGATGAAGGCGCTGCACTCGCAGGCCCAGCTGACCACGGTCCTCGAGGTCGACATCACGAAGCTGATGAAGCTGCGCAACCAGGCGAAGGAGTCCTTCGCGGCCCGTGAGGGCGTCAAGCTCTCCCCGATGCCGTTCTTCGTGAAGGCGGCGGCCCAGGCACTGAAGGCCCACCCGGTCGTCAACGCCCGGATCAACGAGGGCGAAGGCACCATCACGTACTTCGACTCGGAGAACATCGGCATCGCCGTGGACGCCGAGAAGGGTCTGATGACCCCGGTCATCAAGGGTGCGGGCGACCTGAACATCGCCGGTATCGCGAAGAAGACCGCCGAGCTGGCCGGCAAGGCCCGTGGTGGCGGCCTCACCCCGGACGACATGTCGGGCGCGACCTTCACCGTCAGCAACACCGGTTCGCGCGGTGCGCTGTTCGACACGGTCATCGTGCCGCCGAACCAGGCGGCCATCCTGGGCATCGGTGCCACGGTCAAGCGTCCGGCGGTCATCGAGACCGCCGAGGGCACCGTCATCGGCGTCCGTGACATGACCTACCTCTCGCTCTCCTACGACCACCGTCTGGTGGACGGCGCGGACGCCGCCCGTTACCTGACCACGGTCAAGGCGATCCTCGAGGCGGGCGAGTTCGAGGTCGAGCTCGGTCTCTGAGACGTACAGCTGTAACCAGCCTCACCAGCGGCGCCCCCGTCCGGAACACTTCCGGGCGGGGGCGCCGCCGTATTGTCTAGACACCACCGGTCGTCCCCGGCCACCGCATCGGTGAGCAGCACCGGTTTGTTCGCCCGAAGGAGCCCGTCATGACCCCGCCCGTCGTCCACTCGCTGCGCGAGCAGATCCGCGAGCACATCGTGGAGGGGATAGTCAGCGGGCGCTGGAAGCCGGGCGAACGGATCGTGGAGCGCCGCATCGCCACCGAGCTGGAGGTCAGCCAGACGCCCGTGCGGGAGGCCCTGCGGGAGCTGGAGACGCTGCGGCTGATCGAGTCGGCGCCCAACAAGGGCGTCCGGGTGCGCAATCTGACCGCGGGCGACCTGGAGGAGAGTTATCCCGTACGGGCCGGTCTCGAGCAGATCGCGGCGGAGCTGGCGGCCCCGTCGCTCGGCGAGGACTGCTCGGCGCTCGCCCCGCACGTGGCGGCGCTGTACGAGGCGGACCGGCTGGCCGACGGCGAGGCGCAGGTGCGGCACACGGTGGCCTTCCACCGGGAGATGGTGCGCGCCGCGGGGAACGCCGTGCTGCTGCACACCTGGGAGGGGCTGGGCATCGAGGTGTTCACGGCCCTGTCGATCCGCTGGCTGGGCACCGTGCAGAAGTCGTACGCGGAGGAGCACGAGGCGCTCATCGAGGCGTTCCTGCGCCGGGACCCGCAGATCGCCGTGATGGTGAAGGAGCACGTCCTCGGGTGCGCGCCGCGCGCCTGAGCTCCGGCGCCTGACGGGTCCGCACATCTGGGTCGCGCCCCGCTCGACCGTGCAGGTCAGCGCCCGTTTCGCCCCCTTGATCCCGTCACTCCGTGCCCCGTTTCGCGGCACCGCATGCCACTTTTCTTCATATCGAGAAGTTTTGCCCTTCACCCTTTGATCGATCATCGATCGGAGACTTACAGTTCAGTCGCGGGCCCACCCGGCCCCATCGCCCTGTCCTGCCAGCCAGGGACTTCTCCACCCCCTCCCACTCCGGAAGGCGGCGATCATGACCGACCCCGTAGCAACGCTTCCGAGCGAGCTCGACCAGCTCCCGGACCGCGACCCCGAGGAGACCGCCGAATGGGCGGCCTCCCTCGACGCCGTCACCAAGGCCGCGGGCCCGCACCGCGCCGCGTACCTGATGCGGCGTTCGCTCCAGCACGCTGAGGGCGCCGGCATCGCGCTGCCCAAGCTGCTGGAGAGCGATTACGTCAACACCATCCCCACCTCCGCCGAGCCCGCGTTCGACGGCGACCTGGAGATGGAATCGAAGATCACCGCGTGGAACCGCTGGAACGCGGCCGCGATGGTCACCCGTGGCGCCCGGTACGGCGTCGGAGGCCACATCGCCACGTTCGCCTCGGCGGCCTGGCTGTACGAGACAGGCTTCAACCACTTCTTCCACGGCAAGGAAGGTGACGGCTCCGGCGACCAGCTCTACATCCAGGGCCACGCCTCGCCCGGCATCTACGCCCGCGCCTTCCTCGACGGCCGCCTGAGCGAGCAGCAGCTCGACAACTTCCGTCAGGAGTCGGGTGGCGACGGCCTGCCGTCCTATCCGCACCCGCGGCGGCTGCCCTGGCTGTGGGAGTTCCCCACCGTCTCGATGGGCCTCGGCCCGCTCTCGGCGATCTACCAGGCGCGCTTCAACCGCTATCTGACCAACCGCAAGATCAAGGACACGTCGAACTCGCACGTCTGGGCCTTCCTGGGCGACGGCGAGATGGACGAGCCCGAGTCGACCGCCGCCCTCGCCCTCGCGGCCCGTGAGCAGCTCGACAACCTGACCTTCGTCATCAACTGCAACCTGCAGCGTCTCGACGGCCCGGTCCGCGCCAACTTCCGCGTGGTCCAGGAGCTCGAGGGTGCCTTCCGCGGGGCCGGCTGGAACGTCATCAAGACGCTCTGGGGCAACGCCTGGGACGAGCTGTTCCAGCTCGACACCACGGGCGCGCTGATCCGCCGCCTCCGTGAGGTCCCGGACGCGCAGTTCCAGACGTACGCGACGCGCGACGTGGCCTACATCCGCGAGCACTTCTTCGGCACCGAGCCCGCACTCGCCGAGCTGGCCAAACTCCTGAGTGACGCGAAGATCGCCGAGTGCTTCTACAGCTCCCGCGGCGGCCACGAGGCCCGCAAGGTGTACGCGGCCTACCGCGCCGCCCTGGAGCACAAGGGCGCTCCGACCGTGATCCTGGCCCAGACGGTCAAGGGCTACACGCTCGGCAAGGGCTTCGAGTCCAAGAACGCCAACCACCAGATGAAGAAGCTGTCGATCGACGAGTTCAAGAGCATGCGCGAGCTGCTCGGCCTCCCGATCCCGGACAGCGCCTTCGAGGACGGGCTGGTCCCCTACGGCCACCCGGGCGCCGACTCCCCCGAGGTCCGCTACCTCCAGGAGCGCCGTGCCGCCCTCGGCGGTCCGGCCCCCGCCCGCCGGGTGCACGCCGCCGCGCTGCCCCAGCCTGAGGAGCGCGCCTTCAAGGCCCTGTACAAGGGGTCCGGCAAGCAGGAGATGGCCACCACCATGGCGTTCGTCCGCCTGGTGAAGGACCTGATGCGGGACAAGGAGACCGGTAAGCGCTGGGTCCCGATCGTCCCGGACGAGGCCCGTACCTTCGGTATGGAGTCGCTGTTCCCCTCGGCCGGCATCTACTCGCCGATGGGTCAGACGTACGACCCGGTCGACCGCGACCAGCTGATGTACTACAAGGAGGCCAAGGACGGCCAGATCCTCAACGAGGGGATCACCGAGGCCGGGGCCATGGCCGACTTCATCGCCGCCTCCACGTCGTACGCGACGCACGGCGAGACGATGATCCCGTTCTACATCTTCTACTCGATGTTCGGCTGGCAGCGGACCGGCGACCAGATGTGGCAGCTCGCCGACCAGCTCGGCAAGGGCTTCATCGTCGGCGCAACGGCGGGCCGTACGACGCTCACGGGTGAGGGCCTCCAGCACGCGGACGGCCACTCGCACCTGATCGCGTCCACGAACCCGGCGTCGCTGAACTACGACCCGGCGTTCGCGTACGAGATCGCGGTGATCGTCAAGGACGGTCTGCGCAGGATGTACGGCCCCGAGGCCGAGAACGTCTTCTACTACCTGACGGTCTACAACGAGCCGAAGCAGCAGCCCGCGATGCCGGAGGGCGTCGAGGAAGGCATCGTCAAGGGCCTGTACCGCTTCAAGGAGGGCACACCCGCCTCGGCGGACGCGCCGCGCCTCCAGCTGCTGGGCTCCGGTACGGCGATCCACTGGGCCCTGAAGGCCCAGGAGCTGCTGGCCGCCGACTGGGGCGTCACGGCCGACGTCTGGTCCGCCACCTCGTGGGGCGAGCTGCGCCGCGACGCGCTGGAGTGCGACGAGGCGCTGCTCCGCGGCGAGGAGCGCGTGCCGTACGTGACCCAGGCGCTCTCCGGCGCGCCGGGCCCGGTCCTGGCGGTCAGCGACTGGATGCGCGCGGTCCCGGACTCCATCAGCCAGTGGGTGGAGCAGGACTGGTCCTCGCTGGGCACGGACGGCTTCGGCCTCTCCGACACCCGTGAGGGCGCCCGGCGCCACTTCGGTGTCGACGCCGAGTCCGTCGCGGTCGCCGCGCTGGCCCAGCTGGCCCGCCGTGGCGAGATCCCGGCCTCCAAGGTCAAGGAGGCCCGGGAGAAGTACGGCCTCTGAGAGGCCGGGAGCCGGAAGGCCGTCTCCCTCCACACCGCAGGGCGGGCTCACTTCGAGCCCGCCCTGCGGTCGTTCGCGCACCGTGCCCCTACCGCGAGCACACGTCCGTCGCATGAAGCCCGGCACAACGAATCAATAACGTGAGGGGATGAATCCGAGCTTCCGCGCAACGCGGGGCGGTGTTCGGCGGTCTAGGAGGGCGAGTCCTACGCCTCTCGGGCGACGGGTCGGCTTCCGGGGGGAACCGGACGGCACAGATCTGTCCCCTGAGCGGCGATTTATGGGCTCATACGGGTATATCTACCGAGTACCGTTTCGTGCGATTGGGCCGGGTATCCCCCACTACCCCCCGGCACGGCCTTGAGGGGACGCAGTATGACCACTGCCGAAAAGCTCGCACCGCACACGCTGCGGGCCACGATCGTCGTTCCGATCTACAACGCCTCGCACTACATCGAGTCGTGCGCCCCGTCCCTGCTCCGGCAGAGCATCGGGCCCGACCGTTACGAGGTCCTCTATGTCGACGACGGATCGACCGACGACTCCGGGGAGCGCCTGGACCGGCTCGCCGCCGCCCACGCGCACGTCCGCGTCATCCACCAGGAGAACTCGGGCTGGCCGGGCAAGCCGCGCAACGTGGGGGTGGCGAGCAGCAGGGGCGAGTTCATCCAGTTCGTGGACCAGGACGACGAGCTGGGTGAGGAGGCCCTGGAGCGGCTGTGCGCCCTGGGCACGAAGAACGGGTCGGACATCGTGCTGGGCAAGGTCGTGGGGACCATGCAGCCGCCCAGTACCGTGTTCGCCCGGACCATCGACCGCTGCTCGGTGCGCGACCACTCGCTGATGGATTCGCTCACCCCGCACAAGATGTTCCGGCGGTCCTTCCTCCTGGAGAACGGCATCACGTTTCCCGAGGGCAGATGCCGGCTGGAGGACCAGCTGTTCATGGCCCGCGCCTACGTCGCCACCGAGCGGGTCTCCGTGCTGGCCGACCACCCCTGTTACTACTGGATGCGCCGCGAGGACAGGGGCAACAACAGCAGCGCCCCGATCGACGTCAAGGGCTACTTCGGCAATCTCCGCCAGGTCGTCCAGGCCCTGAAGGCCGGCACGGAACCGGGCCCCGAGCGCGACGCGCTGCTGCGCCGCACCTACCGTGTGGAGATCCTCCACCAGGTGAGCGAGCCCCGGGTGCTCAGTTCCGCCCTGGACGTGCGATCCCGGTTCGAGACGGTCCGGCAGCTCGTCGCGGACGAGTTCTCCCCCGGCGTACGGGAAGGGCTCCCGGCCGTGCAGCGGCTGCGCGCGACGCTCCTGGAGGACGGCCGCCTCGACGGTCTGCGCGCCCTGGCCGAGCGCACCCGCACCCTGCGGGCACGGGCCGATGTGGGCCGGCTGCGCTGGCGGGACGGCAGGCTGACCGCCCCTCTCCGGATGGAGATGACGCACGCGGACGGCACGCCGGTGGTGATGGTGGAGCGCGACGGGCGCCTGCTGCTCGATCCCCGGCTGCTGGAGGGGAACCCGGCCGTCACGGAGTGGGAGATCGGCGACCCCTTGCGCGCGGCGTCCGCCCACGTCCTCCTGAAGGACCGCAAGCGCCCCATGGGCTGGTTCCCGGCCTGCGACCTCAGGGCGGCCCTCGTCCCCGCAGGCCCTGGGCGGCGCCGGCTGGTCGTCCGGGGCGAGCTGGAGATCGACCCGCTCACGGCGGCCGGGGGCGGCCCGCTGCAGCGCGGGGTCTACGACGTGCGGGGCTCGCTGCAGCTGCTCGGCGTGGGCAGGAGCGTCCGGATCGAAGGCGACCGGCGCGGTGAGCTCACCGCTGCCGGAGCCACCCGGGTCGGGCCCGGAGCCGTCGGCGTCGTTCCCTACTGGACCGCCGGGCGCACGCTCGCCGTCGACGTGGACGAGTTCTACCACCGCATGGACGCCCTCCCGCCGCGCAGATGGACCGTGCACATCCCGGCACCGGCGCGCCGCCCGCTCGGCCGGACCTGGCGCGGCCTGCGCGCGATGGCTGCCCGGCGCTGAGCCCGTGTCCCCGCGCCGCGCCTCCATGGCCCGGGCTCCCTGTGGAGGTGCGGCGCCGGCCCGCACAATGGCCGCATGCGTGCTGCCCGGCTCATCAAGATGGTGCTGCTCCTGCAGTCCCGGCCCTCCATGACCGCCGCCCAGCTGGCCGAGGAGCTGGAGGTCTCGGAGCGCACCGTCACACGGGACGCCCAGGCGCTCTCGGAGGCGGGCGTGCCCGTGTACGCCGACCGCGGCCGGGCGGGCGGCTACCGGCTCGTGGGCGGCTACCGGACGCGGCTCACCGGGCTGGCCCGCCATGAGGCCGAGGCGCTCTTCCTGTCCGGGCTGCCCTCCGCCCTGCGCGAGATGGGGCTCGACGACGCCGCCTCGGCCGCCCGGCTGAAGGTCTCGGCGGCCCTGCTTCCCTCGCTCCGGGACGCCTCGCGCACCGTCGCGCAGCGCTTCCATCTGGACGCCCCCGGCTGGTACCACGAACCGGCCACTCCTCAGCTGCTGCCCGCCGTCGCGGAGGCCGTCTGGGACGACCGGCTGGTCCGGGCGCGCTACGGACGCCCCTCGGGCGAGGTGGAGCGGGAGCTGGCGCCGTACGGGCTCGTCCTGAAGGCCGGGGTCTGGTATCTGTGCGCCCGGGCCGGGGAGGACTTCCGCGTCTACCGGATCGACCGGTTCGCCGCCGTCGCCGTCTCGGAGACCCGCTTCGTGCGGGACGAGGACTTCGACCTGCCGCGCTTCTGGGAGGACCGGGCCGCACAGTTCGCGCGGTCGATCCTGCGTACCGAGGTGACCGTGCGGCTCTCGGAGGCGGGTGTACGACGGCTGCCGCACGCCATGGACCGGGCGGCCGTGGACGAGGCCCTGGCCGGGGCCGCCGCGCCGGACTCGGAGGGCCGGCGCACGGTGGTCCTGCCGGTGGAGTCCGCCGAGGTGGCGTACGGCCAGCTGCTGTCCCTCGGGCCCGAGGTGGAGGTCCTGGCACCCGCCGCCCTGCGCGAACGCTTTGCCGATACCGCCGAACGCCTGCGCGACCTCTATCGCTGAAGTGGCCCGGAAGTGACGTCGAAGGCTTCAATTCGGTGTCTGGGCGTGCGTCGCCCGCCGCCGGGGCAGATGCTGGACCCGTGATGGACGAGACGGAGTTCTGGGAGATCATCGACAGCACCCGCGAGGCCGCCGAGGGCGACCCCGAGGACCACGCCGACCTGCTCGTCGAGCGGCTGGTGCGGCTCGATCCCGACTCCGTGCTGGACTTCGCCAGGCACTTCGAGGCCCGCTACAACCGCGCGTACCGCTGGGACCTGTGGGGCGCGGCGGCCGTGCTGCTCGGCGGGGCGAGCGACGACGCCTTCGACTACTTCCGCTGCTGGCTGATCGCGCAGGGCCGCGAGGTCTTCGAGGGGGCGGTGCACGACCCGGACAGTCTGGCCGAGCTGCTGGAGGACTTCGACGAGGAGCTCGACGGGGACGGCGAGGAGCTCGGTTACGCCGCCGACGAGGCGTACGAGCAGCTCACCGGCGTCGTCGCTCCCGACCTGGGGCTGCCGGCACAGGCGGCGGAACCGGTGGGCACGCCTTTCGGCTTCGACGACGACACGGCGCTGGCGGAGCGCTACCCGGCCCTCTGGGAACGCTTCGGCCCGGTCTGAGCCCCGGACGGGCGTCCGGGGTTCACGCCGTCAGTGAGCGGCCCATCAGGACGTCGTCGACATACCGCCCGCCCAGGAAGAACTCGCCGGGCAGGACGCCCTCGACGGCGAAGCCCTCGGAGGCGTAGAGCGCCTGCGCGGCCGTGTTGTGGCCGAGCACCCGCAGCGTGAGCCGTCCGGCGCCCTGCCGCCGCGCCTCGGCGTACGAGGCGCGCAGCAGCGCCCGTGCGACGCCCCGGCGCCGTGCCCAGTCGGCGACGACGAGGCCCTGTATCTGGCGGACGTGCGCGTTGCAGGCGAGCGGGGTCGGGCGGGCCAGCCGGATGTAGCCGGCCATGCTCACCTCGTCCGTGCCGGTGACCGCCTCGACGACGAGGTGTTCGCCGGGCAGGTGACGCGCGTCGAAGAAGGGCTCGTACGGCGGCTGCGGCCTCGGCTGCACGGCGTGGAGGGTCGACCAGGTGGCCCGGTCGAGCTCGCCGAGGGCGGTCCCGTCCTCGGGGACGGCGGGACGGACGGGCGCGAGGGACCGAAATCGTGGCACGGACATGCGTGCAACTGTGCCATGCGCGTCCGGCCCGTCCGACTACCGCGTGACCGGGTGCGCATGGGGCAGGATGGACGGCATGCTGCGTTCCCGAATCGCCGTCACCGGATCGACCGGACTCATCGGAGCGGCGCTCGTGCGCTCGCTGCGTGCCGACGGGCACGAGGTGGTGCGCATGGTGCGCCGCCCGGCCGCGACCGGTGACGAGGTGGAGTGGGACCCGAAGCGCCAGTACGTCGACGCGGCGGGCCTGGTGGGCTGCGACGCGGTCGTCCACCTCGCGGGGGCGGGGGTGGGCGACCACCGGTGGACGGAGGCGTACAAGCGGGAGATCCGTGACAGCCGGGTGCTGGGCACGGCGGCCGTCGCGGAGGCGGTGGCCTCGCTGGACGCCCCGCCGAAGGTGCTGCTGTCCGGGTCGGCCATCGGCTTCTACGGCGACACCGGCGACCGTGCCGTCGACGAGGGCGCGCCGCCCGGCGAGGGCTTCCTGCCGTCCGTCTGCGTGGAGTGGGAGGAGGCGACGGCTCCCGCCGAGGAGGCGGGCGTGCGCACGGTCCACGCGCGGACCGGTCTGGTCGTCTCCCGGCGGGGCGGAGCCTGGGGGCGGCTCTTCCCGCTGTTCAAGGCGGGGCTCGGCGGGCGCATGGGGAACGGCCGGCAGTACTGGAGCTTCATCGCGCTGCACGACCACATCGCGGCGCTGCGGCACATCCTGGACACCGAGGCGCTGTCGGGTCCGGTGAATCTGACGGGTCCCTCCCCCGTCACCAACGGCGAGGTGACGGCCGCCATGGGGCGGGTGCTGCGGCGCCCGACCCTGTTCACCGCCCCGGCGCCCGCACTGAAGGCCGCGCTCGGGGAGTTCTCCGGGGACGTCCTGGCCAGCCAGCGGGTGCTGCCCGGCCAACTTCTCGACTCGGGCTTCGCGTTCGCCTTCCCCGGCATCGACGACGCCATCCGCGCCGCACTGCGCTGACCACGGCCCGGCGCTCCCCCGGGCCCCGCAGCCGGCCGCCGTGCGACCCCGTGCACCGGTGCCCGGGGTGCGCGCGACTGCTCCTCTCTCGGCCATACACCTAGCCTCGACCCGAACTCGGGCATTCCGGGGGCCTGTTGGGGGCAATACCTCCCCACAAGTCGCACCGACTCGGGGAGGGGCACGTGATCGGGGCACACACAGCGGACCACGCGGATGTGGTCATCATCGGGGCCGGGATCGCCGGCCTGTCGGCGGCCCACCAGCTCATCGGCGCGGGGGTGGGCGTCAGCGTCCTCGAGGCCGCCTCACGGGTGGGCGGCCGGATGGCCACCCATGACATGGACGGGTTCAGGCTCGACCATCTGGGCCCGCTGCTCAGTTCCGCGTATCCGGAGCTGAGCACCGCCCCGGGGCTCGAAGGCCTGGTGCTGCGGGACTTCGCCCCGGGGGTGCTCGTCCACAGCGGGGGGCGGCGGTACCGCGCCGGGGACGTACGGAGCGCGAGGGGCGCACTCCGAGCGGTGCGCTCCCGGTCGAGCGCTCCTCACGCGCCCCTGGGCGGGGCGATCGAGCAGGCCAGGCTCGGCGCCTGGCTTGCCCGGCTCGCCACCGCTCCGGAGTCCCGGATCCTCGCCAGGCCCGACAGGGCCGCGTCCGAGGTGCTGTCCGGCCTCCCGCCCCGCACGGTCGGCGGGTTCCTGCGGCCCCTCCTCTCGGCGCTGCTCGGCGACCCCGGGCTCACCACGTCCAGCCGCATGGCCGACCTCGCCCTCCGGGACTACGCGCGCGGACGGCTCTGTGTGCCCGCGGGCGGCTCCGCGACGCTGCCCGACCTGCTGGCGGCCGCCCTGCCGCCCGGGACCGTACGCACCGGGGTGCACGTGACCGCGGCGGACATCACCTCCGTACGCACCAAGGAGCACGGCGAGCTCAGCTGCCGGTCGCTCCTGCTGGCCACCGGCGCGGGGGCCGCCGCCGAACTGCTGCCGGGGCTGCGGACGCCCGCCTTCCACCCGGTGACCGTGCTGCACCACACCACCGGGGAGCCACCGGCGACCGGGGGCCGGCTGCTGCTGGACGCGGACCGCTCGGGCCCGGTCGCGCACACCGCCGTGATGAGCGAGGTCGACCCCTCGCGCGCCCCGCGCGGCCGGGCCCTGATCACCTCCACGGTGCTCGGCTCCCCGCCGCGGGACCTCGACGGAGAGGTGCGCGCGCACCTGGCCACGCTCTACGGCACGTCCACCGACGACTGGGAGCTGCTGGCCGCCCACCACGACCCCGAGGCGGTCCCCGCCATGCCGCCGCCGCACGACCCGCGCCGGCCGGTCCGGCTGCTCGCCGGGCTGTACGTCTGCGGCGACCACCGCGACACCAGCACGGTCCAGGGCGCGCTGCGCTCCGGCAGGCGCGCCGCCTCGGCAGTCCTCGCGGACCTGGGGGTGCGCCGGCAGGGTGCGGACGGGGCGGTGCTGCCCACCGCCGCGTAGACCGCCGGTCAGCCCAGCGCCGCGACCCGGTCGCGGTAACCCCGGACGGCGACGGCATCGCGGTACGGCTCCAGGCGGCGCTCGAAGTCCCGTACGTACTCCGTCGCGCGCACCGACCGCATCTCCGCGGCCTGCTGGGCCGCCTCGGCGCCCAGCAGGCACGCCTGGTCCAGCTCCCCGAGCCCGAGCCGTGCCGAGGCCAGTACCACCCGGCAGAACAGCCGGCTCCGGGCATACGCCGGCGCGCGCAGTTGGAGCGACCGCTCGGCGTGCTGGGCGGAGACGCGGTACTGCTGCAGATCACGGTGGCAGTGAGCGAACTCGTCGGCGAGCTGCGCCTCGTCGAAGTAGCGGGCCCAGTGCGGCACGTCGTCCCCGGGCCGGGAGACCCCCAGCGCGCGTTCCGCGCGGACCAGGGCGGCGACGCACTGCCTGTTCTCCCCGAGGACGCCGTGTCCGCGCGCCTCGACCGAGTGCAGCAGGGCCATGACGACGGGCGGCGCGGAGGAGCCGATGCCCTGCTGGGCGACGCGCGCGAGCTGGACGGCTTCCCTGCCGTGCCCGAGATAGACCGCCTGCCGGCTCATCGTGATCAGGACGTAGGCGCCGTACGCCCGGTCCCCGGCGGCCTGGGCGAGCCGCAGTGCCTGGACGAAGTAGCGCTGGGCGAGGCCGTGCGCCGCGATGTCGTACGAGGTCCATCCCGCGAGCCGGGTCAGGTCGGCCGCGGCGGAGAACAGCCGGCGGCCCAGCGCCTCGCCGTAGCTCCCGCGGAGCATGGGCTCGGCCTCGTGCTCCAGGTACCGGACGAGGGCCTGCCTGGCGTGGCCGCCGCCGTAGGCGTTGTCCAGGGTGCGGAAGAGCTCGCCCACCGAGCGCAGGGCGGCGACGTCGCCGCTGCCGACCCGCTGGCCGGCGCCGCGGTCGGTCTGCCGCTGGCGCGGGACGCCCAGGAGCGGTGCCACGGGAGCGGGCGGGCGGGAGGGGACGGGGCCACGGCCGGCGCCGGCCCGTGCGCCGTGGGCCCCCGCCCCGTACACCGGGCCGGGGACGCCGGGCGTCTGGAGGGCTCTGTGGGCCTGCTGGAGCCCCTGCGGGGGCCGGTCCCCCCGGCCGTCGGCGGGCGTGCGGGGGGCGGGCAGGCCGGTGGCGGCGTTGGCACGCTCCTGGGGTTCGCCCCGGCCGACCCATTCGTCGGCCCGCCCGATCAGCCAGTCCCTGCTGGGGACGACCAGCCCGGCGGGGGTGAAGGCGATCTTGCGCAGCTCCGCATGGCTGCCCGAATCCTTGCGCCAGAGCCCGCTGACGATGTCGACGGCCTCGGCGGGCGTGGCCGCGAACTCCAGTCCGGCGTAGACGGGCGCACACGCGTCCAGGCCCAGGTCCTGCGCGGAGAGCCGGCGTCCGAGCCGTCTGGTGAAGACCTCGGCGATCAGTGCGGGGGTGGTGCCCCGGGGCTGCTGGCCGCGGAGCCAGCGGGTCACCGAGGTCTTGTCGTATCGCAGGTCGAGCCCGTGTTCGAGGCCGAGCTGGTCCACCCGGCGGGCCAAGCCCGCATGGGAGAACCCGGCCTCCGCGATGAGAGCAGCGAGCCGCCGGTTCGGGGTGCGCTGCGGAGGTCGTTCCGACATCAGCTGTAAGGTCTCCTGCCTTCGGCGCCGGGCGGGCAGCCCTTACGGGCTCCCCCACGATGGGAGCGGGCGAGCCCGTTATGGAACGGCGCGAACTTAACCGGCCCGGCGGCGGCGCCAGCGGCCTTCGCTCCACGTTCATCCGATCGTGTGAGGATTAACGGATCGCTGACGGGAAGCACCCCGTCCGTAACCTGCCGGACCCGGTGTTCGGGAGCGGTCGTACAGTGGCTCAGGGCGCACACGGATGGTGCCGTGACTCCGGGGACACCCCCCGGCCCTCCGGCACCGCGAGTAGGGAGGCACCCGAGTGAGTGAGCTGCGGTTCGTCCGTCTGGGATTCGGCGAGGAGCGGGTCGACTACCAGGAGGCCTGGCAGAAGCAGCGCGAGGTGCACGCCGCCAGGTTCGAGGACACCGTCCCCGACACCTGCCTGCTCCTCGAGCACCCGTCCGTCTACACGGCGGGGCGGCGCACCACCGAGAGCGAGCGGCCGCTCGACGGCACCCCGGTCATCGATGTCGACCGCGGCGGGAAGATCACCTGGCACGGGCCGGGACAGCTCATCGGCTACCCGATCCTCAAGCTCCCCCGCCCGGTGGACGTGGTGGCGCACGTCCGCCGCCTGGAGGACGCCCTGATCCGCACGGCCGCCGAGTTCGGCGTGGAGACCAGCCGGGTCGAGGGCCGCAGCGGTGTCTGGGTCCTCGGCGACCCGGTCGAGGACCGCCCCTCGCTCGGCGGGCTCTCCCTCGACTTCGACCCCCGGCTGCACGACGAGGAGTTCGACCCCCGGCTGAACGGCCCGGAGTACGCGCCCTCGAACGCCGGACAGCGCCGCGAGGACCGCAAGCTGGCCGCGATCGGCATCCGGGTCGCCAAGGGCGTCACCATGCACGGCTTCTCCCTGAACGTGAACCCGGACAACACCTCGTTCGACCGGATCGTGCCGTGCGGGATCCGGGACGCGGGCGTGACCTCGCTCTCGTACGAACTCGGCCGCGAGATCACCATCGACGACGTCCTCCCGGTCGCCGAGAGGCACCTGCGGGACGTCCTGGAGAACGCGGAGCTCGCGCCCCGCGTCCTCGCGCCGAAGGAACCGGCCGCCTCGGCGTAGGGAATAGGCCCCGTCGGCCACAGGTTGGCCAGACGCAAGGCCGTTCTAACCACGGGCGTACCCTGGTGTTCGCCGAAGAATCCAATGCAGCGAAAGCAAAGGGGTGCCGGAGTGTCCGGTGTCGCACCCGACGGGCGCAAGATGCTGCGCCTGGAGGTCCGAAACAGCCAGACCCCCATCGAGCGCAAGCCCGAGTGGATCAAAACCCGGGCGAAGATGGGCCCCGAGTACACGAAGATGCAGGCGCTCGTGAAGGGCGAGGGTCTGCACACGGTGTGCCAGGAGGCCGGCTGTCCGAACATCTACGAGTGCTGGGAGGACCGCGAGGCGACGTTCCTCATCGGCGGCGACCAGTGCACCCGGCGCTGCGACTTCTGCCAGATCGACACGGGCAAGCCGCAGGCGCTGGACCGCGACGAGCCCCGCCGCGTGGGCGAGTCCGTCGTGACGATGGACCTGAACTACGCCACGATCACCGGCGTCGCACGCGACGACCTGGACGACGGCGGCGCGTGGCTGTACGCGGAGACCGTGCGCCAGATCCACGCCCAGACCGCGGGACGGGAGGGCGGCGCCACGAAGGTGGAGCTGCTCATCCCCGACTTCAACGCGGAGCCCGCTCAGCTCGCCGAGGTCTTCTCCTCGCGCCCGCAGGTGCTCGCGCACAACGTCGAGACGGTGCCGCGGATCTTCAAGCGGATCCGGCCCGGCTTCCGTTACGAGCGCTCCCTCGAGGTCATCACGCGGGCCCGGGAGGCCGGCCTGGTGACGAAGTCCAACCTGATCCTCGGCATGGGCGAGACCCGCGAGGAAGTCAGCGAGGCGCTCCAGGACCTGTACGACGCGGGTTGCGAGCTCATCACGATTACGCAGTACCTCCGGCCTTCCGCGCGGCACCATCCGGTCGAGCGCTGGGTGAAGCCGCACGAGTTCGTGGAGCTGAAGGACGAGGCCGACGCGATCGGTTACTCGGGCGTCATGTCCGGGCCGCTGGTGCGCTCCTCGTACCGCGCGGGACGCCTCTTCCAGCAGGCGATGGAGCGGCGCGGCGCGACCGCCGCGGCCGCGCCCGCCGTGTGAATCGGCGCACAAGAAGCTACTGAGCGTCAATACCCGCAAAGACGCGGTCCGTACGTCCCCCGCAGGCCGGGGGCCCGTATGGGCCGCGTCGGCGTGCGCGCCGCCGAAATCAGAGTTTCATTGGTGTTTGACCGACCGGTCATGCACTGGTAACACCGAGCAGTGACCCTAGGTACATACGCGGTGGCTCCGCAGCCGCCGTCGTCATTGCTTCCCGCTACTCAGTGCGCGCCGGGCGCGCGCATCCGCTCCGAGGGGGAACACCCACGATGCACGCCGCACCGGTACGAGCCAACGCCATCCCGACCGTCACCACCGCACTCCGCGCAGTCGAGTCCCTGCTGATGAGCGGCGGCCAGCGCACCGCCCGCCGCAACGCCTGGACGGCCGTCCTGGAGGACCGCCGCAGGGCGCAGGACCGGGTCGAGGCGGAGCATGTGCTGAAGGCTGTGGCCGACCACCGTTCCTAGGTCACTCCCGCGCCACGTAAACTTCCGTACATGGCGAGGAAGGCAAACACTGACGGCGCGGACAGCGCCGAGAACGCGGGGCGGCTCAAGCAGATCGCCCTGACCTACAAGATGACCAGGCGGTCGGACCCCAAGGTGGGTCTTGTCGTCGCGGGTGTGGGAATCGTCACCTTCGGTGTCATCCTCGCCATCGGTTTCCTGATCGGTCACCCGGTCTACGCGGGCATCCTGGGCTTCGTCCTGGCCTTCCTCGCGATGGCGATCATCTTCGGACGGCGTGCCGAGCGTGCGGCCTTCGGTCAGATGGAGGGACAGCCCGGCGCGGCGGCGGCGGTGCTGGACCGGGTCGGCCGTGGCTGGACCACGACCCCGGCCGTCGCGATGAACCGCAGCCAGGACGTCGTCCACCGGGCGGTCGGCAAGGCCGGCATCGTCCTGGTGGCGGAGGGCAACCCGAACCGGGTGAAGAGCCTGCTGGCGGCCGAGAAGAAGCGGATGGCCCGCATCGTCGTGGACGTGCCGGTGCACGACATCATCGTCGGCGACGGCGAGGGCCAGGTGCCGCTGAAGAAGGTGCGTACCACGATGCTGAAGCTCCCGCGGGTCCTGACCGGCCCGCAGGTGACCGCCGCCAACGACCGGCTCCGGGCGATGGGCGATCTGATGAGCAACATGCCGCTGCCCAAGGGCCCGATGCCGAAGGGCATGCGGATGCCGCGCGGCGGAAAGATGCGCTGACCGAGCACGACGAAGAAGAGCGGCCCCGGACGCGTACACCGCCCGGGGCCGCTCTTCTTCGTGTGTGTGGCTCCGTACGTCTCAGATGCGGACCTGGACGGCACGGGCGAGCCGGTCGTGGAGGCCGCGGCTGTCGCGGTCCCAGACGATGGCCGGGATCACCAGGAGGAGCAGCACGCTCCGCACGACGACCCGCACGACGCCGAGCCGTCCGCCGTCCTCGGCGATGACCCGCAGGCCCAGAATCCGCTTGCCCGGGGTGGAACCGACGGTTCCGACCGTCAGGAAGCTCATGACGAGGAAGACGCCGAGCGCCCAGTTCCCCGCCGACTGCTGGTCACCGCGAGCGAGCAGGCCGTATGCGATCACCATGCACACGGCCCAGTCGATGAAGAGGGCCCCGAAGCGTCGGCCCAGCGGGGCGACGGACCCCGGGCCTTCCTGGGGCAGACCGAGGCGCTCGCCCCGGTAACCGAAGTCGGCGCCCATCTCCTCGGCCGCCGCGCGCGGCCCCGAGAGCCACGATCCGATTGCTTGCCTGTTGTCCACCCGACCACGGTACTGCGCCCGCCCCCGCACCCGACCTGGCGGGGCACGGAACACGTCGTTGAGGTGCCGCTCACAGCCCGCCTGGTTAACTTGTGCGAAACAATTGGGTCATGCTGGAGAAATCCTGTCTGCCTATGGTCGGGTCCAGCGTGTGCCACCGCACTGGCCACACAAACGAGCTGCAACCCCGCCCTTTCCCGGGTCGGGAGTAGGAGGAGTTGGATGTTCCAGAACGCCGACGAAGTCCAGAAGTACATCGCCGACAACGACGTCAAGTTCATCGACGTCCGGTTCTGCGACCTGCCGGGTGTGATGCAGCACTTCACGATTCCCGCAGCGACCTTCGACCCGGCCGAGGAACTGGCTTTCGACGGCTCGTCGATCCGCGGCTTCCAGGCCATCCACGAGTCGGACATGGCGCTCCGTGCGGACCTGTCCACGGCCCGTGTCGACCCGTTCCGCCGCGACAAGACGGTGAACGTCAACTTCTTCATCCATGACCCGATCACCGGCGAGCAGTACAGCCGTGACCCGCGGAACGTGGCCAAGAAGGCCGAGGCCTACCTCGCCTCGACCGGCATCGCCGACACGGCGTACTTCGGCCCCGAGGCGGAGTTCTACGTCTTCGACAACGTCCGCTTCCAGACGTCGGCGAACGAGAGCTTCTACCACATCGACTCCGAGGCGGGCGCCTGGAACACCGGTGCGGTCGAGAACAACCGCGGTTACAAGGTCCGCTACAAGGGCGGCTACTTCCCGACGCCGCCGGTCGACCACTTCGCCGACCTGCGCGCCGAGATCTCCATGGAGCTGGACAAGAACGGCCTCCAGGTCGAGCGCCAGCACCACGAGGTCGGCACCGCCGGCCAGGCCGAGATCAACTACAAGTTCAACACGCTGCTCGCCGCGGCCGACGACCTGATGCTCTTCAAGTACATCGTGAAGAACGTCGCCTGGCGCAACGGCAAGACCGCGACCTTCATGCCGAAGCCGATCTTCGGTGACAACGGCTCGGGCATGCACGTCCACCAGTCCCTGTGGTCCGGCGGCTCCCCGCTGTTCTACGACGAGCAGGGCTACGCGGGCCTCTCGGACATGGCGCGCTACTACATCGGCGGCATCCTGAAGCACGCTCCGTCGCTGCTGGCCTTCACCAACCCGACGGTGAACTCCTACCACCGTCTGGTCCCGGGCTTCGAGGCGCCGGTCAACATGGTGTACTCGCAGCGCAACCGCTCCGCCGCGATGCGCATCCCGATCACGGGATCCAACCCGAAGGCGAAGCGCGTCGAGTTCCGCGCCCCCGACCCGTCCTCCAACCCGTACCTGGCGTTCTCGGCCCTGCTGATGGCCGGCCTGGACGGCGTGAAGAACAAGATCGAGCCGCCGGAGCCGATCGACAAGGACCTCTACGAGCTGGCGCCCGAGGAGCACGCGAGCGTGCAGCAGGTCCCGACCTCGCTCCCGGCGGTCCTCGACGCGCTCGAGGCCGACCACGAGTACCTCCAGGCCGGCGGCGTCTTCACGCCCGACCTGATCGAGACGTGGATCGACTACAAGCGCACCCACGAGATCGCCCCGATCCAGCTGCGCCCGCACCCGCACGAGTTCGAGCTGTACTTCGACCTCTAGGCACACCGCGGTACGCAGGAACATGAGCGAGGGCCGCTGCTCCCCGGCCGGGGGTGGCGGCCCTCGCTCGTGCGGCATACCGGAAGCGCTCCGGCGGCCGGTGCGCTTCCCCGGTCAGTCCGCCAGCAGTACGCGCAGTTCCGCGACCGCCTCGCGGAGGTGGTCCGCGAAGGCGTGCATCTGGCCGGCCACCGCCCGCGGGGTGCTCAGGTAGAGGTTGAAGCGGTCCGGCAGCAGGACGTAGGCGACGCCGATGCAGCGGCTGCTCGTGGAGCCGAAGCCGAAGTACTGGATGTTCTCGGACGGCGCCGAGCTCGTGCTCAGGTAGTCGTCGCGCATGGTGAGCCAGCCCGGGGAGCGGTAGAGGGCGGGCTGCTCGCGCACTCCCAGTTCGTCGCCGCGGCGGCGCTGGATCAGTTCGAGCTCCCAGAGGTGCTGCTCGGGGGCCTCGCCCGCCTGGCACTCCTTCGCCCGCGCCACATGGGCCCCGGCGGCGGCCCGGAACGCGGCGCGGCGGGCGTCGCGGCCGGCCGTCGGGTCGTCCATCGTCGCGACGAAGGCGGACATCCCGGGGGTGACCACGCGCATGGCCTCGGTGCGGCCGTGGCGGTACTGCCGGGTGGCGATGGACTCGTACGTGGCTCCCAGGTGGCCCTTGGCCCGCTGGTGGGCCAGCTGGTACGCGACCTGGACGAAGGCGTCCGGGGACACCCCGAGCGCTTTGGCCGCCGTACTGCCGAAGTCCTCGAACGAAACGGTGCGGGTGGCGGTGGCGTCGCCGTACGCGGCGAACTCCTCGGCCGCGGCGCGCACCCGCGCCCGCTGGGACGCGTCCAGTTCGAAGGCCAGGGGACGCGGGGCCGGCACGCCCTGGGGGCGCGCCCCGGAGAGGCGGGAGTGCTCGTCCGGCGGGGTGCCGAGCAGGGCGTCGGTGAAGCTGAGGATGGTCGTCCCGTCCAGCTCGCAGTGTTCGACGTTGATGCCGGCCCGGCCGTCCGCGTGGACGACGAAGGAGACGGCCTTGTCGAACCAGCGGTTGCCCCGGTCCCCGTACAGCAGTTCGTCGCAGGCCGTCTGGGTGTCCTCGGGTGCGAAGTCCTCCAGGCAGACGCAGAAGAGCGCGGTCTCGATGTCGTCCAGCGTGCGGGCGTTGCCGGGGTGGCCGTCGACGAGGGACGCCCGGGTGGCCGCCCACTCGGCGCGCGCCATGGTGGTGAGGTGCCCGGCCCGCTCCTCCTCGGGCGTGTGGACGTCGGCCTTGGTGACGGCGCGCAGCCCGGCCTCGATCTCGTCGAGGCTGTGCGGCACACCGTCGGGGCCGAGCACGTCCAGCCGGAACATGGTGCCCCGGAAGAACACGACGATGTGCCGGGCCGTGGACGGCCCGGGTGCCTGTTCGCTGTACGGGGCGCGCACCGTGTCCAGCGGCACCCCGGGGATGCGGGTCGTGGAGAAGAGGTACGTGTTCTGCACCATGGACTGGGGAACGCCCCGCTGCTCCACCGGCGCGATCAGCCCTTCGTCGAGCCGCCGCTTGTAGTGCAGCGCGCCCGCGACAAGCCCGGCCGCCCGGTCGAGCTGCCCCTGCCCGGTGTCCTGGAACAGGAAGAAGAAGTTGGCGTTGAGCGCGATCCGGTCCCGGCGGCCGAGGTAGCGGTACGGCCAGAAGGTGTCGAGCCAGCTGTGCACACCCTCCGTGGCGTCGTACTCCTCCAGCGCCGCGTGCAGCGTCCGGCCGGGGCCGCCGGGCCGCAGGAAGGCGGCGACCTCGGACTCCGTCGCGGCCCGCTCCTCGGCGGTCAGCAGTGGGGCGCACCAGGCGAGGAACCTCTCGCAGCTCGCCTCGAGCGTGGGCAGCGGCACGCGCGGAAGGCTTCCTTCACGGGCGAAGGTCGCGCCGGCTGCTGCTTCCTGACTGACGTTCAATGCGGCTCTCTTCTCGGTGAGTTCGGTGAGTTCGGTGAGTTCGGTGAGTGGGGACGAGGAGGTCTACCGGTGCCGCGGCCTGGAGAGATGGAGCTGGGCGTAGAGCCAGCCGTCCTCCTCCAGCCCGCTCGCGTCCACACCGGCCTCGGCGAGACCGTCCAGGACGCCCTGCCGTTCCTCCGGGCCCGCGAAACGCCGCTGCCTGAAGACCCCGTCGACCCGGGTCGTGCGGTAACCCAGCTCCTCCAAGGCTTTCCCGACGGGGTCGAAGGGGAACATCCGCAGCACGAAGTGCGCCATCCAGGGGAGGCGGCCGTCCTGCGCCTCGACGACACGGGTGAGGGTGCGCTCGGTGACGTAGCCGATGCAGCCCGTCGAGATCACCAGGTCCGTCCCGGCGAGCAGGTCGCGCTGTGCGGGGGTGGGGTCGTCCGCCTCCAGGTCGGCGTTGACGGTGGCGTCGAGGAATCCGGCTTCGTGGGCGTAGGCCAGGGCCTCGGTGGAGGCGTCCAGGCCGGTGAAGCGCAGGGCCCGCGCGGGGCTGCGGGAGCGGGAGAGGTCGCGGTCGCGCTCCAGCAGCCCGGCGCGGGTGGCGGGGCCGCTGCCGTCGTAGCGCGCGTACAGCTCGTCCATCGTGGCGTCGTACTTGAGCAGGGCGGCGTTGATCCCGTACGAGCAGCCGATGTCCAGCACGCGGGGGACGGTGACCTGTTCCGTCTCCCGGTACTCCTTGACGAGCTTGTCGAACCAGGGCTTGGCCAGTTGGGGCACGCAGTAGCCGAGCGGGCGGAGCACCTGGAAGTAGGTGCGGGGGTCGGGCGCGGTGTAGATGTGGTCCAGCGAGACTTTTCCGGACGCGTCGAGACGCAAGGGGTTCTCCTCGGTGGGGCGCGTGGCAGTGCCTGAACCGTTCGCCGTGCCCTAGTCCAGGAGCTGGTCACCCCGTACGGCCCGGCCTTCCGCCCTCAGGTGTTCGGGCAGTACGCGGCCGAAGAGCTGCCGGGTGCGCGACACGCTGCCGATGACGCCGGGGCGCTCGCTGTAGGCGAAGATCGCGCTGTGGCGCGCGAGGCCGCCCCGGACGGGGCTGACCCGGTGCAGCGAGTAGCGGCCCTTGAACAGCTGGAGGTCACCCGGCCGCAGGGGCAGGCGCTCCGGTGTGCCCTTGCCGTCCAGGACGTCCCGGACGTCGTCGAAACGCTCGTCGTCGGCGGACCTGATGTTCGGGCAGTACTCGAACGATCCGCCCTCCCGGGCCTCCTGGGTCAGCATGCTGACCGTGTACTCGTTGGTGTCGAAGTGCCAGGGGTGCTCCATGCCCGGCCGTACGACGTTGAGCACCAGCCCGGAGAGCGGGTCGGCGAGTTCGTACAGGCGGGGCAGTCCGAAGCAGTCGGCGACGAAGCGCTGGAAGGACTCGTGGGCGTAGAGCCTGCCGATGAGGGAGTCCACGGGGATGTGGTCGCGGGCGACGAACGCGTTGCCGCGCTCGAAGGTGCGCCGGCCGGGGTGGTCATCGGGCAGGTCCGCGTCCACGTCGATGTTGTAGACGTTGACCGTCTCGACGTCGAAGTACGCGTGCGGGGCGAGGGCGGCGCACTCCTGCCGCAGGACCTCCTGGAGCGAGGGCCGGACGAAGTCCGGCAGTACGGTGCACCCGGCCTCGGCCAGTTCGCGCCGCGCCCGCGCGACGACGGCGCGGGCCTGTGGGCACCCGGGGTCCGACAAGGGGTAATGGTCCGTGTCGACCACCTGATCGAGCGTGACGGCTTGCAGAGTGCTCATAACGACCCTCTCACGCGTGGGCGTCGGTAACTCAACTGGCGGGTAACAGAGTTGAAGTTCCCACAGCCCGGTTGCGTTGTCTGTGACACGTCACACTTCCGGAGAGCGCCCACGGTGGCCAGAGGCGCTTTCCGGCCGCGCCCGGGGGTTCCCTCCGGTCCAGGCGGATGAAGGGGCGCGCGTCGAAGTCGGCACGCCCTCGGGCCCGTCGAGAAAGGCCGGGACCGCCGTCCGTGCCCCCGGATCCTCGGAGGCACGGACGGGCCGGGTCAGCGGCCGTAGCGGATCAGGGCGCGGACCATGCGGCAGGTGGTGTCGGACGGCGGGTGGATGGCGAGGCGGTCGGCCGCCGCGCGGATGCGGGCGTTGTCGGCGCTCGACGGCTGGTACACCCCGGTGTCGAGCAGGGCTATCGCCAGGCGCATGGCCTTCAGGCGGCGGTTGTGCGATACATACCACTCACGGGGCCGGCCCGCGGGGAGCGGCTTCTTCCGCAGCGGCTTGTGGAGCGGCTTGTGGAGCGGCTCGGTCGTGACTGTGGCGACGGCCATCGGCAACCTCCTGGCACGGTGGTGGAACCCTCACGAACTCCCCCTATTCTACTGCCCCCCACTGACAATCGCCCCTGGCCAGAGGGGTTTTCGGGGCCCCTCCCGTACCCTGGGCCCCATGGAGATCTGGATCAATCCCGCCTGTTCCAAATGCCGCAGCGCGATCAGCCTGCTCGACGCGGAGGGCGCCGACTACACGGTCCGCCGCTATCTGGAGGACGTGCCCTCGCCCGAGGAGATCCGGGCCGTGCTCGGCCGGCTCGGGCTGGAGCCGTGGGACATCACCCGGACCCAGGAGCCGGAGGCGAAGGAGCTCGGTGTCAAGGAGTGGGCGCGGGACGCCGGTTCGCGCGAGCGGTGGATCGAGGCGCTGGCCGGCCACCCGAAGCTGATCCAGCGCCCGATCATCACCGCGCAGGACGGTTCGGCCGTGGTGGCGCGGACGGACGATGCGGTCAGGGACGCGCTGGGGCGCTGAGGAAGCCTTCGGCCGGCCCGTCGCACATGTCTCCTGTCCCTCAGGAATCGCGCCGGTCGGCCCGCTTCTGCAGTGCCACACGGCGCTTGCGGTAATCGGCCTGGCGCCCGCGGCTCGCCCTGCCCGCCGCGGCCCGCGCCCTCTCCTCGGGGCTCTTCCTCTTCCGGCGTCCGATCCAGAAGAGCCCGGCGAACACGAGCACCAGGGCCAGGAGGACGAGGATGCCCAGAGCGGCTGCCGCACCGTCCGGAAGGTGGTCGAAGTCGTAGTCGCGGTAGCCCTTGCCGGACACCGTGCCCCCCTGTCGCGTGGTCTGTTCGCCGTGCGGTCCGGCCCTTCGACACCATAGCCACCCGCCCGTGCCCGATCCAGGGAGGTCACGAGCGGGTCAGGCCCGCCCCACCGCCTCCTCCGCCCGGGCGAGCACCTCGGTGAGCCGCAGCCCGAACCGTACGTCGCAGGGGTGCGCCACCCCCGTACGCGCCGCGTCGGCCAGCGCGTCCACGGCCGCCGCGAACGCGCCGAGCGCGTCGCCGCCGCCCGGGGGCAGGGCCGACACCCCCCGCTCGCCCCGGAACTCGACCTCGGTGCCGGCCGCGGCCTCCGGCGCGTCCAGGGCGAGTGTCACCGTGCTGGACGCCCCGGAGGTGTGGCGCAGGAGCAGATGCGTGGCGTCGGACGGACCCCGGGCCGCGACCACCTCGGTCACGTCGCCCAGGACCGGGACCAGGACCGACAGGGCGTGCGGGCCGCAGTCCCAGAGGCCGCCCTTCTCGCGGCGCCAGGGCGAGGCGGCGAACTCGTTGCCGGTGCCCGGGGCGTAGAGAGCGGCGAGCCACTGGGCACGTGCCGTGAACCAGCCGCCCACCGCGGCCTGTTCGGCGATCCACCCGGCCGTGCCCTCGGCGAACCGCAGGGTGCAGAAGACCACGGAGGCGACCCGGGCACGCCCGGCGGCGTCGGCGACCTCGCGCGCGCCCGCCACGGTGGTGGCGACCGGCTTGTCCAGCAGGAGGTGGCAGCCGGCCTGGGCGGCGCGTACGGCCAGGGGCGCCTGGACGTCCGGCGGCACGGCGAACGCCACCGCGTCGCTCTCGGCAAGGAGCGCGTCGATGCCCGCCTCGCCGGTGTACGCCTCGGTGCCGTGGGCGGCGGCGAGCGCGTCCGCCGCTTCGGGGCGGCGCCCCCATACGCCGCTCAGCACGGCGGCGGGGTGGGCGGCGAGGGCGGGCGCGTGGGTGAGGCGTGCCCAGGGGCCCGCCCCGACGAGGCCGACCCGCAGCGGCGCGGCGGAATCCGGGTGTGTGGTCATGCCGACAGTCTGCCCGGGCCGGGCCGCCGGCGCGGAACGTATCCAGTACGCCGCTGGGTGAGACGGCACCGGGCGGCGGGGACCTGGCGTCGCGTGCCTACGCGAAACCTCGGTAACACGGGGTTCACATTCGGGCAACGGTCGGGAAATCGCGCCTTGCGAAGCTGCGCACCATAGACCGCAGCACCCGCAAAGGATGGCGTCCGTGACGTTCAAGGCTGAGTACATCTGGATCGACGGCACCGAGCCGACCGCCAAGCTTCGCTCCAAGACGAAGATCATGGCCGGCAGCCCTTCGAAGGCCGTGGCGGACCTGCCCATCTGGGGCTTCGACGGTTCGAGCACCAACCAGGCCGAGGGCCACGCCTCCGACCGGGTCCTGAAGCCGGTCTTCGCGTGTCCGGACCCGATCCGCGGCGGTGACGACATCCTCGTCCTGTGCGAGGTCTTCCACATCGACATGACTCCGCACGAGTCCAACACCCGTGCCTCGCTGCGTCCGGTCGCCGAGCAGTTCGCGGGCCAGGAGCCGATCTTCGGCATCGAGCAGGAGTACACCTTCTTCGACGGACACCGTCCGCTCGGCTTCCCCGAGGGCGGCTTCCCGGCCGCGCAGGGCGGCTACTACTGCGGTGTGGGCTCCGACGAGATCTTCGGACGCGAGATCGTCGAGAAGCACCTGGACAACTGCCTGAAGGCGGGCCTCGCGATCTCCGGCATCAACGCCGAGGTCATGCCCGGCCAGTGGGAGTTCCAGGTCGGCCCCGTCTCGCCGCTGGAGGTCTCCGACCACCTGTGGATCGCCCGTTGGCTGCTCTACCGCACCGCCGAGGACTTCAACGTCTCCGCGACCCTGGACCCGAAGCCGGTCAAGGGCGACTGGAACGGCGCGGGCGCGCACACCAACTTCTCCACGAAGGCGATGCGCGAGGGCTACGAGGCGATCATCACCGCGGCGGAGTCGCTCGGTGAGGGCTCGAAGCCGATGGACCACGTCAAGAACTACGGCGCGGGCATCGACGACCGTCTGACCGGCCTGCACGAGACCGCCCCGTGGAACGAGTACAGCTACGGCGTCTCCAACCGCGGTGCCTCGGTCCGTATCCCGTGGCAGGTCGAGCAGGACCAGAAGGGCTACATCGAGGACCGTCGCCCGAACGCCAACGTCGACCCGTACGTGGTCACGCGGCTGATCGTCGACACCTGCTGCACCGCGCTGGAGAAGGCCGGCCAGGTCTGATCCGTCACCGGTACGGCACGAAGGGGCGTCCGCTCGCGGGCGCCCCTTCGGCGTACCCGGCCGGTGCGGGAGGGAAGCGTGAGCAAGCCGACACGGGGGGCCCGTCCCGACGGGTGGGAGGACCCTCCTGCGCGGCCGCAATCTCTGCTTCAATGGGGACATGGCCAGCTTCCAGCACACCGCGTCGGGTCGCAGCGACCTCGAGCCGTTCTGGCCCTCCCGTCAGCACCATGACTTCGACCGGGTGTGTTGCCGCGCGTGGAACGCGCAGGCCCTCTAAAGCCGCATCACCCCGGCCTTCGGCCCGCGCGCACGACGTACGTCCTGGACGACTCCTCGCGCGAAAGAGCTGACCCTCATGGCGAACACCCGTACCTTCTCCACCGCTTCCGCCGCCACCGCGGTGCCCGCCGCGGCCACCACCAACGCCCGCAACACCCTCTCCCCCAGCCGGCACCGGCTGCGTGCCGTCGACCGTGACGAGGTCGTCGAGCTCTCGGACGTCGCCGGCTTCCTGCCGCCGGGCGCCACCTGGCTGCCCGCGCCCCAGCACACGCTGCCGGCCCTGCCGGGGCGGCCTCCGATGGTCGGTTACCTGGTGCTCGTGCCCGCCGACCAGCAGCCCGCTCTGGCCGGGGCCGTGGCCTCCGCCCGGAACGGGGCGTTCGTTCCGGAGCCGGCGGTGACCGACGCCCCGGCCGGCCCCGTGCGGATCGACCCGACGCGGCGCACCGCCGCCGTGGACGGCGTCGCCCTCGATCTCACGTACCTGGAGTTCGAGTTGCTGGCACACCTGGTGGCTCACCCGCACCGGGTGCACACCCGGGACCAGCTGGTGACGACGGTCTGGGGTTACGGGCACGTGGGCGACGGGCGCACCGTCGACGTCCACGTCGCCCGGCTGCGCCGCAAGCTGGGCGCCGAGCACCGCCGGTCGATCCAGACCGTGCGGCGCGTGGGCTACAAGTACACTCCCTGATCGCACACAGCTCGTACAGGAGGCCCCGGGTTCCCCCTTCCCCGGGGCCCCCCACCGTGGTGATGGTGGTGCCAGGTACACCCCCGGCCGGGTGTCGGAACGGCTGACGGCGCCCCTTGCGCACAGGCGAGACTGGTGCCGAACGGGATCCGATGGGGACCCGGCGAGGGGAGACACCACCATGAAGTCGGCACAGAGCCGGGTACGGACCGCGATGCTCACCGCAGGGCGGGCGTTCGTCCTCTCCTTCACGAGCATCGTGGGCTCCGTCATCCTCCTCGTCCTGTCGGTCCTCTCGGTCACCCTCGTCCTGCTCGGGGTGGGACTGGTCACCACGCCGTGGGTCATGGAAGCCGTGCGCAGGCACGCCAACCGGCGCCGGCTGCTCGCGGCGAGCTGGTCGGACATCCGCATCCCGGTTCCCTACCGGCCGTTCCCGAAGGACGTGCGCCCCGGCTTCACCGGGCAGGTCGAGCGCACCACTCTGCTGCTGAAGGACCCCGCCACCTGGCGGGATCTCCGGTGGCTGCTGATCGACGTGACGGCGGGGTACTTCCTGCTGGTCCTCAGCTTCGCCCTGCTGGTCTGGCCGCTGGAAGGGCTCGTCCTGGCGGCGGGACTGTGGCGGGTGTTCGAGGACAGCGCGTACTGGTACGGATTCGTGCCGGTGGACAGCCAGATGACGGGCCTGGCCGCCGCCGCGCTCGGCGTCCTGGTCTTCCATGTCGGGCTGTTCGCGAGCAAGCCCCTGCTGCGCCTGCACTTCGTGCTCGCCCGGTCGGCGCTCTCGCCCACCCCGGAGGAGCTCGCGCAGCGCATCGACCGGCTCACCGAGACCCGGCACGAGGCCGTGGACACGGCGGCGTCCGAACTGCGGCGCATCGAGCGGGACCTGCACGACGGGGCGCAGGCCCGGCTGGTCGCCATGGGCATGAACCTCGGCACCATCGAGGCGCTCATCGAGAAGGATCCGGCGGAGGCGAAGAAGCTGCTGGCGATGGCCCGTACGTCCTCCGCGGAGGCCCTGACCGAGCTGCGTGACCTCGTACGGGGCATCCACCCGCCGGTGCTCGCCGAACGCGGGCTCGGGGACGCCGTGAAGGCGCTGGCCCTGCGGCTGCCGGTCGCGTCGGAGGTCACCGTGGAGCTCGGCGGCCGGGCGGAGCCGCCGGTCGAGTCGGCGGCGTACTTCGCGGTGAGCGAGATCCTGACGAACGCGGTGAAGCACTCCGGCGCCGACCGGCTCTGGGTGGACACGCACCACTCCGAGGGCATGCTGCGGATCTCCGTCACGGACAACGGCAAGGGCGGGGCGACCGTCGGAACGGGCTCGGGACTGAGCGGAGTCGAACGCCGGCTGGGTACATTCGACGGCGTCCTGGCCGTCAGCAGTCCTGCGGGCGGTCCCACCATGGTGACCATGGAGATCCCTTGCGCGTTGTCCTAGCCGAAGATCTCTTCCTGCTCCGCGACGGCCTCGTGCGCATGCTGGAAGCCTACGATTTCGAGATCGCGGCGGCGGTCGAGTCCGGACCCGAACTGACCAAGGCCCTGGCCGAGCTGGAGCCGGACGTCGCCGTCGTCGACGTCCGGCTCCCGCCGTCCCACACGGACGAGGGCCTCCAGTGCGCGCTGGCCGCCCGCCGCCGCAGACCCGGGCTTCCGGTCCTCGTCCTGTCGCAGCACGTGGAGCAGTTGTACGCACGGGAGCTGCTGGCCGACGGCAACGGCGGCATCGGCTATCTGCTGAAGGACCGGGTGTTCGACGCCGACCAGTTCATCGACGCCGTGCGGCGGGTCGCCGCGGGGGGTACGGCGATGGATCCGCAGGTCATCTCGCAACTTCTGTCGCGGCGTTCGGCGGACGAGCCGATGGGCGGCCTGACGCCCCGGGAGCGTGAGGTCATGGAGCTGATGGCGCAGGGCCGTTCGAACGTGGCGATCGCGTCGCAGATGGTGGTCACGGAGCGGGCGGTGGCCAAGCACACCTCGAACATCTTCGGCAAGCTCGGCCTTCCCGTCTCGGACGACGACAACCGGCGCGTGCTCGCGGTCCTGGCCTACCTCGACCGGGGCTGACCCGCACGGCCGGCGCGGGCCGGGCGGCCGGGGCCGACGCGCACGGCCGGCTCCGCTCAGCCGGCGAACCAGCGCTCCGCGTCCAGCCGGAAGGCGGCCGCGGGCGCCATCCTCCGCAGATCCGCCTCCAGAGCCCCGACCCGCTCCGCGCCGAGCACCCCGACCCATTCCGCGCGGAGCCGGTCGAAGCCCTCGGCGGATCTGACCAGCACGTCGACGCCGCGCGCGGTGAGTCTGACCAGTTTGCGGCGGCCGTCGCCGGGATCGTCGACCCGTTCCACGTATCCGAGGCCCTCCAGCTTGTCGACCGTCTTCCCCGCCGCCTGCTTGGAGACTCCCAGCCGACGGCCGATCTCACTGGCGCTCGCCCCCTCCCGCCCCACCGCCTGGAGCGCGAAGCCGTAGGCCGGACGCACGTCCGGGTGGCCATGCGCAGCCAGGTCGCGGTGCAGGGCGTCGATGATCGACCGGAAGCCGGCGAACAGCAGCAGGGGCAGCTCGAACCCCGCCTCTTTCCCTCCGCTCCTCTCCTCAGCCATTGCGCATCTCGACAACCTGGTTTACTTTTTCGACAATCACGTTGTCGAGTTTACCGCGAGGGGACCACCATGTCCGGTACGCACTTCCCCGATCACACCATCGGCTCGGCGCCGCAGGCGTCCCGCCCCACCATGGAGGCCATGGCCGCCAGACAGGGTGGCCGTGTCCCGTCCGCCGTGGCCCGGCTCGCCACGTCGCCGGAGACGCTCAACGGCTTCCTCCAGGCGAGCGCGGCCTTCGAGTCGAGCACGCTGGACCCGCTGTCCCGCGAGGTCGTCGTCATGACGGTGGCCACCCGCAACGACTGCCACATCTGCGTGGAGATGCACACGGGGAGGCTGCGGTCGCTCGGCGCGGCACCGGAGCTCGTCGCTGCACTGCGGGCCCCCGGTGAGCAGCCTCTGCCGGTCGAACGACTGGAAGGCGTAAGGCGTTTCACCCTCGCGGTGCTGGAGACGGCCGGCGCGGTCGAGGACGAGCGTCTCCGGGACTTCCTGGCGCTGGGCTACACCTCACGCAACGCCCTGGAGGTGGCTCTCGGGATCGGCGCCTACACGATGTCGACGCTGGCCAACCGGATGACGGGAGCGCCGGTGGAGGCCGTACCGGTGTAGGGCGCCCGTACGACTTCCGCGGTGTGCTGAACGGGTGGGGCCCGCGGTCCGTATGGGACGTCACGCTTCTGACTCGAAGCACCGGAGCGGAGGAGTTCCATGGGACGCACATCGCGCAGGAAACGCACGACGCCCGCCGGCCGGGCCGTGGCCACCGCGGCCGCACTGGCTCTGGGCGGGGGTGGGCTGGTCGCCGTCGATGTCCACGCGAGCGCCGGAGAGGGCGGGTCCGGTCCGCCTTCGGCGCAGGCCCGGGACACGGCCCGCCGGATGTCCACCATCGACTGTCCCGACGCGGGGATCGCCCTTCCCGGCGTGCCGGCCGGGGCGCGGCCGGAGGTCGACCGCGAACTGGCCGCCATGGACACGCAGATCACCGAGGCGTACCGGGAGTTCGCGGACCGCGGGGAGCGGATCGCCCGGGATCCGGATCTCGCCGGGAATGCGGTGCTCGGTCCGCTGAGGAGCAGGCGGGCGGCCGGCCTCGACCGCATCCGGATCGCCGTCGAGCGGGCCAGGGGCGAGCGGCCGCACGGCCTGGAGGACCTGGCGGAATGCAGCCTGCGTGCCGGCGACGACCGGGACCAGGGCGGCGGGCAGGGCCAGGAGGGCAACGGCCCCGAGGCGTCCGACTTCGTCGACATCCGGTCCGTCCGGCCCGGCACCGACCGCCCGCGTGACCGCAGGGGCGCCTCCCGGGGTACGTTCACCACCGACTGCGGCCGCAACGAGAACGGCAAGTTCAACTCCGACAACGTCATCGCCGCCCCGGGCGTGAGCAACGGCGCCCACCACATGCACGACTACGTCGGCAACCAGGCCACCGACGCGTTCGCCGGTGACGACGACCTGGCCGCCGGAGAGACCACCTGCCGCGACCAGGGCGACCGGTCCACGTACTACTGGCCCGTGCTCCGCCTGCGGAACGGCCAGGACGAGGACGACGCGGACGCGGACGGCGGCGGCAAGGACCGGAACACCGGGGAGATCCAGACCCCGTCCCAGGTCACGCTGAAGTTCACCGGCTCCCCCGCCGGGAAGGTCACGGCCATGCCGCGCTTCCTGCGGATCATCACCGGGGACGCCAAGGCCTTCACCAACGGTGACGCCAATGCCAACGCGTCCTGGAGCTGCACCGGTTTCGAGGACCGGCAGCTGAAGGACAAGTACCCGATCTGTCCGCAGGGCAGCCAGGTGGTCCGGTCCTTCGCGTTCCAGAGCTGCTGGGACGGCCGGAACACCGACAGCGCCAACCACCGCACCCATGTGGCGTTCGCCCAGGACGACGGCCGGTGCCCGGACGGCTTCAGGGCCGTCCCGCGGCTGGTCCAGCGCATCGTGTACGACATCCCGCCGGGCCCGGGCTTCGCCGTGGACTCCTTCCCTGAGCAGCTGCACAAGCCCGTGACCGATCACGGCGACTTCATCAACGTCTTCGACGACGCGTTGATGAAGAAGGTGGTGAGCTGTGTCAACGGCGGGCGCAGGTGCCGCTGACCCTGCGGCTCCTCCCTGCCCCCTCCACCTGCGCGGTCAGCTCCCGTGGTGACCGGAGTGCCCTTCCTCGCTCCCCCCACTGCCACTGCTCCCCGAGTGGTGCGGCGAGGCGGTCTCCACCGTCCCCCCGAGCCGGCCGCGCAGCGCCGTGACCACGGCCGCGTCACCGACCGCCACCCATTTGCGCCCGACCAGGTACGAGCCGCCGTAGTCGTCGGCCTCGTCGATCCACTCCCGCTGGCCGCGGTCGGTGGCGAAGGTCGCCAGCACGTAACGCCCGTTCCCGGCACGGCAGTTGGCCTGCCTGAGCTCTTCGGCATCGGTCTGCATGTCCGGCTCGCAGCGCGCCTTAGACGCGAGCTGCTCCAGGGTCCCGCTCGCGGTGGGCGGAACGGCGGGCTCGTCGTCGCCGTCCGCTCCCCCGCCGCACGCGGTGAGCAGGGCGATCCCCGCCAGCACGGCCACGGGCATGCGGCCGGCCCGCCGCAGTCGCCACTCCCGCTGCTCCGCCATGCGGCCATCGTGCCCCGGTCTCCCCGGCTTCCGGGGGGAAACCGCACAACCCGCTCCGGAGCGCGCGCGCCGGAGTGACCATCGCACCATTCGCTCGTTCAGCTGAACATGCCCCCACTGCGAGCAGTACCGCCGTCCGCCGGCCGCCCGTATGCGGAGCGGGCCGAGGCCGCACCGGCCGAGCACTACGCCCGGCTGGTGCGGCTCGCGTATCTCGTGCTGGCGCCCTCGCTCGGCCGTAACCGGCGGGTGCTGTCGGCCCACTGGCTCGTCCAGCGTGCCCTGGCCGGCGGGCAGGGCGGAGATCCGGGAAGCGCCTACGCGTACGTACGTCTGCGGGTGCTGCGTTCCGCGCTGGAGGCGGGTCTGCCGTTGTTCCGGTTCGGCCGGCCCCGGCGGGCGCAGTTCCCGCCGCTGGTGCCGACGGTGTGGGGGCTGCGGCTGTTCCCGCACTCCTGCGGCGCGGACGAGCTGGCTCTGGAGCAGGCGCTGGCCGAGACGTCGGGGCCCTGCCGGGCGGCGCATGTGCTGCGGGGTCTCGAAGGGCTCGACGACGCCGAGGTGTGCCGGGTCCTGGAGGCGGCGGGTGTCGACGACCCCCGGGCGGCGCTGCTGGAGGCCGACGCGCTCACGGCGCCCCACGCGCTGCTGGCCTCACCGGAGTTCGACCCGTGCTCGCTCCAGGTCAGGCCGACCGATCCGGTCCGACGCCGGCGGCGCGGGCGGGCCCTCCTGGCCGGTGCCGGCGCCCTGCTGGTCTGCGGGACGCTGGTGCTGATGCCGGGGGACGGCCTGGGCGGCCCCCGCGCCTCGTCCGCGCCGCTCTACTCGCGCAACCACACCGCCCAGCAGGCCCTGGATCCCGCCGAGTTGCGCAGGGTGCCCGGCGGGCTCTGGCGGGGCTCCACGCGCAGGGACTTCACGGTCTGGCCCACGCGCGGCGACCGGACCGGGGACACCGGTCTGCTGGGCCGCGCCCTGGCCACGTGGGCGCGGCCCGGTCCGGGGGTGGTCGCGTCGGCGACGCCCGGGACGCCCGACGGGCCGCCGATGGGCCCGCCGCAGCTGCTCTACGCGGGCGAGGTGGGCCGGGCGGCCGTGGCGCTTTTCCACGACGGCCTGCGCGTGGTGCGCTACGCCGAGCCCCGCAACGCCGATCCGTCCGGGGGCGCCGCACTGGACTTCGCCCGGGTGGACGGCGCGGACGCGGTGGCGGCGAGCGCCCTGGTGGTCCAGCGGCGGGCCGGCCGGATCCGCTATCTGACCGCGCCGTGGGTGCGGGACGTCGGCGTGCGCGACCTGCTCGCGCCGCACGAGGCGGCCCGGCCGCTGTCCCGTGACCGTCATGGGGTGACGGACCCGGTGGCCCTGCCGGAGACCGGGGAGGGGGACCGGGACGACTGCCGTTCCTGGCAGGCCCTCGAGATGCGGGACGGCAACGCGGCGCGTCTGATGACGGATCTGGGTGAGCTCACTCCCGTACGCCTCACCTCCGGTGCGCCGTCGGCCCCGCACGACGTGGCGGGCCGGGCCGAGCGGGAGAGCTGGGCGCGTACGGCCTGCCTGCTGCCGGCGGTGCGCTCCAACGGCGTGCGGTCGGTGAACTCCTGGCGGTACGCGAAGCAGCGGCTGCCGGAGGGAGAGGGCGACGCCCTGTGGTTCTGCACCAGGGCGGACACCTGGCGGGGCACGGGCAGCAGGGTCCTGGCGCAGTTCCAGGCGCCGCCCGAGCTCTCGGGCGGCGCCAGGACACCGGCGGCGGTCGCGGCGCGTGCCGAGGACTCGCCGGACTGCGGGATACGCAGGCCCCGGGTGCTGGCGGGTGTGCTCTGGAAGTCGGACGGCGGCAGGTGGTACGTACTGGCGGCGGGCTCCCGGCAGTTCGCGGCCCTGACCGCGACCGGAGGTGTGCGGGGCGGCACGCACGGGCGGCTGCTGGCGCTGCCCGCCAGGGAGGGCGACCGCCCCCGGCTGGACGGGCTGCTGGCGGACGGCAGCCGGGTGGGCTCGCTGCACTGAGGCCGGAGGCGGGCAGGCGCAGGTCACTTGCCCTGTCCCGTTAGGCTGTTCGGCATGACGACCGGGGTGCGACGCAGGATGGGCGTCGATGAGCGCAGGGCCCAGTTGATCGGTGTCGCGCTGGAGTTGTTCAGTCACCGCTCGCCCGATGATGTGTCCATCGACGAGATCGCCGCGGCGGCCGGCATCTCGCGCCCACTCGTCTACCACTACTTCCCGGGGAAGCGCAGCCTGTACGAGGCGGCGCTGAAGCGGGCCGCCGACGAACTGGCGGGCCGCTTCCTGGAGGCGCACGAAGGGCCCCTGGGGGCTCGCCTGCTCCGGGTGATGCGCCGGTTCTTCGACTTCGTCGAGGAGCACGGCCCGGGCTTCGCCGCGCTGATGCGGGGTGGCCCGGCGCGTGGTTCCTCCACGGCCGACGCCCTGGTGGACGGGGTGCGGCAGGCGGCGTACGAGCAGATCATCGCGCATCTCGGCGTCCCGCACCCGCCTGCCAGGCTGGAGCTCGTGGTGCGGTCCTGGGTGTCGCTGGCCGAGTCGACCGCGCTGTTCTGGCTCGACGGGAAGCGCATTCCGCGTGCGGAGCTGGAGTTGCAACTGGTGCACGACTTCGCGGCGCTGGCGTCGGTGAGCGCGGCGTACGACCAGGAGATGGCCGGCGTCATGCTGCGGGTCTTCGCGCAGGAGCCGGCGGACGGCCCGTTCGGCGAACTGCTCGCCAGGCTCTCGGTCCTGGCCCCCGCCGCACCGGCCGTCCCGCCGCAGCGGCTGCCTCAGTTCTTCCGGTAGGACGCGTCCAGGTCCCGCACCTCGGCCGAGGCGTGGACGGTGAGTCCGTCGGCCGGCTTCAGGTGGCCGGACAGCAGATCCAGGACGGCCTGGGTCAGCTGCGCCTTGATCTCGGGGGTCCGGCCGGGCAGCATCGCGATGGAGACGTTCACGATGGAGTCGCCCGAGGGCGCGTCACCGACGACGGATTCCTCGGCCCTGCGGAACCGGGTCTTGCAGGCGGGGACCTTCGTGGAGACGGTCCGGGCGACGAGCGGGTGCAGGGCGAGGGCGAAGCCGCGCCGGTCGAAGCTGTCGTCGAGCTCGGCGGAGTAGTCGACGGTGATCTGCGGCATCAAGCGCTCCTGATCGCGGGTACGGGTACGCATACGTGTACAGCGTGCACACACGTGTACGGATTCAGCTTCGCGTGATCCCGTCGCCCGCACAAGTGAGCGCGGAGAACTGAGGTTTCCGCCCCTTCTATGAAGCTAGGGGCGACGCGCCCCCCGGCCGGAAGGGACCGTCGTTCGCGAAGGCGTGGGTGGCGAACCGCTTGCCCATCCGGCGGTACGCGGCGGCCGTGGGGTGCAGGCCGTCGGCCAGGTCCTCTGTCTCGTCCGGACCGAGCATCTCGCGGCCGTCGAGATGATGGAGGTGGGGATCGCGGGTCCGCCGGGCGGCCACGATCCGTTCCAGCTCGGCACGGACCACGGCCAGCGTCAACGCCCCGGCGGCCACCTGGGACGGGTCGCCCAGCGCCGTGATCTTCCCGTCCGGGCCCGTCGTCGTCGGCCCGGGGGTCTCCTCGACGGCGGGACAGCTCACCGGGGACATCAAGAGCAGCGGGGTGTCCGGGTGACCATCCCGGATGGTGTCCAGGAACCCGTGCACCGCAGGGCCGAACGTCCGCAGCCGGAAGGCGGCCAGACCCACGATGTTGATGCCCACCTTGAGACTGATCAGGTCGGCGGGCACATCACGGATCGTCCGGGCGACATAGGGGTCCAGCAGCGCGTTGCCGGCCTGGCTGAGGTTGATCACCTCCACTCCCCCGAGCGCGGCTGCCACCACCGGCCACGTACCGGTCGGGCCGTCGGCCCCGACGCAGTGGCTGATGGAGCTGCCGTGGTGCACCCAGCGGCGCCGGCCGTCCGGCAGTGGTGGAAGCACTTCGCCGTCGGCGCGCAGTGCGATCAGTTCCGTGGGGGTCTGCTGCGGCAGCCACAGCTCGACGCTCTTCATGCCGGCCGGCAGCCCGGTGAACCGCACCGTACCTGGATCGCCCGGAATCAGCCGCTGGGCGGCTCCGGGACCCGACATCCGCAGCACGTTTCCCACCGGTGCCTGACGACGCCCGGCCGGAGCGCCGTTCACCAGCAGTTCCAGCATCCCGGTCGGCCGGGGAAGGGGGTCGGTGTCGAACTGCCCCGTGAAGGTGAGCACCTCGAACTCCAGCTCACGCGCATCGGTGCGGAACACCAGGCGCACGCCCGAAGGCATCACGGTCACTCCGTGGACCGACGGGTCCTGGTACTGCTCCTTGGTCCACGCGGGCAGCCGGCGCGGCATCACCCCCGTGGGCGTGATCTCCAGATCCAGCGCACCCCGGAACTCGACCGGCCCGCCCACCAGAGGAAACGCCCGCATCGCCACCGTCACCGCTCCTGCCCCCAGGTCAACCTGCGATCGGGATCACGCACGCCGCGACGGTGCGGTCGTCGTTCCGCGACCGGCCCGGCTCACTCACACTACGCAACGAACCGGTGGAGGAGCGCCGGTCCGGACGGACCGGTACGCCGGAAGCGGCCGGTCCCGGCTTCCGCCACGTAGGCGGGAGCCGGGACCGGCAGCCGGCGCGTCGGGCGTCAGCTCCGGGTGAACACGGCGACCGTGCGTCCCGGGACGGTGAAGCCGCCCGTCTCCTTCTCGTACGAGGACTTCCTCACGACGGCGTCCGCGCCCGCCGCCTGGACGGGGTGCAGGGCGTACGCCTTCCCGGCGAGCCCGGGGATGACCTGACTCCGCGTACCGGGGGTGGCGTTCATGACGACGACCAGGTCGCCCACGCGCATGGTGATCACGCCGGGGGTCTCCGCCTTGCCGGAGAGCGGGAAGGACAGCGTGTCCTGGACCTGCTCGGTGGTGGCGAGACCGAAGTCCTGCTCCGTGGTGCGGATGGTGAGCAGGTCCTGGTACGCCGCTGAGGCGCCGGTGATCTGCGTACACCCGGGGGTGAGCGCGGCGGCGGTCAGCAGCGGCTTGCCGTAGGACCACTTGTCCTTGTTGTCGGCGGCGGGAGGCAGGCCCCGTCCGAAGCCGTTGCCCTTGCGGCAGTCCCAGTGCAGTGCGTTGAACCAGTCGCCGCTGTCGTAGGAGTTGCGGTCCAGCGACTTGGAGCGCAGCAGGTCGGTGCCGGCCTGGGAGAGCGCCGGTCCCTGCGAGAGCACGGCGGTCGCCATCGCCACGACCTGCATGCGGGCCCGGTCGGCGGCCGGGGTGTCCGACGGGAGCTTGAAGGCGAGGGCGTCGTAGAGGGTTTCGTTGTCGTGGGCGTCGGCGTAGGCGAGCGCGTCACCGGGTGCCGCCGCGTATCCGGCGGGGGCGCCGTTGTAGTCGACGGCCGAGCCCTTGACCGTGCGGCCCTGGGTGTCGGTGAAGGTGTAGTCGGCGAGGTTGCCGGTGAGGCCGACCTTGATCAGGTCCTGGTAGTGGAGCAGCCGGGCCTTCTGCTCGGCCTCGGTGCCGTTGGCGGAGGAGGTGTTGGGGTCGGTGTAGAGGCCGGAGGCGAAGCCCTGGACGCCGGGGTCCTCGTCGAAGGGGCCGCCGCCGCGCACGGCGTCGCGGGACCGGTCGGAGAAGGTGGCGATGCCGGTGCCGGCCATGTTCTTCTGGGTGGCCTGGACGAAGCGGGCGTCGTCGGCGATCTCGCCGAAGTTCCAGCCCTCGCCGTACAGGATGATCTTCTTCCCGTCGACGCCGTCCTCGGCGACGGTCAGCTCGTCGAGTGCCTCGCGGACCGCGAGGACGTTCTCCTTGGGGTGGTGTCCCATCAGGTCGAAGCGGAAGCCGTCGACCTTGTACTCCTTGGCCCAGGTGACGATCGAGTCGACGACGAGCTTGCCCATCATGGTGTTCTCGGGCGCGGTGTTGGCGCAGCAGGTCGAGGTGGCGACGGTGCCGTCCTCCAGGAGCCGCTGGTAGTAGCCGGGCACGATCCTGTCGAGGACGGACTTTCCGTCCTGGCCCGATGCGACGGTGTGGTTGTAGACGACGTCCATGACCGTCCGCAGTCCGGCGCCGTTGAGCCCCTGGACCATCTGCCGGAACTCGACCGTGCGCTTGGTGCCGTCGGGGTCGGAGGCGTAGGAACCTTCGGGGACCGTGTAGTGCAGCGGGTCGTATCCCCAGTTGAAGGCGTCCTTCGCGGCGGCCTCGGTGACGCAGGCCTGCTGTTCCTCGGAGTCGGGGGCGTAGACGGACAGGTCGCAGGCCGGCTTCTGCTGTGCCGACTTCTTCTCGGGGATCGTCCCGATGTCGAAGGCGGGCAGCAGGTGGACGTAGCTGGTGCCGGAGTCCGCGAGCTCCTTGAGGTGTTTCATGCCGTCGGAGCGGGTGTCGGTGAAGGCGAGGTATTCGCCGGGGTGCTTCGAGGTGGCGTCCGTGACCGAGAAGTCGCGGATGTGCAGCTCCTGGATCTGGGCGTCGCGCATCGGGACGGCGGCGGGCTTCTTCAGACCGGACCAGCCGCGCGGGGCGAGCTTCGGGTCGTCGAGGTCGACGACGAGGCTGCGGGCGGAGTCGGTGGTCAGGGCGGTGGAGTAGGGGTCGGTCACCTTGTTGGTGACCATCTTCTGGACGGTGGGTGCCCAGACCTGGACGGCGTAGCGGTAGGGCTTGCCCGTCCAGGTCTTCTTCCCGGTGACCGACCAGACGCCGGTGCGGTCGTCGCGCCGCATCGGGAGGCTCTTCCCGTCGAGTTCGAGCGAGACGGTGCGGGCGGTGGGCGCCCAGACGGAGAGCGTGGGCCGACCGTGGTGGAAGACCGGTCCGAGGTCCACTCCGGCGGCCTTCTTCCCGTACAGCGCGTCCAGGACACCCGCGGTCTGTACGCCGGTGGCGGCGAGCAGGGCGCCGTTGGCGGCGCGCTGGGTGGCGATCAGCTGGCCACGCAGGGATTCGCGGACCCTGTCCCGGTCACGGGTGTCGACGGTGAACGCCGGATAGTCCTTGAGGTGCGGGTACTTCGCCTTCTGGGCGTCGGTGAGGGCGGTGGCGCCGAGCCGGAGCCACTGCCCTTCGTCGGAGAGGGCTCCGTCCACGACGGAGACGCCGCCCTTCTTCGCGTACACGAGCTGCTGGCTGGTGGCGTCGGTGGCCTTCACCTTCCAGACGACGGTGTTCGCGTCGATCCACTGGGCCTCGGCCTCGGTCAGGTCCGGGGTGGGCACGCCGCCTGCCTGCGGCAGCAGGTAGCCGGGCTTCCCGCCGAGCATCCAGACCTCGTGCCCATGCGAGGCGATGTCGAGGGACTGGTCGCTCGGGAGGTCCTTCTCGTCGCCCTTGTGCAGGATGTAGCTGAGCGAGGTGGCACCGTCGGTGAGCGGGACCTCGAAGGTGACGCCGTACGCGTCGCTCCTCACGGGCTCCAGGGGCTTCGCCCAGTCCGTGGGAGCGGCGGCACCGGTCCAGGTGTGCAGGCCCCAGCCGTCGTAGTCGCCGTCGGCGCGGTGGTAGTGCAGGACGGCCTTGGAGGTGTCCTGCGCCGGGGCCTCGGGTGCCTCGGTGGCCTGCTCGTCCTTGCCCTGCTCGATCCAGACCTGGCCGGTCCTGGCCAGGTCGACGGTGCGCTCGGGGCCGTCGGCCGTGCCGTTCTTCTCGACCGTGTACGGGACCGAGGAGGCGCCCTCGTCGAGGTCGATCCAGGCGAACGCGCCGTAGGCGTCCCGCCCGATGAAGTCGGCGCTCCTGCCTCCGGACTTCAGCTGCCAGCCCTCGTAGTCACCGTCGGCGCGCTTGTAGTGGACGACGGCGTGGTCACGTTCGACGGCGACGGGCTTCGGGGTGGGCGGTGCCTGGCCCGAGGTGGTGGAGGCCAGGGCGCTCGCGGTGCGTCCGGCGCGGTCGACGACCACGGCCTTGTAGCGCAGTGGCGTCCCGGCCTTCACCGACTCGTCCAGGTGCTGGGTGACCTTGTACGGGGCGTGGTCGGCGGAGCCGAGGGTGACCCATTTCCCGTTGCCGGTCTGCGCGGCGAAGACGACGCGGTCGAGGCCGCCGCCGTCCACGTCGGCGCTGATCTCGACGGTGCCGGTGGCTCCGGCGGCCGGGGCCTTCAGGGTGACCGACGGCTTGGCGGCAGGGGCGCCGAGCGCCTTGTCGGCGCGGAGCACGACGCTGGACAGCGCGGGCACGGTGACCTCGACGGTCTTGTCGGAGCCGCTACGAATGGCGCCGGAACCGCCGTACAGCGTGCGGAAGTTCATGCCGGCCGACTCCGTGGGCAGCTCGACGGTCCTCGCCTCGGCGGAGTTGTTGGCGGCGACGACGTATTCGTACGGGCGCTCGGTGTCCGTGCGCGAGAAGGCGTAGACGGAGTCCTTGGAGTAGCGCTCGGTCTGCACGCCGTCGCGCAGCGCCGGGTGCTTCGCGGTGAGCTTCGACAGCGCCGCTATCGACCGGTAGAGCGGGTGGGCCGTGTCGTACGCGTCGGAGGCGTGCGTACGGTCGGTGCCCAGCTGGTCGTCGTCGAGGTAGTCGGCGGTCTTCGACGCGAACATCGTCTGGCGGGCGTCCTTGTCGCCGCCCGCACCGGTGTAGCCCTGCTCGTCGCCGTAGTAGACGACCGGGTTGCCGCGGCCGAGGAACATCAGCTCGTTGGCGAGGCGGGCGCGGTCCAGGAGCTCGGCGTCGCCGGCCTTCGGGTTGTCCTGCTTCAGGAAGGTCCCGATGCGGCCCATGTCGTGGTTGCCCAGGAAGGTGACCTGCTCGTAGGCGTTGGCCTTGTCGGTGGTGTAGCGGTAGTCGTCACCGTAGACCGAGGCGAGCTCGGAGGCCGGGGCGCCCTGGGAGGCGTACTGCCGGGCGGCTTCCTGGAAGGGAAAGTCGAGCGTGGCGTCGAGCCTGCCCCGCGTCACGTAGGGCGAGGTGATCGCGGTGTCGGCGGAGTAGACCTCGCCGAACATGAAGAAGTCGTCGCGGCCGCGCTTCGCCGCGTAGTCGTCGAGGGCGGTGGCCCACTGGGTCCAGAAGTCCAGGTCGACGTGTTTGACGGTGTCGATGCGGAAGCCGTCGATGTCGAAGTCGCGGACCCACTTCTCGTAGATCTTCTCCATGCCGGAGACGACCTCGGGTCGCTCGGTCCACAGGTCGTCGAGGCCGGAGAAGTCGCCGTACTCGGTGGACTCGCCGGCGTAGGTCGAGTCACCCCTGTTGTGGTACATCGTGGTGTCGTTGAGCCAGGCCGGGACCTTCTTGCCGGTCTGCGCCGGCGTGTACGGGAAGGAGCCCGCGTCCACCTCCTCGACGCCCTGGGTGTCGTCGAACGGGCGGCCGTTCTCGTCGAGGTACGGGAAGGCGCCCTTGGGCTTGTAGCCGTACGTCTTCTCGGCGTAGTCGACGGTGTCGGCCGTGTGGTTGGTGATGACGTCGAAGAAGACCTTCATGCCCTTGCCGTGGGCCTTGTCGATCAGCTTCGTGAGGTCTGCGTTGGTCCCGAAGTGCGGGTCGACCTGGGTGAAGTCGGTGATCCAGTAACCGTGGTAGCCGGCCGAGGCGTTGTCTCCGGTGCCCTGGACTGGACGGTTCTTGAAGATCGGGGCGAGCCAGATCGCGGTGGTGCCGAGGTCCTTGATGTAGTCGAGCCGCTGGGTGAGCCCCTTGAGGTCGCCGCCCTGGTAGAAGCCCTTGTCGGTCGGGTCGTAGCCGGTCTCCAGCCGTGACCCGGTCAGTCCGCCCCGGTCGTTGGAGGTGTCGCCGTTCGCGAACCGGTCGGGCAGCACGAAGTAGAACTGCTCGCGGGTCAGGTCGTTCCTGGCCGGTTCCCTCGCGAGCTTCGCGTCCGAAGGCGGGGAAGGCGGTCCGGGCGCGGCGGACGCGGAGGCCGCCGGCACGACGGGCAGCAGCGCCGCGCACAGGGCGGCGACGGCTCCCCGCCGGAGGGTGGTTCGGGACACGGGCGGGTACTCCTCTTTCGGGGATCGGGCGGTGTGGAGCGGTGCGGGCCGGGGACGCTCACCTCGCGTCCCCGGCCCGCGGGTGTGGTTCAGCCGCGCCAGACGTCGGCGGTCAGGGCGACCTTGCCGGAGGCGGGCACGGTGGCGGTGCGGTTGGCGCCGCTCTCCCAGGTGACGTTGCCGCTCGCGTCCTTGCGGATGTACTTGTACGCGAACGACGTCCCGGCGGGCAGGCTGACGTCGAGCTTCCAGACCGGGTACGTCGCCGGGTCGAGCTTCAGGGCGCTGCCCGGGTTCCAGTTGCCGAGCGCGGACTGGTCGCCGGTGACGTAGATGTTCTGGCCGGGCTGGGTGGTGGCGTTGACGCCGAAGGAGGCACCGGACCGGCCGTTCCCCGGGTCCGGGTCGGGAGTGGTTCCCCCTCCGGAGCAGGTGCGGGCGTCGACGTGCAGGGCGACGGCGGTGTTCGCGCCCAGGGTGGCGGTGAACTGCCCCGACCCGTTGACGGTGACGCCCTTGCCCGACTGGACGTCGCAGTAGTCACCTGCGGGCAGCGACGTCTGGAACGTACGGCTGAGCGAGGAGCCCTCGTGGTTGATGGCGACGTACGCCTTGGAGCCCCGGCCGAAGGCGATCTGGTCGCCCCCGTTGTCCCACCAGTTCGAGACGCCCTGGCCGCGGGCGGCGTTGCGGAAGCCGACCATCGAGGAGATCTCGCGCCAGGCGTGCTGGCACTTCCAGCCGTCGCTGTAGCAGGCGTTCACCTGGCCCCCGTTGGGCGGGCCGGCGTCATGGCTGCTGAACTCGTAGCCGGAGTGGACGTCCGGGGAGCCGTAGGGGTGGGCGAGCATGAAGACACTGGCCAGGGTGTAGTTGGCGCCGTCCTTGTAGCTCAGGGTGTCGCCACCGCGCTCGGTGTCGTGGTTGTCGACGAAGACGGCCGACCTGCCCGACTCCATGAAGCCCCAGCCCTCGCCGAAGTTCTTGAGGTCGGCGAGGTTCTGGTTGTTGAAGACCTGCTTGAGGCCGCGGCCGTAGCGGAACTCCTGGACGTCGCCGCTGCCGAGGTACTCGGTGGGCGAGACGGCCTCGCCGGCCCCGTGGATGGCCTCGTGCTTCCAGTGCACACCGGGGTTGCTGAGCCGGGACTTGATGTTGGCGAGGTCGCCGGCCGGCATGTGCTTGGCGGCGTCGATGCGGAAGCCGTCGACACCGAGGGAGAGCAGGTCGTTGAGGTAGCCCGCGATCTTGCCGCGTACGTAGTCCTCGCCCGTGTCCAGGTCGGCCAGGCCCACCAGTTCGCAGTTCTGGACGTTGCCGCGGTCGCCGTAGTTGTTGATCTGCGACTGGCAGTCGTTCATGTCGTTCACGGAGTAGAGGCCGGGGTAGTCGTACTTGCCGTACGAGGACCCGCCGGTCCCGGTGCCCGATCCGGCCGACATGTGGTTGATGACCGAGTCGGCGATGACCTTGACGCCCGCGCCGTGGCAGGTGTTGACCATGTTCGCGAAGGAGTTGCGGTCACCGAGCCGTCCGGCGATCTTGTAGCTCACGGGCTGGTACGAGGTCCACCACTGTCCACCCTGGATGTGTTCCTGGGGCGGCGAGACCTGGACGAACCCGTAACCGGCCGGACCGAGGCTGTCGGTGCAGGCCTTGGCCACGGAGTCGAATTTCCACTCGAACATCACCGCGGTGACGTCCTTCTCGCCGGGCGGCGCGGCTTGGGCGGTCCCGGCGCCGAACCCGGCGGGGACAGCGAGGACTGCGGCGCCCGTGGCGAGGGCGAGCGCGGCAGACAAGGGTCTGCGTGCCATGACGTTCCTCCTGCGGTGGGGGAAAGTGCGGGGATGGCGGAGCAGCCTCACGTGGCAACGCGCCGTGCCGTCAAGGCTCATGAAGGTTCTTGCAGCAAGGATGCAAAACTTCGTGTGCCGCAGACCGTACGAGCCTGACCTGCCCCGGTCAACCCCCTGGACATGACGCGATTACGTCCCGCTCACATCCGCGAAACCTGGGAAACAGAGACCTGCAAGCCCTTACGCAAGTTATTGCGAGCCTGTTAAATTCATCCCGACTCCGGCCCGGCCGGCCGGGGGTCCGGCACCCCGGGCCCCACGCGCCCGGCCGACCGGGCCGGTCACCACGTGGAGAGGTCCGGACGTCGCTTCCCCGCCGGCCCACCCAGGGCTGACGCCCGGACCTCTCCCGCGCGTTGACCCGCTAGGATCCCGCCCCATGAGCACCGGACAGCCACTGCGCACCCGCCAGCGGGTTCTCATACGGATAGCCATCGGCTTCGTCCTGCTCATCGCCCTCGGCGGCGGGCTGGGGCTGGCGGCCGAGGGGATCGAAGGCCGCACCGCCCTGCGGGACGGCCCCGTCGGCGTCCTGACTCCTACCGATCGCGAGTGCGGCAAGGACTCCTGCGACTGGATCGGCTCGTTCACCGGCGCCGACGGCACCGTCACCGAGCAGGACGTCGAGCTGAAGGACGACGCCAAGGTTCGCCGCGGCGACGCGATGCCGGGCGCGATCGACGGCGTACGGCTCGCGGAGGACGCCGAGACCGCCTACACCCCCGACTACGGCTGGCGCGCGCCGATCGTGAAGGGAGCCGTCCTGGGCGCAGTGGGCCTGGCCGTCGCGACCGCCCTCATCGTGATGCTGCACCGCCGGCGGGCCACCGCCGTGTCGTCCTGAACCCGGGGGCTCACCGCCCTGGTTCCGCGACGGCGCAGGCCGCCGTGCCGACGGCGGGTAGCCGAGGATACCGAGCGCCGCGAGCACCCGCCGGCACGTGGTGTCCGCGACGCCCGGCGTCCGGATCGGTCAGGTGGCGCGTTCTGCTTCCTCAAGCAGATAGCGGCGCTCGACCTGATTGCCGGTCAGGGCTGCCGCCTCGCGGTACAGCGCGGCCGCACCGGCGGTGTCCCCGGCCATCTTCAACAGGTGGGCGCGCACCGCGCGTTCCCGTCGGCGGGTGAGAGGGTCCTGGTCCAGCCCGTGACGCCTGTTGAGGTCGTCGAGCAAGGCCCTCCCGCGGGCCGGTCCGTAAGCCTGGGCCACCGCGACCACCCGGCTCAGCCGCACCGGCGCGGTCGGGGTGAGCCGTTCGAGCCACAGGTACAGCATCGCGATCTGCGGCCAGTCCGTCCGCTCCGGCGTCGCAGCCGCCGCGTGCAGTGCCGCGATCGCCGCCTGCAGCTGATAAGGGCCCGTCTCGCGCCGGCCCCATACGCCGTCGATCAGCCGGGTACCCTCACGGATCAGCTCACGGTTCCAGCGCGTGCGGTCCTGCTCGCCCAGCGGTACCAGCCCGCCGTCGCCACCGCTGCGGGCCGCATACCGCGACCCGGTGAGCAGCATCAGCGCCAACAGGCCGGTCACCTCGGCGTCGTCCGGAACCGCGTCACCGAGCATCCGGGTCAGCCGGATCGCCTCATCGGTCAGGTCGAGGCGGGAGAGTTCTCCTCCGGCGGAGGCGGTGTAGCCCTCGTTGAAGATCAGGTAGAGCACCCGCATGACTGCGGTCACACGGCCTTGCCGGTCTTCGGCGGTGGGCGCGGCGAAGCGGACACCGGCCCGGGCGAGCTGTTGTTTGGCGCGGCTGATCCGCGTGGCCAGGGTGGCTTCGCCCTGTCCGAAGGCGTGGGCGATCTCGGCGGTCGTCAGACCGCCGACCGCGCGCAGGGTGAGCGCCACCTGCGAGGCGGGGCTCAGCCCGGGATGGCAGCAGAGCAACAACAGGGTGAGGCCGTCGTCCGTCTCCTCCGAAGGGCCTGCCCGGCGGGCCGGTTCCCGCATGGCGAGTTCGGCCAGGCCGGCTTCCCGCTCACGCCGGCGCCGCGCCTGTTCCGAGCGGAGCAGGTCGACCATCCGCCGGTAGCCGATCCGGATCAGCCAGCTGCGCGGATTCGCCGGGGCTCCTGCGGCCGACCACGTCCGGTGCGCCGCCAGCAGCGCCTCCTGGACGGCGTCCTCGGCGATGTCGAAGCGCCCGAAGCGCCGCACCAACGCGCCGAGCACCTGCGGCGCTTCGGCGCGGAGCAGTTGCTCGATGTCCGTGGTCGTGACCGGCGCGTCCTTCACCGGCCGGTGTGGCACGCAGCCCGTGCCAGGCCTCGTGGGGAACGGCCGGTCATGCGGCGAAGTCCTCTCCCATGACCGGCCGGATCTCGATCGGCTCGCCCAGCACCTCCACGATCCGTGAGGCGATCTCCACGGCCCGTTCCCGGCCGGTCACATCGATGACGGCGAAGCTGGCCAGGACCTCCTTGAGCTCGGCGAACGGCCCGTCCGTCGCCGTCACACCGTCCGGGCCCCGGTTCACCGTGGTGCTGAGGGCCGGATGGGCCAGACCCTCGGTGCCGACCAGCTCTCCGGTTTCGAACAGTTCCTTCTCGAACCTCTGATAGGCGGCGAAGGCGGCCAGCGCCTCCTCCGTCGGCGCATCGGCGGTCGCGGCGTCCCAGGCGGCGGCAGGCGTGTATCCGAGCAGCAGGTACTTCACGGGGTCCCTCTCCGACGATGTCCGGCGATGGTAGAGCAGGTGCGGCACATGACGCGGGGAGAGCGCCAGGGCGGCGATGGCCAGGGCACCGCAGGAGGCGACCGCCGATGCCGAATGCTCGGTCCCGTGCCGACGGTCGGCGGAGTCGGTGGTGGCAGCGGTCACGGATTCCTCCTCGATGGGTCCTGCCGGCTACCTCGACGCGGGGTCCGGATCCTCGACACGCTCACCATGTGACGTAAGACACATGTCGCGGGTGTCGAGAACGATCCGCCGACTTCGAGGTAGCCGCGAGAACCCAACCCACCAAGGAGGACGAGATGTCTGAGTCCAACCAGCCGAGCGCCGAACTGAAGGCTCTGGATCGCCTGGTCGGCACCTGGACGGTGACCGGCGGAGCCGAGGGAACCGTGCGCTACGAGTGGATGCCCGGCCGTTTCTTCCTGAGCCAGCACGTCGAACTCACCCAGTCCGGCGAGCGGGTCAGCGGCCTGGAGCTGATCGGCAACCTGCGTCCGTTCGGCGAGCCGGCCGGCGCGGACGTGGTGTCGCGGTTCTACGACTCGACGGGCAACACCTTCGACTACGTCTACGAACTGACCGGCGACACACTCGTCATCTGGGCCGGGGCTAAGGGGAGCCCGGCCTACTTCGAGGGCACCTTCGGTGCCGGCGACGCCACGATGACCGGCGACTGGGTCTACCCGGGCGGGGGCGGATACCCGTCGACCATGACCAGGGTCTGAACTCGACGACACCCCCGGCATCGTCCTGATCTCGGCTCAGGCCGGTGACACGCTTTCATGCCGTCTCCGGGCGGCCCGGCTCCACGCCCCGCACCCACGCGGGCGCGCGAGCCGGGCCGGCCATGGTTCAGGCATCCGGGGGCCTGCCCGTGGCCGGCCCGACGATCCGTACGGCGGGACCTGGGCGGATAGGCTCAGCGGATCAGCGATGAGCCGGAGGAGCGAAGTGTGCGCGACGCCGTTGTGACCCCCGGAGGGGACCGGATCCGATGGGTGGAGCTGCCCGGGCAGGAGCCCGCCCGTGTCTATGTGCACGGTCTCGGCGCCACCTCCCCCGCCTACTTCGCGCAGGCCGCCGCCCACCCGCTCCTCACCGGCCACCGGTCTCTGCTGGTCGACCTGCTGGGGCACGGCGTCAGTGACCGGCCGACGGACTTCGACTACCGCCTGGAATCACACGCCGACGCACTGGCCGCCGCTCTGCGGCACGCGGGCGTCGCCGGCGCGGAGTTGGTGGCGCACAGCATGGGCGGCTCCGTCGCCGTGGTCCTGGCGGCCCGCCACCCGCGGCTGGTGTCGCGACTGGTCCTGGTGGACGCGAATCTCGATCCCGCGACGCCCGTGCCCGGCGCCCCGGGGAGCAGCGGGATAGCCGCGCTCTCCGAGGCCCGCTTCCTGGCGGGCGGCTGGCGGCAGATCCGCGATCTCGCGGGTCCGCACTGGTGGTCCACGATGCGCCTGGCCGGCCTGGAGGGCCTGCACCGCAGCGCCGTGCACCTCACCCGCGGGACCACGCCCACGATGCGTGAGCTGCTGCTGGAGCTGAGCATCCCCCGTACCTTCCTGTACCCGCGGGCCGACGGCGCCCCCGCCGGGGCGGGGGCTCTCACCGAAGCCGGTGTGCGGGTGGTCCCGGTCGCGGACTGCGGGCACAACGTCATGCTGGACAACCCGGACGCGTTCGCACGGGAGACCGCGGCCGCGCTCTCCGCTTCCGCCTGAGACCGCGGGGCCGAGGCGGCGCCGCTCAGGCCCGGCCGGTCCGGAAGCGGCGCCGGTATTCGGTCGGTGTCGTGTCGAGTCGGCGGCGGAACGCCCTGACGAGGGTGTCCACGGTGCCGAACCCGCACGCGGACGCGACGCGTTCGAGGGTGGCGTCGGTGGATTCGAGCCGGCTCCGCGCCGCCTCGACACGGGCCGATTCGATGTAGGCGTACGGAGTCGTGCCGAGCTCGGTCTTGAAGATCCGGGTGAGCTGCCGGTCACTGATGTGGGCGTGTGCGGCGAGGTCCGCGACGGTGAGCGGCTCGCCGAGGTTGCGCAGGATGTGGTGGCGGAGGTCTTCGATGCGCCGCGTCGGGGACAGCTGTTCCAGGGGGACGCTGAACTGGCTCTGGCCGCTCGGCCGTTTCAGGTACATCACGAGTTGCCGCGCGACGCTCAACGCGATGGCCTCACCGAGGTCGTCGGCGACGAGGGCGAGTGAGAGATCGAGGCAGGCGCTGATTCCCGCGCCGGTCCACACGTCGCCCTCGCGGATGAAGATCGGATCGGCGTCGACCTCGACGGCCGGATGGTCGGCGGCGAGCTGCTGAGCGGTCGACCAGTGGGTGGTGGCACGTTTGCCGTCGAGGAGACCGGCCGCCGCCAGGAGGTGCGCTCCGACGCAGACGGAGGCGACCCTCCGGGTGCGGTCCGCGAGTTGCTTGACCCGCGCCACCACCCGGGGGTCGGTGAGCGGGTGCACGCGGCGACGACTGTCGATCTCGACCGCGCCGGGCACGATCAGGGTGTCGATGCGCTTCGTGGACAGATCGTCGAAGGTGACGTCCGGGAGGACGCGGACCCCGGCGCCGGTGGTGACCGGGTCCATGGTCTCGGCGGCGAGGACCACGTCGTAGCCCGCCGCTTCGTCCGACTCGCGTCGCGCGAGGGAGAACACCTCCGGAGGGCCGGTGACATCGAGCAGGTCCACGCCGGTGAAGAGGACGATGACGATCAGGCGTCCGACGGTACTCATGGGGCTCCCGGGGTCGGCGGCGGACTCGATGTCGGTTTCTGCAGGTTAGACGACATTGCCGACACGCGGGTGGTGGCCGTAGCGTCGTAGGCGCAGGTCACCGCACCGGTGAGCTGCCCCCCGGCCCTCGACCCCCAGGTGGTTCCCCATGCCCAGAACGACGCTGCGCCGGCTCAACGGTCTCGACGACACCCCCGCGAAGCTCGCCGAGTCGACCCTGGTCCTCATCGACTACCAGAACACCTACACGACCGGTGTGATGGAGCTGGACGGCTGGCGGGCCGCGCTCGACGCCGCGGCCGAGCTGCTGGCACGGGCCCGCCAGGAGGGCACGAAGGTCATCCACGTCATCAACGACGGCGGCGAAGGCACCCCGTACGACATCCGGGCCGAGATCGGACAGATCCACCCCGCCGTCGCACCGGTCGACGGAGAGCCCGTCGTCGTGAAGCGGGCACCGGACTCCTTCGTCGGTACGGAACTGGGCGGGCACGTCGACGCCGCGGGCAACACCGATCTGGTCATCGCCGGGTTCATGACGCACATGTGCGTGGCCTTCACCGCCCAGGGCGCCTTCCTTCGCGGCAACCGTCCCACCGTCGTGGCCGACACCTGCGCCACCCGGGCACTGCCGGTCGCCGGAACCGAACTGGACGCCCACCAGGTGCACCACAGCGCGCTGGCCACCATCGCCGACCTGTACGGGGTCGTCGTGCCGTCACTGAAGGACCTGTCCTGAAGCGGCTGCTCGGCCCGCTCAGAAAATAGTAGCCATGGACATAGTAGCTAAGTACTCTGTTCGGCATGAGTAAGGGTTCACCGGGCCCCACACCCGGTTATCTGGTGTGGCGGCTCGCCAACAAGTGGCGTGTGGCGGTCGATCGCGCGGTGGCGCCGCTGGGGCTCACCCACGCGCAGTACGTGCTGGCCGCGTCACTGCACGGCCTGCAACGTGCCGGCGAGCGGCCCAGCCAGCGCCGGCTCGCCGACCACACCGGCTTGGAGGCGCTGTACGTCTCGAAGCTGGCGCGAGCCCTGGAGTCCGCCGGTCTGATCGAGCGCACCCGCGATCCCCGCGACCCGCGCGCCGTGCAGCTCGCCCTCACCGAGCAGGGGCAGGCCGTCACGCAGCGGGCCGTCGCGGTGGTCCAGGAACTGCTTCAGCAGGTGCTGGAGCCGCTCGGCGGCCTCGACGCCCCGCGGACGCGCGCGTTCACCGACGAGCTGATGACCCTGCTCGATGTACCCATCGCTCCATCCGTACCGAACGACGAGAGCACTCAGGGGACAACACCATGACCACTCCGTCCACCACCGGACCCGTCGCCGACGCCCGTACCCTCGGCCTGGCCCACTACGCCGCCCGCGGCGTCCTGGAACACGTCCTGGCCCGGCACGGCGCGACGTTCCAGCAGCAGATCGTCCTGCGCGCCGCCCTCACCGCCGACGCCCCGCAGACGGCGGACGATCTCGTCACCCAGGTGCAGGGCCTCCTCAAGGCCGATCCGGCCGGCATCCGCGCCACCCTCGACGAACTGCTCGCCAAGCACCTGCTCGACGCGGACGGCGACCGCCTGCGCCCCACGGATGCAGGGCGCGAGCTGCTCGCCGCCGTCGGCGCGGAGACCGCTCCCTTCAGCGCCCGCATCTGGGGCGGGATACCCGCCGAGGACCTGGCCGCCGCCGGACGCGTCCTCGCCCTGGTCACGGAGCGGGCCGATGCGGAGCTCGCGGCGCTGACCGTCTGACCTCCCGTTGGCGCTCAGGGCGTGGCAGTGGCTGACGCCAGTCGCCTAGCGTCGTGAGGAGGGCCTGGCGGGCGAGAAGGCGTATCTCGCTCCACGCCAGATCGGCAGAGAGCTCGTCGGCCCAGAGGCCGGTCCGGCAGGTGGCATCGATCTCGCCGAGGCGACGGCCTACGGCCCGGAAGGAGCGCAGGTCCTGGGGCGCGAAGGCGCCGCGCTCCGCAAGCTCTTCGGAGATCCGGCAGATGAGCTCCAGCTCGTCGACGACGTCCTTCGTCTCCAGCGCACGCTCGCGCAGCCAGGCGAGCTGATCCGGGGCGTCGGCAGCGAGGAGCGCCATGAAGCGCAGCGTCCAGGTGCGCAGGTTCGCGTCGCCGAGGTCATTCATCCGTGCACCGTCATGGCTATCGGAGCGGTCCTTGCTCGTCGATGAACGTGGTGGGCGTGGACAGGAACACATCGGTACGCACCGGGCCGTAGGCGATGTTGAAGGTGTCCAGCCAGTACGACCAGCCCCGGACCCCCATGGCACTGCTGAAGCGGTAGTTGAGCTGCCAGCGCACCCACTGGCCGGGGACGAGCCGCACGGCCGGAGGCCGCCGGGGCCGGGGCGGCAGGGCGAACAATGGCTGGACTCGCGGGAGGACCCGCAGTCGTGCGCCAGCTTCCCGTAGCTGGACATCGACTGTGCTGCGGTCCGCCTGGGCGTCGTAGGGCGCGAAACCGTCACACTCACGCATACGGATCACGTGCGCGGAGGTGACCGTCTCGGGAGGCGGGAGAGTGAAACCGGCCGGGGCCGCGTTCCTGCGCGAGGCACCCTCCCCGCCCCGGGACTCCTTCGTCCAGGACGTCCGTATCCACTGGACGGTGATCTCCATGGCGTCCCCCGCCGAGTCGTCGAGGGGATCACCATATGCGCCTCTCGGATCATCGCCTCTGTCCGGAGCCACATCCCCCGGACCGAGTCCCGTTGCTGTCAGCGGACGGCTTCTCGCTGAAGATTTCATCCGCCGTGGCGGCGACGAGCGCGCGCATCAACCAACGGTGCGAGAGTTCCGAGTCGCGGCAAGTGGTGATCCTCTCGCGAGTCGCGTCGGTGACATCGATACCGCGTGCGCCGAGGATGATCAGGATGTTCTCTGCGCGACCTTCAGCACGCCCTTGCTCACATCCTTCTTCCCTGATCTCCTCAGAGAGGGGTGAGACGTAGAGGGAGAGATCGCCCATCAGCTTCCTCCACTGTTGTGAGGGGAGTCGAGCCGATGCCGGTATGTCGCGCAGGGCCGCCGGCATCGGAGCGACGTCACCGATCGACGGAAGTCTCGTCCTCGAAGACCTCCCCCGCCGTGGTGGCGAGGAGTGCGCGAGTCAGCCATCGGCGGAGTAGTTCCGGGTCGCTACACGTGATGATCTTCTCCCGGATGACATCCGTGATGCCGATGCCTCGCACATCGAGGGTGAGCAGAAGGTCCTCGGCTCGGCCCTCAGCACGGCCCTCGGCGCGGCCTTGTGCGCGGCCTTCGTCGCGGATTTCCTCGGAGAGCGGCGAGGTGTAGAAGGAGAGATCCACGGCCACCAGGTTCCTCCACTGTTGCGCGGCGGGGCGGTTGCCCAGCCCTTGTGCGATGAATTCGACGAGTGGTGCAACGATCGATTCCGGTGCGTCGCGCAGGGCGACGGACATCGTCTTCAGTATCGCATCGACGTCCGGATTGTCAGCGTGTGTGATCGCCGAAAGCGTGGCGAGCGCGAGGTCCTTCCGGGCTTCGGCCACATTCGTGATGACGGGCATGTTGTGCGGCCCCACCACGAGCGGGCGGGTGGTCACGGTCGGCCATTGCGCCAGGCCGATCGTGAGAGGACGGGCCGCCCAGGCGGCGGTCGCGTGGTCCTGACAGATCACGAGCAGCAGGACCGGAATCCGGTACTTGTTGTTGAGGTAGGTGACGTAGTACGGCCAGCTGGCTGTTTTGCGTGGGTCCTTCTTGCCCTGGGCCTCGACGACGAGGAGAAAAGGACCGTCGTTCTCCGTCCTGATCCGCAGGAGAGTGTCGACGCGCCGTTCGAGCGGCTCGTTCTCTGTGAGGTCGACGGTCAGGAGCTCTGCCGAGACGAGGGGCGGTAATGCGAGCCCGAGGACGTCGGAGAGCTGGGAGAAGAGGCCCGGGTGTTCCTGGAAGATGCGGTGCATCGCTTCGTGCGGTGCGCTGACCATGGGTTTCCGTTCGGGTTCAGGCGGCGGCGGACAGGTCGGTGCGGCAGTCGCGGCAGTGGCCGGGATGCCGCGAGCGGAAGGCGCGGTCGCAGCTGTCGCAGTTCTGGAGCGGGATGACGATCACGCCGGGGCGTACGGCCTCCAGCTCGCGCGCGCCGGGCAGCGGTGGCGGGAGCAGGGCGGTGATGCGGTGCCGCAGGAGCTTGGCCGGGTGCTTGAGCGGGACGGGAAGGTCGGCGGTGAGCGCGTGCCGGACGGTGTCGGGGTGGGCGTCGCGTTCGAGCCAGGTGACGATCCCGGGCGTGAGCACGCTGATGTCCGCTTCGGACAGGACGAGTTGGGGCGCGTGACGGCGCAGGTCGGCCAGGAGCGCGGCGGCCGTGCGCTGGAGCTCCGGGGTGAGTGCCCGGGGCTGCGGGAGCGGTACGGGTGGCGCCGTGCGGGCGGTCGGGGGCGGCACGAGTGCGGCGGCGGGCTGCGGTGCGGGAGTCGGCAGCGGCGGGGCGGGCTCGGGCGTGCCGCGTGTCACCCGGGGCTGAGGGGCCCGGGCGGTGGGTGCTTCCGCTCCCGGCTGGTTGTACGAGACCGTACGGCTCACGATGCGGCCGTCGGCGAGGCGTACGCGGCTGCGGTGCAGATATCCCGCTGCCTCCAACTCCCTCAGGGCGGCGGCGATACGGGTCTCGCTCTCCGGGAAGCGTTCGGCGAGACGCTTGATGCCGATCCTCGCCCCGGCCGGCAGCGACTGGATGTGCACGGCCAGGCCGATCGCGACGAGGGAGAGGCCGCGATGCTGGGCGAGGTGGTTACCGATGACGGTGAAGCCTGCGGTGTGCCGGACGTTGATGTGGATGACGCCGGATACAGCGGGCCGGTCGCACGGAGGCGCGGTAATCTGCTGGGTACCCATCGGGAAGGGCCTAACTTCCTTGGTGGTCAGGCCCTCGATCGGGATGCCAGTCCCGTCGGGGGCCGTCGCATGTCTGTGGCGGTCGAGGCGAGCATATGCCCGGCAATACGTCGGAAATCCAGCCCAGTTGCCTTATGTCACCCGAGTGAGTGACGAAGCATGCATGGGGTCGGGTTGGGTGGGGATGGGTCATTTCCCGAGTTCTTTCAAAAGCTTTTAAGTGTCGTGGGCCACCACGTCACGGCCCACCGGGTCGCGGGTTCCCGCGACCCGGTGGCGGCGGTCACGGCAGGAGGTCGAGTTCGAGGACCGGGAGCCGGCGCCCTCGCTCAGCTTCGTCCAGGAAGAGGCATCGCTTCGACGGCCCATCGGAGGCAGGACGGCACTGCGATGCCAACTCGAACGCCTGCTGGAGGTAGGGCTACTGCGCAACGTCTCGTTGCAGGTGATGCCACTGCACTGCGAATCCCACCCCGGCATGGGCGGTGACATCGAGATTCTCAAGTTCGGTGACGGAACCGCTGTCGGCCGCTCCGCCGGCGCATTCAGCGGCCGCCCGGTGTCCGACCCCAGACAGCTCAGGATCCTTGAACTCCGCTATGGGATGATCCGATCCCAGGCGCTCACACCACGGGAGTCGCTCGCCTTCATCGAGCAAGTGCTGGGAGAGACATGATCGACAACCCTTCTGTCGAAGACACCCGCGAACTTGACTGGTTCAAGAGCAGCTACAGCAGCAACAGCAGCGAGGCCGACTGCGTCGAGGTGGCCTCCACACCCGGCACCGTGCACGTCCGCGACTCCAAGGATCTGCCCGGCCCCCGCCTCGGGTTCGCGCCCGCCACGTGGGCGGCCTTCCTGACGTACGCCGTCGAGAACTGACGAACGGAGCAGCCCCCGAGCCGGGCGGGGCCGGAGAGCAAGGAGTGCGCGCCCTCGGTGGGGTGATCGGCCGGCCACGGAACGGCCACCCCACTCGGCAGTGAGGATGACCGCCGGTCAGCCCTCGGGGCCAGAGGTCGGCGGGCCGGGCACACGGAAGCGGGGCCGGGTCCCCCCTCCGGGCCCGGCCCCGCTTCCGCGCCCGTTCAGGCGGCGCGTGCCGCCGCGGTGGAGCCCCGTACCACCAGCTCCGGCTGGAAGACGTACTCCGTGCGCTGTACGGGGCTTCCGGCGATCTCCTCCAGCAGCGCCCCGACCGCCGCCGACGCCATGGCCTGCACCGGCTGGCGCACCGTGGTCAGTGGCGGGTCGGTGAAGGCGATGAGCTGGGAGTCGTCGAAGCCGACGACGGAGACGTCGCGCGGGACGTCGAGGCCCCTCCCCCGGGCCGCCCTGACCACGCCGAGCGCCATCAGGTCGCTGCCGCAGACGATGCCGGTGCAGCCCGCGTCGAGCAGGGCGCCTGCGGCGACCTGGCCGCCCTCGACGCTGAACAAGGTGGAGCAGACGAGGAGTTCGGCGTCCTCGCGGTCCAGGCCCAGCAGGGAGACGGCCGCGTCGACGAAACCGTCGCGCTTGCGGCGGGAGGGCACATAGCGCTGCGGCCCGATCGCCAGGCCGACCCGCCGGTGGCCGAGCTCGGCGAGATGGCCGACGGCCATGCGAACGGCGGCCTGGTCGTCGGGCGAGACGAACGGGGCGCTGATGCGCTCGTTGTAGCCGTTGATCAGGACGAACGGAACGCCCCGGTCGGTGAGCGCCGCATAGCGCGCCGGGTCGGCCGAGGTGTCGGCGTGCAGCCCGGACAGGAAGACGATGCCGCCCACACCGCGCTCGACCAGCTGTTCGACGAGCTCGTCCTCCGTCGCGCCACCGGGCAGCTGGGTGCAGAGCACGGGGGTGTAGCCGTGCCCCGCGAGCACCTGCTCCACGGACTGCGCGAACGCCGGGAAGATCGGGTTGGTGAGCTCGGGAGTCACCAGCCCGATCAGTCCGGCGCTGCGCTGCCGCAGCCGTACGGGCCGTTCGTAACCGAGGATGTCGAGCGCCGCGAGCACGCGCTGCCGCGTGGTGTCCGCGACGCCCTGCTTGCCGTTCAGCACCCGGCTGACGGTGGCCTCGCTGACCGCGGCCTGACCGGCGATGTCGGAGAGCCGCAGCGCCGGCCCGGTCCTGGGTGCGGGGACGGTCACACCGTCCACCACACCGTGGTGTCGGCGGGCAGCTCGACCGTGTCGCCGTCGGCGGTCACCGGGCTGGCGGCGAGCAGCACGGTGCCGGGGGTGGTGATCCGTACCGGCGTGCCCGTCGTGTTGACGGTGCAGACGAAGCCGGGGCGGGCGAGGGCGAGCACGCCCTCGGGGGCGTCCAGCCACTCGACGTCCGTGCCGGCGCCGAGGCCCGGGTGCTCGCGCCGGGCGGCGATCGCGGCGCGGTACAGCTCCAGCGTGGAACCCTCCGTGCCGGTCTGCGCCTCGACGGAGTACGCGCCCCAGCTGTCGGGCTGCGGCAGCCAGCTGCCGCCGTCGCCGAAGCCGTACGAGCTGCCCTCGCGGGTCCACGGGATCGGCACCCGGCATCCGTCGCGGAAGCCGTCCTGGCCCTCGGCGCGGAAGAAGGACGGGTCCTGACGGATCTCGTCGGGCAGGTCGGTGACGTCGGGGAGGCCGAGCTCCTCGCCCTGGTAGACGTAGGCGGAGCCGGGCAGGGCAAGCATCAGCAGGGTCGCGGCGCGCGCCCTGCGGAGGCCGAGCTCAGGGTCGCCGGGGGTGCGGATCTGGGTGCCCAGGCCCGGCGGGTTGCCGAAGCGGGTGGTGTGCCGGGTGACGTCGTGGTTGGAGAGCACCCAGGTGGTGGGGGCGCCCACCGGACGCATGGCGTCGAGCGAGGAGTCGATGACCTTGCGCAGCTCGGCGGCGTCCCAGGCGGTCGACAGGTACTGGAAGTTGAAGGCCTGGTGCATCTCGTCGGGGCGCACGTAGTTGGCGGTGCGCTCCACGGTGGGGGTCCACGCCTCGGCGACGAGAATGCGGTCGCCGGGGTACTCGTCAAGGATGGTCCGCCAGCTGCGGTAGATCTCGTGCACACCGTCCTGGTCGAAGAACGGCATGACATCGTTGCCCAGCAGCTTCAGCTGGTCGTGAGATCCGAGGTCCGGGAGGCCCTCCGCCTTCACGAGGCCGTGGGCGACGTCGACGCGGAAGCCGTCGGCGCCCATGTCGAGCCAGAAGCGCAGGATGGAGCGGAACTCGTCGGCGACGGCCGGGTGTTCCCAGTTGAAGTCGGGCTGCTCCGGTGCGAAGAGGTGGAGATACCAGTCGCCGGGGGTGCCGTCCGGGTCGGTGGTCCGGGTCCAGGCGGGGCCGCCGAAGATGGACTCCCAGTCGTTGGGCGGGAGTTCGCCGTCGGTGCCCTTGCCGGGGCGGAAGTGGTAGCGGTCACGCAGGGCGGAGCCGGGGCCCTCGGCGAGGGCACGCTTGAACCACTCGTGCTGGTCGGAGGAGTGGTTGGGGACCAGGTCGACGATGATGCGCAGACCCAGGTCGTGGGCCTCGCGGATCAGCGCGTCGGCGTCGAGGAGCGTGCCGAACATCGGGTCGATGGCCCGGTAGTCGGCGACGTCGTAGCCCGCGTCGGCCTGCGGCGAGGCGTAGAAGGGGCTGAGCCAGACGGCGTCCACACCGAGGTCCCGGAGGTAGGGGAGCCGCGCGGTGACACCGGCGAGGTCCCCCATGCCGTCGCCGTTGCCGTCGGCGAAGCTGCGCGGGTACACCTGGTAGATCACCGCGTCCTGCCACCAGCCGGTGCGGTGGCCCGGGGCGTCGTCGGACGTGCCGGTGGAGGGGGCAGCGAGGTGCTGGGTCATGTCGTCCCTGGGGTGTCTGGGTGGGGAGCGGCGCCGGGACCGGGTCGGGGGTCCGGCGCCGCCCTGACGGGTGCGGTCGTACGGTCGTGCGGGACTGCGCTCAGCCCTTGACGGCTCCGGCGGACATGCCGGTGACCAGGTGCTTCTGCGCGAAGAGGAAGACCAGCGCGGCCGGGATCGCGATGAGCACGGACGCCGCGGTCATCGGGCCCCACTGGGCTCCGTACTGGTTGACGAACTTCTGCAGTCCGCCGGCGAGCGTGAGGTTCTCGTCACCGACCATGAACGCGGAGGCGTACGCCACTTCGCCCCAGGCGGTGATGAAGGAGTAGAAGGCGGTGACGGCGAGGCCGGGCTTGGCGAGCGGCAGGATGAGCCGCCAGAACGTGCCGAACGGGGTGAGCCCGTCGACCTGGCCCGACTCGTCGATCTCGCGCGGGATCGTGTCGAAGAAGCCCTTCATCATCCAGGCGCAGAAGGGCACCGAGATGGTGAGGTAGGTGATGACGAGTCCGGCCGGCTGGTTGAGCAGGCCCATCGTCGACATGATGTTGTAGATCGGCACGATGAGGACGGCCACCGGGAACATCTGGGTGACCAGCAGGGTCCACATCAGGCCGCGCTTGCCGGGGAAGCGGAAGCGGCTGACGGCGTAGCCGGTGGTGGCGGAGACGAAGACACCGATGACGGTGGAGAGCCCCGCGATGATCACGGAGTTGGCGAACCAGCTCAGGAACTCGGTGTCCTTGATCAGGTTCGTGTAGTTCTCGAAGGTCGTCTCTTTGAAGAAGTCCGTCGTCGACGCGAACTTCGCGGGCTTCAGCGAGGTCAGCAGGACCCACAGCACCGGGAAGACCGCGATCACCGACGTGATGATCAGGGTGAGGTGCAGGGCCAGGGAGGCGGCCGGCGAACGGTCGCCGCGCTTGCGGACCTTGCGGGCGGTGTGCCGGGCGGGGGTTGCCGTAGCGGTGGTCACCAGTTGTCTCCCTGCGTGCGGAGCACTCGCCGGTACACCATGGCGAAGAGCATCAGGAGTACGAGGATCAGGACGCCCCAGGTGGAGGACTGCGCGAAGTCGCGCGGGCTGATCTCGAAGGAGAATTTGTACGCCTGGGTCACCAGGATCTGGGTGGCCTCGCCGGGACCGCCGCGGGTCAGCAGGAAGATCACCGGGAACATGTTGAAGGTCCAGATGGTGGAGAGCAGGACCACCGTGGTGGAGACCGGGCGCAGTCCGGGGAGCGTGACGTGGCGGAAGCGCTGCCAGGCGGTGGCACCGTCCATCTCCGCGGCCTCGTACTGCTCCGAGGGGATGGACTGCAGTCCGCCGAGCAGGGCGACCATCATGAACGGCACGCCGAGCCAGACGTTGACGGCGATGACGGAGAACTTCGCCCAGGTGGGGTCGTTCAGCCAGGGTATGCCGTCGATCCCGGCGCCGCCGAGGATCTTGTTGAGCAGCCCGTTGTTCTCGTTGTAGAGGAAGCGCCAGGCGAAGACGGAGACGAAGCCGGGGATGGCCCAGGGCAGGATCAGCGCCATGCGGTAGGCGGAGCGGCCGGCGATCCTGCGGTTGAGGATGTTGGCCAGCGCCATGCCCAGGCAGAAGGTGATGGTCACACAGGAGACCGTCCACACCAGCGTCCAGCCCAGCGTCCCGAGGAACTGGCTGCCGGTGAGCGCGTCGGCGTAGTTGTCCAGGCCCACGAACTCGTAGGTGGCGGGCATCTCGTTGACGCCGATGGACCGGGCGACGTTGCGCTCGTCGGCGTCGGTCAGCGACAGCCAGATACCGCGGACCAGCGGGTAGCCGATGATCACGCCGATCACGAGCACGACCGGGGCGACCATGGTCCAGGCGTACCAGTGGACCGAGAGGGCGCGCCGGAGCCTGCTCGGCGGCGGGGGGTTGCCAGTACCGCGGCTCCGGCCGCGGGCGACGTCGTCGCCCGCGGCCTTCGCCACCGACTGGCTGGTGTGGACAGCCATCAGTCGGCCTGCCTTCCTGGGTTACTTCCAGCCCTCGAGGAGCTTGCGGTAGGAGTCGCCGGTCGCCTTGGCCGCCTTCTCCGGCGTGGTCTGACCGGTGAGGACCTTGGTGTACTCGACGTTCAGCGGGGCGAAGAGGCTGCCGGTCTCCGGGATCCAGGGACGCTCGACCGCGGTCTCGACGACCGGCTTGAAGAACTGGACGATCTCGCTGTCCACGGCCTCCTTCTTGGCGTACGCGGAGGTGCGGGTCGGCAGCAGGTTCAGCTCACCGGCGGTCTGCGCCTGGGACTCGACCGACGTCATGTAGTCGACGAAGGCGTAGGAGGCCTCGAGGTTCTTGGAGCCCGCGTAGACGCCGAGGTTGTGGCCGCCCTGCGGGGCGCCCTGCGCGGCGGAGCCGGCCGGCACCGTGGAGATGCCGAGGTTCGCCTTGTCGGTGAACTCCTTGCCGGTCAGCGTGTCGGCCACGGCCCAGGGGCCGTTGATCATCATCGCGACGTCGCCGTTCTTGAACGACTGCATCATGTTCTCCCAGCCGTCCGTGGCGTCGGTCTTGGCCGCCCCGGAGTCGACGAGGTCCTTCACGACGCCGAACGCCTTGACGCCCTCGGCGTTGTCCACGGTGACGGTCTTGGAGTCCGCGTCGACCAGGTCGCCGCCCTCGCCGTAGAGGAAGGAGAGGAAGTAGTACGAGTCGTCGCCGCGCAGGTAGAGACCGGTCTTGCCGGTCTTGTCCTTGATCTTCTCGGCGATGCTCTTCAGGTCGGAGATCTTCGCGGGCGGCTCGACGCCGGCGTCCTTGAACATCTTCTTGTTGTAGAAGATGCCCATGGAGTCGATGACCTGCGGGACCGCGTACGTCTTGCCGTTGTACTCGGTCGACGCGGCGGCCTGCTTGAGGAAGTCACCCTCATCCTTCAGCGCCGCGGTGCCGTCCAGCGGGGCGAGGTAGCCGAGGTCGGCGAACTCGGGAGTCCAGGCGACCTCGGAGCGGATGACGTCGGGGGCGCCGGAACCGGCCTGGGCGGCGTTCTTGAACTTGTTCTGCGCCTCACCGAAGGGGACGTTGACGTACTTGACGTCGACCTTCGGGTGCTTCTTCTCGAAGCCCTCGGCGATCTTCTTGAAGACCTTGTCCTCGCTGCCGACGTTCGAGGTGTCCCACCACGTCACCGTGCCGGAGAGCTCGCCCGAACTCTTGCTGCCGCCGGACTCGTCGTCGCTTCCGCAAGCGGTCGCCGCGAGCGCCAGGGTCGCGACCAGGGCGGTGGCCGTTATGCCACGTCGCATCTGAACTCCTTCAACTGCCGTACCGCTCCGTCGCGGCGCCGGGTCGACGTGAACGTAACAAGGATGAAAGACGACCGAAAGACTTTGCGGAAGATTTCTGCAAGCGCCGCTGATCGTTACATTGGCGTGTCCTCAAGGTTGCCGTCAAGCCTCTTGACGGAAGCTCCTTCACCCTGCCCACGCCTGGCCAGGCCCGCTGTGGCGGCTGTACGACGATCCGACTGGCGCGGCGGCGAAGACGTCCGCAAGGCCTTGCAAGATGTTGCCGCGAGGGGCACTCCGGGCGGCCGTCGCCGGGGCGGATGGCCCGAATCCCGTGCATGGTGGGCAATCCGACACGCGCCCGGTACAGTCCAGTGCCATGACCGCACGGCTTGCCGATATCGCAACTCAGGCGGGGGTCAGCGAAGCGACGGTCAGCCGCGTTCTGAACGGCAAGCCCGGTGTTGCAGCGGCCACCCGCGAATCCGTCCTCGCGGCGCTCGACGTCCTCGGATACGAACGCCCGGTCCGGCTGCGCCGGCGCAGCGCCGGTCTCGTCGGGCTGATCACGCCCGAGCTGGAGAACCCCATCTTCCCCGCGCTGGCCCAGGTCATCGGCCAGGCGCTCACCAGGCAGGGCTACACGCCGGTGCTGGCGACGCAGACGCCGGGCGGCTCCACCGAGGACGAGCTCACGGAGATGCTGGTCGACCGGGGCGTCTCGGGGATCATCTTCGTCTCCGGACTGCACGCCGACACCTCGGCAGACATGCAGCGCTACGAGCAACTGCGCGCGCAGGGTGTGCCCTTCGTGCTGGTCAACGGCTTCTCCCCCAAGGTGCAGGCCCCGTTCATCTCCCCCGACGACCGGGCGGCGATGCGCCTCGCGGTGACCCACCTGGTGGCGCTCGGTCATCAGCGCATCGGTCTGGCGGTCGGGCCTAAGCGCTTCGTGCCGGTGCTCCGCAAGATAGAGGGATTCCACGCCACGATGCGGGAGCAGCTGGACCTCACGGCCGATGCCGTGGAGGAGTTGATCCAGCACTCCCTGTACACGCTGGAGGGCGGCCAGGCGGCCGCCTCGGCGCTGATGGAGCGCGGCTGCACCGCGGTGGTGTGCGCGAGCGACATGATGGCGCTCGGCGCGATCCGGGCGGCCCGCAGGCTGTCGATGGAGGTGCCGCGCGACCTCTCGGTGGTCGGCTACGACGACTCGCCCCTCATAGCGTTCACCGACCCGCCGCTGACCACGATCCGGCAGCCGGTGACGGCGATGGGCCAGGCCGCGGTCCGCACGCTGCTGGAGGAGATCGGCGGCACACCCGCGCCCCACAGCGAGTTCGTGTTCATGCCCGAACTGGTCGTCCGCGGATCGACCGCCTCGGGTCCGGGCCCTTCCCCGGCACCGCGCGCGCGTCGGTAAAGTACTGGACGTGCGACCGGAACCCGACCGGAGGATCATCGGGCAGAGGGGGACGTATCTGGCAGACTCTGCGCCTATGGGTGAATCGCACGTGACCACAGAGGAAAACCGCACGGCGGCCACCCCGTCACCCGTCGCGGACGGAATGACAGCGTCCGGTTCGACGAGAGCGATCACCCCCTCACGTATGCGCCTCCCTCACTTCTCCCTCCGTTCGCTGCGCTCGCCGCGGCGCCCGCGTCTCTGGTTCGAGATCCTGCTCATCGCGATCAGTTACTGGCTCTACTCGCTGGTGCGCAACGCCGTTCCGGAGCAGAAGGCCGCGGCCCTGCGGAACGCCGACTGGATCTGGTCGCTGGAGCACACCGTCGGCCTCGCCTTCGAGGAGACGGTCAACCAGGCCGTCAATTCGGTGACATGGCTGATCGTGTCGATGAACTACTACTACGCGACCCTGCACTTCGTCGTGACCATCGGTGTGCTCGTCTGGCTCTTCCGCCGCCATCCGGGCCGCTACGCCGCCACCCGTCTGGTCCTCTTCGCCACCACGGCGGTGGCCCTGCTCGGCTACTACCTCTTCCCGCTGGCCCCGCCCCGGCTGATGAACGGCGGCGGCTTCATAGACACGGTGATGCTGCACCAGACGTGGGGCTCGATGGCTTCGGGCAACTTCAAGCACATGTCGAACCAGTACGCGGCGATGCCGTCCATGCACATCGGCTGGTCCCTGTGGTGCGGTCTGACCATATGCGTCCTGGCGAAGGCCCCCTGGGCGCGCATCCTGGGCGCGCTGTACCCGGTGGCCACCCTGGTCGTGATCGTGGCGACGGCGAACCACTTCTGGCTGGACGCGGTGGGCGGCATGGCCTGTCTGGCGTTCGGCGTCACCCTCTCCTACGCCTGGTACGGCTCGCTGCCGCACCGGCTGCCGAAGCGGGTGCTGCGCCCCTCCGCGAGCCGTCTGCGCGCCCTGCGAAGGCCACCCTCCCGGGCGCCGGAGCTGAGCCCCGGGGCCGGCACGGCGCCCGCCGGGCAGCCCGTGAAGGCGTCGAGCCCGGCAGGCGACTGACGGCAGGGGCCGGCCGTCGCGGGCCGAGCGTGCGGCGAACGGCCGGCGGTCGCGGGTCGCCCGCCTTCGGGGGTCACCCCACGGCGCCGTAGAAGCGCTCCTCCACGACGGCCCGGGCCCGCCGGGTGATCCGCCGGTAGTCCTCCAGCATGTCCCCCACGTGCCCCGGCTCGTAGCCGAGGTAGCGGCCCACCGCCGTCAGCTCACGCGGGTTCGAGGGGAACGTGTCGCCCGGCCGCCCCCGCACCAGCATCACCGCGTTGCGCACCCGCGAGGCCAGCACCCACGCCTCGTCCAGCGTCCGGGCATCCTCCGCCGGGATCAGCTCCGCCGCGCACGCCGCCGCCAGCGCCTCCCTCGTACGCGTGGTCCGCAGCCCTGGCTCCGACCAGCCGTGCTGCATCTGCATCAGCTGGACCGTCCACTCCACGTCGCTCAGGCCACCGCGTCCCAGCTTGGTGTGCAGCGTCGGATCGGCGCCGCGCGGCATGCGTTCGGTCTCCATCCGCGCCTTGAGCCGCCGGATCTCCCGGACCGCGTCGTCCCTGAGCCCTTCCACCGGGTACCGCAGGGGGTCCACGAGTTCGACGAAGGCGCGGCCCAGCTCCTCGTCCCCGGCCACCGGGTCGGCGCGCAGCAGCGCCTGGCTCTCCCAGATCAGCGACCAGCGCCGGTAGTACGCCTCGTACGACTTCAGGGTGCGGGCCAGGGGGCCGGTCTTCCCTTCCGGACGCAGGTCGACGTCGATGAGCAGCGGCGGGTCGGCGGTCGGCAGCTCCAGCAGTCTGCGCATCTCCGTGACGACGGCGTTCGCGGCCCGGGCCGCCTCCTCGTCGCTGACGCCCTCCCGGGGCGCGTGCACGAAGAGGACGTCCGCGTCCGACCCGTAGCCCAGCTCGTGCCCGCCGAAGCGGCCCATGCCGATGACGGCGAACCGGGTCGGCAGGGTGTCACCCCACTTGTCACGGACTGCGGCACGCAGCGCACCGGAGAGGGTGGCGGCGTTGAGGTCGGTGACCGCAGATCCGACCCGGTCGACGAGGGCGCCCGGGTCGGATTCGGCCGGGTTGTCCTCGGTGCCGTAGGAGCCGATGATGTCGGCCGCCGTCGTACGGAACAGTTCCCGGCGCCGCACCCCGCGCGCCACCGCGACGGCCGCTTCGGCCCCGGGCGCCCGGCCGACCGCGGCCAGCACCTCCTGTTCCAGGTGGTCCCGGGTGCGCGGCTTCAGTCCTTCGGGGTCGCCGAGGATGGCGACGGCCTCGGGGGCGCGCATCAGCAGGTCGGGGGCGAGGCGGCCGGCGGAGAGGACCCGGGCGAGGTTCTCGGCCGCGGCGCCCTCGTCGCGCAGCAGCCGGAGATACCACGGGGTCTTGCCGAGGGCGTCCGACACCTGGCGGAAGCCGAGGAGCCCGGCGTCCGGGTCGGCGGAGTCCGCGAACCAGCCGAGCAGCACCGGCAGCAGCGTGCGCTGGATCGCCGCCTTGCGGGAGACGCCGGACGAGAGGGCCTCCAGGTGCCGCAGCGCGGCGGCCGGATCGGCGTAGCCGAGGGCCTCCAGGCGGACGACGGCGGCCTTGGCGCTGAGCCTGCTCTCGCCGGGTGCGAGCTGGGCGACGGCGTCCAGGAGCGGCCGGTAGAAGAGCTTCTCGTGGAGGCGGCGTACGACGGAGGCGTGCCGCCGCCACGCCCTGTTGAGCTCGGCGACCGGGTCCGTACGCAGACCGAGGGAGCGGCCGAGCCTGCGCAGGTCGGCGTCGTCCTCGGGGACCAGGTGGGTGCGGCGCAGCCGGTAGAGCTGGATGCGGTGCTCCATGGCGCGCAGGAAGCGGTAGGCCTCGTCCAGCTGCGCGGCGTCGGCGCGCCCGACGTATCCGCCGTCCGCGAGGGCCCCCAGGGCCGCCAGGGTGGAGCCGGCGTGCAGGGTGCTGTCGCTGCGGCCGTGGACGAGCTGGAGCAGCTGGACGGCGAATTCGACGTCCCGGAGCCCGCCGGGGCCGAGCTTGAGCTCCCGGTCGACGCGGTCGACGGGGATGTTGTCGACGACCCGGCGGCGCATCTTCTGTACGTCGCCGACGAAGTTCTCCCGGTCGGCGGCCTGCCACACCAGCGGCGACACGGCCTCGAGGTAGGCCGCGCCGAGCTCGGGGTCCCCCGCGACCGGCCGGGCCTTGAGCAGGGCCTGGAACTCCCAGGTCTTGGCCCAGCGCTGGTAGTACGCGAGGTGCGAGGTCAGGGTGCGCACCAGCGGCCCGTTGCGGCCCTCGGGGCGGAGGTTGGCGTCGACGGGCCAGATCGTGCCTTCGACGGTGGTGTCGGAGCAGATCCGCATCAGGTGGGCGGCGAGCCGGGTGGCGGCCTGCATGGCGCCGCTCTCCTCCGCGCCGTCGACGGGCTCGGCGACGAAGATGACGTCGACGTCGGACACGTAGTTCAGCTCGTGTCCGCCGCATTTGCCCATCGCGATGACGGCGAGCCGGCACTGCGCGGCGTCCGAGGGCGCGGCGGCGCGGGCGATGTCGAGCGCCGCCCGCAGGGTGGCCGTCGCCAGGTCGGCGAGCTCGGCCGCGACCTCGGCGACATCGGTCGTCCCGCACACGTCGCGGGCCGCGATGGACAGGAGGGACCTGCGGTAGGCGGCCCGCAGCGAGTCCGGGTCGACGGCGTCGCCGAGCATCTGCTCGAACTCGGGGATCCCGGGGTGCAGGTCGGTGGCCTCGTAGGTGACGAGCACCTGCCAGTCGCGCGGGTGCCGTGCCAGGTGGTCCCCGAGCGCCTCGGATGCTCCGAGGGCGCCGAGCAGCCGGTCCCGCAGCGGTTTGGCCGTGACGAGCGTGTCCAGCAGGATCTGCCGTTCGGCGGTCTCCTCGGCCTCGACGAGCCGTACGAGGCCGTGGAGGGCCAGATCGGGGTCGGCGGTCGCGCCGAGTGCCTCGAAGAGGACGGGATCGGCCCGTACGGACGAGAGCTCGGGCAGGTCCAGCAGCCGTTCGGCGGCGGACGGGTCGGTGAAACCGTGCCGCAGCAGTCTGGTGAACGTACTGCTCCTGCGTCCCGGCACCGTCGTCATCCTGAGTCTCCTGCCCGCCGATCCCGCACATCCGCCCTTCGAGCCTAGCCCGGCACCGATGAATCCGGAGCGCGGGCGGAGTCATCGGTGCACGGGCACGATCGACGAGAAGACCGCGCCCACCGCCACATGGCTCCTGGAGGCCCGAAATGCCGGAGAAGGACACCGCTCCCGACACCGCCCTGGACCCGCACTACAGCAGCGAGGGCGCCGCCGCCCGTCCGTGGGCGGAGGCGGTCGACCTGCTGGAGCGCGCGGAGCTGTACTGGCTCTCCACGGTCCGGCCCGACGGCCGCCCGCATGTCACCCCGCTGATCGGCCTCTGGTCGGACGGCGCGCTGCATTTCTGCACGGGGCCCTCCGAGCGCAAGGCACGGAACCTGGCGGGGAACCCGGAGGTCGTCCTGACCACCGGCGCCAACACCCTGAACGAGGGGTTCGACGTGGTGGTCGAGGGCCGGGCCGTCCGGGTGACGGACGAGCAGCGGCTCATCGCGCTGGCCGAGGCGTGGGAGGCGAAGTACGGCGCCGACTGGCACTTCGGCGTCACGGACGGCATGTTCTCCAACGGCGCGGGCGGCCGTGCGGAGGTCTTCGCGGTGGCCCCCCGCACCGCCTTCGGCTTCGTCAAGGGCGATCCCTTCGGCCAGACGCGCTGGCGCTTCGCCTGAGCCGGGCGCGCTGCCCCGCTACCGGGGCCTGGTTCCGATGACGACGGTCGCGTACAGCTCCTCGGAGACGACGACGCGCGCGACGAGTCCGCTGCTGCCCACCGTCTCCCGGGCGTGCGCCGCCTGCCGCTCGCTCGTCTCGACCAGGAGACTGCCGCCCGGGGCCAGCCAGTCGGTCGCCCCGGCGACGACGCGCCGCATCACGTCGAGCCCGTCACCGCCTCCGTCGAGTGCGACGCGCGGCTCGTGGATCCGCGCCTCGGCGGGCAGCAGCTCGACGTCGTCGGTCGGCACGTACGGCACGTTGGCGAGCAGGACGTCGACACGGCCGCGCAGCGACCGGGGCAGGGGCTCGAAGAGGTCGCCCTCGTGGACGGTCCCGTGTCCGCCCACGTTGCGGCGGGCACATCTCACGGCGGCCGGTTCGACGTCGGCGGCGTGCAGTTCGACCTCGCGCAGGGACGACGCGAGCGCCCTGCCGAGCGCACCGCTGCCGCAGCAGAGGTCGACGACGACCGCCCGGTCGGGGGCGAGTGCCGCGGCCTGCCGCACGAGGAACTCCGTACGCCTCCGGGGCACGAAGACCCCGGGGTCCACGGCGATCCGCAGCCCGCAGAACTCGGCCCAGCCGAGCACGTGTTCAAGTGGCAGACCGGCTACGCGGCGTTCCAGCATGGTGGCGAGTTCCACGGGGCCGGAAGCCGTGGAGAGGAGGAGTTCCGCCTCGTCCTCGGCGAAGACACAGCCTGCGGCGCGGAGCGTGGTGACGAGGGTGGAGAAGGTGAGCGGCGGAGCGAATTCCTGCACGTGCGGAGCCTTTCGGGTGAACCGATGGGCGCTCCGCGATCGCTCAGGCCCGGTCGGCCACGCGACGGCGAGGGGTGAGCGCCCAGCCTGCTGAAGCGGTAATGGGTCTCACCTCCTGGGTCGGTCCCGTTCTCGGGAGGGGCCACACTACCGGAACCGCGCCGGGTGACTCACCGTCCGCCCGCTCCTCCCGGGGAGCGGGGCGCGCGGGTCGGGTGCCCGGCTCAGAGCACGACGCGGTAGTGGGTGGTCAGCCGGCCGTCGTCATCCAGGACGTGGAAGGCGAGCCCCGGCGGCTGGTCGCGGTCGGCGGCCCCCTCGCCCTCCCACGGCATCCGCAGCGTCCAGGTGATCGCCGGCCCCACGATCAGAGGGCGCCCCGCGAAGACGGAGGCCGCCGCGGTGTGGGCGTGCCCCGTGAGCACGGCGGAGACCCGTGGATGGGCGTCGAGCAGGGCGGCCAGGTCACCGGGGCGTTCGAGCATGCCGGAGTCGGGCAGCGGGTGGTGGAGCTCGACGGGCGGCTGGTGAAAGGCGATCAGAGCCCTTGTGTCCTCAGGGAGTCCGGCGAGGGTGGTGTCGATCCAGGCGAGGGTCTGCTCGTCGAGGCGCCCCTCGTCGCGCCCGGGGATGGTGGAGTCGCACATCAGGATCGCGACGCCGCCGATGTGGTGCACCCGGTTGACGGGTCCGGCGTCGGGCGACTCCCCCAGCAGGACCTTCCGGTACGCGGGACGCACGTCATGGTTCCCGGGGCACGGGAGGACCGGGAAGGGCGCGGCCAGGATCCGCGCGGCCTCCTCGTACTCCGCCTCCGTGCCGTGGTCCGCGATGTCCCCGGTGACCAGCACGGCGTCGACGGGGCGGGGCAGGGCCCTCAGGTGGTCCATGACCCGTACGGCACGCCGCGTCGCCCTCTCGCTGCCGTCCAGGTGCAGGTCGCTGATCTGCGCGAGCAGCACGGTCACGTCTCCCCCTAATGATTATTTCCAGTTATCCGTTAGGGACCATAGAGTGTGCGTGCCACCTCGATCAACAGGTACGGGCAGGAGCGGGACATCATGGAGCGCTGGGCGGCACTGGAGCTGGCGAGCACGATCCGCCATGACGGCGAGGGCGGCGTGGCGGACGAACTGGCCACCGTCCAGGGCCTCAAGGACTGGCTCCGCCGGCAGCAGGCGCTGCTGGACGTCCCCGTGGGCGAGGAGGCGGTGGACGAGGACCTCAGGGTCCGTGTCGTCGAGGTACGGCGCGCGGTGCGCGCGCTGTTCGCCCGCGCGGTCAGCCCCGCGCGCCCCAGCCCCCCGGACGCCCACCGGCTGATGCCGGCCGACCGGGCGGTGGCGCACCTGAACACGACCGCCGCGCTGGCCCCTGCGGTCCCCCAGCTGGAGTGGCCGCTCGAAGGCCCCCCGACGGCACGCCTGTCAGCCCCGGGGGACGGCCCGCGCCCCGCACTCCTCGCGGCGCTCGCGCGGGCCGCCATCGACTTCCTCAGCGGCCCGCAGCGCGAACAGTTGCGGGCCTGCACGGCTCCCCGCTGCGTGCGCTACTTCGTGAAAGGCCACGGCCGCCAGGAGTGGTGCAAGCCCTCCTGCGGCAACCGCGCCCGCGCGGCCCGCCACTACGACCGCCACCACCGGGCCCAGGGCGGGACGGCCACCTAGTACGGAACGACGCCCACGACATCGAGCAGTTGGTGCATGAGCCCGGCAGGCAGCGCCGGGTTGCCGGCCGCCGAGCGCGGCAGCCCGTCTCCGCCGAGCAGTTCGACGAGCCTCGGCAGAGGGAGGCGCGGGTCGGCCGCCGCGTGGCGGCGCACCATGTCCTCCTCGTCGTACGAGAGCCGGTCCACGAGCTCCGGTTCCGCCTCCGGGTCGAAGAGGGCCGCGTACCGCAGCCGGTAGTTCGGGTCGTCCGCGAACCGGGCCAGGCCGGGGCGCGCGAAGTTACGGCGGTACGCCAGCATCCCCCAGCTGAGCCCGCGCCAGTCGGCGAACATCCGCATCAGCAGCTCTTGCGGGGCGTGGTCGCTCTCGCAGAGCATCAGTCTGACGAAGTAGTCGTCGTCGGCCGCCAACCGCTCGACCACATCGGCGGGCAGCTCCGGTGCGCGGGTGACGCCACGGCGCAGCAGGACGTGGCTGGAGGCCGCGATCTCCCGCAGCGCGTCCGGGTCGCCGAAGCGTTCCCTCACCCAGGGCGGCACCGGTTCGTGGCCCTGGGGCACGGTGTAGTCGATCGCCGCCCGCTGTGCCTCGGTCACGTCCGGGCGGAGGGACACCGTGAGACGGACGAAGGGATCGGGGTCGGCGGCGAGCCCGAGAGCGATGGTGGCGGGCACATGAGGGTTGCGGGCCGCTCCGAGACGCAGCGAACTGTCCTCGTGGGCCGCGAGGAGCTCGGCCAGGGCCGTCTCGACGGGTGCGGTGAACGCGGCTTCACGGCGACGGCGTTCGTCCGGCTCGGCGAGGAAGCCCTCTACGGTCGTCGGCAGAGGCACATCGACGTGCGTGGCGCGTGCGACCGCCTCGCGCACCTCCGGATCGGGGTCGGCCTCGGCCGCGGCCCGGACCTCCGGGCGCAGCCGGGGCCAGCTCCAGGAGTCGATGGCGGCGGCGCGGACGCGGGGGTGAGGATCCTCGGCCAGCACGAGCCGCGCCTGCTCGGGCAGACCGCGCAGCCCGGCGGCCCAGTACCGCATCCGGGCCTCCGGGCCGGTGGCGAGGCGTACGGTCAGCTCGGCCGGCAGCTCGACGCCGAACTCGCACGCCGTCATCGCCGCGATGCGCCGCACTCTCGGTTCCGGGTCCTCGACCAGCACGGCGAGCACAGCCGACGGCACGGACTGGTTCTGGGCCAGCATCGCGCGGACCCGTGGATCAGGGTGCGCCACGGCGGCTTCTGCCGTCCGGGCCGGCAGCCGGTAGTGGGGCAGCCAGTGCCGGGCCTCGGGCAGCGGGTCGACCGTGAACACCCGCCGCAGCACCTCGTCCGGGGCGGCACGGTTCATGGCGAGCCCCAGGATCCACTCCGCGTGGAGACCGCTGTCGGCTTCGAGCAGCCGGAGGGCATCGACGCGATCCGCCTCCGACGCCTCCGACATCCCGAACGCGACCCGTGTCAGCTGCTCACCTCTGTGCGCCATGGGGCGATCTTCTCAAGGGCGGGTGAGACAACCGCCCGCTGACCGCGCTCGGCCAACTGCGCAATCAGATCGGGCATGCAGGTCCGCGCACGATCACGCTGTGGAAACGGCGTCCGGAACGGCTTGGGGCCGGCAGTATGGCACCGCCGGCCCCAAGCCCGTACGTACGACAGGTGCCGCTACAGCACCGGCAGCAGGTTCTTCAGCTCGAAGGCCGTGACCTCGCTGCGGTACTCCTCCCACTCCTGCTTCTTGTTGCGCAGGAAGAAGTCGAAGACGTGCTCGCCCAGCGTCTCGGCGACCAGTTCGCTCTTCTCCATCAGCGAGATCGCCTCGCCCAGGTTCTGCGGAAGCGGCTCGATGCCCATCGCGCGGCGTTCCGAGTCGGAGAGGGCCCAGACGTCGTCGTCGGCGCCGGCCGGGAGTTCGTAGCCCTCCTCGATGCCCTTGAGGCCTGCGGCCAGCAGCACCGCGTACGTCAGGTAGGGGTTGGCGCCGGAGTCGATGGAGCGGACCTCGACGCGGGCCGAGCCGGTCTTGCCGGGCTTGTACATCGGGACCCGGATCAGCGCGGAGCGGTTGTTGTGGCCCCAGCAGATGTACGAGGGGGCCTCGCCGCCGGCGCCCGCGGAACGGCTGGAGCCGCCCCAGATGCGCTTGTAGGAGTTGACCCACTGGTTGGTCACGGCGGAGATCTCCGCGGCGTGCTTCAGCAGGCCCGCGATGAAGGACCGGCCGACCTTCGACAGCTGGTACTCGGCGCCCGACTCGTAGAAGGCGTTGCGGTCGCCCTCGAAGAGGGAGAGGTGCGTGTGCATGCCCGAGCCCGGGTACTCCGAGAACGGCTTCGGCATGAAGGTGGCCTGCACGCCCTGCTCCAGCGCGACCTGCTTCATGACCAGGCGGAAGGTCATGATGTTGTCGGCGGTGGAGAGCGCGTCGGCGTACCGCAGGTCGATCTCCTGCTGGCCGGGGGCGCCCTCGTGGTGGCTGAACTCGACGGAGATACCCATCGATTCGAGCATCGTGATCGCCTGGCGGCGGAAGTCCATGCCGACGTTCTGCGGCGTGTGGTCGAAGTAGCCGGAGCTGTCGGCCGGGGTGGGACGGCTGCCGTCGACCGGCTTGTTCTTCAGCAGGAAGAACTCGATCTCCGGGTGGGTGTAGAAGGTGAAGCCCAGGTCGGAGGTCTTGGCGAGGATCCGCTTGAGCACGAAGCGCGGGTCCGCGAAGGAGGGCGAGCCGTCCGGCATCAGGATGTCGCAGAACATCCGGGCGGTCCCGGGGGCCTCGGCGCGCCACGGAAGGATCTGGAAGGTGCCGGGGTCCGGCTTCGCGATCATGTCCGATTCGTATACACGGGCGAAGCCCTCGATCGCGGAGCCATCGAAGCCGATGCCCTCGTCAAAGGCCTGTTCGAGCTCGGCCGGGGCCACGGCGACGGACTTGAGGTAACCGAGAACATCGGTGAACCACAGCCGTACGAAGCGGATGTCACGCTCCTCAAGCGTCCTGAGGACGAATTCCTGCTGCTTGTCCATAGCCACATCCTTGCAGTTCAGACGGTCCGTGCACCACCGCCCGGGGTAGGGGGACACCTCAGTATCGCGACCCGGGATTTCACCCAGATTACGCACACGGTGTGAGAGAGAGCACGCGGCCACCCACTACGATCGGCGCCCATGGTGTGCAAGGGCTGTAGCCGCTCGGCCACGGTCCGCCACGGCCAGGTTTTCCCGTTCCGTCCCCGCCCCTCCCGACCCCTTGGCAGAAGGACCCGACGTCATGAGCTTCGACCGCAGGAACCGCGTGGAGCAGATGCGCAGTGCCGACCGTGCGCACGACCGGCGCAACCGGGTCGTCGCCATAGGCCTGAGTGCCGTCGTGGTCGCCGGGCTGCTGGGCTTCGGCTCGTACACGCTCCTGGAGAAGTCCGAGGCGAAGGAGAGGACCGGGGAGACCCGGGCGCGGGACTCGAAGCAGACCGAGCAGGAGAAGAAGGAGCTCGCCGCGGGGCCGATCGCGGGCGAGAAGACGTGGGACGCGGCGAAGCTGGGCCGTGACCACGTCACCACCGACGTGAAGTACCCCATGGAGCCGCCCGTCGGCGGGAACCACAACCCGGCCTGGCTGAACTGCGACGGCGTCGTATACGAAAAGGCCGTCCCGAACGTCAACGCCGTGCACGCCCTGGAGCACGGCGCGGTCTGGGTGACGATCAGCGAGAAGGCCTCTCCGGACGCCTTCGCCGGACTCGCGTCCCGCGTCAGGAGCACCCCTTACTCCCTGATGTCACCGTACGAGGGCCAGGCCGGGGCGATCATGCTGACCGCCTGGGGCAAGCAGGTCACGGTGGACAGCGCCGACGACCCCCGGGTGGCCGCCTTCTTCGCGAAGTACGTCCAGGGCGCGCAGACGCCCGAGCCGGGCGCGCCCTGCACCGGTGGGGTGGACGGGTGATCCCGTCGGGCAGCCGGCGTACGCGGTGGGTCGCGGGCTCCGCCGTGGCTCTCGCCCTGCTGTTCGCCGGAGCCGCGACGGTCGCCTCCGCGCGGGGCGAGGCGGAGCCCCCCGGGCCCCGTACGCCCTCGGCGCGGTCCGCGGACGCGGGCTTCGCGCGGGACATGGCCGTCCACCATCAGCAGGCCGTGGAGATGTCCTTCATCGTGCGCGACGGGACGAAGGACGAGGACGTACGTCGTCTCGCGTACGACATCGCCAACACGCAGGCCAACCAGCGGGGCATGCTGCTCGGCTGGCTTGATCTGTGGGAGCTGCCGAAGACGGCGCCCGACGGGCAGGGGCCGATGGCCTGGATGCCGGGCGGCGGCCACAGCGGCCACGGCATGGCCGGGATGGAGGGCATGGATCACGACGGTGCCCTCATGCCCGGCATGGCGACCAGGACCGAGCTCGACCGGCTCCGTGCCGCCCGTGGCGAGGAGGCCGAGATTCTCTTCCTGCGGCTGATGACCGACCACCACGAGGGCGGCGTCGCGATGGCCCGTGGCTGCGCCGAGCAGTGCGCCGTGCCCGTGGAGAAGCGCTTGGCCCGGGGCATGGTCGAGGCCCAGCAGTCCGAGCTGGACCTGATGGCGGACATGCTCACGGCACGCGGGTCCGCTCCCCGCCCCTGAGCGCGGGACCGGCTCGGCGTACGTCCGAACGGGTGACACAGTTCGTGTGCGCCGGGCGGGTCCGCCCAGCGTTCGCGTACGCCGGGCGGGCCCGCCACGATGGAAGGACTCGGGGCCGTACAGCAGTGCCCACAGGCACGCAGGAGGCAACCACATGACCACGGCCAAGGACATCATGCACACCGGGGCCCACTGGATCCCCGCCCACGAGACGCTCGACCGCGCCGCCCAGATGATGCGTGACCACGAGGTGGGGGCGCTTCCCGTCTCCGCCAACGGTGAGCAGGACCGGATGGTCGGGATCATCACCGACCGCGACATCGTGATCGAGTGCGTGGCGTCGGGGCACGATCCGTCGAAGGTGACGGCGGGCGAGCTCTGTGAGGGCACCCCGCGCTGGATCGAGTCGACGGCGGACGTCGACGCCGTGCTGGAGGAGATGCAGAGCCACCGCATCCGCCGGCTCCCGGTGGTCGAGGACAAGAAGCTGATCGGCATGATCAGCGAGGCGGATCTGGCACTCCACCTCTCGGACGAGCAGGTCGCCGGCTGGGCGGAGAAGGTGTACACCCGCACCTGACACACAGGCCGCCCGCACCGGTCCCCGGCAGGCCCCCGTCCGGGGGCGGTCCGCCGCCTCCGGACGGGAAGGCCAGGACATAGCGTCAGTCAGACGATTACACTGGCGGGGTGCCTCAACTACGCCTCGCCCTCAATCAGATCGACGCGACCGTCGGAGACCTCGCCGGCAACTCCGAGTCGATCGTCCACTGGACCCGGCACGCCGCCGAGCAGGGTGCCCACCTGGTGGCCTTTCCCGAGATGGTGCTGACCGGTTACCCCGTCGAGGACCTGGCCCTGCGGTCGTCCTTCGTCGAAGCCTCGCGCAAGGCGCTGCGCGCGCTCGCCGCACGCCTCGCCGACGAGGGCTTCGGGGAGGTCCCGGTCGTCGTCGGCTACCTCGACCGCTCGGAGCACGCCGCGGCACGCTACGGCCAGCCCGCCGGGTCCCCGCGCAACGCCGCCGCGGTGCTGCACCGCGGGCAGGTCGCGCTGAACTTCGCCAAGCACCACCTGCCCAACTACGGCGTCTTCGACGAGTTCCGGTACTTCGTGCCGGGTGACTCGATGCCCGTCGTGCGGGTGCACGGCATCGACGTGGCGCTCGCGATCTGCGAGGACCTCTGGCAGGACGGCGGTCGCGTCCCGGCCGCGCGCGCCGCGGGGGCCGGGCTGCTGCTGTCCGTCAACGCCTCCCCGTACGAGCGCGACAAGGACGACACCAGGCTGGAGCTGGTCCGCACGCGGGCGCGGCAAGCCGGATGCACGACGGCGTACCTGGCGATGACCGGCGGCCAGGACGAGCTGGTCTTCGACGGGGACTCGATCGTCGTCGACAGGGACGGCGAAGTCATCGCCCGCGCACCCCAGTTCACCGAGGGCAGTGTGATCCTCGACCTGGACCTTCCCGCCGCCGCGGCCGAGGCTCCCTCGGGGGTCGTGAACGACGGGCTGCGCATCGACCACGTGGTGCTGAGCGGGAAGCCGCTGCCCGCCTACGAGCCGGAGCTGGCCGGCGGCTGCTCGGAGCGGCTCGACGACGACGAGGAGCTGTACACGGCGCTGGTCGTGGGCCTGCGCGCGTACGCCGCGAAGAACGGATTCAGCAGCGTCCTGATCGGGCTCTCGGGCGGGATCGACTCGGCGCTCGTCGCGGCGATCGCGTGTGACGCGCTGGGGGCCCAGCACGTGTACGGCATCTCGATGCCGTCGAAGTACTCCTCGGACCACTCCAAGGGCGACGCGGCGGAGTTGGCCCGGCGTACGGGGCTGAACTTCCGCACCGTACCGATCGAGCCGATGTTCGACGCGTACATGGAGTCGCTCGGGCTCACCGGTCTGGCGGAGGAGAACCTCCAGTCCCGGCTGCGCGGCACGATGCTGATGGCCGTCTCCAACCAGGAGGGCCAGATCGTGCTGGCGCCGGGCAACAAGTCCGAGCTGGCGGTGGGTTACTCCACGCTGTACGGGGACTCCGTCGGCGCGTACGGGCCGATCAAGGACGTGTACAAGACGTCGGTCTTCCGCCTCGCGAAGTGGCGCAACCGCGCCGCCGAGGAGCGCGGCCAGACCCCGCCCATCCCGGAGGCGTCCATCACCAAGCCTCCGAGCGCCGAACTGCGCCCGGGCCAGGCGGACACGGACTCGCTGCCGGACTACGACGTGCTGGACCGGATCCTGGAGCTGTACGTCGACCGGGACCAGGGGCGGGAGGCGATCGTGGCGGCCGGGTTCGAAGAAGCCCTGGTGACGAAGACGCTGCGGATGGTCGACACGGCGGAGTACAAGCGGCGGCAGTACCCGCCGGGCACGAAGATCTCCCCGAAGGGCTTCGGCAAGGACCGCCGGCTGCCGGTCACCAACCGCTGGCGCGAGACGGGCTGAGGGCGGAGGGCGGTCTCCGTGGCGGCTCAGCGGAGCAGGGCGCCCCTCAGGGTGATGCCGTGCCGCGTGCGCAGCCGCCGCAGCTCCCACATCGCCACCAGGGTGACGGACAGCGGGCCTCCCAGGGTGAAGGCCACCCGCACCGCGAGCGGCACGCCGTCGTAGGCGCCCCGGAAGACGTCCAGGAGCGCGACCTCCCAGACGAGCAGCGTCGCGAGCAGCGGCGGGACGGTCTCGTGGAGGTCCGCCGTCCGGAAGACGTGGACGAGCGACTGCGCGATGCCGTAGAGCACGAAGGGAGCGAGCCACAACAGCCAGGCTCCCAGGGCGAACAACACCACGACCCGCCCCGGCGACGCCGTCCAGTCCGTCTCCTCGGTGACGTAGCCCAGCCCGGTGATCAGCCTCGGCGCGGCGAGGGCGACGAACAGCGCGAGCAGCGCCCCGACGGGCTTGGCCGCGCGGCGCAGGAACAGGCCCCGGTTGGGCGGGCGTGCCGCCGCGACGAATGCGGCGACGGCGACCGGGAAGGTCACTGCCAGCACGATGAGGGTGGTGCGGATCTGGCCGAAGCGGTCGTCCACCACGGCGTCGGCGTCCTCCGCCAGCCCGTAGGACAGCATCATCCAGGTGAGGGCGGCGATGCCGACGACCGTCCTCACGACCTGTGCCTTCTTCACCGCCGGGTCGTGCACACGGTCGGGCCTGGACGGCGTGAACACCGCGCGTCCCACAGCGATCGGGTTGAAGAGCCGTCCGAAGGTCAGCCGGCGCACCGGCTGCCCTCCCCCGTACGGATTCCATGGCACGCCGCCCCCGTCTGCGCTCATCCCCCGGCCTTCCTGTCGCCAGCTTGTGGTCCTCATCAGGAGAATACGCAGGCTTCGGGGCATGAGGCCGCCTCTGTTCCGCCGTGGTCGCGCTGCGGTCGTGTACAGACGCGACCGGTCGGCCACCGGGACCGCGGGCCCATGCCTGGAAGGGCATGGAGATCTCGGAGCGACTCGGTCGACACTGTCGGGCCGTCGAACGGACCATGGCCCGGCTCGCGGGCTGCCTCCGACTCCACCGCCGCTACGAGCGCGAAGCCGAGCTCTTCCCTGCTTTCACAGGCATCGCCCGCACCCTCCTGTGCTACCGCCGTACGAACCCCTGAGTTCACGCCACACCCGCTGCCGCGTACAGGAGTATGGCCAGATGATCAGACCTGAACTGGTGCGGGAGGCCGCCCGCCTCTGGCAGGAACACCTCGACACCGCATTCCCGGCAAACCTGCGAGGCGCCGAGTTCGAGGACATCGACATGGTGCTGCTCGATGCGGATGCCGCAGGCTGCGCCCACACGTGGATCAACAACGACGGCGCCCTCGATCCAGGGCGCCGACGCATCCTGCGGGCCTGCGTCGAAGACCTGGACCGAGTGGTTCCGCAGATCAGCGACCCGTCAGGTCGCGAGTACTACCAGCGGTTGCGCCAACTCGCCCTTCTCGTTTCACAAGTGCCTGACGCCGATTGAGATGCTTCCGAGGCGTCTGCCCGGTGCCACCGAACCCCCTCAGTCACCAGCATGGCCAGGGGCGCGCCCCGGCCGGGAGCGCGGGACACGCGGGTGCGGAGGGAGTCGACGGTGGCATCGGCCGGTCGCCGTGCTGGACGTCCGGCTGCCGCTCGCGCCGAGGGCGCTCGCGGGACTGGTCACGGCGGCCCTGCTGGGCTCGGGCCGGCGCGTGTCCCGCGCCGGCCCGGAGCCGTCGTAGCGCTCAGAAGGAGTGCGTCTCCACCGGCTCGCGCGCCTCGGCGCGGGCTCCGGACGCCACCACGCGCGAGGTGCCCGGGGCCCGGTCGAGGAAGCCCGCCGTGACGGCCACGGCGAGACCGGCCACGGCCAGCACCGCGCCGACCAGGGCCGGAGAGGTCCAGCCCCAGCCCGCCGCGATGGCGACGCCGCCGAGCCAGGCACCGCCCGCGTTGGCGAGGTTGAAGGCGGAGTGGTTGGAGGCGGACGCCAGCGTGGGGGCGTCCTTGGCCTTGTTCATCACCAGCATCTGCAGGGGTGTGGTCGTCATGAAGCCGACGCCGCCGAGCAGCACCACCATGACCAGGGCCGCCCACTGCACATGCACGGTGAAGGGGAAGACGACCAGGATGACGGCCAGGGCCCCCAGCGAGCCGTAGAGGGTGGGGCGCAGTGCCCGGTCGGTCAGCGGTCCCGCCGCCAGGGCGCCGAGCGTCATCCCGATGCCGAAGAGGGCGAGGACGAGCGTCACGGAGGACTCGCCGAAGCCCATCGCCTCGGTCGTCATGGACGAGAGGTAGGAGTAGACGGCGAAGACACCCGCGAAGCCGAGGACGGCGGTGAGCAGGCCGAGGACGACCTGCCGGTTGCCGAGCGCGCTCAGTTCACGGCGTACGTTCTGGTGCGCCTCGACGGGGATCTGCGGGACGAGGCGGGCGAGGGCGGCCATCGCGACCAGCCCGATCACGGCGACCACCATGAACGTGGCACGCCAGCCGAGGTGCTGTCCCAGCAGGGTGGCGGCGGGCACGCCGACGATGTTGGCCACGGTCAGGCCGAGGAACATCGTGGCCACGGCGCGCGCCTGGCGCCCGTCCGGCACGAGGCGCGCGGCGACGACCGCGCCGACCCCGAAGAAGGCGCCGTGCGGCAGCCCGGCCAGGAACCGCCCGGCCAGCAGCCAGCCGAAGTCGGGGGCGAAGGCGGAAGCGAGGTTGCCGACGGTGAAGACGGCCATCAGCAGCAGGAGCATCCGCTTGCGCGGGATCCTGGAGCCGAGACCGGTGAGCAGCGGGGCACCGAGGACGACGCCGATCGCGTACGCCGAGACGAGGTAACCGGCGGTGGGTACGGACGTTCCCAGATCGTCCGCGACGTTGGGCAGCAGCCCCATCATCACGAACTCGGTGGTGCCGATGCCGAAGGCGCTCACAGCGAGGGCGAGCAGGGCCAGGGGCATGGAGATGACCTTTCGGGCGGGGCCGCCCGGGCCGTGGAGGCCGGGCGGCGGCGATGTGTGCGGGAGCGTCGGCTTCGTTGCCGGGACGGGTTATGTACCCCGTCGGAACAAAGTCTCTCAGACGTTTTATGCCCGGACGTGAACATGCCGTTGCGTCGGGGTGTGATGTCTGCGTCACTCAGCGGCTCCGGCCCGCCCCGGCAGCCGGGACACCCCCGCGGAAGAGGACACCGCCAGCGCCCCCGCACCCGCGAGTGCCAGGCACATCAGCACGGCGCTCACCCAGACCGGGGCGCGGAAGCCGAAGCCCGCGCCGAGGGCCAGGCCGCCCAGCCAGGGGCCGGCCGCGGCGCCCACGTTGAAGGCGGCCGTGGCGAAGGAGCCGGCCAGCGTCGGGGCGTCGGGAGCCAGGTGGAAGACCCGGGTGATCAGCGTCGTCCCCGTACCGAAGGCCAGCGCGCCCTGGAGCGGGACGAGGGCGAGGGCCGCCGCCGGGTGGGCCGCGGTCAGGGCCAGCGCGGCCCACCCGGCGGCCAGAGCCGTCATGCCGAGCCCGATGACCGCGTGCGGGCGGGCGTCGGCCAGGCGCCCGGCCAGGGTGACACCCGCGAACGAGCCGACGCCGAACAGGGCGAGCACCACGGGCACCCAGCCGGCGCCGAAGCCGGTGACCCGGGTGACCAGCGGTTCCAGGTAGGAGAAGGTACAGAAGGTCGCCCCCTGCACGAGTGCCATCACCAGCAGGGTCCCCAGCAGCCGGGGCCTGGCCAGCGCGCGCAGTTCGCTCCGCGCGCTCACCTGCCGCGGTGCGTCGTCGGGCCGGCCGCCGGGGACGGCGACCAGCAGAGCGACGGCGGCCGGTACGGAGACGAGGGCCACGGCCCAGAACGCCGAGCGCCAGCCCCACAGCTCGCCGAGCGCCGCCCCCGCCGGCACACCCACCACGCACGCGACGGTGACCCCGCCCACGACCACGGCGGTGGCCCGCGCCCGCCGGTGCGGGCCGGCCATGGCCAGTGCGGTGACCAGCGCGACCGCCCAGAAGCCGGCGTTGGCCAGCGCCCCCACGACCCGGGTGGCGAGCAGCACCCCGTAACTGGAGGTCAGCGCGCCGACGACATGGGCGGCGACGAAGACGCCGAGGAAGAACAGCAGCGCCCGGCGCCGGGGCCAGCGGCGGCCGGCCAGTGCGGTGAGCGGCGCGCCGACCACCATCCCGACCGCGAAGGCCGAGGTCAGCAGCCCGGCTGCGCCGAGAGAGACGTGCAGGTCCCCGGCGATGCCCGAGAGCAGGCCGGAGAGCATGAACTCCGAAGTGCCCTGGGCGAAGACCGCCAGCCCGAGGACGTAAACAGCGAATGGCATGAGAAGGGAACCCCTTGTACGGAACCGTCGGAGGAACGAGCGGTGTGCAGGGGGATGCGGGCCGCGCCCGTCGTCACGCGCGGAGGGCGCGAGGACGGAGACACGGTGGAGTGTCCGGTATTCGTACGGGACATGAGAGCCGGCCCACACCGCCGCGGACGATCCGGCGATGGCCGACGACGCGACGGGGCGAAGCCCGGTGACCGCTGGGGCCGGGGCTTACGGCGTCACGGACGGGGCCACCGGCGGACCGGCGGCCGGAGTCTGTCGGACTCGGGGCTGGACATGCGTGAGAGCGTACCGCGTCCGTCGGAAGCGGCGGGCGCTCAGAGCTGCACGCGGGCCGCGATCGGGAGGTGGTCGCTGTCCGTCGCGGGGAGGGTCCAGGAGGCAAGGGGTTCGACGCCCCGCACCATGATCTGGTCGATCCGCGCCATCGGGAACGCCGCGGGCCAGCTGAAGCCGAAGCCGTCGCCCGCCGCGCCCTGGGTGGAGCGCATCTGGGAGGTGACCGCGTGCAGCGAGCGGTCGTTCATCGTGCCGTTCAGGTCGCCGAGCAGGACCACCCGCTCCAGCGGCTCGTCGGCGATGGCCTCGCCCAGCGCGTCCGCGCTGTCGTCCCGCTGGTTGGCGGTGAAACCCGCGTTCAGCTTGACCCGTACGGAGGGGAGGTGGGCGACGTACACCTTGACCGGGCCCTCCGGGGTCGTGACCGTGGCACGCATCGCGCGGGTCCAGCCCAGCTTGATGTTGACGGGGCTGGAGTCCGTCACCGGGTACTTGCTCCAGAGACCGACGGTCCCCTGGACGGAGTGGTGCGGGTAGCGGTCGGCGAGCGCGTCCTCGTACGCCGCCACCTTGCCGCCCGGCAACTCCTGCAGGGCCACGATGTCCGCGCCGGAGCCGGCGACCTGCTGGGCGGTGCCCGCGGGGTCGGGGTTGCCCGCGTTGACGTTGTGCGTGGCGACGGTGAGATCGCCGCCGGTGCCCGACTTGTCGTCGAAGAGCAGGCCACCGAAAAGGTTGAGCCAGACCGCGACGGGCAGGACGAGGGCGATCGACGCCGTCGCGGAACGCCGGACGAGACCGAGGACGAGCAGCAGCGGCACGGCCACGCCGAGCCAGGGCAGGAACGTCTCGATGAGGCTGCCCAGGTTGCCCACGGTGTTCGGGATCTCGGCGTGGAAGACCATCACGAGGGTCAGGAGCACCGAGCAGAGCGCCAGGATGATGCCGCGCCGCCAGATGCCCCGGTCGGAGGCCAGTCTGTGACGCAGGGCCCGGAGCCGGGAGCCCGGCCGCGCACCCGCGCCGACGTCTTCGGTGTCCGCCCTGTACGCCTGCACCATTGCGCTCGTCCTCACTGCCTTGCCGTACACATCACCGCGCCTGTCGACCCTAGGCGATGAGCGACGCGGTTCTCGCCGTCGACGACGGCCGTACTGCCACCAGGACGACCGAACCGGACCGGCGAGTTCCGGCCATGATGAGGGAGGCGCGGCTTGTGACAGAACACTCACACAGGGGCAGCCTTCGATTCCACAGCTGTGACCTGGGCCTTCGCCAGGCGCGGCACGAGGCGCCTTCCTCGTCGAGACCTCCGGCCCGTCGCCCGGCGAGGTTCACCGCGCACGGTGGGCGGGCCCACTTCCCCGGAACGCTCGCGGGATGCCACCATGGAAGGGATCCGGGGACGCCGTCAGGGCGCCTCGAGATGACGAAGGAGCCGTTGGCCATGTCGCTTCAGGCTGCGCAGAACCAGCCCGCCACACCTCCCGCGGGCCCCACTCCCGGTGCCGGCAAGGCCCTGTACGGGGGCAAGAGCACCCGCCGCATCACCGTCCACGACATCGCCGCCGCCAGTGAGCGCGGCGAGAAGTGGCCGATGCTCACCGCCTACGACGCGATGACCGCGTCCGTGTTCGACGAGGCCGGGATCCCGGTCATGCTCGTCGGCGACTCCATGGGCAACTGCCACCTCGGTTACGAGACCACCGTGCCCGTCACCATGGACGAGATGGCCATCCTGTCGGCCGCCGTCGTGCGGGGCACCAAGCGCGCCCTCATCGTGGCCGACCTGCCCTTCGGGGCCTACCAGGAGGGGCCGGTCCAGGCCCTTCGCAACGCCACCAGGCTGATCAAGGACGCCGGTGTCGGCGCGGTCAAGCTGGAAGGCGGCGAGCGCTCCCACGAGCAGATCCGGCTCCTGGTCGAGGCGGGGATCCCGGTCATGGGCCACATCGGCCTGACCCCCCAGTCCGTCAACGCCATGGGCTACCGCGTGCAGGGCCGTGGCGAGGAAGCGGCGCAGCAGCTGCTGCGCGACGCGAAGGCGGTGCAGGACGCGGGCGCGTTCGCCGTCGTCCTGGAGCTCGTCCCGGCCGAACTGGCCGCCGAGGTGACCCGCACACTGCACATCCCGACCGTCGGCATCGGAGCCGGGCCCGACACGGACGCGCAGGTGCTGGTCTACACCGACATGGTCGGCCTGACCGGCGGCAAGGTCCCGCGCTTCACCAAGCAGTACGCGAACCTGCGTCAGGTGATGACCGACGCCGCCAGGGAGTACGCCGAAGAGGTCGTCGGCGGCACGTTCCCGGCGGCGGAGCACACCTTCCACTGACGCCCACACGACCACTGCCGCACCACCGACAGCCCGCCGACTTCCCCCATCGGCGGGCTGTCGCCTGTTGTCGGCCCGCTGTCAGCGACATGTCGGTGACTTGTCGGTGGCGGCTGGTCTGATGGTGTCCATGACGCGAAACGACAAGAACCGTGAGCACGGCAGGAACGCCGTCGAGGTGCGGGGGCTGGTCAAGCACTACGGCGAGACCAAGGCGCTGGACGGTGTGGACCTCGACGTGCGCGAGGGCACCGTCCTCGGCGTGCTCGGACCCAACGGCGCCGGGAAGACCACCCTCGTACGCTGCCTGTCGACCCTGATCCTGCCCGACGCGGGGCACGCGGTCGTGGCGGGCTACGACGTCGTGAAGCAGCCCCGGCAGCTGCGCCGCACCATAGGCCTGACCGGGCAGTACGCCTCGGTCGACGAGAAGCTCTCCGGCTGGGAGAACCTCTACATGATCGGGCGGCTGCTCGACCTGCCGCGCAAGAAGGCCAGGTCCCGCGCCGACGAACTGCTGGAGCGCTTCTCCCTCACCGACGCGGCGAAGAAGGCCGCGATGGACTACTCCGGCGGCATGCGGCGCCGGCTGGACCTGGCCGCCTCCATGATCGGCAGCCCGGCCGTCCTCTACCTCGACGAGCCGACCACGGGACTCGACCCCCGTACGCGCAACGAGGTCTGGGACGAGGTACAGCGGATGGTCGCGGAGGGGGCGACCGTGCTCCTCACCACGCAGTACATGGAAGAGGCCGAACAGCTCGCCGGCGAGCTCACCGTCATCGACCACGGAAAGATCATCGCCCGGGGCGGTGTCGACGAGCTCAAGGCCAAGGTCGGCGGCCGCACCCTGCAGATCCGGCCCTCCGACCCCGCCGAACTGGCCGCGATGGCGCAGGCGCTGCGCGAGACGGGTCTCGACGGCGTCGCCGGCGCCCAGGCGGTCCCGGACGAGGGACTGCTCTACGTACCGATCCTCAGCGACGAGCAGCTGACCGCGGTGATCGGGCTGCTCGGCACCCGGGGCTTCTCACTCGCCCATGTCGCCACCGCGCTGCCCAGCCTGGACGAGGTGTTCCTCGCCATCACGGGCGACAAGGCCACCACCGTCACCGACACGATCCCCCAGGAGGTCGCGGCATGAGCACGACGACTCTGACGCCCACCCCCACCGACGCGGCCGCGTCCGCACCGGCCAGGACCCTCCACGACGAGGGCCGGATCGGACTGCGGAACAACCTGCGCCACATCGGGGCGCTGGTGCGGCGCAACCTGCTCCAGATCAAGAAGGATCCGGAGTCGATGTTCGACGCGCTCCTGATGCCGGTCATCTTCGTGCTGCTGTTCGTGTACGTCTTCGGCGGCTCCGTCGGCAGCAGCCTGGGCGGCGACCGGCAGGACTATCTGAACTACCTGATCCCCGGCCTGATGGCGATGATGGGCATGAACATCGCCATGGCGGTCGGTTCGGGTGTCAACGACGACTTCCGCAAGGGGGTCATGGACCGGTTCCGCACGATGCCGATCGCCCGTTCCTCGGTGCTCATCGCCAAGATCGTGGTCGAGCTCGGCCGGATGACGGTCGCCACGCTGATCCTGCTGGGCATGGGCTTCGCGCTCGGCATGGAGCTCCAGGGGTCGGTGCTCGGGCTGGTCGGGGCGATCGCTCTGGCGGCCGCGTTCGGCGCCGCCATCATGTGGATCTTCATCCTGCTCGGACTGAGCATGAAGACGGCCCAGGCCGTTCAGGGAATGGGGATGATCGTGATGATGCCGCTCCAGTTCGGTTCCTCCATCTTCGCCCCGACGCAGACGATGCCCGGCTGGCTCCAGACGTTCACCGACTACAACCCGCTGTCCAACCTGGCCGACTCGGCCCGCGGACTGATGATGGGCGGCCCGCTCGGCAACTCGGTCTGGCTGACGCTCGGCTGGACCGTGGTCATCACCGCGGTGATGGCTCCGCTCGCGGTGTCCAAGTTCCGCAAGAAGTCCTGATCTCCGTTCACTGTGCGCACGCGTCGACGAGGGCGACGGCCTCCTCCAGGGAGAGGCCGACGCCCTCGTCGTACGCCGTCCCGTAAGCGGCGTCCCCGAGAACGCCGCGGACGGCCTCCTCGGCCGCGGTGCGGTTGCCCCGCTCCATCGACGTCGGCACATGCCCCTTCGGCAGCAGCGCCCTTCCGGCGGCCAGCAGCCGCGCCGCCGTGACGGCCCGGCGCTCCCCGCCGAGCCCGCCCAGCGCCCGCGCCACGGTGACCAGGTAGTGCACGTTCATCTGCGGTGCCACGATCTGCGACAGCCGGTCGTCGGACCGTGCCAGCGCCTCCCGGCTCCGGGCCAGGGCCTGCGCGTACAACCCCTCCTGACTGTCCAGCCAGGCCAGACCGCCCAGCACGAACGCCTGGAAGAACTCCACCGTGGACGCGGAGCTGAACTCCTCCTGCAGCGTGACGAGCTGTTCACGGGCCTCGACGGTGCGGTCGGACGCCCCCAGCCACATGGCCAGGAAGAACCGGGCGAACGCCGTCCCCTCGTGCCCCGCGTGCCGCCCCTCGACGAGCACCTCCCGGAAGATCACCTCGGCCTCCGGGCCGCGGCCGAGCTCCACCAGCGCGGCGGCGTACCGGGTGCGGAGCACCAGCACCTGGGCCTTGGCACCGAGCTTCTCCGCGTAACCGATCGCGGCCTGGTAGTCCTCGGCCGCCCGGTCGAAGTCGCCCGTCTTCTCGTTGGCCTCACCGCGCGAGGAGAGCGCCTCCGCCGCGCCCCAGTCGTCGCCGAGACGGCCGAAGATCTCCAGGCTCTCGTCGGCGTCCGCATGGGCCTCGCCCGCCCAGTCGGGACGGTTGGCCAGGACGTTGGCACGCACCTGGAGCGCGGAGGCCAGCTCCCACTCGTATCCGAACTCCCGGCAGGCGCGGACCCTCTCGTCCAGCAGTGCGCGCAGATCCGAGATGTCCCCGGTGAACATGACGGCGAAGAACCAGAGCGAGCCCGGACTGCGGCAGGTCTGCGGCTGTCCCGGCCGGTAGGTGCCGGCGATGACGCGCAGGCGCTCCATGCCCCCCGCGTTCATCCAGGCGTCCATCGCGTCGTCCATGCCGGCCAGCTGGACCAGCGCCACCTCTCTCCGTGCCTCCTCGAGCAGCTCGGGGCCCATGGGAGGGGGCGCGTCGGTGCAGCGCTCGTGGAGGGAGGGCGCGGGGCGGGCGGGCCCGGCGAACGGGTCGGGACCCAGCTCGGCGGCGGCCTCGGCCCACTGCAGGGCATCGCTGCGCAGATCGCGCATCTGCCAGTACCAGGCGAGCGAGAGCACCATGCAGAACGCTTCCTGCTCGTCGCGGGCGGCGATGGCGCGCCGCAGGGCGGTGCGCAGGTTCTCGTAGTCCCGCTGGAGCAGTTCGAGGGCGGCGAGCTGTCCGGCGCCCCGGAGTTCGGGGTCGGTCGTCCGGGCCAGCTCCCGGAAGAACACGAGGTGCCGGCGTTCGACGGCGTCCCGCTCCCCCGCCTCGTCGAGCCGTTCGCCGGCGTACTCACCGACGGTCTCCAGGAGGCGGTAGCGCATCCGGCCGTCCGTGGCGGGGGCGGCCACGACGAGGGACTTGTCGACCAGCGAGCCGAGCACCCCGGCGACGTCGTCGGCGTCCCCCGGCCGGTCCGTGCAGACCGACTCGGCGGCGGCGAGCGTGCAGCCGCCGGAGAAGACCGACAGCCGGCGCAGGGCGGCGCGTTCGTCCTCGTCCAGGAGGTCCCAGGACCAGTCGACGACGGCCCGCAGGGTCTGCTGGCGGGGCAGTACGGTGCGGCTGCCGCTGGTCAGCAGACGGAAGCGGTCGTCGAGGCGGTCGGCTATCTGACGCGGGGTGAGCATGCGCAGCCGGGCGGCGGCGAGTTCGATCGCGAGCGGGAGCCCGTCGAGGCGGTGGCAGATCTCGGCGCAGGCCGCCGCCGTCCGCTCGTCCGCGTCGACCCGGAAGCCGGACAGTGCGGCGGCGCCGCGCTCGGCGAGCAGGCGCAGCGCCATCGGGCCGGGCAGCGGGTCGACCGGCCGGACGAACTCGCCCGGTACGCCGAGGGGTTCACGGCTGGTCGCGAGGACGGTGAGCCCCGGGCAGCGGGCCAGCAGATGGTCGGCGAGGGCAGCGGCCGCCTCGATGAGGTGCTCGCAGTTGTCCAGGAGCAGCAGCATGCGACGCCCGGAGCAGTGATCGGTGAGCCGGGCGAGCGGTTCGCCCGCGCCCCGCTCCGCGGCCCGGAGTTCCTCGGCGCCCGCACCGCGCAGCACGGTCTCGCGGCCGCCGAGGGCGGTGAGGACGGCCTCCGGCACCGCTTCGGGGTCGTCGACCGGTGCGAGCTCGGCCAGCCAGACGCCGTCCGGCCAGGCGGCGGGGCCGACGGCTTCGGCGGCCTCCTGGGACAGCCTGGTCTTGCCGGCGCCTCCGGGGCCCAGGAGAGTGACCAGCCGGGCCCGGGTCAGGTCCTCGCGCAGGCCGGCGATGTCCGTGTCACGCCCCACGAAGCTGGTGAGCCGGGCCCGCAGATTGCCCGGCCGGGCGGCGAGGGGTGCGGCGGGCGCGGAGACCGGGGCGGGCGGGCCCTGGTGCAGCAGCCCGTCGTACAGGGCGCGCAGCGCGGGGCCCGGGTCGGTGCCGAGCCGGTCGGCGAACAGGGTGCGCACCTCGTCGTACGCCGAGAGCGCCTGCGCGGTGCGTCCGGCGTCCCGCAGCGCCCTGATCCGGAGGGCCTGCAGCGGCTCGTCCAGCGGGTGGTCGGCGCAGAGCCCGGCGAGTTCCGGCAGGGCCTCGTCGGCACGGCCCAGTGCGAGGACGGCCTCGACGCGGGTCCGGCGGGCGTCCAGCCGCCTCGCCTCCCAGCGGGCGGCCGCCACGGCGCGGTCCGGCAGGTCGGCGAGGGCCGGCCCGCGCCACAGGGCGAGCGCCTCGTCGAGGACGGTGGCGGCCTTCGCCGCGTCGCCGTCCCGCAGCGCCCGGGCGCCCTCGCCCGTGAGCCGCTCGAAGCGGTGCAGGTCGACGGCGTCCGGCTCGGCGACGAGGCGGTAGCCGTTCGCGGCCGATCCGACCGCGTCCCGCCCGAGCGCCCGCCTGAGCCGGCCCACGAGTGCCTGAAGAGCACCTGGGGCGTCGACGGGCGGGTCACCGTCCCACACCTCGTCGACGAGCACCCCGGCCGGGACCGCCCGGCCGGGGCTGAGGGCGAGCACGGTGAGCAGGGCGCGCAGCCGCGCCCCGCCGAGGGCGACGGGAGTGCCGTCGGAGCGCAGAGCGCGGGTGGTACCGAGGATGCCGTAGTGCACGCGCCCATTGTCCGTGAATGCCTCGCCCTGCGGGGAACTGCCACCCACCTGTGAGACGTTCTCGCGGTGTCACCCGTACTCTCGGGGGCTCCAGCCGCCGTCCAGCCCCAGGAGTGCCGCCGATGACCACCGCGTTCCGCCGACCCAGCGACCGGCGGGTCAGCCCGATCTTCCTCGGGATCGTCGCCGTCATGGCCGTGTCGGGCTGGGCCGTGTGGACGGGCTTCGCGGAGCAGACCGGCTTCGCGGTCTTCCTGTTCGTCACGGCGGCGTGGATCGTCTCGCTCTGCCTCCACGAGTACGCGCACGCGCGCACCGCGCTGCACAGCGGCGACATCTCGATCGGGGCGAAGGGCTATCTGACGCTCAATCCCCTGAAGTACACCCATGCCCTGCTGAGCATCGTGCTGCCCGTGCTGTTCGTGATCATGGGCGGCATCGGTCTGCCGGGCGGGGCCGTCTACATCGAGCGGGGCCGCATCAGCGGGCGCTGGAGGCACAGCCTGATCTCGGCGGCCGGCCCCCTGACGAACGTGCTGTTCGCGGTCGTCTGCACGGCCCCGTTCTGGCTGGGTGCCCTGGACGGCGTCCCGCTGTCCTTCCGCCTCGCGCTGGCGTTCCTGGCGCTCCTCCAGGTGACGGCGGCGATCCTGAACTCCCTGCCGGTCCCGGGCCTCGACGGCTACGGCGTGATCGAGCCCTGGCTGTCGTACAAGGTCCGGCGTCAGGTCGAGCCGTTCGCACCCTTCGGGCTGATCGCGGTCTTCGCGCTCCTGTGGGTCCCGGAGGTCAACGGGTTCTTCTTCGACGCCGTGGACGCGCTGCTGCGTGGCCTGGGCGTCAGCGAGGTCGAGACCTACTGCGGGCTCGACACCTACCGCTTCTGGCAGGAGTGGTTCGGCGACCAGGACCCGGGCTGTGCGCTGATCCGCTAGGGCCTGTCCGACATGCCCCAGGGGCTCACGCCGCTTCGGCGCGTGACTCCGCCTTGTGCCGGCGCAGGTAGAACCACGCCATGTTCGACGAGAGGCCGGTCAGCAGCACCCATACGACGCCGGGCAGGATGCTGCCCTGGACGAAGGAGACCACGGCCGCCACGGCGGTGAGGGCACAGACGATGGTGGCGTAGAGAGCGAGGCGGGGCATGAGGGCTGGTGCTCCTGTCCGGGGATGGTGCGCGGTCCCGTCCAGTGTCCCTCATGCCCGATTCGGCTCCGGGCAGGGCCTCACACGTCGGTGGTGCGCAGCCCCGCGTGTGCCTTGTAGCGGCGGTTGACGGAGATCAGGTTCGCCACCAAGGACTCGACCTGGTGCGCGTTGCGCAGCCGGCCGGCGAAGATGCCGCGCATCCCGGGGATACGGCCCGCGAGCGCCTGCACGGTGTCGGTGTCGGCGCGCGCCTCCCCCAGCACCAGCACATCGGTGTCGATCTCCTCGATCGTCTCGTCCTGGAGGAGCACCGCGGACAGGTGGTGGAAGGCGGCGGTGACCCGGGAGTCGGGCAGCAGGGCGGCGGCCTGCTCGGCGGCACTGCCCTCCTCGGGCTTCAGGGCGTAGGCGCCCTTCTTGTCGAAACCGAGCGGGTTGACGCAGTCGACGACGAGCTTCCCGGCGAGCTCCTCCCGCAACGACTCCAGGGTCTTGGCGTGGCCGTCCCACGGCACGGCGACGATCACGACGTCGCTGCGGCGCGCGCACTCCGCGTTGTCCGCGCCCTCGACGCCGTGGCCCAGCTCGGCGGCGGCGGCCTCGGCACGGTCGGCGGCGCGCGAGCCGATGACGACCTTCTGCCCGGCGCGGGCGAAGCGGTAGGCGAGGCCGCGGCCCTGGGGACCGGTCCCGCCGAGTACGCCCACGGTCAGGTGTGACACGTCGGGGAGGTCCCAGGGGTCCTTGGCAGGGGGCTTGGGGGCGCTGTCGGCGTCATTCGTAGTCATGGCGCCGACACTAGTACCAGGTAGCGGGCCGCACCCTCAGCCCGTGGCTGTGCGACACGCAACACGGCCGGACGTTCCCGTTCGGGTGGATCGCACGCGATCGGGCCGCCGAGGCACCGGGAGAGCGGCATGATGCCGGGCCATGGATGCCGTACGTGTCGCGTTGCTGCGTGAGGTGCTCGCCGGGACGGAGTGGCCGGCGGCGGCCCGGGGGTTCGCCCGGACCCTGCGGGCGTCGGTCGTGCCGCAGGGCGGCGGACTGCTGCTGGTGGGGACCGAGGAGTACGAGCCGTGGCACATGGCCGCGCACCTGGTGGACGAGTCCACCTGGTCGGGCCTGCCGCAACTGCGGCCCACGCTCGTACGCCACCGGGTGGAGCCGGACGACCCGGTGCACCTGGCCGTCGGTCTGGGCCGGATCGAGACGGCCGGGCGCGGCGAGACGCTACTCGTGGTGGCGCCCGAACAGCCGGACGGCGGCCTGCTGGAGCGGGTGCACGACGCGCGGCGCGCGGGGGCGACGGTGCTCGCGCTGGACGGCGGCGACCCGGAGGTGCGGGGCCTCGCCCATGAGGCGCTCACGGTCCGCGACGGCGACGACGTCGACCTGGACACGGTCCAGCACCTGGTCAGCGCGGCCGCCGGGGAGAACGGCGCCCCCTCCCCCCGGGGCCGGCGCACGTTCCGCGACCGCCTCTCCCGCCTCGCCGACCAGCTGACGGCCCCGCCCCCGGCCCGCTGGTGAAGGGCCGCTGTCACGGCGTCATCCGGACATGAGCCCCTAGTCGGGCGCCTCGTCCGTCGGCCGGTCCGTGCGGTCGTGCCACTTCGGGTCTGTCTCCCACTCCAGGTTCCGCTCACGCGCCGTGTCCATCGCGCGCTGGGCCTCCCCCGGGGTGGTGTACGGGCCGAAGCGGTCCTTGCCGGGGCACTCGGGGCCCTCCTCGACCTTTTTGTGCTCCAGGCAGTAGTACCATTCGCCCGGTTTGCCCACCGTGCGCTTCTTGAACAGGGCCATCGCAGGATCCTTTCCTCTCTGCCATGGTGCCCCGGGGGCGCTGGTTAGACTCGCTGACATGTCTGGCCAGTCGCTTCTCGTACCAGGGGAGATCACTCCCGTCCGTTCCGTTCCCGGAAAGATCCGGCGCCCCGAGTACGTGGGGAAGCCCGCCCCCACGCCGTACACCGGGCCGGAGATCCAGGACTCCGACACCGTGGAGCGCATGCGGATCGCGGGCCGTATCGCGGCGCAGGCGATGGAGGAGGCCGCGAAGCTCATCGCCCCGGGGGTCACCACCGACGAACTCGACCGGGTGGCCCACGAGTTCATGGTCGACCACGGGGCGTACCCGTCGACCCTCGGTTACCGGGGCTTCCCGAAGTCGCTCTGCACCTCGCTCAACGAGGTGATCTGCCACGGCATCCCCGACTCCACCGTGCTGCGGGACGGTGACATCGTGAACCTCGACGTCACGGCGTACATCGACGGGGTGCACGGCGACAACAACGCCACCTACCTCTGCGGGGACGTCGACGAGGAGTCGCGGCTGCTCGTGGAGCGCACCCGGGAGTCGCTGAACCGCGCCATCAAGGCGGTGCGGCCCGGCCGGCAGATCAACGTGATCGGGCGTGTCATCGAGTCGTACGCGAAGCGGTTCGGCTACGGGGTGGTGCGGGACTTCACGGGGCACGGGATCAATTCCTCGTTCCACTCCGGGCTGATCATCCCGCACTACGACAGTCCGCATGCGACGACCGTGATGCAGCCCGGGATGACGTTCACCATCGAGCCGATGCTCACGCTCGGCACCCACGACTACGACATGTGGGACGACGGCTGGACCGTGGTGACGAAGGACCGGAAGCGGACCGCGCAGTTCGAGCACACACTGGTGGTGACCGGGACCGGGGCGGAGATCCTCACGCTTCCGTAGCGGGCCGGTTTTACCGACAGACAGTCGGGAACCTGTTGACTTAGGTAAGCCTAAGCAGGAGGATCGCCGTATCGGTGCGCGGCGGCGTGCACAGCTGCTACCGGTGCATACGTTCTGTCCGGACTTCCCGTCCCCCTCGGTCCCCGGAGGCCCGCCTTGGACTCGACCGCCACCACCACGCCTTTCTCGACCCTCATCCGCACCGCTTCGCACGAGCAGCACACGGAGGCCGAGACCTCGGCCTTCATGGGCGACATGCTCGGCGGACGGCTCGGTGTGGACGCCTACACGCGCTACACCGAGCAGCTGTGGTTCGTCTACCGGGCGCTGGAGGACGGTGCGGAGGCCCTGCGCGAGGACCCGGTCGCCGGGCCCTTCGTCCGGCCGGAGCTGATGCGCACGGCCGCGCTGGAGCGCGACCTCACCCACCTGCGGGGCGAGGGGTGGCGCGAAGGGCTGGAGCCGCTGCGCGCCACCGCCGCGTACGCCGCGCGGGTCGCCGAGTGCGCCCGTGAGTGGCCCGCCGGATACATCGCGCACCACTACACCCGTTACCTCGGGGACCTCTCGGGCGGCCAGATCATCCGTGGCACCGCGGAGAAGACCTGGGGCTTCGACCGCAAGGGCGACGGGGTGCGGTTCTACGTCTTCGAGCAGATCTCCAACCCGGCCGCCTTCAAGCGGGAGTACCGGGAGCTGCTGGACGCGGTGAACGCCGACGACCTGGAGAAGCAGCGCATCGTCGAGGAGTGCAAGCGGGCGTTCGCGCTGAACACCGCCGTCTTCCGCGAGCTGGGCGAGGTGTTCCCGCTCAGCGCGTGATCCTGGGTTCAGCGGCCCTGCGGCCCGGGACCGCCAGCCCTGCCTCGTACGCCGTGATCACCGCCTGGATGCGGTCACGGAGGCCGAGCTTGGCGAGAACGTTGCTGACATGGGTCTTCACGGTGTGCTCGCTGATGACCATGGTCGCGGCGATCTCCGGATTGGTGAGGCCACGGGCGAGCAGGCGCAGGGTCTCCGTCTCGCGCGAGGTGAGGGAGTCGAGACGCGGGTCCGGGAGCGGCGGCACCCCGGCGGACGCACCGGTGCAGTGGGCGATGAGTTTGCTGGTGACGGACGGCGAGAGGAGGGACTCGCCGCCCGCGACGACCCGGACCGCGTGGGCGAGGTCGTCGCGCCGGACGTCCTTGAGGAGGAAACCGCTCGCACCCGCGCGCAGCGCCTCGAACACGTACGCGTCGAGGTCGAAGGTCGTCAGGATGATCACGCGGGTCGCGGTGGTGGCGCAGATCTCGGCGGTGGCGGTGAGACCGTCCGTGCCCGGCATGCGGATGTCGAGCAGCGCGACGTCCGGGGCGTGGGTCCGTACCGCCGCGATCGCCTCGGCGCCGTCGGCCGCTTCCGCGACGACCTCGATGTCCGGCTGGGCGTCCAGGATCATCGCGAAGCCGGCCCGGACCAGTTCCTGGTCGTCGGCGACGACCACGCGCAGCGGCCCGTCCCCCGTACCACCGCTCATGACGGGGGGAGGAGCGGGAGGCGGGCGCGGACCCGGAAGCCGGGGCCGTCGGTACGGGGACCGCATTCGGCGGTCCCGCCGCACGAACGCGCCCGTTCCCGGATGTTGATCAGGCCGTGGCCTCCGGAGGGGAGGGGGCGGGCCGGCCGCTGCCCGGTGGCCGCGCCGTCGTCGGTGATGTCGAGCTGCACGATGCCTCGGTCTTCCTGCCAGTGGAGGTGGAGCCGGGCACGGTCGGTGCCCGCGTGCCTGACGATATTGGTCAGCGCCTCCTGGGCGATGCGGAACGCGGCGGTCTCCACGTGCGGGGCGAGCGGAAGTTGGCCGGCCCCGCCAGGCTGCGGGTAGTCGACGGTGACTCCCGAGACGTCGGTCTGGGTGCATGTGACCGAGAGGCCCGATCCGGCGGTCAGCAGGGGCAGGTCGGCGAGAGCGGGCTGAGGGGTGCGCTCGGGCTGCGGAGCCCGGTCCGGGTCGAGCACCTCGAGGATTCCTCTGAGCTGCACCATCGCATCGCGTCCCGCACCCGCTATGGCGTCGAAGGCGCGCTCGGCGCGCACCGGGTCCCTGGCCAGGACCACGGGGCCGGCCTCGGCCTGGACGACCATCAGGCTCACCGCGTGGGACAGGATGTCGTGCATGTCCCGGGCGATCCTGGCACGTTCGGCCAGCGCGGCCTGCTCCGCTTCCGCCCGGCGCTCGCGCTCCAGCCGTTCGGCGTGCGCCCGGCCGGCTGCAGCCGCCCTGCCGAGCGCGTAGCCCGCGACGCACAGCACGCTCATCCGCAGCCCGGATTCGGAGGAGGCCAGCGCGAAACTGCCGAGTACGGTCACGGCGACCACCGTGATCCTGGCCCGACGCCCCGAGCGCTCGGCGACCGAGTGGATCGCCACCAGGGCCGCGTACCAGACCGGTTGGGACGGCACCTCGCCCACGTAGTCGTAGCTGCTGATCGCCGCGAGGCTCACCGTCAGCACCGGTACGGGGTGGTCGCGCCGCCGGTACAGCGGCGCCGCCGAGCCCAGCACGACCAGGACGCCCCAGACGCTCCACGATCCGGCGCCCTCGCCGGCCTGCGCGGCGAAGGGCCAGAGCTGGGCGGCGGCCACGAGGGCCGCGAGCCCGGTGTCGACGGCGCGCGGGGGCAGGGCGCGGAGCCGCTCCCGCACACGGTCCGCCCGCACGCCCGTGTCCGTCCAGGTCACCGCTCCCCCTGAGGTGTCACCGCGCACCGGTCACCGCCGGGCGCCCCGCGTCACGGTCCTCCGCCGCGCCAGGGGCGGCCTGCCGCGACTCCATCACCCGCGCGATCTGTGCGAAGGAGACGGACAGTAGCAGCGAGCCCACCGGGATCAGGTCCTTGTCGGCCAGCGGCATCACCAGGTCGGCGAGGACGAGGAGCGCCGTCCACGGCTTGACCACCCGGACGACGGCCAGCCGCACGACGAGGGCGAGCATGCCCACGTAGAAGAGGTACGGGCCGAAGTCGTAGACGACCGGCGCCACACCGGGCAGTTCCGACACCCGTTCCGTGAACCGGGACATCTCCGGATGGTCCGCGGACACCGCACCGGCCACCAGGTCGATCCCGAACTGCACCAGGAGAACGACGGCTCCGGCCGTCGCCGCCCGGTGCGCCACCGCCGCGACGCGATCGCCCGACGGGGCGAGCGCCCTCAGCCGGCGGAACACCACCACGAAGAGAACCAGGGCCGCGCAGAAGGCCAGGTGCCCGAGAGTCCAGGCGGGGCCGGGGCCTCGCTCACCGTCCTGTCCGTCCGCCATCCGGAACAGGCCGTAGGTGAAGGTGAGCGCGGGCACCGCGAGCATGAGCGCACGACTGTTCGTCATCAGTTCCCCAACTCCAGGGTGATCGCCGGGGCTTCGGTGGGCCCGGCGGGAACACACCCATCCTGGAGCGGGCGGCTCTCCGGCGGATCGCCGGAGCGAGGGATCTCCGTGCTCCACCGAGCGACGGATACGGCCGCCGCCGCGGCTATCGCGTGGCGACGGGGCCTGGCACCAGGACGACGCGGCCCCCGACCTCGATCGTGCCGTCCGGCGCGGGTGCGGTGAGGATCTGGGAGCCGCGTCCCTGTGTGATGTTGAGGGCCCGGCCGAGCTCGGCGCTGAGCAGCATGGCCGCCGCCCCGGTCGCCTCGTCCTCGTCGATGTTGTCGTCGCGCCGCGGGAAGGCCCGTGCCCGTACGCGGCCGGCGGCCTCGTCCTCCCAGGCCCAGACGTAGAGCCGGCCCTCACCGGGCGGCGGGCCCGTCAGCGCCTCGACGTCGGCGACGGAGGCGTACCGCTCCAGCGTCCGCGGGGGCGCCCACTCCGGGCGGGCGGTGATCCAGGTGAACTCGCCGTCCTGGCGGGCCGTCACGTCCCCGACGGGCAGCTCCAGGACCTCCAGGTCGAGCAGCCAGGCCGCGCCGACGAGCGGATGCCCCGCGAACGGCAGCCGCAGCCCGGGCGTGCGGATGTCGACGGTGCCGCGCTCCGGGTCGTCCACGAAGACCGTCTCGCTGAAGCCGAGTTTCCCCGCGAGCGCCTGCCGGGACTCGTTGTCGGGATACCTGCGCCCGTCGCGCACGACGCCCAGCGCGTTGCCGTGGCGGCCGTCCGGGCCGCAGAACACGCGCAGTACGTCGATGCCGTCGGGTACCTCGAAGTCGTTCACCTCCGCATTCAAGCACCGTGCCGGGTCTCCTGACGCCCCAGGGCCGCACCGGCCGGTGTGCCGGTGCGGCCCTGTGCCGTGGCCGGGGACCGGACGGCACGGCGACGGCATCCCCCGCCACCGGAGACGCCCGGTTCCCGAGTGCCGTCAGGCATGGGCCTCACGATGTGCGCGGATGATGTCCGCGTACCGGTGACCACTGGTCTTGACGGTGCGTGTCTGCGTCGGGTAGTCGACATGGACGAGGCCGAAGCGCTTGTCGTAGCCATAGGCCCACTCGAAGTTGTCCAGCAGCGACCATGCGTAGTACCCGGCCAGGGGCGCCCCCTTGCGGACGGCCCGGGCGCACGCTGCCAGGTGCTGCTCCAGGTACCGGGCCCGTTCGGCGTCGTCCACCGCCCCGTCGGGGCCGACGGTGTCGGGAAAGGCGGAGCCGTTCTCGGTGACGTAGACGCGGCCTACGCCGTAGTCGTCGGTCAGCCGCATGAGCAGCGCTTCGAGGCCACCGGCGTCGATCTGCCAGTCCATGCCGGTGCGCGGCACATCGGGCAGCCGGACCTCCCGGGCACGGGGGACGGGGCCTTCCGGGTCGTCGGCGACGGTGACCGGGAAGTAGTAGTTGAGGCCGTGCCAGTCCAGAGGGGTGGCGATGGTCTCGAGGTCCCCCGCGCGCTCGGGCAGTTCGACTCCGTACAGCTCCCGCATGTCCGTGGGGAAACCGCGGCCGTACACGGGGTCGAGCCACCAGCGGTTCGTGTGGCCGTCCATGCGGAGCGCAGCCGCCAGGTCCTGGGGGTCAAAGGACGCGGCATCCACCGTGGAATGGTTGGTCACCAGTCCGACCTGGGCCCCGGGCGCCGCGGCGCGGATCGCCTGGGTCGCCAGTCCGTGCCCCAGCAGCAGGTGGTACGAGGCCCGGACCGCCGCGGTCAGGTCGGTGAGGCCGGGGGCCATCCGGCCTTCCAGGTGCCCGATCCACCCGGAGCACAGCGGTTCGTTCAGAGTGGCCCAACGGGTGACCCGGTCGCCCAGGCGTCCGGCCACGGCGGCCGCGTATGCGGCGAGGTGTTCGGCCGTTTCCCGCACCGTCCACCCGCCCCGGTCCTGAAGGGTCTGGGGAAGGTCCCAGTGGTAGAGGGTGATGTTGGGGGTGATACCCGCGTCCAGGAGGCCGTCCACCAACCGGTCGTAGAAGTCGAGCCCCGCGGCGTTGACCGGTCCGTCGCCGCCCGGAACGATGCGCGGCCAGGCCGTCGACATGCGGTACGAGTCGACGCCCAGCAGCTTCATGAGGGCGACGTCCTCCGGCCACCGGTGGTAGTGGTCGCAGGCCTCGTCGCCGTGGTCACCGTTGGCGACCTTCCCCGGGGTGTGGGAGAAGGTGTCCCAGATCGAAGGCGACCGGCCGTCCTCGGCGACGCCGCCCTCGATCTGGTAGGCGGCCGTGGCCGTGCCCCAGACGAAGTCACGGGGGAAGGCGGCAAGATCTATCGATGCGGTCACAAGGTACCTCGCAGACGTCGAACAGGTGAGGGTGAAGCGGGCGATGAGTACGGCTACTTGACGGCGCCGGCGGTGAGGCCGGTGACGAGGTAGCGCTGGAGGAGCAGGAACCCGGCGACGACGGGCAGGCTCACCACGAGCGAGGCCGCCATGACCTGGTTCCAGTACACGTCGTTCTGCGTGGAGTAGCCCTGCAGGCCGACGGCCAGGGTGCGGGTGGTCTCGTTGGTCATCACGGAGGCGAAGAGGACTTCCCCCCAGGCCGTCATGAACGCGTACACGGCGACGGCGACGATGCCGGGGACGGCCGCGGGGACGATGACCCGGAACAGTGCGCCGAGCGGGCCGCAGCCGTCCACCTTGGCCGCCTCGTCCAGATCCCTGGGCACCGATTCGAAGTACCCGATCAGCATCCAGATGGAGAAGGGGAGGGAGAAGGTGAGGTACGTGATGATGAGGCCGATCCGCGACCCGAACAGTGCGATGCCCGTGGCGTTGCCGATGTTCACGTAGATGAGGAAGAGCGGCAGGAGGAAGAGGATGCCGGGGAACATCTGCGTCGAGAGGACGGTCACCGTGAACACGCGCTTGCCGCGGAAGCTGTAGCGGCTGACGGCGTAGGCCGCGAACACCGCGATCACCACGGAGCAGACGGTCGCCGCCCCGGCGACGATCAAGGAGTTCATGAAGTAGTCGGCGAGGGGGACCGTGTCCCAGATGTCGAAGTAGGGGCTGACGGTCAGGCCCGAGGGGATCCACTGGAACTTGCCGGTCACGTCTTCCAGCGGCTTGAGGGAGCTGGTGATCATCACGAACACCGGCAGGACCACGAAGACGGTGAGAAGCGTGAGGAAGACCCGCCGCGCCCACAGGAACGACTGCGGGGGCGCCATCGGGGAGGGGGCTCGGCGCTGCGCGGTCCTAGGCATCGGTCGCCTGCTTTCCTCGGGACGTGAACAGGAGGTAGAGGCCGGTCACCACGAGCAGGAACAGCAGCAGCAGGACCGACATCGCGGAGCCCGTGCCGAAGTTCCAGGTCTGGAAGGACGACTGGTAGATGTGGATGGAGATCAGGTCCGCCGATGCCGGTGCGGACTTGCCGAACAGGACGAACGGCGTGTTGAAGTCGTTGAAGGTCCAGAGGAACAGCACGAGTACGAGGACCTGGTTGACGGGCCGCAGCGACGGCAGGGTGATGCGGCGGACCTGCTGCCACACGCCGGCGCCGTCGAGCGCCGCCGCCTCGTAGATGTCCCGGGGGACGTTCTGGAGGCCGGCCATCATGATGAGGAAGGCGAAGGGCCAGCCCTTCCACACCGAGACGACGAGCAGGGTGACGAAGGCGTTGTCGCCGATGAGCCAGAACGGCGGGCTGTCCGTCAGGCCGAGCTGGTCGTGGATGACGTGGTTGATGATGCCGTTGTCGCGCTGGAACATGAACGCCCAGGTGATGACCGCGGCGTAGACGGGCAGGGCGTACGGCACGAGGAAAAGCGTGCGCAGGAAGCCTCTGCCGCGGAAGGTCTCCTGCATGAAGATCGCGGCGGCGGTTCCGAGGAACCAGCACAGCCCCACCGACAGCACGGTGAACAGGCAGGTCGTCAGGAACGACTGCACCAGCGCCTCGCCCACCGGGGCGTCGAAGTCGACCGAGACGGCGTAGTTGTCCAGACCGGCCCACGGCGCGGTGGTCCAGTCCCGGATGTAGAACTGGGTGAGCTGCCGGAAACTGACGACGATGCCGATGATCATGGGCACCAGGTGGACCAGCAGTTCGAGGAGCAGGGCGGGGAGCAGCAGCAGGTACGGCAGGCTGACTTTGCGCAGCCGCCCGGAGCGGCGTCTGCGCGGCGCCGCTCCGGGGTCGTTCTTCTCTGCTGTCCGCTCGCCGGGAACGGTGGCGGCGGTTGTGGTCATCGTGGTGTCCGTGCTCACTTCTCGGGCATCTGCTGCTGGGCCTTCTCGAGCTTCGCCCTGACCGATTCGGTGGTCACCGGACGGCCGGCGGCCGCGTCGGCGAAGAGCTCCTTGACCGCCGTGCCGACCACGGTCTCGAACTGCGACTCCGCGGCGACCTGGGGCAGAGCGGTGGCGCTGGTGGCGAGGGTCTCGCGCAGGGGTGACAGCGCGAAGGTGTTGAACGCGTCGTCCTCCTGGGCGGTCTTGACCGGCGGGATGGAGCCGTAGGACTTGTTGAGGACCGTCTGCTCCTCGTCGCTGGTCATGAACTTCACGAACTTCTTCGCGCCGTCGATGTTCTTGGTGTTGTTGAAGACGGCCATGTTGATGCCGGCGACCATGGAGTTGGTGCCCTTGCCCGTGCCGGGCTTCCCCGACATGACCGGGGCGGGCACGACTCCCCACTCGTCCTTCTTCATGCCCTGCGACTCGAAGGTGGCGGCCGCGGTCTGCCACAGCACCATGGCCGTCCTGTCCTTCGCGAAGTCGCTCAGGGACTGGTTCTGCGCGTACTCGGCGTTGCCCGGCGCGACGATCTTGTCCTTGGCCATGAGGTCGACGTACTGCTTGACGGCCGCGACCGCGCCGTCGGACGTGAAGTCGGCCTTGCCGTCGGCGGTGAAGAAGTCGGCCCCGTGCTGCTTCGCGAGGACGAAGACCTGGTGGATGTTGTTGGAGAGGTTGGAGCCCTCGGCGCCGAGTCCCCACTTGCCGTCCTTGGACAGCTTCTTCCCGGCCTCGCTCACCTCGGCCCACGTCGTCGGCGGCTTCTGTATGCCGGCGTCGGCGAACATCTTCTTGTTGTAGTAGAGCGCGTAGGCCATGGAGTACAGCGGCACGGCGGCCGGGTCCTCGCCCCGCACGCCGGTCGAACCGAGGGCGGACTCGACGAAGCGGTCCCTGCCGCCTATCGCCTCGAAGTTCTTCTCGTCCCAGGGCAGCAGCGCACCGGTGGCCTGCAGCGAGGCGGTCCAGGTGTTACCGATGTTCAGGACGTCCGGGCCCTGCCCGGAGGTGGTGGCGGTGAGGATGCGGTTCAGCAGATCACCCCAGGGCACCACCTCCAGCTTGACCTTGATACCGGTCTCCTTCTCGAACTTGTCGAGCTCGGGCTGCAGGACCTTCTTGTCCACTTCGAGGCTGGCGCCCTGGTTCGATGCCCAGTAGGTGAGCGTCTTCGGCTGCTCGTTGGATCCGCCCGCGCCCGACGAACCGCCGCCGCAGGCAGCCGCGGTGAGTACGAGCGAGAGGGTGACGGCACCGACGGCCGCGGCTCGGATTCTTCGCATGACTCCAGGGGCCTTTCAGAAGTGATGGATGTCCGCCGTGGCCCGGGCCGGTGCGACGTTCGCGTCCGACTTCGACCTCAAACCCACAGGACTTAATTTAGGGTGTGAGTTAAACCCCAAGTGAAGGTCGCGTCAAGGGGCGTCACGGCGGTATGTTGCGTGAGTGAGCTTCAAGAAGAGGGGGCAGGGTGAAAGTACGCAGCGGCCGAACGGTGCGTGACCTGCGGCGCGAGAACCGCACCGCCGTATTGCAACGTTTGTATTTCGATGGCCCGTTGAGCCGCTTTTCGCTCGGCCCGCCCACCGGTCTGAGTTCCGGATCCGTGAGCAACGTGGTGGCCGAACTGGTCGCCGAAGGGCTGGTCGAGGAGGCCGGCAGTGTCGACTCCGCAGGGGGGCGCCCCCGGACCCTTCTGCGCATCCGGCCCCAGAGCCGGTACATGATCGGTGTCGACATCGGAGAGACCCGGGTGAGGGTCGAACTCTTCGATCTCGCTCTCACCGAGCTGGCCCGCGTCGAGAAGCCCCTGGCACTCGACGGACCCCGGCGCGTCGACCGCTACGACGTCGGTGTCGTGGTGGGACATGTGCGGGAGGGCATCACCGAGGTCCTGGACCGGGCGGAGATCGCGGCCGATCAGCTCCTCGGCGTCGGCGTCGGCGTGCCGGGCATCGTCTCCAGGACGCCCGAGGACGGCGCCGTCGTGCACGGCCAGACGATCGGCTGGGACGCGGTACCGCTGGAGCGACTGCTGCGTGAGTCGGTGCCGCTCCCCGCGAACGTGCTGTATTACATCGACAACGGCGCCAAGACGCTGGGCCAGGCCGAGATGTGGTTCGGTGCGGGGCGCGGGGCGCAGAGTGCCGTGGTCGTGCTGTTCGGTTCGGGTGTGGGTGCCTGCGTGGTCACCGACGACATGAGCCCCGGCCGGGCCGTCGAGTGGGGGCATCTGACCGTGCGCGTGCGTGGCCGGCGCTGCCGCTGCGGCTCGCTCGGCTGCCTGGAGGCCTACGCGGGCGCCGAGGCGCTGCTGGAGCGCTGGCGGGAGGCGGGAGGGGAGCCCCTCACGGACGTCGACGAGGAGACCGCGCTCACGGCGATGCTCGCCGCGGCCTATCCGGCCGGACAGGGCGACGCCGCCGGACCGGACTCGGACGCCACGGCCCTGGCCGTCCTGGAGGAGACGGCGGAGTACCTCGGCGCGGGCTTCGCCGACCTGATCAACCTCTTCCAGCCCGAGCGCATCCTCGTCGGGGGATGGGCGGGGCTCCAGCTCGGCACCCGTTTCCTGGATTCCGTACGGGCCCACGCGACCTCGTACGCCCTCGCCTACCCGGCCGCACACGTGCACATCGGCCTCGGCACCCTGGGGCCGGACGCGGTCACCGTGGGAGCGGCCGCCCTGCCGCTCGCCGACTTCTTCGAGCGCGGCGGGCGGCAGGAGGAGGCAGGCCCCCAGGAGCAGGCCCCCATGTGGCAGACGACTCTGCGGGACCGGGCCGCGCACAAATGAGACCCACGGCCGGCCCCGCGCCGGGTGAGCGTCGCCGCTCCGGCGGGCGCACACGGGCGCGGGCAGGGCCCGACCGACCCGTGGCGGTGACGGTCGGGCCCTGCCTGTCATGCGGCGCCCTTCGCTTCGGTCAGCTGTAGACGCCGAACTCGTGCAGCGAGTAACCCCAGGCCGTACCCCGGGCCGTCAGCTGGAGCCGTACGTGCCGGGCGGTGGCGGAGGCGTCGATCGTGTCGATGTCCCCGTTGCCCGACGTGGTCGTGTGGACCGTGCGCCAGTTGGTGCCGTCGTCGGAGACCTGCACGTCGTAGGACGTGGCGTAAGCGGGGTCCCAGACCAGCTGGATCTTCCGGAAGGCGGTCCGGGCGCCGAGATCCACCTGGATCCACTGGGGGTCGCTCCAGTCGCTGGCCCAGCGCGTCTCCGTCTTCCCGTCCGTGGCGTTGCCGGCCGGGCACGGGCAGTCACCGTAGGACGCCTGGAAGGAGGAGGCGGTGGCGGGCTTGTTCAGCGCGACGTCGGTGCCGTCCACGGGCGGCGCGACGACCTTGACCGACTTGGTCTCGATCCCGGCGTTGCCGCGGCCGTCCTCGGCCTGGACGTACACCTTCCACACACCGAGCTTCTCGGGCGCGGTGACCGCGAAGGTGCCGTTGCCGGTGGACCGCCACCGGGCCTCCACGAGCCCCTTGTCACCGCTGGCGTAGTTGCCGCTCAGGAAGATCTTGTACTTCACCGGATCGCCGTCCGGGTCCCGGACGTCCGCACGGACCGTGAACTCCTTGCCCGCCGGCGCCGCGGACGCCGGACTGACACCCATGTCCGTGATGACGGGCGGTGTGTTGTCCCCGCTCGTCGAGCCGGCGTACGCCTTCTTCACCGCGTAGTAGGAGAGGCGCTTCAGGCCGTCGGGCAGCAGGTTGAACCAGACGCCGCCGAAGTCGTGCTCCAGCCCGTAGTGGAACAGCGTGGCACCGAGTGCGACCCCCTGGTGTCCGGTGACGCAGCCCCACGCCTTGGTGTAGCCCTCGGCCTTCTGTACGTCGGTGGGCTCGTCGGGTACGCCGTTGGCGTCGTCCGGGACCTCCCATTCACCGGCCGGTCCGCCCTCGGTGATGATGTAGGGCTTGGTGTAGCCGCCCTCCTCCCAGGCGCCGCGGACGTTGCAGATGTCCCCGTAGGAGTTCATCGAGTAGAGGTCGAGGTCGGGGGCGTTGCGCTTGTAGTAGGGCCATGCGCCCGTCCACGCGTCGGTGGAGGTGACCGGGTGGTCCGGGTCGATGGAGTGGATCTTCTTGGCGACGTCGTTGACGAAGGACGTGTAGGCGTTGCGCTGGTTCTCCAACTCGGTGCCGCTGTAGCAGTTCTGGAGGCCGAGCACCGACTCGTTCCCGACGTTCCACATCAGGACACCTGGGTGGCTCTTGTAGGTGTCGACCCACTTCGCGAACTCGGTGAGCGAGGTGCTCTTGTACGCGGAGTCGGTGACGTAGTCGACGCAGCCACCGCTGCCGGGACCGCCGCCGGGCTGGAGCCAGAAGCCGCTGACGACCCGGATGCCGTTGGCCGCGGCCTCGTCGAGCAGGGGCTTGCTGGAGCCGTCGGTGCCCCAGGTCCGGATGGTGTTCACACCCATCGACTTCAGGTCCGGCATGTAGCGGGCGGCGTCCGCGACGGACGGCCCCCAGGTGAGCCCCTTGACCTGGTAGGGCTCGCCGCCGACGGTGAGCTGCCAGTTCCCCTGCGAGCCGGTCACGGCGACCGCGCCCCCGGAGGCCGGCGGAGTGCCGTCACCGTCGCCGTACACCTGGAACTCCCACAACGAGTAGCCGTAACCACCGGAGCGGGCGGTGCCGAGCATCCGGACGTAGCGGCCCGCGCCGGACACGGCGACGTCGTCGGTACCGCCGTCACTTCCCGCGACGGTCTTCAGGCTGCGCCAGTCGGTGCCGTTGTCGGAGGCCTGCAGTTCGTAGTTCCTGGCGTGCGCCGCTTCCCAGGTGAGTACCACACGGCTCAGGTCCCGCTTGCTGCCGAGGTCGACCTGGATCCACTGGGAGTCGCTCCACCGGCTGGCCCAGCGGGTCCCGGTGAGGTCGCCGTCCACGGCCGCGGACGCACCGTACGCCTCGCCTTCGCTGGACGAGGCCGTGGCGGTTCTGCCCTGGGACAGAAGGGTTTCGGCCGCCTGGGCGGGAGGTGCGGCGGTGAGGGTGAGTGACGACGCGACCAGCGCGCCGAGGGCCAGCAGGGGCACCGCGGCACGTCTGCGTGCCGACGCGGGGTGCGGAAGGAGTTCTGACACATCTGCTCCTGGCAGGTCGAGGTGCCGGTCGGCGGAACGTGCGTACGCGGATGCTGACGCCGGCCGGCATGTGGGGAGACGGGGGCGGCTCTGAACGGCGGTGGAGCGAGGGGCGGTAGGCCAACTACGGTCACAGGGAGGCTTCTTGAGGAGTGGGCCTGACGGGAGAGCGCTCTCCGGAACTGTGCCGCGCGCCGCTCGCCCGGTCAAGAACTCGGGCGTGCTTTTCTTTCCACTTCCATTAAGCCCGATGAGTAGTGCCTGGACACGAGATGGCGGCGCGTCAGGAGACGGGAGGCACGCGCTTCCGGTCACCGGGGCGGCCACCTCGAAGGACCGGGCCGCTTCCTGCGCAGTCGGCCGGCTCCCTGAGTGCGGTGAGGCGACCGGCCGCTGACGGCCGGAACACCGGTACGGACCGGGCCCGCACTCGCGCCGCTCCCCGTCCCGGTAGGGTTCAGGCCGTCAGTGCGGATGACGGAGCAGAAGGCGCAGAAGGCGACGGATGACAAGGCTGGGGCGGCTGGCGGCGGGGCTCGCGACGACGACGGTACTGGTCGTGACGGCGAGCGGCTGCGTGACGGTGCACGGTGAACTGGAAGTCGTGCCGGGAGCGACGAAGTCCGAGGCCGCGAAGGCCCTGGAGGACTTCCTCGTCGCGTACAACGAGGCGGACAAGGCATACGATCCGGCGCTCGACGAGGACCGGGTGACCGGTTCGCTCGGCGCGATCAACCAGGCAGGTCTGGCCGCGCGGCAGAAGAACAGTCCGGAGGGCAACGCGGACCACGAGCCCCTGGAGCTGACCGACGCCTCCTACGTCATTCCCAAGAAGGCGGGCTGGCCGCGCTGGTTCGTCGCGGACACGGACTCCAACCGCGACCAGGACGGCGGGAAGCAGGACACCCGGTGGCTGCTGACGTTCGTCCGCACCGCGCCGGACGCGCTGTGGAAGGTCTCCTATCTGGCGGTCGCCTCCGCGTCCGAGATCCCGGAGTTCCGCAAGGACGCGGACGGCTGGGCGGAGCCGGTGCCCTCCGCGGACACGGACGCGGCGCTGGCGACCCCGCCGTCGGAGCTGAGCACCACGTACACGGGCTACCTCAAGGACGGTGCGCCGGACGTCTTCGCTCCGGGGTCGATGACCTCCGGCTGGCGGGAGTCGCGGAAGAACACCCGCAGGGCGGGCTTCTCCTACCAGTACGTCGACCAGGCGCTGGATTCCGGGACGTTCGCGCCGCTGGGACTGACGACGGAGGACGGCGGGGCGCTGGTCTTCTTCAGCAGCAAGCACTTCGAGCGGCAGACCGCGGCGGAGGGACTTCGGCCGACCGTCACCGACGACGTGGAAGCGCTGCTGACCGGCGAGGTGAAGAGCACCCTGACCAAGGAACGGGTCTCCAGCCAGCTGGTCTACGTGCCCAGGAAGGCCACGGGGGGCGCGGGGGACACGAACGGCAAGGTCCGCGTGCTGAACCGGCTGCCGGGTCTGGTCGCGGCGCAGGGCTCCTGAGGCCGTCAGCCGTGACGCGGGTCCCGCCGGGCTGAGCGCGTGAGCCGTTCGGCGAAGGCTTCGACGAGGCCGCGGAGCTCGTCCGGGCGTTCGATGACGAAGGGCCGGTCGAGCGAGGCGAGCACGGCGGGCAGCCAGTCGAGCCGTTCCACGCGCAGTTCGACCCGGGCCCAGCGTTCGGGCTCCGTATCCGCTTCTCCCGCGTCCACGTCTCCCGGCTCCCCGTCTTCAGGTTCCCCGTCTCCCGGGGACGGCGGGTCCTCCACGAGCGCGAGGCCGGCGGGAAGCCGGGCCTGGATGTGCTCGGCCGTGCCCTGGACGCGGAGGGTCACCTCATGCCGGTACGGCGCCGTGGCGAGCGCCGTCAGCAGGCGCTCCGCCGGGTCGGGTCCCTCGGGCGGCTCGAACGAGCCCGGCAGGGTCCTCACGTCCGTGATGCGGTCCAGCCGGAACGTCCGGTCCTCGCCCGCCGTGGGATCCGCGGCCGTCATGTACCACTTGCCCGCGTGGGCGACGAGTCCATGCGGGTGCAGCGTGCGCTCGCTGCGGCGGCCGTCCGACGCGGTGTAGCGGATCGACACCGGCCGGTGGTGGGCCACCGCGTCGGCGACCGGCAGCAGGATCCCGGAGTCCGGGAGGAGCGCTTCGCCGGGCGGAGCGGTGAAGGCGAGGGCACCGAGCAGCGCGTCGAGCCTGAGGCGCAGCCGCTCGGGCAGTACGCGTCGGATCTTGGCCGTCGCGGTGTCGCTCGCCGTGCCGGTGGCGGGGGCCGCTCCGGCCCACCGCCCGCCGACGAGGCCGAGCAGCACGGCGAGCGCCTCGTCGTCGCTCAGCATGAGCGGGGGCATGCGGTGACCGGGGGCGAGCCGATAGCCGCCGTAGCGGCCGCGCACCGACTCGACGGGCACGTCCAGGTCGGCGAGGTGGCCGATGTAGTGCCGCACCGTGCGTTCGTCGACGCCGAGCCGGCCGGCGAGTTCGGACGCGGTCCGGACGCCTCCGGACTGCAGGAGTTCCAGCAGGGTGAGCACGCGGGCGACAGGGCGGGGCATGTCCGGAAGTCTCTCCCACATACCGGGCGGGTTTCGCCCGGTATCGGTCGTAGCGTTCGGTCAGAAGCACCGAACGACCAGGAGAACGCTCATGAACTTCGTCTCTGTCCGCATCATCACGGGCGACATCGTCCGCCTCGTCGACTTCTACGAGCGTGCCACCGGGGTGGCCGCCGACTGGGCGACGGAGGACTTCGCCGAGATCAGGACCGCCTCGGCCACCCTCGCGATCGGCAGCACACGCACGGTCCCGCTGTTCTCACCCGGTTCCGCCGGCCCGGCCGACAACCGGAGCGTCATCCTCGAATTCCTCGTCGACGACGTGGACCGCGTGCACGAGAACCTGACCGGGGTGGTGGAGGAATTCGTCAAGGAGCCCACCACGATGCCGTGGGGCAATCGCTCGCTCCTGTTCCGCGACCCCGACGGCAACCTGGTGAACTTCTTCACTCCGGTCACGCCCGCCGCGGCCGCGAAGTTCGCCCGCTCGGGGCAGCGGCTCAGCGGCTGAGCGGCCAGGCCACCGCATCGTGGTCGAGGTCGCTCGCGTCGGCCGTGTCGGCGTACTGGGCGCAGGCGTCGGTGAGCGTCTCGAGCAGGGTCAGCGGATCGGGCAGCGGGTTCTCCGGGCCACGGATCCAGTGCACGTCCAGTTCCCCGGGGAGCCGTGCGGGCGGCAGGAGGACATAGCTGCCACGGCAGTGCCAGCGGAGCCCGGGATGCTCGTCCATGGTCTCGGGGTGGCAGTCCAGCTCGCAGGGCCACCACTCGTCCTCGTCGTCGGGGGTGCCCCGGGTGGCGGTGAAGAAGAGCATCCGGTCGGTGCCCGACTGGGCCACCGGGCCTACGTCGATGCCGGCGGCGACGAGCCGGTCGAGGGCGGCGCGCCCCGCGGTGAGGGGGACATCGAGGACGTCGTGGACCAGACCCGTCGCGGTGATGAAGTTGGCCAGCGGCTGGTTGGCGGCCCAGCGCTCGATCTGGGCGCTGTCCGTCGTGGACTGCGTCTGCCAGGCGAACGAGAGGGGATGCCGCGCGGGGGTCGGACAGCCGACGCGCTCGCACGAACACCGGTATCCGGAGGGGTGCGCCGCGGGCGAGATGGGCATTCCTGCCTCGGCGACGGCCAGGAGCAGCGCCAGGCGGGCCGCCTCGTCGGCTTCCGGCTGTGGTTTCGGCCGCCGGCGCAGCCACTGGGAAATCCTGCCCTCTGTGCCGCGATAGCGGCCGGAATCGGCGCCCATCTATCCCCTCACCTCAGCGGTTACCTCTCCATGGTCCCACCATCCTGCTCCTGGGGTGGCCAGAGTTACCGAGCGGGGTGCTCGGGCGGTTGCGCAGAGGCCGGCACACCCGTACGGAATGTCATGGAATGTGCCGCCGGGCTCAGGGCTGGACCAGGAGCCCCCGCAGGGTGAGGTCGACGATCTGGTCCGCGTACGCATGGGTGAGCGGAAGGGTCCTGAGCAGCCAGCGGTGGGTGAGCGGGGCGATCAGGAGCTCCAGCGCGATCCGCGGATCGATGTCCGCGCGCACCTGGCCGGCCTCCTGGGCGGCTCGCAGGCGTGTGACATACAACTGGAGCTGCGGTTCGAGCAGATTTTCGACGAATTGGGCCCCGAGGGCGGGATCGTTGAGCCCTTCGGCCGTCAGGGCCCGGGTGGGTGCCGCGCTCACCGGATCGTTCAGCCCGTCGACCGTGGCCCGCAGGACCAGCTTGAGGTCGGCCGCCAGATCACCGGTGTCGGGGATCCCGTACGCGCCGTCCTCGCCGGCCTCGCCCAGCTCCTGCGACCGGCGGGCGCTCTCCTCGGTGAACGCCTCCAGGAGTACGGCCGCCTTCGACGGCCACCAGCGGTAGATCGTCTGCTTGCCGACGCCGGCCCGGGCGGCGATACCCTCGATCGTCGTCTTCGCGTAGCCCACCTCGCCGACGAGTGCGAGCGCGGCGTCACAGATCGCGCGGCGGGAGCGGTCACTGCGACGGCTGGAGTCGGGGGCCTTCTGAGCTGCCATCCGGCCATCCTAGAGCCGGACGGTCCGATACGTATCGTCTTGCGAGCCGTATGTCCTGTCCGCCGCGGCCGACGCCCCGCCCGGGCGAGCGCGTGGCCGCGCGAACCACCCGAACGGATCACAGCGCGACGGCGCGGCACGGCGCACCATGAACTCACGCACACACCCGTGCGCGTCCCACCGTTCCGCGGCCGAACGCCGCCGTTCGCGAGGAGCCTGCATTGACCCGTGACGCCACCCCTCGTCGCTATCTGATGTGCGCCCCGTCCCACTTCGAGGTCACGTACTCCATCAATCCGTGGATGGATCCGTCGAAACCCGTGGATCTGCCCCTGGCCACCACCCAGTGGGAGGACCTGCGCGACCGCTACCGGGCCCTCGGCCACACCGTGGAGCTCCTCACCCCCCGCCCCGATCTGCCCGACATGGTGTTCGCCGCCAACGGGGCCACCGTGATCGACGGCAGGGTGCTCGGCGCCCTGTTCGCCTACCGGGAGCGGTACGCGGAGGCCGAGGCGCACCGGGAGTGGTTCCGGGCCAACGGCTTCACGGAGATCCACGAGCCGGCCCACGTCAACGAGGGCGAGGGCGACTTCGCCGTGACCGCCTCCTACCTGCTGGCCGGGCGCGGCTTCCGGTCCAGTCCGCTCTCCCACGACGAGGCGCAGGAGTTCTTCGGACGCCCGGTGATCGGTCTCGATCTGGTGGACCCGCGCTACTACCACCTGGACACCGCGCTGTGCGTACTGGACGACGCGGCGGACGAGATCATGTACTACCCCGGGGCCTTCTCGCCGGGCAGCCGGTCCGTGCTGGCCCGGCTCTTCCCCGACGCGCTGCTGGCCGAGGAGGCGGACGCCGCCGCACTCGGCCTCAACGCGGTCAGCGACGGACGCCATGTGCTGCTGCCGCAGGCCGCGACCGGGCTCTTCGACCCACTGCGGGACCGGGGCTTCGACCCGGTCCCGATGGATCTGGGCGAGCTGCTCAAGGGCGGCGGCAGCGTGAAGTGCTGCACGCAGGAGCTGCGGGCCTAACGCTCCTCGGGCGGCGGCCAGCCGTCGCCCCACGCGGTGTCCCGGGCGGCGCGGTAGAGCGCGCCGTGCCGCTTGGTGACCGTGGCGCGGCGCAGACCCTCGTCCCGGGTGCAGAGCTCCAGCAGCACCTGCCCCTTGCGGATCTGGGGCCTGCGGACGACCCGCGCGCCGACCGGGTCGGTGGCGAACCTGGTCGCCACGACGTAGCTGAACTTCTCGTCCTCGTGGCTGAGTGAGCCGCCCTTGACCTGCCGGTGCAGCGACGAGCGGCTGACCCGCGCCGAGAAGTGGCACCAGTCGGTGCCGCGCTCGATGGGGCAGGCGTCGTCGTGCGGGCAGGGCGCCGCGACGCTCAGCCCCGCGGCGATCAGCCGGTCGCGGGCCTCGATGATCCGGTCGTATCCGTCGGGGGTGCCGGGCTCCACGATCACCACGGCCTGCGCCGCACCGGCGACGGCGTCCACCAGAGCGGCCCGGTCGGCGGGGGTGAGCTCCTTGAGTACGTAGCTGACGGTGGCCAGGTCCGTGGCGGACGGCGCCGGCGCCGTCCCGATCCTCGCCCGCTCCCAGGCGGCGTCCCGCAGCGCGGGGATGCCGGAGGCCGCGGCCAGCTCACGGCCGAGCGCGAGGGCCGGCTCGGACCAGTCGAGGACCGTCGTGCGCGCCCCGTCCCAGGCCCCGGCGACCGCCCAGGTCGCCGCGCCGGTACCGCCCCCGAAGTCGGTGTGGGTGGCGGGCGACCAGTCCGGCGCGGCCTCGCGGAGTGCGGCGAGACAGGACCGTACGGCCTCGAACGTCGCGGGCATCCGGTAGGCGGCGTAGGCGGCGACGTCCGAGCGGTCCCGCAGGATCGGGGCGTCGGTCGGGGTGGTCCCGCGGTAGCTGGCGATCAGCCGGTCGACGGCCTGAGCGGCCTGCTTCGGGGGCAGCCCGTCGAGCAGGGCGGCCAGCGCGGCACGCAGGGCTTCCGCGGTGGGGAGGGTGGCGTTCACCGCCGAATTGTAGGCGCAGCGGAGTCGAACGGGCCCGGCCGTGGTCGTACGGCCGGGCCCGGCTCCCCGACGGCGGGGCTCAGCCCTTGGCCGGCACCCGTTGCCCGCCCGTGTTCCGCCACGGCCGGCACAGCAGCAGGAAGCACGCCGCCGCGGACAGGGCGCAGACCACCTGCACCACGGCCATGGGTACGGCGGTCTTCTCGCCGGCGATCCCGACGAGGGGCGAGGCGATGGCTCCGATCAGGAACTGCGAGGTCCCCAGCAGCGCGGAGGCGGAGCCGGCCGCGTGCCTGGTGCGCATCAGCGCCTGGGTGTTGGTGTTCGGCATCGCGAGGCCCATGGCGGACATGAGCACGAACAGCCCGGCGGCCACCGGCACCAGGCCGACGTCGCCGAAGACCCCGGACGTCATCAGCAGCAGCGCGACCGCGGCGACCGAGATGACGGCGAGGCCGAAACCGAGCGCCTTGTCCAGGCTGACACGTCCGACGAGCAGCTTGCCGTTGATCTGGCCGACGGCGATCAGCCCGACGGAGTTGATGCCGAAGAGCAGGCTGAAGGTCTGCGGGGAGGCCCCGTAGATCTCCTGGACGACGAACGGGGACGCGCTCACATAGGCGAAGAGCGCGGCGAACGCGAGGCTGCCCGCGACCATGTAGCCGGTGAAGACCCGGTCGGACAGCAGCCCGCGCATGGTGCGCAGGGCGTCGCCGACTCCGCCGGTGTGGCGCTGCGCCGCCGGCAGTGTCTCGTGGAGCCACTTCCAGACGACGAGGGTGAGCAGCACGCCGACGAAGGTGAGGACGACGAAGATGCCGCGCCAGTCGGTGAACTGAAGCACCTGGCCGCCGATCACGGGCGCGATGACCGGCGCGACTCCCGAGATGAGCATCAGGGTGGAGAAGAACCGGGCCATCTCGTCGCCGTCGTACAGGTCGCGTACGACGGCCCGGGAGATCACGATGCCGGCGGCGCCCGCGAGTCCCTGGAGGAGGCGGAAGCCGATGAGGAGTTCCGCCGTGGGGGCGACGGCGCAGATCGCGGTCGCGATCACGTAGACGACCATGCCGAGGAGCAGCGGCTTGCGCCGGCCCCAGCGGTCGCTCATGGGGCCGACGACGAGCTGGCCGAGCGCCATGCCCATGAGGCAGGCCGTCAGGGTGAGCTGGACCGTCGCCGCCGGGGCGTGCAGCGCGTCGGTGACCTCCGGGAGCGCCGGGAGGTACATGTCCATCGAGAGGGGCGGAAGTGCGGTGAGCCCGCCCAGCACGAGGGTGACCAGAATTCCGGCCCGGCGTGCGGTGGTCGTGGCGGCGGCCGGGACATCCGGCGCGGTGGTCGTGGAGGCGGCCGGGACACCCGCGGCGGTGGGGGTGATGGCCGGGGCGTCATGTGCGGCGCCCGTACTGCTCGTCGGTATGTGCTCGTGTTCTTGCTGGGCCCGGCTCACGCCGCTGTCCGGCATCCTTGTCTCCGCTTCGTTGAATCCACATCTATGCTCTCAGCTCAGCCGTAGTGGTCGATACCTTTTTGCGTGGGAGCGGGCGGGCATGAGTGGGACTGTGCGTTGGGGTGTACTGGCGACGGGCGGCATAGCCGCGACCTTCACCGGTGATCTGCTGGCGATGAAGGATTCCGGGGCGGAGGTCGTGGCGGTCGCGTCCAGGAGCGAGGCCTCCGCGAAGGCGTTCGCCGACCGGTTCGGGATCGAGCGGGCGTACGGCAGCTGGGCGGAGCTCGTCGCCGACGACACCGTCGACGTCGTGTACGTCGCCACCCCGCACTCGGCGCACCGGGAAGCGGCCGGGCTCGCTCTGCGGGCCGGCAAGCACGTGCTGTGCGAGAAGGCGTTCACGCTCAACGAGCGCGAGGCGCGGGAGCTGGTGGATCTGGCCCGGGAGCGCGGGCTGTTCCTGATGGAAGCCATGTGGACGTACTGCAATCCGCTCATCCGCCGGATGACCGAGCTGGTGGCGGACGGCGCGATCGGCGAGATCCGCACGGTGCAGGCCGACTTCGGCTTCGCGGGCGACTTCGGCGCCGAACACCGGCTGCGTGATCCCGCGCTGGGCGGCGGCGCGCTGCTGGACCTCGGGGTCTACCCGGTGTCGTTCGCGCAGCTGCTGCTGGGCGAGCCGGACCGGGTGCAGGCGGACGCGCTGCTCTCCCCGGAGGGGGTCGACCTGAACACCGGGATGCTGCTGGGCTGGGACTCGGGTGCCACGGCGCTGCTGAGCTGCTCGATCGTGGGGAACCTGCCGACCGTCGCGTCGGTCACCGGCACGGCGGGGCGCATCGACTTCCCGCAGGGGTTCTTCCACCCGGAGCACTTCCTCCTCCACCGGGCGGGCCGGGAGCCCGAGAAGGTCGTCACGGGCCCGGGCCCCCAGGGCCTGACGGGCATGCAGTACGAGGCGGCCGAGGTGACGCGCGCGCTGCTGGCCGGCGAGAAGGAGTCCCCGCTGGTGCCGCTGGAGGGCTCGCTCGCCGTGATGCGGACGCTCGACGCGGTACGTGACCGTGTCGGCGTCCGCTACCCGGCGGACGACCGCGCCTGACGCGGGGTGCCCCGGGCCGGGCTACGCGGGGGTGAGCCCCGGGTTCCCGGCCTCGGTCACGAAGGAGGCGGCCGTGGCGACCGGCGCGCCGGGTGTGGTGACAGCCGAGACCGTGCGGAAGTCGGCGCGCGCCTGCTCCGTGCCGAGGGTGACGAGCGCGTAGCCGCGGCGGCCGTTGTAGAACTTCATGTGCGGGTTGGCCTGGGTCAGGTTGTTCCAGTTGGCCGGCTTCTCCGAGCCGTCCTTGCCGCTGGCGACCGAGGTGGCCACGATCTCCGTGCCGACGGTCCGGGACGACGGGTCGTCGAAGTCCTTCTTGAGGTCGAAGGCGTAACCGACGTGCACGTCTCCGGTGAGGACCATCAGGTTCTCGACGCCGGCGGCCTCCGCACCGTCCATGACGCGCTTCCGGGAGGCCGGGTAGCCGTCCCACGAGTCCATGGACAGCTTGTAGGCGTCGGTCGGCACGTCGCGCCGCTGGGCGAAGGTGACCTGCTGCGGCACGACGTTCCACCGGGCGTCCGAGGTCTTCCAGCCGTCGAGCAGCCAGCGCTCCTGGGCGCTCCCCGTCATGGTGCGCGAGGGGTCCTCGGACTCCGGTCCGGGGACCTTCCAGCCGTCGCCGTACGCCTGGTTGCTGCGGTACTGGCGGGTGTCGAGGATGTCGAACTGGGCGAGCCGCCCGAAGCGCAGCCGGCGGTAGAGCCGCATGTCGGGGCCGGTGGGGCGCTGCGGGGTGCGCAGCGGCTGGTTCTCCCAGTACGCACGGTAGGCGGCGGCCCTGCGCAGCAGGAACTCCTCCGGGGGGACACTGTTCTCCGGGGTGTCGCCCGCGTAGTTGTTCTCGGTCTCGTGGTCGTCCCAGGTGACGACGAAGGGGTGCGCGGCGTGGGCGGCGCGCAGGTCGGGGTCGGACTTGTAGAGGCCGTACCGCATGCGGTAGTCCTCCAGCGTGAGCGTCTCCCGGTTGTAGTGGTCCGGCAGGACGCGGTCGGTGTAGCCGCGGGCGCCGCCGACGGAGGTGACCGCGTACTCGTAGAGGTAGTCGCCGAGGTGGAAGACCACGTCGACGTCCTCGTCCGCGAGGTGCTGGTAGGCCGTGAAGTAGCCGTCGTGGTAGGCCTGGCAGGAGACGGCGGCCAGGGTCAGGGAGCTGTTGCGGGCGCCGCGGGCGGGTGCTGTGCGGGTGCGGCCGGCGGGGCTGGTCCAGCTGCCCGCACGGAAGCGGTAGTAGAAGGTCCGGTCGGAGTCGAGGCCGTCCACGTCCACGTGGACGCTGTGCCCGAATTCCGGGTGGGCGGTGGCGGATCCGCGCCGGACGACCCGCCGGAAGCGCTCGTCGCGGGCGAGCTCCCAGCGGACCACGACGCGCTCGGCGGGGAGCCCGCCGTCGGCCTCGTACGGGCGGGGCGCGAGTCTCGTCCACAGGAGCACGGAGTCCGGCAGGGGGTCCCCGGACGCCACCCCGAGGGTGAAGGGGTCCTCGGTGATCTTCCGCGCGTCGAGCTCGGCCGCGGCAGCCGTGCCCGCGCCGGGCAGGTTGACCGCGAAGGCCAGTGCGGCGGCGGCACCGGTGACGGTGAGGAAACGACGGCGGCCCACGCCGGAGCCGAGCCGCTGCGCGGCGAGCCGCAGTTCGGCGGAATGGCCGTGCTGTCCGGGCGTCCTGCTGAGCTGTGCGGGTGTCATATGCCCCTCCCCTGCCGGATGTTGTCAGAGGCATTGGAGTGCGGGGCGACGACCGGCCGTTGGCGGGTACACAACATCCTTATGGCGGTGTGATGAGCACCGGGTGCCGGCCGCCGGGAAACCTGCCGTACGCTGCCGGGCCATGAACGCTGAGCAGAGAATCGCTGTCGTCACAGGTGCGGGATCGGGGATCGGCAGGGCCGTCGCCCTCACTCTCGCGGGCGCGGGCTGGACGGTGGCCCTGGCGGGCCGGCGGGCCGCCGCCCTGGAGGAGACGGCGGCCGCGGCCGGCCCGGGCACCACGGTGTGCCTGCCCACCGACGTGAGCGACCCGGAGGGGGTGGCGGCGCTCTTCGCCTCCGTACGGGACCGCTTCGGCCGGCTGGACCTGCTCTTCAACAACGCGGGGACGTTCGGACCGCGCGCGACGCCCGTCGAGGACCTCGCGTACGAGGACTGGCGGACGGTGGTGGACGTCAATCTGACGGGGACGTTCCTGTGCGCGCAGGCGGCGTACCGCCTGATGAGGGAGCAGGACCCGCAGGGCGGCCGGATCATCAACAACGGCTCGGTCTCGGCCCACGCGCCGCGCCCGCACTCCATCGCCTACACGGCGACGAAGCACGCGGTGACCGGCCTGACGAAGTCGCTGTCGCTGGACGGGCGGCCGTACCGGATCGCCTGCGGGCAGATCGACATCGGCAACGCGGCCACCGACATGACGGAGCGGATGAGTACGGGGATCCTCCAGGCCAACGGCGAGGTGGCCGCCGAGCCGGTCATGGCGGCGGACGATGTGGCGCGGACGGTCCTGCACATGGCGGAGCTGCCGCTGGAGGCCAACGTGCAGTTCGCGACGGTGCTGGCGACCGCGATGCCGTACGTCGGCCGAGGCTGAAAGGGGTCGGGGGCGGGACACCGGGCCGCGAGCCGCGAGCCGCGAGCCGGAGGAGCTGTACGGGAATGCGCGGCCGCCTCCCCCGGTTGAGCTGCGACATGAGCGCACACACCGCCGCAGACGTCCTCCGCTACACCGCGTTCTCCGCCGATCCGGGCGGGGGCAACCCGGCAGGGGTCGTCCTGGACGCCTCCGGGCTCGACGACGCGGCGATGCTCGCGGTCGCGGCGGAGCTGGGTTACAGCGAGTCGGTCTTCCTCACCGCACCGGACGGCCGCGGCGGGTACACCGTCCGCTACTTCAGCCCGAAGGCCGAAGTATCCTTCTGCGGCCATGCGACGGTGGCCGCCGCCATCGCGCTCGCCGAGCGGGACGGCCCGGGCGACCTGGTGTTCTCCACACCCGCGGGCACGGTCCCGGTCACCGTCACCCGTGAGGGCGACGAGCTCCGCGCCACCCTCACCAGCGTCGAGCCGCACACCACGGACGCCGCCCCCGAGGACGTGGCGGAGGCCCTGGCCGCCCTGGACTGGCCGGCCGCCGAGCTGGACACCGCACTGCCGGCCCGGATCGCCTACGCGGGCGCCCGTCACCTGGTGCTGGCCGCCGCGACCCGGGAACGGCTGGCGGACCTCTCGTACGACTTCGCCCGGCTGGAAGCCCTCATGCAGCGACTCGGCCTGACGACGGTCCAGCTGGTGTGGCGGGAGTCCGCCACGGTCTTCCACGTCCGCGACCCGTTTCCGGTGGGCGGCGTCGTCGAGGACCCGGCGACGGGCGCGGCGGCCGCGGCGTTCGGCGCGTACGCCCGCGAGCTCGGCCTGGTCCCGCACGACGCCGTCCTCACCCTGCACCAGGGCGCCGACATGGGCCGCCCCGGCACCCTCACCGTCGGACTGAGGCCGGGGGACACGCGGATCAGGGTGTCGGGGACGGGGACCCGTATCGGCTGAGGCCCGAAGCGGTGTGCGGCCGGGGCTCAGCTCGCGTACACACCCGCCCGCGCCGCCACCGCCGCCGCCTCGGCCGCGCGGTCGGCGACCGCCTCGTCGAGGGGGTCGCCGCTGGCCAGCATCCGGTAGTAGAGGGGCGCCGACACGGCCCGGATCACCTCGCGGGCGTCGGTCCCCCGGGGGAGTTCGCCCCGCTCCACCGCCGCGTCGACACAGCCGGCCCACTCCTCGACACGTACGGCGTAGAAGCGGTGCAGGGCCTCGGCCGTCCGGGCGTCGCACGTCGCCGCAGCGACGACGGCGGCGAAGAGAGGGCCCTGGCGCGCGTCGGTCAGCGTGCGCACCACAAGTCGCGCGTTGGACCGGAGGTCCTCGTCCAGCGAGCCCGTGTCCGTACGCGGGACCGACTGCTCCGCCATCTCCGTCAGCAGGTCGGCGACCAGTCCCGCCGCGGTGGACCAGCGCCGGTAGACCGTCGTCTTGCCGACCTCGGCGCGGCGGGCCACCTCGGCGAGGTCGAGCCGGTCGAAGCCGTGCTCGACCAGCGCGTCGCCGGCCGCGCGCAGCACGGCCTCCCGCACCCGTGCCGTACGGCCGCCGGGCCTGACCGTGCCAGGCTCCACATCCCCTGCGTCCACGACATGCCTCCCGTTCCGTCACCGGCCCCGACCAGGAAACAGTACACCTTAACGGGAAAGCGGGGCCGTTAGCACTCGGAGCTCCACCGGGTGAGTCGGGCCCGGGTGACGGAGCGCGGGCGCGGCAGGATGACGGCATGGCACCACCGCTGACCGTTCCCAGCATGACCGCCGGACCCGACTTCGTCCTGCGCCCCTGGGAGATGAGCGACCTTCCCCTCGTCCGCGAGGCGGCGGAGGACGACTACATCCCGCTGGTCACCACGATTCCCACGCCGTACTCCGACGAGGCCGCCGAGGCCTACGTCAGGCGGCAGTGGGACCGGGCCGCCGACGGGGACGGATATCCGTTCACCATCGCGCGCACCAGGGACCGGCGGCCGGTCGGTTCCATCGGGCTCTGGCTCGCGGACGCGGACGCGGGCCGGGCGACCCTCGGCTACTGGATGACGGCCCCGGGCCGTGGCCAGGGCGTCGCGGGAGCGGCCCTGCGCACGGTCACCACCTGGGCGCTGCACGAGCTGGGCATCCCCCGGGTGCAGCTCCTCATCGAACCCTGGAACACGGCATCGGTACGGACCGCCGAGAGCGCCGGCTACCGGCGCGAGGGCCTGCTGCGCGGCTGGCAGGAGATCGGCGGGCGGCGCCGGGACATGCTGATGTACGCCCGGCTGAACGCCGATCGTCCCGCCGATGACCGGTCACCCACCGCGAGCTGAACACCGGACGTTACGATCACGGGCACCGCGGTGGTGCCGCGGGCCGCAAGCCACCGAATCCCCGGGAGAGCCGAGCCTTGTCCGAACCGCGTATCGGCGTGTCCATCGTGACCATGGGAGACCGTCCGCAGCAGGTCGAGGCGCTGCTGGCGTCGGTGGCCATGCAGGACGCGCGCCCCTCCCGCGTGATCGTCGTGGGCAACGGCTCGCCGCTCCCCGACTACAGCTCCTTCCCCGGCCTGACGGGCCTGGCCGGCGGCGTGACCCTGCTCGAACTCGACGAGAACCTCGGCTGCCCCGGCGGGCGCAACGAGGCCCTGGACGCGCTCGCCGCCTACGGCGACGTGGACGTGGTGATCGAGCTGGACGACGACGGACTCCTCGTGGACAAGGACGTGTTCCGCCGGGTCCAGGAGTTGTACGCCGCCGACCCGCGTCTCGGCATCGTCGGTTTCCGCATCGCCGACGAACACGGTGAGACCCAGCGCCGGCACGTGCCGCGTCTCCGCGCCAAGGACCCGATGCGCCGCGGCCAGGTCACCGCGTTCCTCGGGGGCGGCCACGCGCTCTCCATGAAAATGCTCGCCGAGACCGGCCCCTGGCCGGCCGAGTTCTTCTTCACCCACGAGGAGACCGACCTGTCCTGGCGGGCGCTCGACGCGGGCTGGAAGATCCTCTACGAGCCCGCCCTGCTGCTCCAGCACCCCAAGACGTCGCCGGCCCGCCACGCGGTCTACTACCGCATGACCGCCCGCAACCGCGTCTGGCTGGCCCGCCGCAACCTGCCCCTGCCCCTGGTCCCCGCCTACCTCGGCACCTGGATCCTGCTCACCGCGGCCCGCACCCGGTCGGCCACCGGCCTGCGCGCCTGGGCGGCCGGCTTCGCCGAGGGGATGCGCACCGAGTGCGGCGACCGGAACCCGATGCACTGGCGCACGGTGTGGCGGATGACGCGCCTGGGCCGCCCGCCCCTGGTCTGACCGCCTGGGTGCCGGCCACCCGCCGCTCAGCCGGCGGTCGTCCACCGGTACAGCACGTCCGGCTCCTTCTCCTCGTTGCGCGCGCCGTCGTCGTAGGCCTCGGCGACGAAACCGTGCCGCTCGTAGAAGGCGCGCGCGGCGGAGTTGCGCTGGAAGGTGTACAGGCTGAGCTCGCCGCGCGAGGCCTCCTTCACCCGCTCCAGGAGCAGCGTCCCGACGCCCCGGCGCAGGGTGTCGGGCCGAAGATAGAGCTGGTCGAGCTCGTCCCCGTCCAGTGAGGCGAATCCGAGCAGCTCACCCGCCTCTCCCTCGGCCACCCACACCCTGTGGCCGGGCAGCACGCCGTGGGTGATCCACGCGAGCGTGTCCTCGTCGCTGTGCACCCGCGGCAGGTACGGGAGCGCGGCGGCCCGTGAGTCCAGGAAGACCCGGGTGATCGCCTCCGCGTCCCCGGCGGTCGCCGCCCGCAGCCGTACGGATGTGTTCCGGTCCATGCGCCGCTCCCCCGCGTCGGTGAACGAACAGATATAGCAGGGGTGTCGGCCGGAACGGCGGGTTCCGCCGCCGTTCCGGGGCGGGCGTTGCATAATGCCGCCCTGAGGCACCACCGACCGCCCGACCGAGGAGTCCAGCCATGGCTTTGACCCGCACCGAGCGTGAGCAGTTCCTGGCCGAACCGCATATCGGCGCACTGGCCGTGGACGCGGCCGAGGAGGGGCGGGCCCCGCTCACCGTGCCGATCTGGTACCAGTACGCACCCGGCGGCGACCTGTGGATCATGACGGGGCGCGACACTCCCGCAAGGGGACCGCCATCGCCCGGGCGGGCCGCTTCAGCATCATGGCGGACCGCCTCACGCCGACCATCCGCTACGTCTCCGTCGAGGGCCCGGTCGTCGCCACGCTCCCCGCCACCCGTGAGCAGCTGGTGGAGATGGCCTCGCGTTACCTCCCCGCCGAGAAGGTCGAGGGATACGTCGACTTCGCCTGGAAGGAGCACGGCGCACAGGTGGTCGTCCACATGCGTCCCCAGCGCTGGCTCAGCTCGGATCTGGGCCAGGTCTGAGCCTGCGGCGTACGGGCGGCGTGGAGGCGCCGGTTCCGGAAGGTCTTCTTCGAGGCGATCTTGCGGCATAGATCGTTTAGGGTCTGGGCAGCATGAGGGCGCACATGATGAGCCATCAATATGTGGCTCAAAACGTGCACTTCAAGTCAATGGGCGTCATTTTCGATCGCCCGGTCACGGGGCGGGGGCCTGTGAACTGTCTCAAGAGAGGACCCGCCACATGCCGCAGGACGTCACATTCGACCTCCCGTTCAAGACGCCGGTGAGCGAACACCTCGCGTACGCGCGCGAGCACCACCTGCGCTGGGTGTGGGAGATGGGCCTGGTCCGCAGTCAGGCCGGCTTCGAGGAATACCAGTCCTGGGACCTGCCGCAGGCGGCGGCGCGTACGTACCCCTACGCCTCCGCCGACGACATGGTCGTCCTGATGAACTGGTTCTCCCTGGCCTTCCTCTTCGACGACCAGTTCGACTCCGGGAGCCCGGACCGCGCGGACCGCATAGCGGAGGTCGCGCGTGAGCTGATAGCCACACCGCTGCGGCCCGCCGGGACGCCTCCCCGCGTGCTCTGCCCGATCACCCTGGCCTGGGCCCAGGTGTGGGCCCGTCTCTCGGATGGCATGTCCCTGACCTGGCGGACCCGGTTCGCCGCCTCCTGGGGCCGCTTCCTCGTGGCCCACACCGAGGAGGTCGACCTGGCGGCCGGGGGCCGCGCGGGGACGCTCGGTATCGAGGAGTACGCGGAGTTCCGCCGTCGCACGGTCGGCATCCACCACAGCATCGACGCCGGTGAGCGCAGCCGCGGCTTCGAGGTGCCGGCTCAGGTGCAGGCACACCCGCTGATGGTGAGGATGCGGGACCTGGCCGCGGACACGATCGGCTTCATGAACGACATCCACTCCTTCGAGCGCGAGAAGCGCCGGGGTGACGGCCACAACCTCATCGCCGTCCTGCACCGGGAGCGCGGCTGCACATGGGACGAGGCCGCCGCCGAGGCGTACCGGATGACGACGGCGTGCCTCGACGAGTACCTCGCGCTCGAGACGCACGTCCCGGCCATGTGCGAGGCGCTCGGTCTCAGCTCCGAGGAGCGGGCCCAGGTGCGGATGGGCGTGGAAGCCATCCAGCACTGGATCAACGGCAACTACGAGTGGGCGCTGACCTCGGGCCGGTACGCCGCCGCCAAGGAGGGCCCGGCCGCCACGGCGGAGCTGGCGGGCCGGGGATCGCTGGACGATCTGCTCACCGTCTGACAGACGTGTGCCCGCCCGGCCGGAGGGTCCGGCCGGGCGGGCACACGGAGCGGTCAGACCGCGGTGAACTCGACCGGGAGGGTGTCCAGACGCGCTTCCCAGGTGGAGGCGGTCGAGGTGAGTTCGCCGGCGGGCACGGACAGGCGCAGCCCGGGCAGCCGGTGCAGCAGGGTGTCGACGGCGGTCTCGATGATGGCCTGGCCGATGTTCTGGCCGGGGCACTCGTGCGGACCGCCGCTGAACGCCAGGTGCGACTGGTTGCCGTGTACGGAGACACCCGAGTCCGGACGGATCTCCGGGTCGAGGTTGCCCGCGGCGAGCCCGAGCACCAGCAGGTCGCCCTCCTTGATCTGCGTACCGCCCAGTTCGAGGTCCGCGGTGGCGAATCGTCCCGGGAGGACCGCGAGCGGCGGGGTGCTCCACATGACTTCCTCGACGACCTCGGAGACGGCCCGCTGGCCGCTGACGAGCCCCGAGAGACGGGCGGGATCGGTGAAGACCGCCTCCAGCACCCGGGCCAGCAGGTTGCTGGTCGTGGTGTGCGCGGTGATCAGGACCAGGCGCAGATGGCTGAGGATCTCGCCCTCGTCCAGTCCGGCGTCGTGCGCGAGCAGCCCGGTGGTGAAGTCGGGCCCGGGTTCGAGGCGCTTGCGCTCGGCGAGCTCCCCCAGGATCTCCATGATGCGGTCGTTGTGCGCGAGGGCGTCCGGACCGCCCTTGATGACCTGGGCGCAGGAGACCGCGAGGCTGCGGCCCTCGGCGGCCGGGAGCCCGAACAGGCGCGTCAGCACGAGCATCGGCAGGTACTCGGCGTACTCGCCCACCAGGTCGGCACTGCCCTTCCCGGCGAACGCGTCGATCTGCTTGTTCGCGAAGTGCGTGACATGGCGCCGGATACCGCGCCCCGCCAGGGTGTCCAGGTTGTCGGTGACGGCCCGGCGCAGCCTGCGGTGGGGCTCGCCGTCCTGGGAGACGCAGTCCGGACGCCAGCCGAGCATCTGCATCAGCGGCGAGGTGTCCTCGACCTCCCCCTCCTTCCAGTCCCGCCAGATGCGCGAGTCCCGGCTGAACTGGAGGGGGTTGTCGAGCACGCGCCGGCTCTCGCGGTAGCCGAGGACCAGCCAGGCGCGGACGTCCCCCTCCAGGAGAACCGGTGCCACGGCCCCGTGTTCCTTGCGCAGCCGTCCGTAGATGCCCTGCGGGTCGATCGCCGCGTCCGGCCCGTACAGCCGGGTCAGGCCGTCGGCGCCGTGCATGACGGGGCAGCCCCGGGTGGCTTCCGCGTCGTCGGCCGGGTGCTCGGTCATCGGGGCTCCAGAGCGACGGCGGAGCGTGCCTTCAGGTGACGTATCAGCGCGATCAGCACGTCACGACTGGAGTTGCGGTCCCGGGCGTCGCAGGTCACGACCGGCGTGTGCGCGGGGATGTCCAGGGCGTCCCGGATCTCCTCGACCGGATGGTCCTTGGAGTCGGGGAACACGTTCAGCGCGATGACGAAGGGCACGTCCTGCCGCTCCATCTCCTCGATGGCGCGGAAGCTGGAGGCGAGCCGGCGGGTGTCCACCAGCACGACCGCCCCGAGGGCACCCTTGAACAGGCCGTTCCACAGGAACCAGAACCGCTCCTGCCCCGGGGTCCCGAACAGGTACAGCACCAGCTCCTCGTTGATGCCGATCTTGCCGAAGTCGAGGCTGACGGTGGTCTCCTGCTTGTCCGCCACCCCGATCAGGTCGTCGACGTCCACGCTGGCCTGTGTGAGCGTCTCCTCGGTGGTGAGGGGCTTGATGTCGCTGACCGAGCGCACCAGGGTGGTTTTCCCGGTGCCGAAACCGCCGGCGATCATCACCTTCACCGAGCGGGTGCCGCCTCCCGCCGTCTGCCGGTCGGGATGGTCAAAGCCTTTGAAGTCCACTGAGTACCTCCTCAAGGAGCGCGAGGTCGGGCCCGCGACCGGCTCCTGAAGCCGGGATCGGATCGCGGGCTTCCACGCGGCCTGCGTCCAGCAGATCGGCCAGGAGCACCGCGAGAATGTTGAAGGGCAGTCCGAGGTGGGCGCCGAGTTCGGCCACCGACAGCGGATCGCGGCAGCGCCGGAGTATCTCCTCGTGCTCGTGCTGCAGACCGGTCCCGGCCGCGGCACGGGAGCTGATGAGTGTCGCCACGTCCAGGGTCGACGCCGAACCACCCGGTCCGCTGCGCCCCCCGGTGAGGACGTAGTAGCGCTCGAGACCGGGCGGGTCCGTGGGCCGGCGGGGACCACTCATCCAGGATTCTCCTCCAGGCGCGGACTCGTGCCGAGGAGCTCGCCCATCCTCCGCGCCAGATCCCTCATCTGATGGCCGAGCAGGCCCTGGTCGAGCCCTTCCCTGGCCAGCACCCCGAGGTAGGTCTCCACACCGGCCCGCACCACGAAGAGATGGCCGCCGTCGACCTCGATCATCGCCAGGCGGAGCTGTCCCGCGTACGTGGGGAACTGCTCGGCCACCGGCTGGGCGAGGGCCTGCAGGCCCGCGACCACGGCGGCGAAGCGGTCCACGTCGTCGGGGTCGTCCGCGCCGTAGGAGGTGATGGCCTTCCCGTCGCTGGAGGCCACGAGGGCGAAACGTATCTCCCGGATGCTCTCCGTGAGATCGCGGAGCGCCCAGCTCACGTCGGTTCCCTGTTGCGTCATGTGGACTAGTCGCTCTCTTCAGTGCGGTTGGACTCACGGCCGGCAGTCGTCTCGCGGGCGCCCGGGTCGGCGTCCGCGGTCGTCGCCCCTGGTGGAGCACTTTCGCGCCCGGCGGTGGCGAAGGCGGCGAGGCCGGCGAACGAGGAGTCCGGCGGCACGGGGACCACGGACTCGGTGGTCCGGTCGGTTCCGCCCGGCCGGGCCTCCGGCGTGTCCACCCGCCTGCTCCTGCGTCGCGGCAGGCCGCCGGGAGTGGTGTCCATGGCGTCGATGACTTCGGTGCTTTCCACGGGCACGGCGGCCCGGGCCGGCTCGGGGACCGGCGCGGCCCTCTCCACGGCGGGCCTGGCCGGCTCGGTGACGGGGGCGGACAGATGGCTGAAGTACTTGTGGGGAACCACCACGACCACCGAGGTGCCGAGCCACGGCGAGTCCGCGAAGGTGACCCGGATGCCGTAGCGGCGGGCGAGGGCACCCACCACACGCAGGCCGAGGTTGGCGTCCTCCGAGATGCCGCCCAGGCCGGGCCCCTGCGAGGTGCCCGCGATGGCCTGCTCCGCCTCGCGCTTGCGCTCGTCGGTCAGGCCCTTACCGGCGTCCTGGATCTCGATGCCGACGCCGTTGGGCACCTCCTTGCCGGAGACGACCACGGGCTCGGTCGGCGGCGAGTAACGCGCCGCGTTGTCGAGGAGGTGGGCGAAGATCAGGGTGAGGTGGTCCACCAGACCGCCGTCGACACCGAGTTCGGGCAGGTGACGGACCTGGATGCGGTTGAAGTCCTTGATGCGTCCGATGCCGCCGCGGACCACGCTGAGCAGTCGCTGCGGCTCCTGCCACTGGCGTCCGGGCCGGTCCGAACCACCGAGCACGCCGATGCTGGCGGCGAGACAGTCGGCGGGGCCGATCTCCTGGTCCAGTTCCATGAGGCCCTGGGCCACGGCGGGCAGCCGCCCGTGTTCGCCCTGCATCTCGTGGAGCCTGCCGCGCAGCCGGCCCGTCAGCACGTGGATCCGGCTGCCGATGCCGACCACGGCCTGCTCGGCCGACGTGGAGCGGTTCAGCTCCTCCTCCACGGCGAGCAGCGCGGTCCGCTGGACCTTGCGCAGCGCGGCGCGCAGCTCCGGACCCGCATCGGCCTCCTGCTCGGCCTCGGCCAGGATGTCGTCGATGGCCTCGCCGTCCCGCAGCCGCGCGACGGCCTCGGGGAGGTGGCGGTCGCCGAGCCTGACGACGACGGCCTGCTGGAGGGCGAGCCGTTCCTCCGTCGCGCGGGCCCGTTCGGCGATGGCGGTCTCGTACGCCTGGGTGTGCTCAGCGAGCCGGGCCTCGAAGGCGGCCGCCTGCTCGCCCAGCTGAGTCTCCAGGGCGGAGCGCTCGGCCGCGAATCTCTGTTCCCTGCCGCGCACATCCGCGTACAGCTGCTGGGAGTGCTCGGCCTGGGCCGAGCGGAAGTCGTCGTTCGCGCGGCCGAGCCGGGCCCGGGTCCGCACCAGGAGCCGTACGCAGACCGCGCCGGCGACGGTGACCGCGGCCCCCGCGAACGTCGCGGGTATCTGGACCTCATCGGGTCCCGCCACTGCGGTGACAACGGTCCCGGCTCCTAAGGCCAGCGGCATCAGCCACCAGCCGTACCAGGCGACCGGTGTACGTGCCACCGGGGGTGGAGTGGCAAGTTCCATCTGAATCCTTCGAGAGCAACACAATCGAACAGGGGGGAGTCGCGCACACACCGCCACACCACCCGCGAGCGGGCAGCGCGGCGGCGGCCGAGTGAGTTCGAGTCAACTCGCCGCGCCGCAGGGGAGCCTATCGGGTTACGGACGCAAGTGATCAACTCCCCTCCGCATACCGGAAGGTACGGGATCCGCCGCCGGCCGGAACCCGGCGGCGGCCGTGACACCGCCACGGGTGAAGGCGCCGGAACGGGGTAGAGACACGGAGCGGCGGACGGGCCCACCCCTGGCGGGAAACCGACGAATGGCCGGAAAGAGCCTCCGGAGCGAGAGAAGAGCCCTTCGCCCCTGCCGCGTACGGGAGTTCGAGAGGGCAGACGGGCGGGGAGAAGGGGCAGAACCTTCGCACCCCTCCGGGCATCCGATGTGCCCCCGGGTCCGCTGACACGGGGTCCGGCCCGGTCCTATCGTCGACTGGTGGACCTATGGACTTCTTTGGAACCCGCGTCGACCACGGTGGATCCGGGCAGCAGTACGACCGTCCGGCTGCGGCTGCGGAACACCGGCGACGTCGTCGACGAGTACCGCTTCGAGCCCGTAGGCGGCCTCGCCCCCTGGATGGCCGTGGAACCGCAGACGGTCCGGCTCTATCCGGGGACGACCGCGACGGTGGAGCTGAGGATCGCGCCGCCCCGCACCCCCGACGCGACGGCCGGACCGAATCCGTACGCGGTGCGGATCACGCCGACCGAGCACCCCGAGGCCACCACGGTCCCCGAAGGCAACGTCACGATCACCCCGTTCACCGAGCTCAGGGCCGAACTGGTCCCTCCCACGGTCAAGGGGCGTTTCCGGGGCCGGCCCAAGCTGGCCGTCGACAACCTCGGGAACACCAAGCTCACCGCGTCGGTCAGCGGGAGCGACAACGGGGACGCCCTCTCCTACGACATCCGCCCCGGCAGTATCCAGGTCGAGCCGGGCCGCGCCGTCTTCGTCGACGCGACGCTGAAGCCCCGGCAGATCACCTGGTTCGGGTCGAAGGAGCAACGGCCGTACACGCTGGCCGTCCAGAGGTCCGGTGCACAGCCCGTCGACGTGGACGGCACCTACGTCCAGCGTGCGTTCCTGCCGGGGTGGCTCGCCACGGCACTCGGTATCGCCCTGGCCCTCACCATCACGTTCGTCATCATCTGGCTCTCCTACAAACCGAAGGTGAGCAGCCTCGCGACGGAGAAGGTCGCCGACGCCCCGGTCAGCACGCTGCCGCCGTCCGCTTCTCCGCCGGCCCAGCCGTCGCCGCAGGCCGAGTCCAAGGCGCCCACCGTCGAGCCCACGCCGGAGAAGGAGGACGCCGGCGCGGAACCGACGAAGGAACCTGCCGGCGGCGGTGGCGGCGGCGGCGGCGCGGCGCCCGAGAAGAAGCCCGCCCCGGCGCCGGGGTCCCAGATCATCAGCAAGGGCGCCGGGCGGTGCATCGAAGCCACGGGCCAGGTGAACGGCGAGGCCAGGGACGGCACGCATCTGACGGTCTGGGAGTGCAAGGAGAGGGCCAACCAGAAGTGGGAGTTCCTCAACGACGGCACCGTTCGCTCGCTCGGCATGTGCATGGACGTGGCCTGGGGTGCCAAGGAGGACGGCACCGTGATCCAGCTCGCGCGGTGCACCGGGGTCCCGGCTCAGAAGTTCGTCCTGAGCACCGAGGGGGACCTCGTCAACCCGCAGGCGAACAAGTGCGTGGACGCGAAGGACGGCGGCCGCGCCGACGGGGACGCGCTGCGGCTGTGGACGTGCGCGGGAGTGCCTCATCAGAAGTGGCGGCTCGCGGGCTGAGCCGCGCGTTCCGCGTCGCCCCGCCGGATGAACGACGGGTCGACGCGGGCCGGTGACACCGGATCACCGGCGGGCCGAAGAGGTGACAGCGACGGCGTACTCCCGCGCGTCAGTGGCCGGGCGCCCCTCCGGGGCCCGAGGGTGAAGGGGCTGCGCACCGGGTCCGGCCGTGGGGCGGCGGCCGGCCGCGGCTTCCGGGACGACGCCGTGCACCCGTCTCCGGGGAGCCGCGGGCGCGTCCGTTCCCTCTGAAGTGGAGTGATCCGTATGGCTCGGGCCCGCCGTCTGATTCCGGCTCCGCCCTCCGAGGTCTGGCGGCTCCTCTCCGATGGCTACCGCTACAGGGAGTGGGTGAGCGGAACGCGGCAGATCCTCTCCGCCGACCCCCACTGGCCGGAAGTGGGCGCGCGCCTCAAGGTCCGCGTCGGCGTGGGCCCCCTGGTGCTCGACGACACGTGCGTCGTCCGCATCTGCGAGCCGGAGCGCCGTCTGGAGCTGGAAGCGAAGGCGGAACCCTTCGGCGCGGCCCGCATCGCGATGCACCTGATCCCCTGGGCCGAGCACACCCTCTTCCAACTGGACTGGCACCCGCTCCGGGGCCCCGGCACGCGTATGCACGGCCTGCCCGTGGACTACGTCGTCGGTGTCCGCAACGGGGTGATGCTCACGAAGTTCGCGCGCATCGCCCTGCGCGAACACCAGGCAGGCGTTCAGGGCGCGCCGCTCCCCGGCTGACGAGCCGTCTGCCGGGTTCTGCCCACCGGATGGACCGCACCGGCTCGCGATCACCGCCTCGCGGTGGCCAGTGCCGCACGGATGGCGTCCTCACCGGCCGGCCCTTCTCGTTCGAGATCCCACAGTCGTCATACTCTCGGCGTCCTTCCAGAAGACGTGAATCCTTGTCATGTGGCCGACTCGTTGCGACGCGGATTCCCGCCGTCAGCCGACGGAAAAATAGTGGCCGTTGTCCAGATCGGCGAGCAGGCCGGGCCGAGCAGGTTCCCAACCGAGGGTCCGGCGGGTGATGAGATTGGACGCCGGGTAATTCTGCGTGACTATGCTGGCGAGGAATCCGAAGTATCCCGGCACCATCAGTACGTCCTCGGGAATGCTCACGGCGGGCAGGCCCAGACGGCTGCCGACGGCCTCCGCGATCTCGCGGAACGGGATGGCCCCGTCCCCCACCGCGTGCCAGTATCTGCCGGCCGGCCCCTTCTCCAGCGCCAGGCGGAACAAGGAGGCGACATCGCGGGTGTGCACGGCGTTCCACAGGTTCGCGCCGTCTCCGGGGTAGCCGGCGACGCCCTTCTCCTTGGCGAGCGCGATCAGTGTGGGAAGGAAGCCGGTACGGTCGGTCGTGCTGTGCGCGATGTTGGCAATCCGCACGACCGAGGACCGCACTCCCCGCTCAGCGAGGCCGACCACTGCGGTTTCCACGACGTTACGAGCCCGCAGGGTGCCCTTGTACGCGTCTCCGCCGGGAAGGGCCGCGTCCTCCTCGGTGGCCGGCCGGCCCAGATGCTGCCCGGGCGAGCCGATGCTCCCCGCTGCGACCAGCGGCTTCCCGGTTCCCGCCAGCGCCTCGCCGTACGCGAGCATGACCGAGAGCTCCGCGGCGGCCACGGCGTCGATCCCGCCGATTGGAAGCAGATCCTGCCTGTGCGCGACATGGATGACGCCGTCGGAGTCCGCGGCCGCGCGTGGCAGCCGGCGGCTGACGGTCGGCTTCCGGGCAGGCATCGCGGTCATCCCGGCGGCGCGGGCATTCGAGGCCCGGCACCCGGACGTGGTCGTGGACGTTCAGCGGATCGAATGGGGTGACCAGGCCGCGATGCTGCTCGACGGCCGCATCGACGTCGGCTATGTGCGGCTGCCCATCGACGAGACCGGCCTGCGCGTCACCCCGCTGTACACCGAACCGCGGGTGGCCGTGCTGCCCGCCGGCCACCGGCTGGCCGGCGAGAAAGAGGTCACCGAGGCCGACCTGGCCGGCGAACCGCTGGTCTGGCACGCCGACCCGGGCACACAGCCCACCAGACGCCCGCACCCTGACGCCGGGTACCTGGTGCGCGGGGTGGACGAGATCCTCGAGCACGTCGCGGCCGGCCGGGGCATCTCGTTCCTGGCCCGCTCGGCGACCGTGTTCTACTCACATCCGGACATCAGCTACGTGCCCATCCCGGACCTGGCGCCCGACCAGGTGTGCCTCGCCGTGGCGGCATCGCGCAGCTCGTCGGTGGTCGATGACTTCCTCACCGCGGCTCAGGCGATGGCCGAGACCACAGCGGAGTGCGGGAACTATGAGATGTGGCAGCTCGGAGGCGATGCTTTTCCGCAGCACGGTTGAAGCCGCTTCGACCCGAGGCCGGGGAGGGCTCAATGGGACAACCGCTGGTGGCGGCAGACGAGTCGGGCTGTACGCCGGGTTCTGTCGCCCGGTCGCCTCGCGGCGGCCGGGGAGACGGCCATCCATCTAGGACCGGCATTGCTGCCGGCCTCGTGCGGTCTACCCGCGAACTCGGGCGGGCAGCCCTCGGACGTTCGCGCAGGAGCACCGGGGTGCTCCCTCTTGACCTTGCTCCGGGTGGGGTTTACCTAGCCGCCTGAGTCGCCTCAGACGCTGGTGGTCTCTTACACCACCGTTTCACCCTTACCGGGGACCGAGGTCCCCGGCGGTCTGTTTTCTGTGGCACTGTCCCGCGGGTCACCCCGGGTGGCCGTTAGCCATCACCCTGCCCTGTGGAGCCCGGACGTTCCTCGGGAGGATCCGGGGATCCTCACGCGGCCGTCCGCCCGGCTCGTCTGCCGTGGTGACCATGCTACCCGGCGGGGGCGGCGGTGAAGGCCGCGATACCGGCCTCCCAGGCCGCCGAGAGGTCGGCGCCCGGAGGGAAGCGGCCGTTGAGCTCCAGGACCACCATGCCGTGGGCGAAGGCCCAGGCCGCCCTGGCCCGGTCCTCGTCACCCCCGGCGGCACGCAACAGCGGGGCCGCCGCCACGTCCGCCGCCCCCGTGGCGGGGAGGGTGCGGCCCATGGTGAGGAGGTAGAGGTGCGGGTGGGCCAGGGCGTAGGTGCGGTAGGCGGTGGCGAGCGCGGAGAAGGAGCCCGGGGCCGCCGCCTCGGCTGCCGCGAGCACCCCGGCGGTCTCCCGGAGCATCTCGGTGGCCAGCGCCGCCACGACGGAGGACTTGTCCGGGAAGTGCTTGTACAAGGACGGCGCCTTGACGCCCACCCGGTCCGCCAGCCGGCGCATGGTGAGCGCTTCGGCGCCCTCCGCCTCCAGCAGGACGCGCGCGGCGGCGATGATCTGCCGGGGTCTGCCGGCAGCGGGGGCGGTGGCGAGGTCAATCACGCAGGAGACCTTCCCTGGTACGGAGTCGCTACGCGGTCCGCAGCCGAGGACGTGATCGTACGAGATGGGGACAAGCCGTCCTCACTCGGGCGCCAGCGCTCCGCCGGGCCGGAGAAGGCGGCGACGTCGGCAACGCGCAGTGCACCCGGAAGCCGTGCCGGCGGGGTGCCGTCCGCGCAGGTCATGCGGAGGTGGCGGCGAGGCATGCCGTCGAGCCCAGGCCGGGGCGGCGGGCTCGGCATCCCGGTCTCCGGAGCGGGCTCCGGGTGGGCCGGCCCGTACCCTTGCCGGGGGCTCCCACGCACCGCGGAGCCCTGTGCCGTGTGTGAAGGAGAACCCCGTGCTCGTGCTGTTGCCGCCCTCCGAAGGTAAGGCCGCTTCGGGGCGCGGGGCACCGCTGAAGCCGGAGTCCCTGTCCCTGCCGGGCCTCGCCGACGCCCGGGCCGCGGTCCTCGACGAGCTGGTCGAGCTGTCGATGGCGGACGAGGAGAAGGCCCGTGAGGTGCTGGGCCTGACCGAGGGGCTGCGCGGCGAGATCGCGAAGAACGCCGAGCTGCGCACGGCCGGGACACGGCCCGCCGGGCAGATCTACACCGGGGTGCTGTACGACGCCCTCGGCCTGGCCTCGCTGGACGCGGCGGCCAAGCGGCGGGCGGGGAAGTCGCTGCTGGTGTTCTCCGGCCTGTGGGGCGCGGTGCGGGTGGGCGACCGTATCCCGTCGTACCGCTGCTCGATGGGGGTGAAGCTGCCCGGCCTGGGGGCCCTGAACGCCTTCTGGCGGACCCCGATGGCTTCGGTGATGCCGGAGGCGGCCGGGGGAGGGCTCGTCCTGGATCTGCGCTCGTCCGCGTACGCCGCCGCGTGGAAGCCCTCGGGCGAGGTCGCGGAGCGGACGGCGAGCGTGCGGGTGCTTCAGTCCCAGCTGGTGGACGGGGTGGAGAAGCGGTCCGTGGTCAGCCACTTCAACAAGGCGACGAAGGGCCGGATGGTCCGCGATCTGCTGCTGGCAGGGGCCGACCCCAAGGACCCGGCGGAGCTGGTGGAGGCGGTGCGCGACCTGGGCTACGTGGTGGAGGCGCGGGCCCCGGAGCGGGCGGGCCGGCCGTGGGCGCTCGACGTGGTGGTCACCGAGATCCACTGATCCGCGCCCCCGAACCGACGCGACGTTGCAGCATACGCAACGCGCGTTGCGCGGTGTGCGGTTCTCGCGGCAGGATGGCCTCATGACCCCCTCCGTGCCCGCCGCCGTGTCCGCTTCAGTCCTCGACCTCGCCCCTGTCGTCCCCGTCGTCGTGCTGGAGGACGCGGCCGACGCGGTGCCGCTGGCGCGCGCGCTCGTGGCCGGCGGGCTGCCCGCGATCGAAGTCACACTGCGGACGGCCGCCGCCCTCGACTCGATCCGGGCGATCGCCTCGGAGGTCCCCGACGCCGTGGTCGGCGCGGGCACGGTGATCTCCCCGGCGCACGTGACCGCGACCGTCTCGGCCGGAGCACGCTTCCTGGTCAGCCCCGGCTGGACGGACGCCCTGCTGGACGCGATGAAGGCGTCGGGTGTGCCGTTCCTGCCGGGTGTCTCCACGACGTCCGAGGTGGTCGCGCTGCTGGAGCGCGGGGTCACGGAGATGAAGTTCTTCCCCGCCGAGGCCGCGGGCGGCACCGCCTATCTGAAGGCACTGGCGTCCCCCCTCCCCCAGGCCCGCTTCTGCCCGACGGGCGGCGTCTCGCTCGCCTCCGCGCCGTCGTATCTGGCGCTGCCCAACGTGGGCTGTGTGGGCGGCAGTTGGATGGTTCCGGGGGACGTGGTGGCGGCCAAGGACTGGGCGCGCGTGGAGCGACTGGCCGCCGAGGCGTCCGCGCTCGGCGGCCGCTGAGCCCCTACCGCAGGTGCGAGGTGTCGTTGAGGAGCCTCAGCGACGGGTTCCCGTCCGCGTAGTACGCCACCGTCGAGACGGACGCGGGCGAGAGCTCCATGCGGAACAGCGACTCGGGCGGTGCGCCCAGCGCGAGCCGGACCAGGGTCTTGATCGGGGTGACGTGCGTGACCAGGAGCGCCGTGCGGCCCGCGTGACGCGCGATCAGCCGGTCGCGCGTCGCCGACACCCGCTCCGCCACCTCGGCGAAGCTCTCGCCGCCGCCCGTGGGCGCCGCGTCGGGGGATGCCAGCCAGGTGGTGAGGTCGGAGGCGTAACGCTCCCGCACCTCACCGAAGGTGAGCCCCTCCCAGACCCCGAAGTCCGTCTCGCGCAGGCCCTCCTCGATACGGACCTGGAGACCGAGCCTGGCCGCCACGGCCTCCGCCGTCTCACGGCAGCGCCGCATCGGGGAGCTCACGACCTCCTGGACCGTGCCCCGCGCGGCGAACGCCTCCGCCGCGCACGCGGCCTGGTGGCGGCCGGTCTCCGAGAGCTCCGGGTCGCTGCCGCCGCTCCCCGAGAACCGCTTCTCGGGGGTCAGGGCCGTCTCACCGTGCCGCAGCAGGATGAACGTGGCGGGCGCGCCCAGGTCGGGTGCGCTCCCCCAGCCCACCTGCGGGGTCGCGGGCGCGCTCTGCGGAGCCGCCTCCGAGGGGCGGGCGGCCACCATGGCGGCGCGGACCTTCGCCGCGCCCGCGGCCGCGTCGCCGGGCGGTCCCGACCGGGGCGGCGGGTCCGGGACGACGAGCGTGCGCATCGTCTCCATGTCGGCCGTAGAGGCCGCCGGGTCCCACTGCTCTCCCCGCCTGCCCGCGTCCATCGCCTCGTTGGCGAGCCGGTCGGCGTGCTTGTTCTGCTCGCGCGGGATCCACTCGTACGTGACCGAGGAGGCCGGGAGGATACGCCCGGCCTCCTCGGCGAGCGGCTTCATGTCGGGGTGCTTGATCTTCCAGCGGCCCGACATCTGCTCGACCACCAGCTTGGAGTCCATCCGGACCCGGACCTGCACGTCCGTGTCCGGGAAGAGCTCCTTCACCGCCCGCAGGCCGGCGATCAGGCCCTTGTACTCGGCGACGTTGTTCGTCGCGACGCCGATGTACCCGGCCTTCTCGGCGAGGGTGTGGGCGTCGGCCGGGTCGACGACGACAGCGCCGTAACCCGCGGGTCCCGGGTTGCCCCGGGAGCCTCCGTCGGCCTCGACGACCAGCTGGCGGGGAGCGGACATTACAGGCCCGACTCCGAGGTGCGTACGAGGATGCGGTGGCAGTTCTCGCAGCGCAGCACGGTGTCGGGAGACGCGGCCTTCACGTCGTTGACCTCGGTGATGTTCAGCTCCAGGCGGCAGCCCTCGCAGCGGCGCTGGTAGAGCCGTGCGGCGCCGACGCCGCCCTGCTGGGCGCGCAGCTTGTCGTAGAGCTTGAGCAGGTCGGCGGGGACGGCACTCGCGACGACCTCGCGGTCCTTGGCCACGGTGGCGGTCTCCGAGTCGAGCTCCTGGGAGGCCGCGTCCCGGCGGGCGGTCGCGTCGTCGACCTTGGCCTGCACCGCGCTCACGCGCTCGGTCAGTTCGGCGACGCGCTCCTGGGCGGACTCGCGGCGCTCCATGATCTCGAGGACGACGTCCTCCAGGTCGCCCTGGCGCTTGGCCAGCGAAGTGATCTCACGCTGGAGGCTCTCCAGGTCCTTCGGCGAGGAGACCGCGCCGGAGTCGAGCCGCTGCTGGTCGCGGACGGCGCGCTGACGCACCTGGTCGACGTCCTGCTCCGCCTTGGTCTGCTCGCGGGTGGTGTCGCTCTCCTCGGTCTGCGAGGCGACGAGCAGGTCACGGAGCTGCGCGAGGTCGCTGTTGAGCGACTCGAGCTCGGCGTGCTCGGGCAGCGAGGTGCGCTTGTGGGAGAGCTGCGACAGACGTACGTCGAGTGCCTGGACTTCGAGGAGTCGGATCTGGTCGGCGGGCGCGGCGTTCAGTTGGGGGCTCCAGAAGAGTGGTGGGTGGTCCAGGGGTCGGTGACCTGCTTCGAGACATGGACCCGCAGGTCCCATCCGTGGCGGTCGGAAATTGCGTCGAGCTGCGCGGCGGCCTGCTCGCACCAGGGCCATTCGGTGGCCCAGTGTGCGGCGTCGACGAGGCCGAGCGGCGAGTGCTGGACGGCCTCGGAGGCCGGGTGGTGGCGCAGGTCCGCGGTGAGGAAGGCGTCCACACCGGCGGCGCGCACGGCGTCGAAGAGGCTGTCGCCGGAGCCGCCGCTCACCGCGACCCGGCGCACGGAGGCGTCGGGGTCGCCGGCCAGCCGGACGCCCTGCGCGGTGGCGGGCAGCCTGGCGGCCGCGCGGGCGGCGAAGTCGCGGAGGGTCTCGGGGTGGTCGAGCTCGCAGATCCGGCCGAGCCCGCGGCGCCCCCCGGCGTCCGTGGGATCCGGCACGAGGGGACCGGTGACCCGCAGGTCCAGGGCGCCCGCGAGGGCGTCGGACACCCCGGGATCGGCGGTGTCGGCGTTGGTGTGCGCGACGTGGAGGGCGATGTCGTGCTTGATGAGCCCGTGCACGACCCGGCCCTTGAAGGTGGAGGCCGCGACCGTCGTCGTACCGCGCAGATAGAGCGGGTGGTGGGTGACGATCAGCTGGGCACCGAGGGTGCGGGCCTCGTCGGCGATCTGCTCGACGGGATCGACGGCGAAGAGGACCCGGTCGATCTCCGCTCCGGGATCACCGCAGACCGTGCCGACGGCGTCCCATCCTTCGGCCCGCTCGGGAGGCCAGAGGGCGTCGAGCTCGGCGATGACTTCAGACAGACGGGGCACGTAGGAAAGGCTACCTGTCCGCCGTGGCCCGGCGCCCCTGGCCGCCGGTCCCGCAGTGCGGGACCGGCGGCCAGGGGCGAATCGTTACCGGGCGGAGCCGCACTCCGCCGTGACGAGGCCGTACGCCGTCACTTGACGAGGTCGGCGCGGAGGTCGTCGAGGACCAGGTTCGCGGAGGTGACTCCAAGGCCCAGGTACCAGGTCTCGTCGGAGACGTCCTTGGCCTGGCCGGCCTTCACCGCGGCGAGGTTCTTCCACAGCGGGTTGGCGCGGGCGGTGTCGCGCTCGGTGGCCTCGGCGTCGCCGTAGACACCGGTGAAGATCCAGTCGGCGTCCGCCTGGTCCATGTTCTCGGAGCTGATCTCCGCGGCGAGGTCGTCGATCTGCTGGTTCTCCGGCCGCGGCAGGCCCACGTCCTGAAGAATCGTGCCGATGAAGGAGGCCTTGGCGTAGAGCCGGATCTTGTCCGGCATGTAGCGGACCATGGAGACGGTCGGCTTCTCCGGGCCGATGTCCGCGCCGAGCTTCTTCGCCTTCGCCTCGTAGGCCGCGAGCTCGGACTCCGCCTTCGCGGTCCTGTCGAGCGCGGCGGCGTTCAGTAGGTAGTTCTCCTTCCAGGTGAATCCCGGGCGGATGGAGAACACGGTCGGCGCGATCTTCGAGAGCTCGTCGTACTTGTCCGCCGCGCGCAGCTGGCTGCCGAGGATCAGGTCCGGCTTCAGGCCGGCGATCGCCTCCAGGTTGAGGCTGTTGATCGTCCCGACGCTCGCCGGCTTCCCCGCCTCCTTCTTCAGGTAGGACGGGATGGCCTCGTCACCCTCGGAGGGGGCGTAACCGACGGGCTTCACACCGAGCGAGACGACGTTGTCGAACTCGCCGACGTCCAGCACGACCACGCGCTTCGGGGCGGCTTCGAGCTTCGTGCTTCCCATGGCGTGGGTGAGTGTGCGGGGGAACTCACCGGCTTCGGCGTCGGTCCCGTACGCCGCCGTCTTCTTCGCCGCGTCGGCGAAGTCCTTGCCGCCCGTGGCGACGGCCGCCTTCTTGTCGCCGCCCGTGTCGCCGCCCGCCGCCCCGCCCGCCGTGTCGTCGCCGCCGCACGCCGTGAGGGAGAGGGCGGCCGCCACCGCGAGACCGATCGCGGCGGTGCCGCGGCGTCTGAAGGACATGTTCTGCTCCAGTTCGGGACATGCACAGGAAATTCTTAGGGAAGGCTCACCTTAGCCCGCAGTGAAGCGGCAGCACAGCCACCCCCGGCTTCGCAGGCGAACAAGGACATCGGCACCCTTATGTGTGAAGTGGCGTGGCTCGTGTTGTCCGGTGGGGAGTGCGAAACCTAGCTTCGGTTGCCGGAGGTGACCGGACCATGACTGCCTGTGCCATCGAGGACGAGACCGCCGGAGCCGCGAGGACGACCGCGGCAGCCGGGCCCACAGCCGAGGTGGCGGAGCCCGGGAAGCCGGCCGAGCCCGTGGCAGACCTCGGCACGGGCGGCCCCGACGAGGGCGGTAAGCCGGCCGCAGGGGGAACACCGGCCGGAGCGGGTACGCCGGCCGCATCCGTACCGCCTGTCCCCTCCGTGCCACCGGAGCCGCCCGCTCCCCCCGCCCCCGCGGCAGTGCCCGCGCACGCCGAGTCCCGCGTGGAGCATGAGGAGGCGCCCCTCCCCCGGACGCCCTCGCGCCTCGTGCCGCCCGCACTCACTCTCGCGGCCGACCACACGTACGCGGCGCGGCTCACCCCGGCCGGGGAAGCTGCCGGGCCGGGCTGGTTCCCCGAGCGCTGGACGCTGGACGGCCCCGAGCCCTACGCCGTGCCCCTCCCGCTGGACCGGCCGGAGGACGCCTCGTCCGACGTACTGCCGCTCTCGGACGGGCGGGTCCTGATCCGGCGGGAGGTGGAACCCCGCACGCACTCGTTCTCCCTCCTCTACCCGACCGGGCCCGGCACGGGCGAGGTCTCGCTGGGCGCACTCGACTGCCCGGAGCTCACGCTCCTCCCTCCGTCACCGGACGGCATGAGCGCCTACGCCCTGCTCCCCGGTGAACGCTCCACCGGCGTCTGGCTGGTGGCGGGCGGCGCATTCGGCCCCGAGCGTGTCGCCGAGGTCCCGGGACGCTGTTCGGGCGGCGTCTGGCTCGACCGCGAGGGCCGCCTGCTGGCCCTGGACCGGCAGATGCCGGGCGGCGGGCCCGTGAAGGCGGTCGTCGTCGACCTGGGGCGCGGCGGAGAGGTGACCCCGCTGCTGCAGATCGCGCCGGAGAGCGACGACCGGCTGTTGATGGCCGACGCGGACAGCGGCCTGCTGCTGGTCCGGTCGGACGCGCCGGGCACCGACCGGCTCGGCTGGGGCGTGCTCGGCAGCTGCCTCCCCATGCGTTTCCCGGAGTGCCTGCGCGCGCCGGAGGGAGCGCTGACGCCGTTCGCCGTGCAGCCCGGTCAGATGCTGATGCCGGAGAGCTGCGCGGTGGCTCTGCGGATCGACGGGGCGGCGGGCAGCTGGGTGGGGCTGTGGCGTCCGGCGGGGCGTCGGCTGCACCAGTTCGCGGCGCCCGGCGGGTGGCTGGCCGGATCCGGATTCTGGACCCGGGACGGGGTGCTGCACCTGCCGTACTCCCAGGAGGGCGCGCCGTGCGCCGTGGCGTTGCTGGAGGCTCCGGTGGACGAGCCTCACCCGGCCGTCGCATCCGGAACGAACACGTCCGCCACCACGCCGGCCCGCGGGGTGTGCAGGCCCGTTCCACTGGGGCAGGCGCCTCTCAACGGGCGTCCGGCACCTGGATAAACTCGGCTCCGGGCTACGCAGCCGTTCCGTGCGGACGCCGAGGTGACCGCGCCGGGGTGGCGGCGGGCTGCGACACACACGTAAGCGATCGCAACGGGGAGACCTCCCACATGTCTGAAGCCCGAACCGACACGACCCGGACGCGTCCGCACGAGGCGGACACGGAACGGGCCGAAGCCGGCGGCTACGGAAAGCACCGAGGAGGCGCGTCCGCGGAGAGCGTGAACGCGCAGCCGCACGGCCGTCACCGCCGTCCCTCCGAAGGAGGTGGCAGCGCGGCGGCCTGAACCGCTCCGCACAGCACACGGGAGCCGTCGCAGCCCGGCTGCGGCGGCTTCCGGCGTCACGGCGGCCGGCTTCCCGCTCCCGACGGCCGCGCGCCCGGGACATGCGTCATCACGAGGTGCGCTCGGTCTCTCCCGGAAGACAGGAACGGGCATCGCGTCGCACGAACGCGCGGCACGCCAGGAGGGCCGGCTCCACTCCGTTCAGCCCTCCGGGGAGTGCAGCGCCGCCGACGTGGACTTCTTCGCGGGGTGTCCGCCGGCCCGCGTGCCCGGACGTCCGGTGCGGCCGTCCCGGCGGCCCGGCAGCCAGAGCAGCATCATCGCGGCCCCGCACACCAGCACCACGGCGGACGTGCGGAAGGCCGTCGCGTATCCGGCCGTGATCTCCGCCGCCTCCGTCGAACCCGCCGTACGGGCCGCCGCGACCGTGGAGAGCACGGCGAGGCCCAGTGCGCCGCCCATGGTGCGGGAGGTGTTGACCAGCCCGGAGACGAGTCCGGCGTCGCCCGGGGCCGCCCCGGAGGTGGCGAGCGTGGCCAGCGGGGTGGAGGCCAGCCCGGCGCCGGCCATCATCAGGACGCCGGGGAGGCAGACCGCGGTGAGGTAGGAGCCGTGTACACCCATGGTGGACTGCCAGCCGAAGCCGGCGGCGGCGACCAGGGTTCCGGCCACGGCCAGGGACTTGGCCCCCGCCCGCGCCATGAGCGCGGGCGCGGCCTTCGCACCGATGAAGACGGCGGCGGAGCTCGGCACGAGGGCGAACCCGGCCTCCAGCGGCGTGTAGCCCAGCACGTTCTGGGCGTAGACGGTCATGAAGTACCACATGCCGAACGTCGCCGAACCCAGCAGCAGCATCGACACGTTGGCCGCCGAGACGGCGCGGACTCCGAGCACCCGCAGGGGCATCAGCGGCGCGGCCGTCCTGGCCTCCACCAGGACGAAGACGGCGAGCAGTGCCAGTCCGCCCAGGAGGGGCACCAGCGTGGAGGCGGCGGCCCAGCCGGCGGCCTCGGTCTGCACGATGCCGTACGCCGTCGTCGCCAGGCCCGCCGTGACGAGTACCGCGCCGAGCAGGTCCACACGGCGGCGGTCGCCCGCCCTGCCCTCGGCCAGCCACACCACGGCGCCGGCGATGACGAGGACGCCGACCGGCACGTTGATGAGCAGCACCCACCGCCAGGAGAGAAGGTCGGTGAGCACCCCGCCGATCAGTCCGCCGGCCGCGCCGCCGCCCGCGCCGACGGCCATCCAGGTGCCGATCGCCCTGGACCGTGCGGGGCCCTCGGGGACGGCGGCGGTGAGGATCGTGAGGGTCGCCGGGGACAGGACGGCGGCGCCGAGCCCCTGCCCCGCCCGGGCGGCGAGGAGCTGCCAGCCCTCCTGTGCGAGTCCGCCTGCCAGGGAGGCGGCGGTGAAGAGGGCGAGCCCGGTCAGGAACATCCTCTTGCGGCCGTATATGTCCGCGGCCCGGCCTCCGAGCAGCATGAAGCCGGCGAAGGCGATCGAGTAGGCGTTGACGACCCACTGGAGCCCGGGTCCGCTGAGGCCCAGGTCGGTGCGCATGGACGGCAGGGCGACATTGACGACGGACACGTCGAGGACGACCAGGAACTGACCGGTGCAGGCGGCCGCGACCACGGCCCAGGTACGGGTTCTCGACCGGGCGGGCGGCAGTGCGGGCGGGGAGACGTCAACCATGGGTGTCATACTCGCAGGCCACTCGTGCCCCGTACATCGGTTTCGGGGCCCCCTTCGGTCCCCTCTCTTCTCCGTCTCCTGGCGTTGGTCCTCCGCCGACTTCCCTGTTTTTACGCCGCGTTCACCGGAATATCGCAGGCACAAGGAAGTGTTCAACATGCACACACTTGGCGGCCGACGCTGCCCGTCGGCGCGCCGCCGCATGCTCCGCCCCGCTCGACCTTCTGCTTCTTCCCCTGCCCGGAGGCCCCACGTATGCAACGGACGACGAACGGACAGCAAGCCGGGGACCTCCCCGACCCGCGCAGGGGCAAGGGCGGTGGCGTCGTACCCGTACTCGCGTTCGCGGGGATCACCGTCGCGGTGATGCAGACCCTGCTCGTCCCCGTCATCAAGGACCTGCCGTCCCTGCTCGGCACCGATCCGGCGAACGCGACCTGGGTGATGACGGCCACCCTGCTCGCCGGGGCCGTCGCGACCCCGATCATGGGGCGGCTCGGCGATCTGTACGGCAAGCGGCGGATGCTGCTGGCCAGCCTCGCCGTGATGGTGGTGGGCTCGCTGATCTGCGCGTCCACCGACAACCTCGTGATCATGATCGTCGGCCGGGCGCTCCAGGGTTTCGCCATGGGTGCCATCCCGCTGGGGATCGGCATCATGCGCGACGTGCTGCCGCGCGAGAAGCTCGGTTCCGCGATGGCCCTGATGAGCTCGTCCATAGGCGTGGGCGGCGGACTCGCGCTGCCCGCCGCCGCGATCGTCGCCCAGCACGCCGACTGGCACGCGCTGTTCCTCGCGTCGGCCGCGCTGGGCGTGCTGGCCATGGGCCTGACCGTCCTCGTCGTGCCGGAACCCCCGCTGCGCGCGCCGGGCCGCTTCGACTTCGTCGGGGCGCTGGGCCTCTCGCTCGGCCTGGTCTGCCTGCTGCTGCCGGTGACCAAGGGCGGCGACTGGGGCTGGACCTCCCCGCTGACGCTCGGTCTGATCGCCGCGTCCCTGGTGGTCCTGCTGCTGTGGGGCCTGTTCGAGCTGCGCTCCCCGGCACCGCTGGTCGATCTCCGTACCAGCGCCCGCCGCGAGGTACTGCTCACCAACCTGGTCTCGATCATGGTCGGGGTCGCCTTCTACGCCGTCTCCCTGGTCCTGCCGCAGCTGCTCCAGCTGCCCGCCTCGACGGGTTACGGCCTGGGGCAGTCCATGGTGGTCGCGGGGCTCTGCGTGGCACCGCTGGGTCTGACCATGATGTTCGTCGCCCCGCTGTACGCACGGCTCTCCGCCCGCCGCGGGCCCAAGACCACCCTGATCCTGGGGATGCTGATCATCGCCGTCGGTTACGGGGCGGGGCTCGGCCTGATGAGCGCGGCCTGGCAGACCGTGGTCATCGCGGTGGTGCTCGGGGCGGGGATCGGGCTGGCGTACTCCTCGCTGCCCGCCCTGATCATCGGCGCGGTCGACGCGTCGGAGACGGGTGCGGCCAACGGTCTGAACACGCTGATGCGGTCGATCGGCACCTCGATGTCCAGTGCGGTGATCGGCATGGTGCTGGCGAACACCTCGGTCCGGATGGGCTCGGTGGACGTCCCCACCATGGAGGGCTTCCGGACCTCGTTCGTGATCGCCACGGGGGCGGTGCTGATCGGCCTCGTGCTGGCGGCGTTCCTGCCGGCACAGCGGAAGGCGCGTCCGGTTCTGCTCGCCAGCAGCGCGGGCGACGCGCTCGCCGCGGCGGAGTCCGCCCCCGTGGCGGCGCCGGTCAGCGCGCCGGGACGTCGAACCTCGGCTCCGTAGCCAGCAGCCGGGACACATCGGTCCCGGCCGCGAGCTCCTGCGGCGGGGCACCGCGCGTGAACAGCCGTGCGGGCCGGGCGCCCTGGACCGTGGCCGTGCCCTCCTCGACGCGGATCCAGGAGCCCTCGCGCAGCCCGAGCACGGGGACGTCGTTCTCCTCCAGGAATTCGGTGAGCCGCTCCTCGCGGGTCTCGCCCTTGTGGGTGCTGTCCGGGTCGGGGTCCAGGTAGTGCGGGTTGATCTGGAACGGGACCAGGCCCAGCGCGTCGAAGGACGGCGGCTGCACGATGGGCATGTCGTTGGAGGTCCGGAGGGTCGGCGCGGCCATGTTGGTGCCCGCGCTGGCCCCCATGTAGGGCAGTCCGCCCCGTGCGGCGTCCCGCACGGCCTCGCGCAGGCCGGTGCGGTACAGGGCGTCGAGGAGCCGGAAGGAGTTGCCTCCGCCGATGAACACGGCGTCCGAGCCGGCGAGTTCGGCGAGGGGGTCGCCGCTCTCGTGGACGCCGCGCACGCGGATCCCGGACGGTTCCAGTGCCGCGCGGACCCGTGCGGTGTACGCGTCGTGGGCGGCCAGCGCGTACGGCACGAAGGCCAGCCGCGCGTTCGCCGGCAGGAACGCGCTGACGGTGTCCAGGGCGTGTTCCAGATAACCACGGCCGTACTGGGTGGAGTTGGACAGAAGAAGCAGATTCATGTGGATCCTCGTGCGACAGGGGCGGAGCCGGGTCAGGCGGTACGCGGCCGGCCCGCGCGGGACTTCGGCCGCTGGGGCGGGTGGGTGAGCCGCTGCTCCAGCGCGTGGGCGGCGTGGCGCAGGGCTTCGAGCCGGTCCTCGGGCGCGCCCCGGAAGCGGTCCTCGCCCCCGCCGAGGCTGAGGCTGCCGTAGGGTTCGCGCCTCAGGAAGACCGGCACGGCGACGGTGGCGATACCGGTGTCGTACTCACCGACGGTCCAGGCGAACCCCTGGGCGCGGATCTTCAGGAACTCCTTCTCCAGCAGATCCGGGTCGGTGACGGTCCGGTCGGTGAACCGCGCCATGGGGCGGCCCCGGAAGAGCCGGTGGCGCTGGTCGTCGGGCAGGTAGGCGTAGAAGGACTTGCTGGTGGCCCCGGCGTGCGCCGGGTAGAGCTCCCCGACCAGCGGGTAGTAGCGCAGCGGCCCGGTCTCGCCCTCCTCGGCCGCCACGCACCGCATGTGGAAGTTGTCCGGCAGGCAGAACAGGACGGTGTCGCCGGTGGTCCGGCGGAGCTCCTCCAGCACCGGGCCGGCCAGCAGCTCCAGTGACCCCGAGCGCTCCCAGAGCCGGCCGAGCCGCAGCACGGCCGGGCCGATGCGGTAGCGGCGGGTGACCGGGTCGGACACCAGGAATCCGCGGCCCGCGAGCGTGGCCAGCAGGCGCTGGGCGACCGAGGTGTCCCAGCCGAACTCCTCGGCGACCTCGGTGACACCCCAGTCGGGCCGGGTGCGTTCGAAGGCGAGCAGCACCAGGAGCGCCCGGTCGACGGTCTGCAGCGCCCCGGCGGGGGTCCGGCGGTCCGGATCGAACTCGGCCATCAGCATCTCACCATTCAGACCTGAATTGCAGATAACGGGAAAGCATTGCGTTCCACGGTAGCGGATCCCGAATGTGGCTCCAGCACCCCGCCCGTCGCTTCCCCGCAGAAGCGCCGGGCGGGTGTCCCGCTCCGGAGAAAGGCCCCCCATGCTCAAGTACGTACTGGACATCGTCGACCTGCTGGACGACCCGCAGGTCAGCGGCAGGTCCGTCGCCGGATACCTCGACTCCGTCGCCGGGGCCGCCGGCTCGGCGGCCGAGGTCACGACGGTCACCGGCGACCGGGGGGCGACGGACTTCGTACTCGTCCGCATCCCGGGCACCCACGGGCGCACCTCGGGCGGCAGTGCCCGGACCCTCGGCGTGGTCGGCCGGCTCGGTGGCGTCGGCGCCCGGCCCGAGGTGACCGGGCTCGTGTCCGACGCCGACGGCGCGGCCTCGGCACTCGCCGCGGCCGCCAAACTGCTGGACATGCGCCGCCGGGGCGACGCGCTGCCCGGCGACGTGATCGTCGCCACGCACATCTGCCCGAACGCTCCGACCGAGCCGCACGACCCGGTCCCGTTCATGGGGTCCCCGGTGGACATCGCCACGATGAACCGGCACGAGGTCACCGGCGAGATGGAGGCCGTGCTCTCCATCGACACCACCAAGGGCAACCGGATCATCAACCACAAGGGCCTGGCCCTCTCGCCCACCGTCAAGGAGGGCTGGGTGCTCCGGGTGTCGGAGCAGCTCGGCGAGCTGCTCGCCGTGGTGACCGGTGAGCCGTTGGTCACGTACCCCGTGACCACACAGGACATCACCCCGTACGGTAACGGTGCACACCACATCAATTCGATTCTGCAGCCCTCCACCGCGACCGCGGCGCCGGTCGTCGGTCTGGCCGTCACCTCGGCCGCCGCGGTGCCGGGCTGCCAGACGGGCGCGAGTCACGAGACGGACATCGCGTCCGCCGCCCGGTACGCCGTCGAGGTCGCCAAGGCCTTCGGCGCCGGAACCCTGGACTTCCACGACGCGGTGGAGTTCGACAACCTCGTCAGCCGCTACGGGTCGCTGGCTCACCTGCAGACCTTCGGCCGCACCACCCAGGAGTCCTGATGGCATCCGACAGCCGGGGCGCCGCCACGGCCCCCGAGGCCAAGAGCATCGGCAGCGACGACTACTCGCTCTCCCGGGTGCCGCGCGACAAGCGCTTCGGCTTCTGGTCGATGCTCCTGCAGTGGCTGGCCCAGTCCGGGTCGATCTCGCAGTTCACGCTCGGTGCCACCATCGGCGTGGGCATGACCTTCGGGGACGCGTTCCTCGCCTTCACGCTCGGCGCGGTGATCCTGGAGATCGTGATCTTCGCGATCGGCATGGCCGGGATGCGGGAGGGCCTGGCGACTCCGATGCTGACCCGGTGGGTGGGCTTCGGCAGAAACGGTTCGGCACTGGTCAGCTTCGTCATCGCGGTCAGCCTGGTCGGCTGGTTCGGCGTCCAGAACACGATCTTCGGCGACAGTGTCTCGGCCCTCGTCGGCGGCCCGTCCTGGATGTGGTGCGTCGTCGCGGGCATCGCCATCACCGCCCTGGTGATCTTCGGCTTCCGCTGGATGGCCCTCTTCGCGAAGATCGTCACCCCGCTCTTCTTCGGCATGGTCGCCTGGTCGGTGATCACGACACTCAACGACCACTCGCTCGGCGACCTGATCAGCTCGCCGCCGCCCGGTGAGACGATCCCGCTGGCGGTGGCCGCCACCGCGATCGCCGGCGGCTACATGACCGGCGCCATCGTCTCGCCCGAGATGACCCGCTACAACAGGAAGAGCTCGCACGTCTTCGTGCAGAGCGCCTCCTCCATGATCCTCTCCGAGTACATCGTCGGCATGGTCGGTGTGCTCCTCGGCCACCTGGTGAAGTCCAGCGAGGTCTCACACATCGTGCTCTCCACCTCGGGCGCGTTCGGCGTGATCGTGGTCCTGATGTCCACCGCCAAGATCAACGACTGGAACCTGTACGGCTCCTCGCTCGGCGTCGTCAACTTCTTCCAGGTCGTCTTCGGCAAGCGGCTGCACCGCGGCGTCGTCACCGTCGCCCTCGGCGTGGCGGGCACGCTCCTCTCCGCGGTCGGCATCATGACCCACTTCACGGAGTTCCTCTCCCTGCTGGGCGTGATGATCCCGCCGATCGGCGGGATCATCGTCGCGGAGTACTGGGTCGTGAAGCGGATGCGGCGGCCGCTGGACGAGACCCGCGAGGCGCAGACCCTGCCCGCGACCTCCCCGACCTGGGTGCCGATGTCCCTGGCCATCTGGCTCGCCGCGTTCTGCGTCGGCAAGTTCTACGACGGCGGGATCCCGGCCCTCAACTCGCTGGCCACCGCCTTCCTCCTGTACTGCGTGCTCGGCCTGCTGGGCTGGATCAGGCCGTACGGAACCTCCGCCCTGGACGACGACGCGCACACCCCCGCGCCCGCCGCCGCCCACGTCACCACCCCGACAGGAGCAGCATGAGCATCGTCCCCGCGTCCGAGCAGGCCCAGGAGGAGGTCGTCGGTCTCTGCGCCGAGCTGATCCGCTTCGACACCTCCAACCCGACGAGCGACGAGCGTGCCGCGGCGGACTGGGTGGCGGCCCGGCTCGCCGAGGTGGGCATCGAATCCGTACGGGTCGACTCGGCCCCCGGGCGGGCCAACGTCATCGCGCGCGTCGCGGGCGCCGACCCGTCCCGGGGGGCCCTGCTGGTCCACGGCCACCTCGACGTCGTACCCGCCGACGCCTCCGAATGGCAGGTGCCGCCGTTCTCCGGCGAGATCCGCGACGGCTACCTCTGGGGACGCGGCGCGATCGACATGAAGGACACGGTCGCGGTCATGCTGGCCACCGCCCGGCACTTCGCCCGCACCGGCACGCGACCGGCCCGCGACCTCGTCCTCGCCTTCCTCGCCGACGAGGAGGCGGGCGGGAAGTTCGGCGCGCACTGGCTGGTCGAGCACCGTCCCGAGCTCTTCTCCGGGGTCACGGAGGCGATCGGCGAGGGCGGCGGTTTCTCCTTCGCGATCGACGACACCCGGCGGCTGTACCCGATCGAGAACGCCCAGCGCGGCATGGCGTGGATGGAGCTCACCGCCACCGGCCGGGCCGGCCACGGCTCCTCCCCCAACGACGAGAACGCGGTCACCGACCTCGCCGAGTCCCTCACCCGGATCGGCCGGGAGACCTTCCCGGTCCGGCTGATCGAACCGGTCCGCGCCCTGCTGGAGGAGGCGGCGCGCCTCTACGGTGTGGAGTTCGACGAGGACGACATCGAGGGCACCCTGCCCCGGCTGGGTCCGGTCGCGGACTTCATGCAGGTGGTGCTCCGCAACTCCGCCAACCCCACCATGTTCACGGCGGGTTATCAGACCAACGTGATCCCCGGGAAGGCGACCGCCCGGGTGGACGGCCGTTTCCTGCCGGGCCACGAGCAGGAGCTGATCGACACGATCGACCGGCTGCTGCTGCCGTCCGTGAGCCGCGAGTGGGTCAACCACGACATCGCGATGGAGACGACGTTCGACGGGCCGCTGGTCGACGCGATGTGTGACGCGGTCCGTGCGGAGGACCCGGACGGCCACCCCGTCCCGTACTGCAACCCCGGCGGCACCGACGCCAAGGCCTTCACCCACCTGGGAATCCGCTGCTTCGGGTTCAAGGGGCTGAAGCTCCCGCACGACCTGGACTACGGCCGGCTCTTCCACGGCGTGGACGAACGCGTCCCGCTGGAGGGCCTGCGCTTCGGCGTCCGGGTCATGACCCGGCTCTGGCAGAGCTGCTGACCCGAGCCGGAAGCGGTCTGGTTCACCGCTGCGGAATCGGCTCGGGATTCCGGGCCGTCCGATGCCTACGGTGGTGCCTGTCCCGCCGGGCGTACGCCCGGCGGGAGAGCCGGCCCCCGGGTGGTGGCCCATGTACCGAGGAGTTACGCATGTTGCGACGCCGTATCGGAGGCCCCACAGGTCCCCTTGCAAGTGTCCTGTCCCTGGGCACTCTGCCCTTCGGCACCACGGTGGACGAGAAGACTTCCTTCGCCATCCTGGACAGGTTCGTGGAGTCGGGCGGCAACCTCCTCGACACCGCGAACAACTACGCGTTCTGGGCTCCCGGCGGGACCGGTGACGAGAGCGAGGCCACCGTCGGCCGGTGGCTGGCCGCCCGGGGCCTGCGCGACCAGGTGCTGATCTCCACCAAGACGGGTGCCCGGCCCACGGTGCCCGGTACCGGTCTGGAGACAGCTGAGGGCCTCTCCGGGGCTGTCGTCCGCAAGGCCGCGGAGGAGAGTCTGCGGCGCCTCGGCACGGACCGTATCGACGTGTACTGGTCCCACATCGAGGACCGGACCGTCCCGTTGGAGGAGACCATGGAGGCGTTCCACACGCTGGTCGGAGAGGGGAAGGCGCGGGTGCTCGGGTGCTCGAACCATGCCACCTGGCTGACCGAGCGGGCCCGTGGCGTGGCTCGCGCGGGCGGATTGACGCCGTACACCTGCGTACAGCAGCGCTACTCCTACCTCCAGCCGCGTCTCGACCTGGCCCTGCCGGAGAGCGGCCACGTACATGTCACACCGGAGCTGCTCGACTACGTGCGTGCCGAGCCCGACATGACGCTCATGGCCTACTCCTCGCTGCTCTCGGGCGCCTACACACGGTCGGACAAGCCGCTGCCTGAGGCGTACGACCACCCGGGCAGCGTGCGGCGCCGGGCGGTGCTCGGCGAGGTGGCCGACGAGCTCGGGGCGACGGTGAACCAGGTGGTCCTGGCCTGGCTGATGGCCGGTGATCCGCCCGTCATCCCGATCGTGGGAGCGAGTTCGGTGGAGCAGCTGGACGAGATTCTGGGGGCGGCGGAGCTCCACCTGCCGGTGGAGCTGAAGGAGCGTCTGGACTCGGCGTCGCTCAGCCCGGCCGGCTGACGTCGTCAACTGCCGGTTCCCGGCCTGGGTCACCACCCACCGCGAGCACCGCGGATCCGACGCGAGGACCCGGCCGGCGGGCAGGGTGCTGTCCGCGGCGAGACGCCCGCTGGTGACGGCGGTGCGCAGCGCACAGGGCGGGCGGCTGTGCAGCGGTCCTTCGGCGGGGGACTCCAGCTCCAGGAAGGGCCCCACGCGGGCCCGGTCCACTCACGGCCGGTCGTCACACCGGGGATGTCAGCCGCACACAAAAGTTGGGGGAACGACGTACGGATCGCCCCGCCGATCCCTGTCGCGGGGGCGTACGGCACGATGGGACGCCGTCCGATCCGCCGCCCCACCAGGAGGAACCCCGTGGCCGCCGAGTCGCCCGCCCGTCCCGACCCGGAGATCCTCGCCGCCTTCGAGGCAGCCAAGGGCTTCATGCCGGTGCACGAAGGGCTCGCCCTGTACGCCGCCGCCGTCGAGGCCGCCGCGCTCGGGCTCCCGCTCCTGGAGGTGGGCACCTACTGCGGGCGGTCCACGATCCTGCTGGCCGCCGCCGCCCGCGCCGCCGGAGTGACGGCGCTCACCGTCGACCATCACCGGGGCAGCGAGGAGCAGCAGCCCGGGTGGGAGTACCACGACCCGTCGGTGGTGGACCCGGAGACCGGCCTGATGGACACGCTGCCGACCTTCCGGCGCACCCTGCACCGGGCGGGCCTGGAGGAGCACGTGATCGCCCTCGTCGGACGGTCCCCGCAGGTCGCGGGTGCCTGGGGCGGAGCGCTCGGCCTGGTCTTCATCGACGGCGGCCACACCGACGAGCACGCGAACGGCGACTACGAGGGCTGGGCCCCGAAGGTCGCCGACGGCGGTCTCCTGGTCATCCACGACGTGTTCCCGGACCCGGCGGACGGCGGCCAGGCCCCGTACCGGGTCCACCAACGCGCCCTGGGTTCGGGGGCGTTCACCGAGACCTCGGTGACGGACTCGCTGCGCGTCCTGCGGCGCACGGGGTCGGGGATCTGAGGGGCACGGATAGCATCGCGACGTGCGTCACGACGATTTCCCTCCCCCCACACCCCGCCGAGGGCCCGTGTTCGCCGCCGCCGCGCTGGCCGGCGTCTGTCTGACCGCCGCGGGATGCGCGGGCGACGGCGGGCAGGGCCCCGGGGCCGGACCGGAGAGCGCGTCGCGGTCCGCCGCGTCCTCGCCCGCGTCCACCCACTCGGCCCCGCAGCCGTCCGCTCCGGCCGCGACCCCGTCCGCCTCCCCGGAGCTCCGGGGGCCGCTCACGGGACGGACCGTGGTGATCGACCCCGGTCACAACCCGGGCAACCGTGATCACACCCGGGAGATCAACAGCCAGGTGGACATCGGCACCGGGCACAAGGAGTGCGACACCACGGGCACGGCGACCGACGCGGGTTACGCGGAGGCCGAGTTCACCCTCGACCTCTCCCGCCGGCTGCGCACGCTGCTGGAGGAACAGGGCGCGAAGGTCGTGCTCACCCAGGACGGCGACCGCCCCTACGGGCCGTGCGTAGACGAGCGGGCGCGGATCGGCAACAAGGAGCGGGCGGACGCGGTCGTCTCGGTCCACGCGGACGGTTCCGCAACCGGGAACCGTGGATTCCACGTCATTCTCCCCGCGGCGGTGAAGGGAGGCGGCGCGGACACCGCGAAGATCGTTGCCCCTTCGCGTGAACTCGGAGTGCGGATTGCGGGGAATTTCGTACGCGTTACCGGAAGCGCACCCTCCAATTACATCGGTGGCAACACGGGCCTGGACACCCGTGACGATCTCGGCGGCCTGAATCTGTCGACCGTGCCCAAAGTGTTCGTCGAATGCGGCAATATGCGTGATCCGAAGGACGCCGCCCTGCTCACCAGTTCGGGCTGGCGGCAGAAAGCCGCTCTCGGCATCGCCGAGGGCGTCGGCAGCTATCTGAAGAGGTAGTTCTGCGGTGAAAGTGGCGACATCGGGGGGATGGCCCGTCCGTGGTCCGGGCAGCATCACAACCCGCCCGGGCAGACGATAGATTCATCCGTACGATGGGGAGCCGCCCCCGAGCTTCGTGCCGTAACCCGCCGATCGGGCGGCATCGACGACCGCCCCGACGAGACGACCGACTAAGGACCTTCACGTGAATATCCGCTCCCTCACTCGAGGCGACGGCGTGGTGATCGGAGCAGCGGTCGTGCTGTTCGTCGCCTCTTTCCTCGACCTCTTCGGCGTCGACTGCCCCTCGGGCGTGGACTGCTCGAACTACAGCTCGAACGCCTGGGACTCGCTCTCCGTCCTGATGAGCATCTACCTGGCCGGCATCATCGGCGCCGCGCTGCTGATCGTCAGCCGCGCGATGCCGGGCCGCAAGGTGGCTGGCTTCGAACTCGGCCAGTCCGGCGCCGCGTTCACCGTGTTTGCCCTGTGGACCATGTTCTGGACCATCATCGACGCGGGTGACGCGGGCGCCGGTCTGATCCTCGGACTGCTGGCGACCCTCGTGCTGGCCGCCGGCGCCGTGGCCACCCCGATGGTTCCCGCGCTCCAGGCCCCCCTCCTGGGCGCACCGCGCCCGGCGCAGGCCGTGCAGCCGGCGTACGGCCAGCAGCCCGGCCAGGGCTACGGCTACCCCGGTGGCCAGCAGCCGTTCGGCGCCCAGCCGGGACAGCCCCAGCCGTACGGCGCCCAGCCGGGACAGCAGGGACAGCCCGCGCAGCAGGGACAGCCGGAGCACCAGCAGCAGGCTCCGCAGGGTGGTGCGGCACCGGCCGGTGACTTCACCCCGTTCTGGTTCGCGGTTCCGGTGGCCCGTCCGCTGTACGGCGAGGACGGCGCCCCCAACCCGATCGCGGAGCTCGCGCCGGGTACGTGGTACCTCGCGGTCGAGCAGCGCGGCCCCGGGCTCATCGCCCAGACGCAGGACGGCCGTCGTGGCGTCCTCCAGGACACCACGGGCATCCAGCGCGGCTGAGCCGTCCGACGCGAGTGGCCCCCGCCCTTCCGGGTGGGGGCCACTCGCGCTTTCCGGCCTCTCAGCCGAAGGACGACCTCTCCAGCCAGAAGTCCAGCAGCCCCCGGTCCCCCAGGACCTCCAGTCCGCCCTCGTCCGGCTTCTGCCTGCGGTTGAACGCCAGCATCAGACCGGTCAGCGGGCCGCGGAGGGCGACGGTCGCCTTCTCGTGGGCGTGGCGCCAGGTGAAGCCCTCCTCGCCGAGGTCGATGAGCCACTCCGCGCCGGGTACATCCGTGGCGTGCAGGTGCAAGGACCGTCCGCCACCGCGCAGTTCGGCTGCCTCCGGATCGCCCTGCGCCTGGGAGAAGGCGACGATCTGGAGCCACTCGGTGATCGTGTCGGCGGCCAGACCGGGTGCCACCTCGACGGCAGTCCCCGCGGCGAGGGCCGCGTCCGCTCCGTGGACGGCGGTCTCGTGAGCCATGCGCCTGGCCCAGAAGGCGCTCCGGCGCTCCCACCCCCAGGTCCAGACCTCGGTGTCGGGGCCCGCCTCGCGCAGTGCGTCCACGGTCGCGGCGGCGCCCGCCCTCAGCCATTGCGCCAGAGCGGCCGGGTCGTCGCCGGCCGGACCCGCGGCGTCCGGCACCTGATCCTCGGGGATCGCGGCGGCTGCCCGGCTGCGGACGATCTCACCGGCCCAGCGGTGCGCGCCTCCGACATGGACGACGAGTTCGCGCAGGTTCCAGTCGGGGCAGGTGGGGACGCGCAGGGTCAGGTCGGCGTCCTTGACCAGAGCGCCCAACCGGTCGGTCTGCACCAGGATCTCGTCGCAGTACCGCTCGTGTGAAAGGAGGGTCATCCTCGCACCCTATGCGGCGTACGGAGATCAGTTCAGGTGATTATCCGCCCAGCTGTGCGGTCGACGGGACCTTGTTCTTCACCTCGGCGCCCGCGCTCTTCCCGGCGTCCTTGACGCTGTTGATGACACTCTCGAAGGCCCCCACGCCACCGGCGTCGCCCTTGCCCATCTTCTCGGCCGCGTCCTTGAGCGACTCGATCCCGGCGGTCAGTGGTGCGACGGCCTTCGACAGGAGCGGGTCGCCCTCGGCGTTGTGCGCGGCGGCCTTGAGCCGGTTGTACGCGAAGGCGCCCGCCGCCCCCGCCTTGACCATGGTGAAGGTCCGCCCGTCCGCGCCCTTCTTGAACTTGCCCGCCCTGTACGGCTTCACGATCCACTGGTACGTGGCCCCGGCCGCGAGGCCCGCGTTGGCCACGAAGCGTGTCTTGGCCCACTTCTGTTTCTGCGCCGACGTCGTGGGGCTCGGACTCGCGGAGCTGCTGGCGGCCTGGCTGCTTCCGTCGTCGTCACCGCAGGCGGTGGTCCCCGCCAGGACGGCGCAGGAGAGCAGCAGCACCACGACGAGCCGGTGGAGCGGTGCGGAACGGGACACGGAGGGCCTCCCTGACCGGGGACATCACGGTGAGTGACGCGGCTCGGCACTCCTCGTCAGGCTCGCCCGTGCGGGAGCGGCCCGCCACCCGGCCCACGCCGTACGGGTTTCACTCACGGTAAAGCGGCAATCCGGAGAACATGTCTCCCAGAACAGGCACAGGAAGCAGCACCGCCGCACGCGTCATAGCCGTCGTCGCGGACATCATGGCGTTCATCATCATTCTGTGGATCCTGATGTACCTGCTCGACGCCAACCGGGGCAACGACCTGGTCCAGTGGGTCCAGGACGCCGCACGCTGGCTCGCCGGCTGGTCGCACGACCTGTTCACCTTCGACGAGGCGTGGGCACGCGTCGTCACGGGTTACGGTCTGGCCGCCGTGGTCTACCTGTTCATCGGTCACGCGGTGGCGGGCCGGGTCCGCCGCTTCTAGAGCACGTCCCTCTCACGGCAGCAGTCGGGCTCCAGCCCCGTCGGCAGCCGTTCGCCGCTGAACACCGCGGTGGTCGCCTCGTCCCCCCCGAGCGCGGCCACCGCCAGCAGCAGTGATCCGGCGGTCCAGGTGGTGAGTTCCTCCGGCCATATGGCCCGCTCGCCCTCGAAGACGTACCCCGTCCAGTAGAGGCCGCCCTCGGCCCGCAGGTGCTGGATCGACTGCAGGATCTCCAGGGCGCGGTCCGACTCCCCCGTCACCCAGAGCGCCAGGGCCAGTTCGCAGCTCTCGCCGCCCGTCACCCACGGGTTGGGGAGCACGCAGCGCACGCCGAGACCGGGCACCACGAAGCTGTCCCAGCCGTCCTGGATCCGCCGCGTCGCGTCGGTTCCGGTGACCGCGCCGCCGAGGACCGGGTAGTACCAGTCCATCGAGTAGCGGCTCTTGTCCAGGAAGCGTTCGGGGTGGCTGCGGATCGCGTGGCCCAGTGCCCCGGCCGCCAGCTCCCAGTCCGGCTGGTCCTCCTCGCGCTGCTCCGCCAGTGCCAGCGCGCAGCGCAGCGCCTGGTACACGGAGGAGGAACCGGTCAGCAGGGCGTCGGCGACGGGGGTGCCGTCGGCCTCCCGCTTCCAGCCGATCTCCCCGCCGGGCTGCTGGAGCCGCAGCACGAATTCGACCGCGGCGAAGACCGTCGGCCACATCCGGTCGACGAACGCGTCGTCGCCGGTGGCGAGGTAGTGGTGCCAGACGCCGACGGCCACGTAGGCGCAGAAGTTGGTCTCGCGCCCCAGGTCGGTCGGCCTGTCGGGGTCACCGTCGTGGTACGCGGCGTACCAGGAGCCGTCCTCGTTCTGGTGGCGGGCCAGCCACGCGTAGGCGCGGGCGGCGGCCTCGTGCTCACCGGCCGCGTCCAGCGCCATCGCGGCCTCGGTGTGGTCCCACGGGTCGAGGTGGTGGCCGCGGAACCAGGGCAGCGCCCCGTCCTCGCGCTGCACGGCGAGCAGCGCGGCCACGGTCTCGGCGGCCTGTCCGGCGGTGAGCACGCCCGGCAGGACGAGGTGTTCGGTCTGCTCCGGCGTGCTCACGCCTCGGCCTTCGGCAGGTGCGGCTTGGTCGCGTACGCGACGAAGCTCTTGCCGACGACCGGGTTGAGCAGCTGCTCGGCGACCCGGGTGGCCAGGGGCTTCTTCATGATGTCCCAGACCAGCAGCTTGTGGTAGGCGCGCACCGGCAGCGCCTTGTCGTTGTCGACGCCGAAGGCGCACTTCAGCCACCAGTAGGGGCTGTGCAGCGCGTGTGCGTGGTGGGTGCCGTAGGGCTTGAGCCCGGCTTCGCGGATCCTGCCGAGCAGTTCGTCGGCCTTGTAGATGCGGATGTGTCCGCCCTCGACCTCGTGGTACGCGTCGGAGAGCGTCCAGCAGAACTTCTCGGGGCCGTAGCGGGGCACGGTGATCGCGATCCGGCCGCCCGGCTTCAGCACCCGGACCATCTCGGCGAGGACACCCTTGTCGTCGGGGATGTGCTCCATGACCTCGGAGATGATGACGACGTCGAAGGAGGCGTCGGGGAACGGCAGGTTGAGCGCGTCGCCCTCCATCGCGGTGGCCGTCGCGCCCGCGGGTGCCTCACCGGCCTCCTTCATCGCGGCGAACCACTTCGCGACCTCGCGGATCTCCTCGCCGTTCTGGTCGAGGGCCACCACCTGGGCGCCGCGCCGGTAGCACTCGAAGGCATGCCGGCCGGCGCCGCAGCCCAGATCGAGCACCCGGTCGCCGGCGGCGAGCGGGAAGCGGGTGAAGTCGACGGTCAGCACGGGGGCCTGCCTTCGAGGTCGGAGGTACGGATTCCGGGAGCCACGGGGGTCGTCACCTGCGGGCCCCCCGGGCTGCGATCGACTGACGGTACAGCTCGACGGTGCCCAGGGCGGCCTTGGCCCAGGTGAAGTTGGCCAGGACCCGGGCGCGGCCGGCCTCGCCGAGGCGGGCGCGCAGTTCGCGGTCGCCGAGGAGTCGGCCGAGGGCGGCGGCCAGCGCTCCCGCGTCGCCGGGCGGCACGGCGAGGCAGGTCTCCCCGTCGGGCCCGGTGACCTCCGGGATGGCGCCGCCGGTGGTGGCCACCAGCGGGGTCCCGGTGGCCATGGCCTCGGCGGCGGGCAGCGAGAAGCCCTCGTACAGGGAGGGGACACAGGAGATCTGGGCGCTGCGGACCAGGTCGACGAGTTCGGCGTCGCTGATGCCCTTGACGAACTCGACGGCGTCCTGGAGCCCGTGGCGCGCGATGGCCTGGGCGACGGGGCCGTGTTCGGCGCGCTTGCCGACGACCACGAGGTGCGCCCGCGGGTTCTCGGTGCGTAGCTTGGCGAGGGCCTCCACCAGGTGGACGAGACCCTTGAGCGGGACGTCGGCGCTGGAGGTGGTGACGATCCGTCCGGGGACCTCGGCGACCGAGGGGTCGGGCGACCAGAGGTCGGTGTCGGCCCCGATGTGCACGACCTGGATACGGTCCCGGCGCACCCCGAGGTGCTCCACGATCTCCTGCTGCGACGAGCCGGAGACGGTGAGCACGGACGGCAGGCGGCGCGCGACGCGCTTCTGCATGCGGGTGAAGCCGTACCAGCGGCGCACGGCGAGCCGGCGGCGCGCCGAGCCGGCGGCGTCCAGGTCCAGTCGGCGGTCGACGGTGATCGGGTGGTGGATGGTGGTGACGAGGGGGGCGCCGATGTCGCCGAGCAGGCCGTAGCCGAGCGTCTGGTTGTCGTGCACGACGTCGAAGTCGCCGCGCCTGGCGAGGAGATGACGGCGCGCCCGCAGGCTGAAGGTGAGCGGCTCGGGGAAGCCGCCGGTCCACATGGTGGCGACCTCGGCGACGTCGACCCAGTCGCGGTACTCGCCGCGCCCCGGGGTGCGGAACGGGTCGGGCTGGCGGTAGAGGTCGAGGCTCGGCAGCTCGGTGAGCGGGACGCCCTCGTCGAGCACCGGATAGGGCTGGGCACCGATGACTTCGACGCTGTGGCCGAGCCGGGCCAGCTCCCGGCCGAGGTGACGGACGTAGACGCCCTGGCCCCCGCAGAAGGGGTTGCCCTTGTAGGTCAGGAGTGCGATGCGCAGAGGGCGGTCACCGTCGGTGCCCGACGTGCCGTCGCCCGCGAAGGGGCCCGTCTCTATGGCCTCAGCGGTCACACTCGGCCCCCTTCTCACTACGTTCGCCGGAGAGTAACCGGTCGCGCTAATCTAGAACAAGTTTCAGACTGGGTGGTTCAACCCGAACCGAATCTACCGGCAGGTAGCGTCGGCGTGACGGCCGCATCAGGTGATTCGCACCACGACCGCCACCCTGGCATGCTGTGCGCGCCCGGAAAAAGACGCCCGGCCGGACAGGGAACCGGTTCTCCCTTTTTGGATGGGGACAGCAGATGACAGCGGAAGCCAGACCCGCGGAGCCTCCCCTGACGGAACGCCAGGAGGCCCGCCGCCGGAGCATTCTGCAGGCCGGCGCCCAGCTCGCGGGACGCGGCGGTTTCGAGGCCGTGCAGATGCGTGAGGTGGCGGACGCCGCCGGGGTCGCCCTGGGCACGCTGTACCGATACTTCCCGTCGAAGGTCCATCTGCTGGTGGCGCTCATGCAGGACCAGCTCGGGCATCTGCACCACACGCTCCGCAGACAGCCGCCCGCCGGGGACGACCCGGCCGAGCGGGTCGCGGCGGCCCTGATGCTGGCCTTCCGGGCGCTCCAGCGCGAACCTCATCTGGCGGACGCGATGGTGCGGGCGCTGACCTTCGCGGACCGGGGGGTGAGCCCGGAGGTGGACGCCGTGTCCCGGCTGACGACGGCGATCGTCCTGGACGCGATGGGGGTCGAGGACCCCACGCAGGAACAGCTCTCCGTCGTGCGCGTCATCGAGCACACCTGGCACTCGGCGCTGATCACCTGGCTGTCGGGGCGGGAGTCGATCGCGCAGGTGAGGCGGGACATCGAGACGGTGTGCGGGCTGATCGACCTTCCGGCGGACTGCGGCTGAGCATCTTCCACGGCGGGGTCTCGCGGCCGGCGCTGCCGCCGGCCCGGCGGGGCTCAGACGTCCCGGCCGCCCGACAGGAGGTGGAGCCGCAGGGCGAGCTGGAGCTCCAGCGCACGGTCGGGCTCGTTCCAGTCGCGGCCCAGCAGCACCTGGATCCGGTCGAGACGCTGTACCACCGTGTTCACATGGACGTGCAGTTCGTCCTTGGCCCGGATCAGGCTGCCGCCCGCGCCGAAGTACGCCCGTAGCGTCCGTACGAGATGGGTGCCGCGCCGTTCGTCGTAGCGCAGCAGCGGTCCCAGGATCTGCGTCACGAAGCCGTCCACGTCCTTGGCGTTGCCCAGGACGACGCCAAGGAAGCCGAGTTCGCCGACGCCGGCCCCCTCGCCCTCGCGTCCCAGCGCCCGCATGGCGCGCAGGCACCGGGCGGCTTCGGCGTAGGCGGCGGCGAGTTCGCGGGCGCCGCGCGCCGGGCCGGTGCCGACGACGGTGACGGGCTGCTGGACGAGGTGGCCGAGCTGCGTGGCCGCCGCGCGCGCGGCGGCGCCCGCCGGGGTGCCCTCGGCGTCGCAGTCGATCAGCAGCACGACGGCGCCCGCGTGTTCGGCGCTCACCCCGTGGATGTCGCCGCCGAAGAGGTACCGCATCGCGGCGCTGCCGAGCCTCTCCCTGGCGGACGCCTCCGCGACCAGCACCAGGTGCGGCCGGTCCAGGTCGATGCCGAGTCTCCGGCCCCGCTCGGCCAGCCCGGCCGGATCGCGGTCCGGATCGCCGAGCAGGTCGCTGAGCAGCTCGCCCCGTATCCGGTTCTCGGTCTCGGCGACCGTGCGGCGCAGCAGGAGGAGCAGGCCGGTGACGACGGCGGCGCGTTCGAAGAGCCGCCGGTCGGAGTCGTCGAGCCGGTCCGGCCGGTGCAGCACCAGGCTGGCGAGGAGCTCCTGGCCGGCGAGCACGGCGCAGATCCACCGGCCGTCGCGGTGCACGGCGCGCGCCCCGTGGCGGGACTCGTCCGCGGTGCCGGCGAGCCACCCGGCGTCCATGCTGCCGGCGGCGCATCCGGTTCCGTCGGGCCGTACGGAGGCCAGCGGGCGCCCGCCGGGGTCGTGGATGGTGAGCGGGCTGTCGAGCAGCCCGGCGACGGACACGGCGACGTCCTTCACGTCGCCGCCGCGCAGCACCAGGTCGGTGAGCCGGTCGTGTGCCTCCTCGGCGCGCCGCATGGCGGCCGAGTGCGCGCGTACGGCGGCGTTGGCCCCGGCCAGTTCCGCGTTGGCGCCGGCGAGTTCCGCGAGGGCGGCGCGGGTGTCGTCCAGGGCGCGTGCGGTGTCGATCGCGATCGCGGCGTGCGCGGCGAGCGAGCAGAGCAGGGCCACCTCGTCGGGACTGAAGACCCGCGCGGCACGGTCGGCGGCGAAGAGCACCCCGATGACCTTTCCCGTGCCGCCCCGGCTGGAGCCGAGGAGCAGGGGGACGCCGAGGATCGCGACGAGACCTTCGTCCAGCACACCGGCGTTGATGTTGCGCGTGTGGTGGAAGCGCTCGTCGGTGCGGTAGTCGGGGGTGGCGTACGGGCTCGCGGTCTGTGCCACCAGGCCGCCGAGCCCTTCGCCCAGTTCGAGCCGGAGCCGCTGGAAGAGCAGGGACACCGATCCGTCGGTGACCCGCATGTAGGTGTCCCCGGCCTCCTCGTCGGGGAGCGTGAGATAGGCGGTGTCGGTGCCGAGCAGCATCCTGGCCCGCCGCACGATCGCCTTCAGCACGTCGTCCAGGTCGCGGGAGGCCGCCAGGTCGCCCGCCGTGTCGAAGAGGGCGGTGAGCTGGAGTTCCCTGCGCCGGTGCTGGCGCAGGGCGTCCCTGATCCGCAGGGCGGTGGCGGCCGCGCGCTCCACCTCGGCCAGGTCGGCCGGGGGTACACCGGCGGCCCTCGCCTCCGAGGTGACGGCGCCGAGCTCCTCGGCGGGCGCGTCGTCGGCCAGCAGGTCGAGGAGGCGCCCCAGGAGGGGCGCGGCGGAGGGGGACGGTTCAGACATGGACGGCCATCGTTCTTCCGGCTTCCGTGGGCGGTCGGGCGTCAGTTGGCGGTCCAGCCGCCGTCCATCGTGAGGGAGCTGCCGGTGATGTGCGCCGTGCCGGGCCCGCACAGCCACAGGACGGCCCCGGCCACGTCACCGGGCTCGATCAGCGACTTGAGGGCGCTGCGTTCCAGCAACACCTGGGACAGGACCTCCTGTTCGGAGATGCCGTGGCTGCGCGCCTGGTCCGCGATCTGGTCCTCGACCAGGGGGGTGCGGACGTAACCGGGGCTGACGCAGTTACTCGTCACGCCGTGCGGCGCCGCTTCGAGTGCGACCACTTTGCTGAGCCCCTCCAGTGCGTGCTTGGCCGAGACGTACGCCGACTTGTAGGGGCTGGCGCGCAGCCCGTGCACGGACGAGATGTTGACCACGCGGCCCCAGCCGCGTTCGTACATGCCGGGGAGTGCGCGGCGCAAGATGCGGAACGGTGCTTCCACCATGACGCGGTGGATCAGCGCGAAGGTGTCCGGTGGGAACTCGTGCACCGGCGCGACGTGCTGCAGGCCGGCGTTGTTGACCACGATGTCCGCGTCGGCGGGCAGCCCGTCCACCGCCTCGGCCACGGAGATGTCGGCCACCCAGGCCGTTCCGCCGATCCGTTCGGCCAGGCTCCTGGCGGCGTCGCCCGCCTTGTCCACCACGTGCACATGGGCTCCGGCGGCGGCGAGCGCCTGCGCGCAGGCCAGTCCGATTCCGCTCGCGGCCCCGGTGACCAGGGCCGTGCGTCCGGCGAGAACGGAGGAGGCGAGGGGGTCGTGCCGGGAGGTCAGGGAAGTCTGCATGGGCGTCACCGTAAGGACGTCACCGCCCGCTTCACATGGGCCTGATCCACACACCCCTGGGCAGCCGCATGGTGGCGGCGTACGTGGTCCGGGCCGGAGCGGCCGCCTGTCCCACCCGCTTACTGACCGCCGGCTCCGGCTGTCAGGACGGGTCCTCGTAGGCGACCCTGACCTTCTCCGGCATCCGGCAGCCGTCCTCGACGGCGGTGAGGGACACGGTCCGCCCGGCGTTCTCCCCGGCGTGGTACCGGGCGTACAGCTTCCAGCCCCGCTTGGTGAGGGTGCGGTAGGTGACGTCCCGCTCGGCATGGCTGGACACGATCTCCCAGTCGTGCTGCCGCAGCCGCATCACCGTCGCCTCGAAGGCGCCGGCGGCGTCCGCCGCCGGTGCGTAGCCCGTCCAGGGCGCGACGCACCCGTGCCAGTCGCCCTTCGGCAGCCGGGCCGTGGAGGTGTCGCCGGGCGGCAGGCCCGCGGCCTCGGCGTAGCCGGCTATCTCGTCGGCGACCGTCCGGGTGGTGAAGGAAGGAGTGGGGTCCGGGGAAGGGGGCGGGGCGCTCCCACTGTCGCTGATGAGGCCGCAGCCCGCGGTCATCGTCATGAATCCGGCCGCCACGGCGGCGGCGGCCGCCGTCCTTCGTCTGCGCACTGGTGCTTCCCACCGGTCGTCCCAACCCCACGGGCACGCGCCCGTGTGACCCCCGCCGGAGTCTCGCATGGGGTCTGACCTGCTGGGAAGGCCCTTCGCAGAGGAAGTGCGGCTGTCCGCCCGGAGGGGTCGGGGGGCGCCCCGGTAGAGTGGGCGGGTCGTCATCATGCCCGTACAGGGGGAAGCCGGTGCGAATCCGGCGCCGACCCTTCCCCGAGCGCTCGGCCAGCTCGAGCAGGGGAGAAACCCCATTCGAGAGGCCCAGTCCGCCATGTCCGTACGCCGCCGCGCGGCAGCGCTCGCGATCACCGCCGTGCTCTGTGGAGCGGCCGCCCCGGTGGCGGTCGCCGCGCCGAGTCCGACCCCGTCCCCCTCCACGCCTGACCTTCCGGCGGGGCTGTACGGCACGAAGGACCCGACGTACGACGGGGTGTGGCGCCAGTCGCTCGCCTTCCTCGCCCAGAAGATCGAGCTGGTCACGCCCGCCACGCAGTCGGTGGACTGGCTCGTCGGCCAGCAGTGCGACAGCGGGGCCTTCCCCTCCTACCGCGACGCGTCCGGGCCCTGCGACGCGAAGACGGTCGCGGACACCAACGCCACCGCGGCCGCGGTCCAGGCCCTGGTCGAGCTGGCCGTGCACCGTGAGGCCGTGGACAACGGCGTCAGCTGGCTGAAGTCCGTACAGAACGACGACGGCGGCTGGGGTTACAACCCGGGCAGTCCGAGCGACGCCAACTCCACCGGCGTCGTGGCCGGGGCACTGGCGCGGGCCGGGGTGCCGGTCGCCGAGATCACCAAGAAGGGCGGCAAGTCGCCGTACACGGCGCTGCAGACCTTCGCGCTGCCCTGCGGGGGCGAGGACGGCGGGGCTTTCGCCTACCAGCCGGACAAGAAGGGTGAGCTCACCGCCAACGCGGACGCCACGGCGGCCGCGGTCCTCGGCGCGATGGGCAAGGGCATGGCCTCGGGGAACTACAACGCGGCGAAGGCCCCCGTATGCGTCGAGGGCTCGGGGCTCACGCCCGAGCAGTCCGCGCAGAACGGCGCCTACTACCTGGCGAAGGCCCTCGCCGGGTCGGGTCGTCTGGACCTGCCGCCCATGCCGGGTGCCGAGGAGTCGGCGCCGCAGCCCGACTTCGGCAACACGGCCGACGCGGTCGTGGCGCTGTCCGCGGCCGGCCACAAGGACAAGGCGGCCGGAGCGGTCACCTATCTGGAGAAGCACGCCCAGGGCTGGGCGGAGGAGGGCGGCCCCGCCGCCACCGCCCAGCTGGTGCTCGCCGCCCACGCGACCGGCACCGACGCACGTGACTTCGGCGGCGTCGACCTCGTGAGGCAGCTGAACGCGACGGGCCCCGCCCCCGCGGCGACCGCCGTACCCTCACCGACCGCGACGGCACCGGAGAAGCCGGCGGACACGAGCAGCGACGACGAGGGGCTCGGCCTCTGGTGGATCATCGGCATCGGTCTCGCCTTCGGCGCCGGCATCGGCTTCCTGCTCAGCGGACGCCGGAAGAACCAGCAGCTGTGAGCCGCCCGCTGCGGACGGCGGCGGTGCTCCTCGTCGGCGCCGTCCTGGCCGTGCTGGGCGCGGGGAACGCGCAGGCGGCCGGTTACCGCTACTGGTCGTTCTGGGAGAGCGACGGCGGCACGAGCTGGACGTACGCCACCCAGGGGCCTTCCGTGGTCCGGCCGGACGACGGCACGGTGCAGGGTTTCCGCTTCTCGGTGAGCGCCGATTCGCAGGACTCCGCGCAGCCGCGCCGCGCGCCCGATTTCGGGGCCGTCTGCGCGGACACCCCGGCGAAGGACGGCCGCAAGCGGATCGCGCTGGTCATCGACCCGGGCACGGCGACGGACGCGCCGGACGGCGAGAAGCCGCCCGCGCCGCGTACCGCCTGCGCCCAGGTCGCGCCGGACGCGAGCACGGCGGAGGCCCTCGCCTCGGTGGCGAAGCCCCTGCGGTACGACAGTGCCGCGATGCTCTGTGCGATCTCGGGCTATCCGGAGTCGGGCTGCGGCGAACAGGTCGACGGGGGCTCCGGCGGACCGGAGTCCAGCGTTCCGGCCACCGCGTCCACCGCCGGCGACGCGACGGCCGGTGATGCCGACGGCGGCGGCCCGTCGGTCGGCGTGCTCACCGGTGTCGGCGCGGTCCTCGTCCTGGGTGTCGCCGCTGTGCTGCAGGCCCGCCGCCGCCGATGACCCGCTCCACCGGCCCGGCCCGGCTCCGCCCTGCCCTGCGTGCCCCCGGGGCCACCCGGGGCAACGCACTGCCGGCCGGGGCCTGGTGGCTGTGGGCGCTCGGTCTCGCGACCGCCGCGTCCCGCACGACCAATCCACTGCTGCTCGGACTGCTGGTGGGCGTCGCCGGCTATGTGGTGGCGGCGCGCCGCACGGACGCGCCGTGGGCCCGTTCGTACGGGGCGTTCATCAAGCTCGGGCTGGCCGTCGTCGCCGTACGGCTGGTGTTCTCCGTCGTCCTCGGCTCCTCGGTCCCCGGCACGCATGACCTGTTCACGATGCCCGGCGTGCCGTTGCCCGACTGGGCGCAGGGGATCAGGATCGGCGGCCGGGTCACGGCGGAGCAGGTGGTGTTCGCGCTGTACGAGGGCGCGAAGCTGGCCACGCTGCTGATCTGTATCGGCGCGGCGAACTCGCTGGCCAACCCGGCCCGGCTGCTGAAGTCGCTGCCCGGCGCCCTGTACGAGGTGGGGGTCGCCGTCGTCGTGGCGATGACGTTCGCGCCGAACATGGTCGCCGACGTGGCGCGGCTGCGGACCGCCCGCAGGCTGCGCGGCCGTCCGACCGGCGGGGTCCGGGCGGTGCTCCAGATCGGACTGCCGGTGCTGGAGGGGGCGCTGGAGCGTTCGGTGGCCGTCGCGGCGTCGATGGACGCGCGGGGGTACGGGCGCACCGCGCGGGTCCCGCCCGCCGTCCGCCGCACCACCCATGTGCTCACACTCGGCGGGCTGCTGGGCGTGTGCGCGGGGACGTACGGGCTGCTGGCCGCGCAGGGCGCCGTGCACGGGCTGCCGCTGCTGCTGGCCGGGCTGCTCGCGGCGCTGGCCGGGCTCCGGCTCGGCGGGCGCCGGTCGGTGCGTACCCGCTACCGGCCGGACCGCTGGGGCGTACGCGCCTGGCTCGTCGCCGCCTCGGGCGCGGCCGTCGCGGCGGCGATGATCTGGGCGGGCGCCGCAGCCCCGGACGCCCTGCGCCCGGGTGTCGTCCCGCTCACCGCGCCCGTCCTCCCCCTGTGGCCGGCCGCCGCCGTGCTGATCGGGCTGCTGCCCGCCGTGGTGGCGCCGCTGCCCCCCTCCCCCTCGGACTCCAAGGAGCACTCATGATCCGGTTCGAGAACGTCTCGGTGCGGTACGAGGGCGCGGAGCGCCCCACCCTGTCCGGGGTCGACCTCACCATTCCCGAGGGCGAACTGGTGCTGGCCGTCGGCCCTTCCGGTGTCGGCAAGTCGACACTGCTGAGTGCCGTGTCCGGCCTCGTGCCGCACTTCACGGGCGGGACGCTGACCGGCCGGGTCACCGTCGGCGGCCGGGACACCCGGACCCACAAGCCCCGTGAACTCGCCGACCTGGTGGGCACGGTCGGCCAGGATCCGCTCGCCCACTTCGTGACCGACACCGTGGAGGACGAGCTGGCGTACGGCATGGAGTCGCTGGGCCTGGCCCCGGACGTGATGCGCCGCCGCGTCGAGGAGACGCTGGATCTGCTGGGGCTGGCGGAGCTCCGCGACCGGCCGATCGCCACGCTCTCCGGGGGCCAGCGGCAGCGGGTCGCGATCGGCTCGGTCCTCACCCCGCACCCCAGGGTCCTCGTACTCGACGAGCCGACGTCCGCCCTGGACCCGGCGGCGGCCGAGGACGTGCTGGCGGTCCTCCAGCGGCTGGTGCACGACCTGGGCACGACGGTGCTGATGGCCGAGCACCGCCTGGAGCGCGTCGTGCAGTACGCCGACCAGGTCCTCCTGCTGCCCGCGCCGGGCGCCGCCCCGGTGATGGGCGCGCCCGCCGGCGTCATGGCGCTCTCGCCCGTCCGGCCTCCCGTGGTGGCCCTGGGCCGGCTGGTGGGCTGGGACCCGCTGCCGCTGTCGGTGCGCGACGCCCGGCGCCGTGCGGTGGACCTGCGGGAGCGGCTCGCCGATGTGGAACCGCCGGCGCGCGAGACCCCGGCGGAGGCCGGGGTGGTCCCGCTCCCGGCTCCGTCCGCCGCGCGCTCCGGTCTCCTGGGCAGGCTGTTCGGCCGGCGTCCGGACCCGGCTCCCGCGGTGTCCCCGGCCCCCGGCCCCGTCGTCCGGGTCGAGGCGCTCGGGGTGCGGCACGGGCGGGTCCAGGCGCTGCGCGGAGTGACGCTGTCCGTCGCGCCGGGCGAGACCGTGGCCCTGATGGGCCGTAACGGCGCGGGGAAGTCGACCCTGCTGACGACCCTGGTCGGGATGACCGAACCGACCACGGGGTCCGTCCTGGTCGGCGGCCTGCACCCGTCCCGTACGGCGCCGCGCGACATGGTGCGCCGGGTCGGGCTCGTCCCGCAGGAGCCGCGCGACCTGCTGTACGCGGACACGGTCGCCGCCGAGTGCGCGGCGGCCGACTCCGACGCGGGCGCGCCCGCGGGGAGCTGCCGGGCGCTGGTCTCCGAGCTGCTGCCCGGGGTGCCCGACGCCATCCACCCCCGTGATCTCTCGGAGGGCCAGCGGCTCGCCCTGGCCCTCGCGCTGGTGCTCACCGCCCGGCCCCCGCTCCTCCTCCTGGACGAGCCGACGCGGGGGCTGGACTACGCGGCGAAGGGGCGGCTCGTGGGCGTACTGCGCCGGCTGGCCGCCGAGGGTCACGCGATCATCCTGGCCACGCACGATGTGGAACTGGCGGCGGAGCTGGCCGACCGGGTGGTGATCCTGGCCGACGGTGAGGCGGTCGCCGACGGCCCGACCCGGCAGGTCGTGGTCTCCTCGCCCGCGTTCGCCCCGCAGATCTCGAAGATCCTGGCGCCACGCGAGTGGCTGACGGTGTCGCAGGTGCGCAGGGCTCTGGAGGCTCTCGCATGACGGCCCGGCCCGCCCGCCCGGTCCGGCTCGGTCCGCACGCCGTCGCCGCGCTCGTCCTGGTCAGCGCCGTCGGGCTGGTCGCCTTCGGCTGGCCGCTGCTGGCGGGGGCGGACTCCGGCCTCGCCCACGCGCAGGACGCGCCGTGGCTCTTCGCCGTCCTGCTGGTGCTGCTCGTCGGGGTGGTCCTCGCGACGATCGCGGACTCAGGTCTGGACGCGAAGGCCGTCGCGATGCTGGGCGTCCTCGCCGCGGTCGGCGCGGCCCTGCGGCCGCTGGGCGCGGGGACGGCCGGCCTGGAACCCATGTTCTTCCTGATGGTGCTGAGCGGCCGGGTCCTGGGACCGGGCTTCGGCTTCGTGCTCGGCTCGGTCACGATGTTCGCCTCGGCGCTGCTCACGGGCGGGGTCGGGCCGTGGATGCCGTTCCAGATGCTGTCGATGGGCTGGTTCACCATGGGCGCGGGCCTGCTGCCGGGCCCGGACCGGCTGCGCGGCCGGGGCGAGCTGCTGATGCTGGCGGGATACGGCTTCGCGGCGGCCTTCGCGTACGGCACGGTCATGAATCTGTACGGCTGGACGATCGTGCCGGGGCTCGGCTCGGGCATCTCCTTCGTCGCGGGCGACCCGCTCGCCGAGAACCTGGTCCGATTCCTCGCCTACTGCACCGCCACCTCGATCGGCTGGGACCTCGGCCGGGCCGCCCTCACCGTGGTCCTGACGGTGGCCGTCGGGCCCACGCTGCTGCGAGCGCTGCGCCGGGCCACCCGCCGCGCCGCGTTCGACGCGCGGGCGGACTTCGAGGCGCTCCCGGAATGATCAGCCGGCCAGTGCGTGCTGCGCGGCGAGCCTGACGGGGGCGTTCCTGGCTCCGTACCCGTCGTACCCGCCGTCGCGCTGGACGAGTTCGAAGAAGACGCTTCCGGTCGTCACGGTGTAGCAGTGCCGGAACTCCCCCTTCTCGTCCCGGTCGTAGAGGATGCCCAGTTCGCGGTAGGTCTCCAGCTCGCCCGGGGCGAAGTCGTGGTGCGCGGCCAGGTCGTCGTAGTAGTTGGCGGGCACGGGCAGCATCCGGGCGCCGGCCGCGAGGGCACGGCGGACGGTGGTGACGAGGTCGTCGGTGGCCAGGGCCACGTGCTGGGGGCGTCCTCCCCGGGCCGGGCCCCTGCCCGGTTCCCGGGCGAAGTCCTGGGTGGGGGACGCCCCCACGCCGAGGGCGATGCGCACGGTGCCGTCCTCGTTGCTGACGGCACGGCTGCGGAGCAGGCCGTACGGGTCGACGAGGTCGACGCTCGCGTGCGGCTGGAGGCCGAGCACGCCCCGGTGGAAGAGGGTCGCCTCGTCGAAGTGGTGCCAGGGCTGGGTCAGCGCCACATGGTCGACGCGGGTGATCCCGGTGGGACCGGGGGTGTGCGGGGCGGGCACGAAGTCACCGGTCCAGCCTGTGTTCCCGGCGTGCTCGGTCACGCAGAAGAAGAACTCCGTACCGTCGGGCGCGGCCACCGCGTCCAGCGGGGCGTCACCGGGGGCACGGCGCCGGGGCAGGACGGGGGCGAGCAGGGACTCGGCCCGTGCGGAGGCCCCCGCCGGGTCGGGGCTCTCCAGGCCCACCGCGGTGAGCGTGGGCTCCGGGCGGTGGCTGCCGGTGTCCGTGTTGAGCAGGAGGCGGGCCTCGCCCTGTTCCCAGAGGTCCACCGGCTTCCCGGAGTGCCTGGCCGTACGGGAGAAACCGAGCGCGGTCAGCAGGGGCGCGATCCTGGCCGTGTCGGCCGTGGCGATCTCGGCGAAGGCGAACCCGGTGGGGACGACCGGCGCCGGGGGCGCGGTCAGCCCGGCCGACTCCTGGAGCAGGGTCAGCGAGCGCAGGGCGTCCACCGCGGTGCGGCCCGCGTCCGCTTGGCGGAAGACGTCGTTGAACACCTCCAGGGAGAGGGGCCCGTCGTATCCGGCGCGGACGGCGGCCCGCACGAGGCCGGTGACGTCGAGGTCTCCCTGGCCGGGGAAGCAGCGGTGATGGCGGCTCCACTGCAGTACGTCGAGCGACATCCGCGGGGCGTCGGCGAGCTGCAGGAAGAAGATCTTCTCGCCGGGGACGGCCTCGATCCCCGCGACGTCGGAACCCCGGGCCAGGATGTGGAAGCTGTCCAGGCAGATTCCCAGGGCGGGGTGGTCCGCGGCCTCGACGATGCGCCAGGCGTGCTCGTACGTGCTGACGTGGCGGCCCCACGCCAGCGCCTCGTATGCGACGCGGATGCCGGACTCCTGCGCGAGGTCCGCCAGCCGGCGCAGCTGTCCGGCCGCGAGGGCGTCGTCGTCGACGGCGTACGGCGACACGCTGGAACAGACCAGGACGGTGTCGGCGCCGAGCCTCCGCATCAGCCGGAACTTGTGCTCGGCGCGCAGCAGGTTGCGGGCGAACGCGTCGGCGGGGACGGCCTCGATGTCGCGCATCGGCTGGAAGAGGTCGATCGTCAGACCGAGGTCGGCCGCCCGTGCACCGATCTCCTCGGGGCTCAGCGGGCTCCCGATCAGGTCGTTCTCGAAGATCTCCACGCCGTCGAAGCCGGCGCGCGCCGCTGCGGTGAGTTTCTCGGTGAGGGTGCCGCTGAGCGAGACGGTGGCGATGGACGTACGCATGTCGGTCCTCCTGCTGGCTTCCTGCGGGTTCACTACTGGCCTTCGGCGGGTCTGCGGCGAGTCTTCGGCGGGCTTTCAGCGGACGGACGTGAGGTCGGCGATGTCCGCGAGCATGCGGGCGGTGTCCGGTTCGCGGCCGGTGAAGAGACGGAAGGCGTCGGCGGCCTGGTAGGCGGCCATGCCCCCGCCGTCGAGGGTGGGGCAGCCGAGGGCACGGGCCGTACGGACGAGCGTGGTCTCCAGCGGCCGGTAGACGACCTCGGCGACCCACAGGCCGGGGTGCAGCAGTTCCGCGGGGAGCGGGAGCCCGGGGTGGGCGGCCATACCGATGGGGGTGGCGTTGACCAGTCCGTCGGCGCCCGCCGTCCGTGCCGCGATGTCCGGGAGGTCGGCCGCCGCCGCCCGGCCGGGGCCGAAGTGGTGGTTCAGGGAGGCCGCGAGTGCCGCGGCCCGGTCGGGCAGGGCGTCCAGCACGGTGAGCCGGCCGGCGCCCAGGGCGAGGAGGGCGTGGGCGACGGCGGCTCCGGCACCGCCCGCGCCCAGCTGCACGACGCGCTCGAGCGGCGCGTCGGGCAGACCGCGTGCGAAGGAGGCGGCGAAGCCGGTCGCGTCGGTGTTGTGCCCGGTCGCCCGGCCGCCCTCGAAGACCACGGTGTTGACGGCGCCCAGCGCCTCGGCCTGCGGCGAGAGCGCGTCGAGGTGGGCGAGGACCTGCTGCTTGCAGGGATGGGTGACGTTGAGGCCGTCGTACCCCATGTCGCGTGCGGAGCGGACCAGTTCACCGGTCCGCTCCGGCGGGACACCGAGCGTGCCGATGTCGATGAGGCGGTAGAGGTAGCGCAGGCCCTGCCGGTCCGCCTCGCGCTCGTGGAGCGCGGGGCTGAGGGACGGGCCGATACCGGAGCCGATGAGGCCGACGAGATAGGAGTCCGGGCTCACCGGTCGTCCTCCAGGAGCCGGGCGAGGTGGGTGAGCGCCAGGGCGTAACCGTGGGCACCCGCCCCGCAGATGACGGTGTCGGCGACGGCCGAGACGTAACTGTGGTGGCGGAATGCCTCCCGCCGGTGGATGTTCGAGAGGTGGACCTCCACGACCGGCAGCTCCACGGCGGCGAGGGCGTCCCGCAGGGCGACCGAGGTGTGGCTGTACCCGGCGGGGTTGATCACGATGCCCCGGTGCGCCGTGCGGGCTTCATGGACGGCGTCGACGATCACCCCTTCATGGTTGCTCTGACGGCAGTCGGCACGCAGCCCGAGAGCCGCCGCCGCGCTCCGGCAGAGCTCGTCGATTCCGGCCAGGGTCTCCTTCCCGTACACCTCCGGCTCGCGCAGGCCCAGCAGGTTGAGATTGGGGCCGTGGAGCACGAGGACCGGGACGCCAGGGGGCGGGGCCGGGGTGTTCGGCATCGTTCACTTCCCGTGGGTGTATCGACTTAATGTACGGACTGGTTAGTTAGTCATAGCGGAAGATGGCCGTCCAGGGAAGACCCAGGGCCGGATCAGCCGCGTCGGGCACCCGCTCTAGAATCGCGAGCACGCACCGCCTGCCGCGAAGGACCCGGATGACAAGCACCGAAGGACCTGCCCAGCCAGCCGTGCGGACCCGCGACGCGGCGCGCACCAGGGACGAGATCCTCACCGTGGCGACGCGGGAGTTCGCCCGCCTCGGTTACGCGGGTGCCCGGGTCGACGAGATCGCCGCCCGCACCCGCACCACGAAGCGGATGATCTATTACTACTTCGGCGGCAAGGAGCAGTTGTTCACCGCGGTCCTGGAGCGGGCGTACACCAGGATCCGGGAGGCGGAACAGCTGCTGGACGTCGAACACCTCGACCCCGTGGCGGCGGTGCGCCGGCTGGCCGAGGTGACGTTCGACCACCACGAGGACCACCCGGACTTCATCCGCCTGGTCAGCATCGAGAACATCCACGAGGCCGAACACATCGCGGCCTCCGCCGAGTTGAGCCGCATCAGCTCCCCGGCCATCGAGGTCCTGCGACGCATCCTCGACACGGGGCGCGCGTCGGGGCTGTTCACGGCGGATGTCGACGCCGTGGATCTGCACGCGATGATCAGTTCGTTCTGCTTCTTCCGCATCGCGAACAGACACACCTTCGGCGCGCTCTTCGGCCGCGACCTGGTCGACACCGGACGGCGCGGGCACTACCGCACCATGCTGGGCGACATGATCATCGCGTACCTCACGGCCGACCGGGCGGAGTAGGGCCGGGAGCGCTCTCCGGTCCCGCAGCGGTCAGGGCCGGATTCTGCGCGAACCCTTGACAGGGGCGTCAACTGCTCGCAGCATCCGTAGCCATCCGCAACTAACTAACTGGTGCGTTCATTAGCCGGGGCCGCTCACCACTCCCCCGCTCGTCCCTCCGCGCACGGAACGTCCCCCGAAGGAGCCCGACGTGACCGCTCACGCCCCCGCCCCCGCTCCCCCACCGCAGGCCCAGCCCCGGAAAGCGGCGCTCGCCGCCTGGACAGGCAGCGCGCTGGAGTACTACGACTTCTTCATCTACGGGAGCGCGGCGGCGCTGATCTTCCCCGAGGTCTTCTTCGACGAGTCCGATCCGGCGAACGCGACCCTGCTGTCCCTGGCCACCTTCGGTGTCGCCTACGCGGCCCGTCCGGTCGGCGCGCTCTTCCTCGGTCACATCGGGGACCGGCTCGGCCGCAAGAAGATCATGGTCTTCACGCTGATGCTGATGGGGCTCTCCACGTTCCTCATCGGCTGTCTGCCCACCCGGGACCAGATCGGCGGGGCGGCGCCCGTCCTGCTCGTCCTCCTGCGGATCCTTCAGGGCATCTCCGCGGCGGGTGAGCAGGCCAGCGCCAACTCGATGAGCCTGGAACACGCGCCCCAGCACCGGCGCGGCTACTTCACCAGCTTCACCATCAACGGGACGCAGGCCGGTCAGCTCATCGCGACCCTGGCGTTCATCCCGGTCGCCGCCCTGCCCGAGGAGCAGCTCCTCTCCTGGGGCTGGCGCATCCCGTTCTGGCTGAGCGTCGCCGTCGCGGTCACGGGTTACGTCATCCGGCGCACCCTGGAGGAGACCCCGGTCTTCACCAAGCAGGCGGCGACCGAAGGCGTGGCGAAGATGCCGCTGGCCGTGCTGCTGCGCGACCACTGGGCCGACGTGCTGCGGGTCGTCGCGGCCTCCGTCATCGCCACGGTCAGCACGATCTTCACCGTCTGGGCCCTGTCGTACGCCACGAGCGACGCCGTCGGCCTGAGCCGCACCGGCATGCTCTGGGTGGGCGCGCTGGCCAATGTGGTCGCCCTGTTCACCATCCCGCTCTGGGCGCGGCTCTCGGACCGCGTGGGACGCCGGCCGGTCTTCCTCGTCGGCGCCGTGGGCAGCGCGGTGGTGATGCCCCTGTACCTGTGGGCGATCTCCACGGGCAGCTATCCGCTGGTGCTGATCTCGGGGATGCTGGTCTTCGGCGTCGTCTACAGTGCGGCCAACGGCATCTGGCCCGCCTTCTACGCCGAGATGTTCCCGACCCGCGTCAGGCTCTCGGGCATGGCGATCGGCACCCAGACCGGCTTCGCCATCGCCGGCTTCGCCGTTGCCTTCGCCTCGCAGATCGCCGGACCCGACGGCGACAACTGGGCCGGGGTCGCCGTCTTCGCCGCCGCGCTCTGTCTGCCGCCGGTCGTCGCGGCGCTCTCCGCCCGCGAGACGGCACACGTGGACACGGAACAGCTCGGGGAGCGCGGCGGCACCGTCGCCGCGGAGCCCGGAGTGTCGGTCAAGGCCTGATCCCGCACCCCTTTGGCCCGTAGGGGTCCTAGGCTTTGCTGTCCGCCGGTTCGGGCGCCGGTTCCCCGGCCGCGTCACCGGCCTCGCGGTCCGGCCGCCCGGCCGCGCGGGGGACGACGGCCTGGAGCCTGCGCGGCCCCGACAGGGCGTACGCCAGCCCGAAGCCCGCGGCCACCACCGCGGCACCGCCGACCGCGTCCAGCACCCAGTGGTTGCCCGTGGCGATGATCGCGGAGACCGTGAACAGCGGGTGCAGCAGCCCGAGGACCTTCATCCACGCCTTCGGCGCGAGCAGGGCGATCACCACACCGCACCACAGCGACCAGCCGAAGTGCAGGGACGGCATCGCCGCGTACTGGTTGGTCATCGCGGTCAGCGCCCCGAAGTCGGGGCTGTCGAGGTCCTGCACACCGTGGACCGTGTCGATGAAGCCGAGCCCCGGCATCAGACGCGGCGGCGCCAGGGGGTAGAGCCAGAAGCCGACGAGGGCCAGGACCGTGGCGAAGCCGATGGTGCTGCGGGCCCAGCGGTAGTCCGGGGGCCGGCGCACGTAGAGCACCCCGAGGATCGCGAGCGGCACGATGAAGTGGAACGTCGAGTAGTAGTAGTCGAAGAAGTCCCGCAGCCAGGGGATGCCGACGACGGTGTGGTTGGCCCAGTGCTCGATGTCGATGTGCAGCCACTGCTCCGCAAAGTGGATCTGCCGGCCGTGTTCCTCGGCGGTGGAGCGCCCCGCGGTGGCCGCCAGCCTGACCTTCGCGTACGCGGAGTAGACGACCCTGATGAGCAGCAGTTCCAGCAGCAGGTTGGGGCGGCTGAGCACGCGCCGCCAGAACGGCAGCAGCGGTACCCACGCGTATCGCGCCGGCACCGGTTTCGCGTAGTCCGTGGGAATCGGCCGCTGCCAGTACGGCGAGGTGCGGGAGAGGAACGGCACGGCGCAGGCCGCGCCGAGCGCGGCGACGAGCAGCACGTTGTCGCGCACGGGCAGGACCACGCCGACGTTCGGCAGCAGCATCTTCCCGGGCAGGGTGAGGACGAGCACCACGACCGCCGGCCAGACCAGCCGGTCGGAGGCCCGGGTGCCGGCCCGGCCGACGACGGCGAGCAGCACCCAGAGCAGCTGGTGCTGCCAGGCGGTGGGAGAGACGGCGACGGCGACACAGCCGGTGATCGCGACGGCCAGGAGCAGCTGCCCGTCCCGGGCGTAGTGCGCGGCGCGGCGCAGTCCGACGAAGACGACGGCGGCGGCCAGGGCCAGGAACAGGGCGATCTCGAGCGGGCCCTGGAGACCGAACCGCAGCAGGGCGCCGTGCAGCGACTGGTTCGCCAGGCTGTCCGGACGGTCCCCGAGGCCCGCCCCCGCGAGATGGTGCACCCAGTACGCCCATGAGTCACGCGGCATCACCGCCCAGGCCAGCGCCGTGCAGACGGCGAAGGTGGCACCACCGGTCGCGGCGGCCCTGCGTCTGCCGGTGAGCCAGAACAGGACGGCGAAGAGCAGGATGGCGGGCTGGAGGGCGGCGGCGACACCGGTCAGTACACCGGGGAGGCGCTCACCGCGCACCGCGAAACAGGCGAGGAGCACCAGCAGGACCGGCAGGATGCTGGTCTGGCCCAGATGCAGAGTGGTGCGGACGGGCAGTGAGACCATCAGCAGGGTGATCGCGACGGGCGCCGCGAGGAACGCCGTACGCCTGCTCACCGGGGCGGGCAGGGCACGGACGGCGACGAATCCGAGCCCCACGACGAGCAGCAGCGAACCGAAGGTCCACACGACACCGAGGGCCTGCTGGGCGGAGACCGTCAGCGGCCTCAGCACCAGACCGGCGAACGGCGTCCCCGTGAACCGGCCCGGGTCGTACAGGGACCCCGCGATGTGCAGGACCCCGGTCGCGCCGGTCCAGGTCTCCAGATCGGTGAGGCGCTCACCGGGCGGCCGCCGGAGCACCACCGCCACCTGCCGTACCGCCAGGGCACCGACGAGCAGCCAGAGGACGGCTCGCGCCGCAGCGGCTCTCGTCCCCGGATCCGCCGCCGCGTCCCCCCGCACACTGCGCTCCACATCTGTCACGCTGCGCCGACCCTCCCGTTTCCATGCACTGTCCCCTCGGCCCGGGTATGTGCGGATGAAGCCTCGCATTGCCCCGGGGGATAGACACCATCAACCCCCACTTAGCCTGACTGTCACCACTGATTTGCCGAAAGAATGCCCGATTCCGGCTGGGCCGGAGGTCCACGGCCCGGGTCAGCCCTCGTACTGGGGGATGTCCGCCTGCCAGCCCGCGAAGAGGGGAACGTCCGAGGAGCCGTCCAGGACGACGATCCCGAAGGGCCGGTCGAAGGCGATGTGCCGCACCGTCCGCGGTGCGGCGCCGGCGCCCCGTGGCGCCACGACCGTGACCGCCGCGGCCTCGACGCCCTTCTCGGCGATCTTCACCACCGCTTCCTGGACGACGTCCGAGATGTGGAGGGGCACGGGCGACAGGCCGGAGAAGTCCGCCGCGGCGGCGTCGGTCGCGAGGCGCACGCCGAGCGCCGGCAGCTGAGCGGTGATTCCGATCCTTGTCCGCAGGGTGAAGCGCGGCAGGGCCCAGGTCACCGCGTCCGCGTCCACCGGGTCCCGCGCCTTCTCGGGCGCCCACGCCAGGGGCAGGACCCGGTCGGCGCCCTCACCCGGCCCCCCGAGGACGAACCTGACCCGTGCGGGCGCCGCACCACCCCGCTCCGCGCGGCAGCGCAGCTCGACGACGTACGCGCCCGATGTGGTCCACGCGTCCCCGCGCAGGACCGGGGCGTGCATCGTCGGCACGGGCGCGCTCGTGCCCGTCGCGTCGGTGAAGGGCACGTCACGGGTGCCGGACACGCGGAACGGCAGCTCCCACAACGCCTCCAGGGCCAGCACGTTGACCAGGACGAGCGCGGTCCCACCGTCGATGTCCAGCGGGAGCCGCTCGATCAGGCCGCCCGTCAGCTCGCGGACCCACGCGTCGATCTCCGCGGCGTCGACCGGCCCGAACCCGACGTCGGGCAGCGACGCTTCGTACTCCGGGTGGAGCGGCACGCTGTTCCACACCCGGGTCGCCACATTCAGCGCCTCGGTGCGCTCCCAGTCCCGCGCCGCCTCCGTCACCACGGCCGCGGCCTCGTGGTCCGCCACGCCGAGCAGGATGCGCAGCTCGACGGCCGTCTCCGTACGCGCGCCCGCGGCGACGGCCGTCAGGGCCAGCCACAGTCCGGCGGGCGAGCACACGAAGCCGCCCCCGCCGGGCCGCGCCAGCTCCCGTATCCACTGCTCCCCGAGCCGCTGGACGGCTGCCGTCCTGGTAGTGGTGTCCCGCATGTTCGCTGCCTCCTGCGCGTAGTCAAGGGTTCGTCATCCCGTCTCACCCTGGACAGAATGTACGAATGACGTGGACCGTGACCCCCGAACACTTCGGCAGCCCCGAGGCGACCCTGCTGCGGCGGGACTACTACGACGAGGTGGCGAGCCGTTACTGGGGCCGTCCGGCGACCACGGCGGAGATCGACGACGGGCTGCGGGACGACGGCGTCGACCGGCTGGCCCCGCCCACCGGGGAATTCCTGGTGGGCCGGTACGAGGGCAAGCCGGCGAGCTGCGCGGGCCTGCGGCTGGTGGACCCGGCGACGGCGGAGCTGACCCGGGTGTACGTCAGGCCCGCCTTCCGCTCGACGGGCGGTGGCGGCCTGCTGCTCGCGGGTATCGAGAGCGCCGCGCGGGCGTACGGGGTGCGGCGGATCCGGCTCGACACCCGCGACGACCTGGTGGAGGCACGCGGGCTGTACGCGAAGCACGGTTACGCGCAGGTCCCGGCGTTCAACCGGGGCCCCTACGCGGAGCACTGGCTCGCCAAGGAGCTCTGAGCCACTCCGCGCGGCGCCTGTCCGGGCGGGCCGTCAGCCCACCCAGTGGTCGCGGCGCGGTTCGGGCATGTGCGGCCGTTCCCTGCGGGACCCGCTCACCTCGGACGACAGTTCCGTCACCAGCCGGATCAGGTCGGTGGGCCGTTCCGGGCCCCACCAGTCGCCCAGGAGCTCGGCCAGGGACTCCTCGCGTGCCTGAGAGAGCTTGACCACGGCCTCCGCGCCCTTCTCGGTGAGCACCAGCTGCATGCCCTCGCGCCGGGCGTAGCCGTTCCCCTCCACCTGGCGGGCGGCCGAGGTGATCACCCTCAGCGGCACGGGCGCGACCTCGGCCAGCCGGCCCGGCTCGACGGTGCCGTGGCGTTTGATGCGCAGCAGCAGCCAGCTGGCGGCGGGCTGGAGGTCGTATCCGGCCTTCTCGGTGATCTTCTCGTAGATCTCCCGGCGCCCCTCACGGGTGGCGAGCACCGACAGGGCGCGGGCGCATTCGTCGTACGAGGAGCGCTGGACCGGGTTGGAGGCCAGGGTCTCGCTGGTGTCGGGCGCGGTCACCGATCCGCGCAGGGGCTCCTCCTTGAGGAACCAGGCGAAGACGAACGCGACGAGGACGACGGGGGCGGCGTAGAGGAAGACGTCGGTGATCGCCGTCGAGTAGGCGCTCAGCACCGAGGGGCGCAGATCGGCCGGGAGCCGGCCGATGGCCCGGGGGTCGGCGGCCAGTGCCCCGGCGTCGACACCGGGCGGCAGGGAACGGCCGCTGAGCGCCTCCTCCAGTTTGCCGGAGAGCCGGTTGGTGAAGATGGTGCCGAACACGGCCACGCCGAAGGACGCTCCGATGGAGCGGAAGAAGGTGGCCCCCGAGGTGGCGACGCCGAGGTCCTCGTAGCCGACGGAGTTCTGCACGATCAGCACGAGCACCTGCATGACGAGGCCGAGCCCGGCGCCGAAGACGAAGAAGCAGAGACTCATCGTCCAGGTGGAACTGTTCTCGGAGAGGGTGTGGAGCAGCAGCAGGCCGACCACGGTGAGGGCGGTGCCGGCGATCGGGAAGACCTTCCAGCGGCCTGTGCGGCTGACGATCTGACCGGAGCCGGTCGAGGTGATCAGCAGCCCGAGGACCATGGGCAGCATGTGCACACCGGACATGGTCGGGGTGATGCCGTGGACGACCTGGAGGAACGTCGGCAGGTAGGTCATGGCGCCGAACATGGCGAAGCCGATGACGAAGCTGATGACGGCGACGAGGGTGAAGGTCCGTTTCCGGAAGAGCTTCAGCGGCAGCACCGGTTCGGCCGCCCGGCGCTCGGCGGCGACGAACGCGACGAGCAGCACCACCGCGAGGAGTGCGAGGACGATGATCTGCGGGGACGCCCAGGCCCAGGTGGTTCCGCCGAGCGAGGCGACGAGGACCAGGCAGGTGGCGACGGAGGCGATGAGGAAGGTGCCCAGGTAGTCGATGGTGTGCTTGGTGCGGCGGACCGGGATGTGGAGGGCACCGGCGATGACGAGCAGCGCGATGACGCCGATGGGCAGGTTGATGTAGAAGACCCAGCGCCAGCTGAGGTGCTCGGTGAAGAAGCCGCCGAGCAGCGGGCCCAGCACACTGGTCACCCCGAACACCGCTCCGAACAGACCCTGGTACTTGCCTCGCTCACGGGGGGTGACGATGTCGCCGACGATGGCCATCGAAAGCACCATCAGCCCGCCGCCGCCGAGCCCCTGGAGGGCGCGGAAGCCGATCAGCTGCGGCATGTTCTGGGCCATGCCGCAGAGCGCGGAGCCCACGAGGAAGATGACGATGGCGGTCTGGAAGAGCTTCTTGCGCCCGTACTGGTCGCCGAGCTTGCCCCAGAGGGGGGTCGCCGCGGTCGCCGCCAGCATGTAGGCGGTCACCACCCATGACAGGTGGTCCAGGCCGCCCAGTTCGCTGACGATCGTGGGCAGGGCGGTGGACACGATGGTCTGATCGAGTGCGGCGAGCAGCATGCCGAGGAGCAGTGCGCCGATGGACACCAGGACGTTCCGCCGGGACCGCCCCCCGCCTTCCGCCAGGGGTGGCGGGCTCAACTGCTGGGCCATGAGCATCTCCTCGGGTCCGCTTCCCCCTATCCTGGCCGTTCTGTGCCGTTATGGCCTGCCGAGCAGTGGTACGGGCGTTGGGCTTCCCCGTGGGGGGCTGCATAATCGCAGGCAGTTCGATGGGGAGGGGAACCCACAATGACCGGACATGTGTGCCCGGAGTGCGGTGGCGAGCAGAGCGCGAGACCTGGGGCGGGGTGCGCCTGCGGAGCCCGTGCGGCCGAGCGGAACGCCCGGTCGGCCGAGATCGCGGCGGCCGAGGACTTCGACCCGCTGCGGATCCGGCCGTATGTGACGCTGAGCAGCGACGACACCCGGGACCCCGGCACCCCGGCGGCGGAGACGACGATGCCGCTGTTCCTGGACGGCGTGGGGGACGGGACGCCTGGGGGTGGGGCCTCGTCGGGCGCGCCGCCCGGGGCGGTCGCCCCGGACGAGACCCGTCGGCGTACGGCCGCCGCCTACGCGGGCGGCGGCCCCGACCCGGTGCAACCGCGCCGCCGGCGGCCGTTCGCCGTTGCCGCCGTGGGGGCGGCGGTGGTCGCGGTGGTGGGCACGGCCGCTTTCGCGAGCGGGCTGTTCGACGACGAGGACCGCCGGGACACGGCGCTGCCCGAGGTCACGACGAGCGCGCCGGCCGTGAGCGACGAGCCGGCCGCGTCGGTGTCGGAGTCCCCGTCCGCGTCCCCCTCGGCCACGCCGTCCGGGTCTGCGTCGGCCTCACCCTCGGCGTCCGCCTCGCCGTCGGGGAGCCCGTCGCCGTCGCGTTCGGCCACCGCTTCGACGTCACCGTCGCCCTCCGTGTCCGCGACGAAGGCGCCCGCCCCCACCACGGCCGCGGCGCCGCCGCCCGCCGAGGAGGCGTCCGGCGGCACGCTGCGGCGCGGTGACCGCGGCGCGGAGGTCACCGAGCTCCAGCGGCGGCTGCAGGAGATCTGGGTCTACCGGGGGCCGGACGACGGCGACTACTCGGAGCGGGTGGAGGACGCCGTCGCCGAGTTCCAGAGGTGGGCGTCGGTCGAGGGCGACCCGTCGGGCGTCTACGGCCCGGAGACCCGCCGCGCCCTGGAGGAGCGTACGAGCGGCGACGGGCGCCGGTCCTGAGCGGGCCCTCTTCCCCGCGGGGAGTCGTTTCGGCGCGCGATTGGCATTTCGGCGCAGGTTTTTGTATCGTGATGGAACAAAGTAGCCTCCGCTCGTTCTCCCTGACCGGCGGGCGGGGCTACTTGTTTTCCTCACCGCACCACACCGCAGTCTTCTTCACCGCAGCTACGAGCTGTCCCCCGCGCTCTGGAGCATGCCGATGCCGGCCACCGTCCTCGAAGCCCGCGCCCTCCTGCTGGACATGGACGGCACCCTTGTGAACTCCGACGCGGTGGTGGAGCGCTGCTGGCGCCGCTGGGCGATCGCACAGGGACTCGACCCCGAGGCGGCGCTCAAGGTGGTCCACGGCCGGCAGGGTTACGCCACGATGGCCGCCCTGCTGCCGGACCGCCCCATGGAGCAGAACTACGCGGAGAACCGCATCATGCTCGCCGAGGAGACCGCCGACACGGACGGCGTGGTGCCCATCGGCGGCGCCACCGCCTTCATGGAGTCGATCGCCGGCCTCCCCCACGCACTGGTGACCTCCGCCGACGAGGCGCTCGCCCAGGCCCGGATGACGGCCGCGGCCCTGCCGGTGCCGGAGACCCGCGTGACCGCCGAGATGGTCGGCGCCAGCAAGCCCGACCCCGAGGGCTTCCTCAAGGGCGCGGCCGAGCTGGGCTTCGACCCGGCGGACTGCATCGTGTTCGAGGACTCCGAGGCCGGCATCGCGGCGGGCCGTGCCGCCGGCATGCGCGTCGTGGGCGTCGGCCCGCGGGCGGCGGCGCTCTCCCCCGACGCCCATGTCGAGGACCTGACGCGACTCCGGGTGGAGGCGGGCACGGACGGCTCGATCCGCCTGCACATCGACGACGCCTCGTAGCCCCGCACCCCTCGAGGACGGCCCCGCTCGGCACACAGCCCCGAGCGGGGCCGTCCTCGTCTCACTCCCGGTGCAGCACCCCCCGGGCGACGAGCTCCAGGACCAGCGCGACGGCGACCGTCTGCACCGCCATCAGCGCCACCAGGACGAACAGCTGAACGGCGCCCGCCTCCACAGGTGAGGCGCCGCCCAGCAGCATGCCCACGAAGGCCCCGGGCAGGGTGACGAGCCCCACGGTCCGGGTCTGGTCCAGCCCCGGCAGCAGGGCGTCCGAAGCGGCGGGGCGGGCGATCTCCAGCCGGGCGTCCCGGTCGGTCAGCCCGAGCGCCATCCCCGCCTCCACCTCCCCGCGCCGTACCCCCAGCTCGTCCAGCGCGCGCCGCCCGCCGAGCACGGTCGCGGTGAGCGCGCCCCCGACGAGGATGCCGGTGACCGGGATCAGGACGATGCCCCGCGCCGGAAGGATCCCGGCGAGCAGCAGCGCCGTCACGACCGGTACGACGCCCGCCGCGATCGGCACGGCGGCCCACCACCAGGTGCGGTTACGGGTGACCCGCCGGCCCGCGGTGCGCACCGCGACAGCGAACATCAGCGCCAGGAACCCGAGCAGGGGTCCCAGGGAGCGCACCACCCAGCCGATGAGCAGGGAGACGACGGCCAGCTGGACCGCGGCCCGGAGCCCGGCGACGGCGATCTCGCGCGACCTGCCCAGCGAGGCCCACGCGGCGGTGGCGACGGCGCACACCAGGAGCACGGCGAGCGCGACACCGAGGGCGGGACCGACCGGAAGCAGCACGCCGCAACCCTAAGGGCTGCCGCCCCGTCAACCCGCTTACTCGAACAGCCTTCGGACGGGACGTCAGACCGACCGTCCTACCCCTTGATGTGACGTGCGCATGTCGTCACTCTGTTACCTGGCGACCACCCCACCGAAATCCGGCACCGCCACGATGGTCCGGCTCGACAGGTCGCCTGCTCAACATCCCCCCACATCAAGGGAGTTCAGATGTCCGGTATCTACGCGCGTCGCATAGCCGTCGTCGCGGCCTCGGCCGCTCTCGCCGCCACCACCGGGCTGCTCACGGCCCCGACCGCCCAGGCCGCCATGCCCACCCCGGTCAGCGCCTCGACCGCCCGTACGTATCTGAGTCAGCTCACCGTCTCCACCGAGGGCTCCTCGTCCGGCTACAGCCGCGACAAGTTCCCGCACTGGATCACCCAGTCGGGAGCGTGCAACACCCGCGAAGTCGTGCTGAAGCGTGACGGCACCGGCGTCGTCCAGGACTCCTCCTGCGCCGCGACGAGCGGCAGTTGGTACTCGGAGTACGACGGCGCCACCTGGACCGCCGCGTCCGACCTGGACATCGACCACATGGTTCCCCTCGCCGAGGCCTGGCGTTCCGGGGCCGCCGGCTGGACCAACGCGGAACGCCAGTCCTTCGCCAACGACCTGTCCCGCCCGCAGCTCATCGCGGTCACCGACAACGTCAACCAGTCCAAGAGCGACCAGGACCCGGGTGAGTGGCTTCCGTCACGCACCACCTACCGCTGCACCTACGCCCGTGCCTGGGTACACGTGAAGCACTACTACGACCTCACCGTCGACTCCACCGAGAAGAGCGCCCTGCAGTCCGTCCTGAACGGCTGCTGACCTCCCGCCCCCCGGCGGAACCAACCCGCCCTCCTCCGTCGTTCCGTACCCTACGGATCCATCGACGACGGCGACGCGAGGAGGGCACACATGGCCGGGCTACGCCTGGGACCGCTGCTGAGGTACGTCGACTGGGAGTCCGGCTCCCGGGCGACGGTCTGGGTGGAGGCGACCAGGCCCTGCACGGCGGAGGTCCGCTGCGCGGACGGGGCGGGCGGGGCCTCCCCCACCTTCGCCGTCCAGGGGCACCACTACGCCCTGGTGGTGGTGACCGGCCTGGCCCCCGGCTCGACCACCCCGTACGAGGTGCTGCTCGACGGCCACCGCGTGTGGCCGCCCGAGGACTCCCGTTTCCCGCCGAGCACCATCAGCACGCCCGCCGTGGACCGGCCGGACGACATGGATCCGGTCCGGGTCGCCTTCGGGTCCTGCCGCTGGGCGGCCCCGCCCGCCCACGGGCACGACGCCATCGGCCCCGACGCCCTCGACGCGCTGGCCACCCGTCTCGCGGCCGACCCCGGCGCCGTACGCCCTGACGTCCTCCTTCTCCTCGGGGACCAGGTGTACGCGGACGAGACCTCGCAGGCCACACAGAGACGGCTCGCCGCCCGCAGGGATCTCGACGAGGCCCCCGGCGCGGAGGTCGCCGACTACGAGGAGTACACCCACCTCTACGACGAGTCCTGGCGCGACCCGGACGTGCGATGGCTGCTCTCCACGGTGCCCAGCTGCATGATCTTCGACGACCACGACGTCATAGACGACTGGAACACCAGCGCCGCCTGGGTCCAGGACATGCGCCGCATTCCGTGGTGGCACGAGCGCATCGTCAGCGGGCTGATGTCGTACTGGGTCTACCAGCACCTCGGCAACCTCTCCCCCGACGCCCTGGAGGCCGACCCGGTCTACGCGGCCGTGCGCGCCGCCCCGGACGGGACCGAGACCCTGCGCGACCACGCGGCGGCGGCGGACGCCGATCCCACGCGGACCCGCTGGAGCTACCGGCGTGTTTTCGGACGAGTACGGCTGCTGATGGTCGACACCCGGGCGGCCCGGTCCCTCGACGAGGGGCAGCGGTCGATGCTCCGCGAGGAGGAGGAGCGGTGGCTGCGCGACGAGGTGCTCGCGGACCCCGGCGCGTACGACCATCTGCTGATCGGCACCTCGCTGCCGTGGCTGCTGCCGCCCCTCATACACGAGGCGGAGACATGGAACGCCGCGCTGTGCCGAGGGGACCGCGGCGAGCGCTGGGCGCGCCGCGGCGAGAAGGTGCGCCGGGCCGGTGACCTGGAGCATTGGGCCGCGTTCCCGGAGTCCTTCCGCCGTCTGTCGGAGCTGCTGAGGGAGGCGGGCAGCGGGCCGGACGCGCCCGCGACGGTATGCGTGCTCTCGGGCGATGTGCACCATGCGTACATCGCCGAGCCCCAGTGGTCCGGTTCCGCCCCGGACGGCACTCCCGCCGCTCGCGTCCTGCAACTGACCTGCTCTCCCGTCCACAACTCCATCCCGGCGTACGTGCGCGCCGGCTTCCGTTTCGGCTGGAGCCGGGTGGGCCGGTGGCTCGGGCGCGCGCTGGCGCTCCACGGGCGGACGGGAGGGCCGCCGATGCGCTGGCGCAAGACGGGCGGGCCGTGGTTCGGCAATCAGCTGATGACCCTCACCCTGCACGGCCGGAAAGCGGCACTGACATTGGTTCAGGCCAGAGCCAGGCCCACGGGGGCACAGCTCGAGACCGTTCTGGAGCGCTCGCTGACTTCGAACGAATGACCAATTTTCAGCCACTCGACAGAATGTTGAACTTGCAAGCAATAGTGAGGTCACCCTAACCTGATGGGCCTCGATCGGTTCACGTCCCCAGACCGAAGGAGCCCCACCCCCCATGTTCATACGCCTGAACCGGGCCCAGCCCTACGCCCTCGGCCTCTTCCGCATCGTCATCGGCTTTCTCTTCGCCTGCCACGGCGCCGCCTCGCTCTTCGGAGTCATGGGCGGCGACACCGTCCCCGCCGGCACCTGGCCGTTCTGGTACGCCGCGGTGATCCAGCTCGTCGGCGGCGCCCTGGTCGCGCTCGGCCTCGGCACCCGCGTCGCCGCGCTCGTCTCCTCCGGCTCCATGGCCTACGCGTACTTCAAGGTGCACCAGCCCGAGTCGCTGTTCCCCCTGCAGAACGGCGGTGAGGCCTCGGCCGTCTTCTGCTGGACCTTCCTGCTGCTCGTCTTCACCGGCCCCGGCGCGATCGCCCTGGACCGGCTGTTCTCCTCGCGCGGCGGCTCCGCGAGCGAGAGCGAGCCCGCCTACGAGAAGGCCCCGGCCGTCTCGGCCTGACTCCACGCTCCCCGCGCCCCGGCCCCCCTCCCCCGAGGGGGGCCGGGGTCGTACGTGACCTGCGCGACATCGGCCGTGGAGCCGGTGAATACCAGGTGAACCGGGTGAGCGGCAGGCGTACGCTGTACAGCTGGCCCTGCCGCTCCTGCCGCTCCCCTGCGACGTCGCGGCGTTGACACGGAACACGGGAACGGGGAGTAGAAAGTGCTCGAGAGTGTGGGTGCGCTGACCGGCAGCCCATGGATCTACGCGGTGGTCGCCCTCTCGGTTCTCCTGGACGTCTTCCTGCCCGTCCTCCCCAGCGGCGTCCTGGTGATCACCGCGGCCACCGCCGCGGCCGCGAGCACGACCACGGTCACCGCCGTGGCCGGTGAGGCCACCCGGCACGTGCCCTCGCTCCTCGTGCTGACCCTCTGCGCCGCCAGCGCCTCCGTCATCGGCGACCTCGTCGCCTACCGCCTCGCCTGGCGCGGTGGTGCACGCCTGGACCGTGCCATCGCCCGGTCCCGCCGCCTCACCTCCGCGCAGGACCGCCTCGGCGCGGCGCTCAGCCGCGGCGGAGGGGCGCTGGTCGTCGTCGCCCGCTTCGCCCCGGCCGGCCGCTCCGTGGTCTCCCTGGGCGCGGGCGCCGCTCACCGCAAGGTGAAGGAGTTCCTGCCCTGGTCGGCCGTGGCCGGAGTGGCCTGGGCGGTCTACAGCGTGGGCCTCGGCTACTTCGGCGGCCAGTGGCTGGGCGCGGGATGGCTGGGCACGGCCGTCTCGGTCCTCGCCCTGTTCCTGGCGGGCGCACTGGCGGCTGTCGTCGTCCGCCGCCCCGCGCACACCTCACCCGCACCCGTCGTGGGAGCCCCCGCCGGGAGCTGACGGGCCGCGCGTCACTCAGACCCGGGCCGCGCCCCGTATCTCCAGGCCGTCCAGCAGCCGCTGGGTGGCCTCGGTGATCTCCTCGACGGCGCGGTCGAAGACCTCCTGGTTGTGCGCGGCGGGCGCCCGGAAGCCCGAGACCTTGCGCACGTACTGCAGAGCGGCGGCTCTCATCTCCTCCTCGGTGGCCTCTTCGGGGATGGACGGGGGGCGAAGTGTCTTGATGCTGCGGCACATGTCTCCAGTGTGCGACGCGCCACTGACAACGCGCCTGACGGCTTACGGATCCGGCGCGTCCCCGAGCCGCCGGAGCGCGGGGACGACGTAACTCCCGTCGAGAACCGCCTGGTCGGGGAGGTGGAGCCTCAGCACCGGCAGGAAGGCGCCGGCAGGAAGCGGCAGCCAGTTCGCCGCGCCGGCCGCGTCCGCCGGCCGGTGCGCGGACAGGCGCAGCGTCAGCGACCCGTCGTCGCCGTGGACGAGCCCGGGCGTCCGGTCCCCGATCGCGTACCGGCCCGCGGCGTTCGTCACCAGGTGGCCCCCGGGGCTGTCGTACACGGTCAGCGACCAGAACGCCCCGACCGGCGGCGGCTGCGCGAGGTGCAGCACATAGCCGTGGGCGCCGTCGAGGGGGCGGCCCCGGGAGTCACGGGACGTGTGGGCGTACACCGCCTCGTACCCGTGGGGCAGCCAGCGTCCCCGCCGGGCAGCCACCGCCCTGACCAGGTACGACGCCTCCCGGTCGGGGATCTTCCACTCCGGTGAGCGGAGCGTGCCGACGCCGAGGTGGTCCAGGTTGTAGTCGCGCAGGTGCGGGACCATCCGCCAGGCACCCGGGGCGCCGTCGGCCGGGACGGTGTGCGGACGGGCCGTCTCCTCCACCCGCAGCCGTCCCAGCGCGAGCCCCCGCCGCAGCGCGCGTACGAGACCGGGCCCGGCCGACACGTACGGCGACAGCCCCTCCTCCAGGAGCCCCAGCGGCTGGAAGCGGTCCTGGTAGGCGCGATCGGCGGCGGCGGGCGGGAAGTCGGCCATCCAGACCCGGAGCTCCTCGAAGAACCGCAGCTCGCCCGGGACGCCGGACTCGGTCGCCGGGAGCCCGGTCCGGTGGGCACGGTCGCCCAGATGCGTGAGCGTGAGCTCCTGCTGGAGCGCCCTGACCCGGGGCATGTCCTCGGGCCCGTCGCAGGCGAGGCGGCCGAGGACGGAGACGACGGAGGTGGGCGCGTCGATCACCCCCGACACCACGTCGGGGACGGTGCCGGCCCAGCCGGGCGGCACGACCAGCCAGTCCCCCTCGTCCGTGCCGGTGGCGCGGGTGCCGAGATAGGTGAAGGCGTTGCCCCAGGCGTCGACGAACTGGAGGACGTAGTAGGCCCCGCCGGTGTCCGGGACGTGCAGCCTCACCGGCCCTCCGGAGAGGTCGAGCTGGGCGAGCGCGTCGACGAGGTCGGCCGGGGCGTACGGGGTGTGCGTGCCGGGCGTGGCGGGTCCGTCCGCGTGGGCGAAGTCGTTGAAGGGCGCGGGTGCCAACGTCCCGCAGCCCTCCTGGAGACAGGCCTGGACGGCCGACAGCTGACGGACGAGCGGGGATCCGTAGACGTACGCCTCGGCGGCCAGCGCCGTGACGGCGTCCGGCTCCAGGCCGCCTCGCCCCGGGTTCACGTCAGATGACCGGCTTCGCCCGGTGGGCGCACAGGGCCCAGATGACGAAGGTGTCGAGCGCGATGGAGATGATCGCCCACACCGGCTGGTACGGCAGCCAGATGAAGTTGGCGATCAGGTTCAGGGCCGCCAGCCCGATGCCCACGCCCCACGCCCAGGCCGCGCCCTTGAGGATGCTCCATCCGACGAGGGCCAGGACCACCCCGAGGACCAGGTGGATCCAGCCCCAGGCGGTGATGTCGAACTTGAACGTGTAGTTGCTGATGCGCGTGTACACGTCGTCGGAGGCGATGCCCGCGATCCCCTTGACGACGGCGAGGATGCCGTCGACGAGGAGCACGACCCCGGCGAACATCGCCCCGGTGGCCGCCCAGGGGCTGCCGGGAGCGGGGGCGGAGGGGCGTGAGGAGCCGGGGGCGGACGCTGACTGGGCCATGGGATTCCTCCACTCGACGGGCCGCACCGGATCACGGTGGGCAGATCCGACCCTGTGCGACGACCTCACCGGCCACGACCCGGACGCGCCCGTTGGGGTGACGGCCCGCCCCGCCGGTCCGCCGCCCCGATCAGGGCGCTCCCACGGTCACGACCTGCCCTCGCGCGTCGACGGTGAGCACCACCCGCTCGACCTTGTTGGTCAGTGCCAGGACCGCCCAGACGACGCCCCAGAGGCAGCACGAGAAGACCGTCAGGAAGGCGTGCAGCACATGGTCGACCGACTGGCCCCTGACCAGCACGGCCTGGCTTCCGGACCGCGACTCCACCCGCCATCCGGTGGCGACCCGGCGGCTCACCACCCAGTCCAGGATCAGGTCCCGCTGCGTGTCGTCGGGTGTGCCCGCGCTCGCCCCGTAGTAACCGGGGGGCGGTTCGAGTGACGCCTCGTGCCGGTGTGCACCTCGACGCTTCACGGGACTCACCTCCAGGTTTCGAGGTCTCCGCCCCGCCACTCGATCAACTCCGGCCGGTCCAGGTCGATCTCCTCGGCCCCCTGGGCGAGACCGGCCCGCCGGAGGAACGCGGCCACGTCACCACGCCCGTGCGCCAGCCCCACGATCTGCCCGCGCACGGTCACCCGTCGCCCACCGGTCGGTGAGGGCGGGTACACGATCACAGGCGGATGTCCGGACATGCCTCCACGGTCCCCCGTGCCTCGTCGCCTCGCATCCCGGAGCCGCCCCGGACCGCCCCATGCGCCAGGACCTCGGCCTCCCGGACTGGGACACTGGCGCACAAGCGGCCGCCGGGTACGCCTCTGCTGTACCGCCGGCCGGCAGGGCAGAGCGATGCAGGGCGGAGACAACGGTGACAGCAGGCAGCCGCGGGGTGCTGGGAGTCGTGGGCACGGCCACCGACGGAGTGGAGACGCTGCGCACCGGGCTGGTCGAGCCGGCCATCGCGCTGGGCTGGCAGGTGGCCGTGACGCTCACCCCGAACGCCGGTCGCTGGCTCAGGGCGAACGGTGAGTGGGACCGGCTGGAGTCGCTGACCGGCCTGCCGGTGCGGGACACGCCCCGCCTGCCCGCGGAGCCCCGCCCGCATCCGGTGGCGGACTGCTACGTCGTCGCACCCGCGAGCGCGAACTACGTCGCCAAGCTCGCGACGGGTGTCGCCGACAACCAGGCTCTGACGCAGGTGAGCGAGGCACTCGGCACGGCCGGCGTCCCGGTGGTGGTCTTCCCCCGGATCAACGCCGCGCACGCACGGCACCCGGCGTGGGAGGGCCACATCGCGACCCTGCGCGGGGCAGGCGTCGAGCTGGTGTACGGGGCGGACGTCTGGCCCCTGTACGAACCGCGGCAGGGCCCGGAGGTACGGGACCTGCCATGGGCGGCGATCCTGGGACGCCCGGCTGTGGGCCCGCGTTGACACCGGGCCTCCTTAGGATGGCCCGGAGCACACGGGCCGACGGGCGGGGTGGGACATGGCAGGCCGGGTCACAGCGGTGAGCAGCAACGGGACGTACTCCTTCAGCAAGCCCAACCGCCCCTCCGTCACCCTGCTCGCCGGCCTCGGCGTCGAGGGGGACGTCCACGCGGGCGAGACGATCCGCCACCAGTTCCGCATGACGTACGAGCCGGATCTGCCCAACCTGCGCCAGGTGCACCTGATGCACGAGGAGCTCTTCGACGAGCTCGCCCTCAAGGGTTACGCCGTCGCGGCGGGCCTGCTCGGCGAGAACATCACCACCCGCGATGTCGACCTGCTCGGGCTCCCGACGGGCACCCTGCTGCACCTCGGCGCGGAGGCGGTGGTGGAGCTGACGGGCCTGCGCAATCCGTGCGCGAAGATCAACGACTTCCGGCAGGGCCTGCTCGGAGAGATGTTCGCCATCGATCCGGTGTCGGGGGACTTCACCTTCAGGTCCGGCGTCATGGCCGTGGTCCGCCACGGCGGCCCGGTCCGCCCGTACGACGCGGTGGAGGTGGAGCTCCCGCCGGCCCCGCACCGCCCGCTGGAGCGCGTCTGAGGGGGATGGCTCCTACGAGTTCGGCGCCGACCCGGTCCGTCGCTCGTGTCGCGTACGTGCGAGGTGATGAGCTTCGCGCAGCAGCCGGCGCACCACCTCGTCGGTCCGCCTGCCCGGATTGACCACCGCGAGCCAGCCGGCGGACCCGTAGACCGGGTGCCCGATCACGGTGTCGGTGACGCTCGGGTCGCCCTCAGGGGCCGGCTCGCGCGGCGCGTGGCCGGTCCAGTGGCTGAACGCCTCCTTCCCGGCGGCGATGTTGACGCGGAAGGTGTCCGGGCGGTCCAGGCGCGACACCTCGTCGCCCGGGTAGTTCTTCGTCACGATCGTCACGAAGGGCTGGGTCGCTTCCGGCGCGACGCCGTCGGGCGCGTAGGTGAAGAACGTGTCCCCCCAGCTGATCTCGGGCGTTCCGTCGCCGGGTGCCGGCCTGACGGCCAGCACCCCGCCGAGGCCGGTCACGAAGTCGGTGATCTCGTCGATGGTCATGTGCTCAAGCGTTTCATTAAGGTGCTTGTGGAGGCTTTGGACGGGAATCCGGAGGAGCGGCGGGTGGCAACCCACAAGTCGTCGGACCTGCGCACGGTCGATGTCGCGCGGCGGGCGGGGTACTCCGTCCAGCAGATCCGCAACCTCGAACGCGACGGTGTCCTGCCGCCGACGACGCGTACGGCCTCGGGCTACCGGATCCATGGGGAGGCGCACGTCCGGTCGGCGCTGGCCTACCGGGCCCTCGCCGCCGCCACAGGCCCGGTCGAGGCCAAACGGATCATGCGTACCGTGCACACGCGCCCGGTCGGTGAGGCACTCGCGCTGCTCGACGCGGCCCACGCCCGGCTCGACCGGGAGCGTGCGGATCTGGGGCTCGCCAGGGAGGCCGTGACGGCGATCTCCGCCGAACCGATCGAGGACGTACGCACGTCGGACTCGATGGGCGTCTCGGAACTCGCCGCCGCCCTCGGAGTGCGCCCGTCCACCTTGCGGCACTGGGACGCGGAGGGCCTCGCCGTTCCGGAGCGTGTGCCCCCACGGGGGACGCGACGGTACTCACCCGCGCAGACCCGGGACGCCCGGATCGTTCACCAACTGCGCAGCGCCGGCTACCGGATCGAACCGCTGCGGGCCTTGATGCCGAGCCTGCGACGCGGGCCCGGCAGGGAGGAGGCCGAAGCCGCCCTGGCTGCCCGGGACGCGAGCATCGCGGCTCGCTCCCGCGCTCTTCTCGACGCCGCGGTGCCGATCCGCTCGGTGCTGACGGCTCGTCAGGACGCGGGCTGAGCCGTGTCACCACGGAGGGGCCGGCACCGTCCGGTGCCGGCCCCTCCGGGCGGTCAACGCGTGTGGCGGGTGCCTGGCCGGCACCTCACCTCATGCCTCAGGAGTGCGAACCCGCCTTGCGACGGCGCACGACGAACACCGCGCCCGCACCGATCGCCAGGGCCGCGCCGCTCGCGAGCGCGAGCTGCGAGGTGGCGGAGGACGAGCCGGTGGCGGCGAGGCTGCCGCTCACGGGGCTGGCCGACGCGCCGCTCTGCGGCTTGAGGTCCGCGGTCTTCGGCTTCTTCGAGGGCTTGGCGTCGGGGACCTTGCCGGGGTTGCTGCCCGCGGCGGCGATCATGAACTCGTAGCCCTCGAGGTCCGGGCTTCCGCCGCAGGTGCCGTCGGCGTTCCAGTAGTCACCGGCGACGAAGGTGACACCGTTGCCCGCCGGAGCCTTGGCGTCGACCGTCAGGCGCAGCTTGATGTCGGCATGGGCGCCGGCCTTCAGCGGGCTGATCTTCTCGATGTAGTTCTCGTTGTCGACGTTCTTCCACGTCGAGGAGGAAGCGGACGACCACTGCAGGTGCACCAGGTGGTCGAGGTCGTTGACCCCGCTGCGGTCGGTCGCGTGGGCGTAGACGAACGGGAACACCTCGTCCAGCGTCTTGTCGGTTCCGTTGGTCACGCGGAGCTTGAAGTTGACCTTCGTGCCGGCGACGACCGTGGACGGCAGTCCCGTGACGACGGTGGTGAGCTTGGGCTCGGGGACGCACGTGTCGTCCTCCCCGCCGTTCTCGCCGCCGTTCCCGCCGCCCTGGGCCTCCTCTTCCTTCGCCTTGGCGAGCGCCGCGTCGGCGGCGTTCTTGTCGGCGAGCGCGGCCTCGGTGGCCTTTGTCGCCTCCCTCAGCTTCTGGCGAGCTTCGTTCTGGTCGACGGCGAGTGCGGTCCGGGCCGTCACGACCTCGGCCTCGGCGTCATCCAGGGCCTTCAGGGCATCCTCGGCGTCGGACACGGCTTCGGCGAGCTTCGCCTCAGCGTCGAGTTTCTCCTCGTCGGTGCCCGTCTCCTGGAGTTTCTCGACCTCGGCCTCGGCGGCCACGACCGCCTTGTCGGCGTCGGTCTTCGCCGTACCGGCGGCCGCCGCCACGACCTCGGCGGCCTTGGCGGCCACGGCCAGGGGGGCGGTGTCGGACAGTGCCTCGTCCAGAGCCGCCTCGGCCGCGCTCTCGGCCGCCAAGGCGTCGTCGTACGCCGCCTGCGCTGCGGCGGCGGCCTTTTCCAGCTCCGTGACGGACGGCTTCTCCTGCGTCTGCGCGGCCGGCTTGTCGTCGGCGAACGCGGGGGTGACCGACAGCAGGACCGCAGGCGTGGTCACTGCGGCGGCAACAGCGGTGGCAAGAATCTGGCGAATCTTCACTAGAGCCCTTCGGGGTCCGAAAAAAGAGAGAAGGGGTCGCAGCGGAATGGGACACGCCTACGCGACTTGAGGCGATCGTATGACCGGAGAGAGGGTCAGCCATCACATTTTCTTCACCTGCTTCCGCCGACAACCCACTGCGGAGCAGACAGAAAAGACGAATGGGTGCAGTTGCTTTCGCCACCTGTGCTTTCACTGTGAGGAACGCCACACCGCTCCCGAGACGCCTTTCCCCGGCCGGCAGGCCGCGTCGCTACCGGCGGTACTCACCGGCCTCGGCTCCGAGTACGTTCAGCAGAGCCAGGGCCTCGGCGTCGGGGGATCCCTTCGGCGCGCTGTAGAGCACGAGGTGCTGGTCGCGGTCCGCGAGGGTGAGTGTGTCGCAGTCGACGGTCACCTCCCCGACGACCGGGTGACGGAACGTCTTCGTGAGCATCGGCGCGGCCTGAACGTCGTGCCGTTCCCAGAGCCGGACGAAGTCGGAGCTCCCGTCGCGGAGTTCGCCGACAAGACCGGTGACCTCGGGATCGGCCGGGTAGCGGGCGAGCGTGGCACGGAGTTCCATGACCACGCGGTGCCGGAACTCGGCCGCGTCGGAGACCCCGTAGAGCGGCGTTCCGGGCCGCGTCTGTCCGAGGAACGCCCGGCGCGCGAGATTGCGGTCCTCGGGAGCGAGCCCGCCGAAGTCCTCCATGAGCGCGGCCGCGAGGTCGTTCCACGCGAGCACCTCGAACGCGGCGGACACGACGATGGCCGCCGTCTGCGGCAGCCGCTCGACCAGCGTGAGGACGCTCGGCCGGACGTCGCGCCGGTGCACCCGGGCCCGGGTCGACGCCGTGCCGGCGAGGACGTGCAGATGGTCGGACTCGGCGTCGGTGAGCCGCAGGGCTCCGGCGATCCCGGCGAGAACCTCGCCCGAGGGACGCGGCGCCCTGCCCTGTTCGAGCCGGACGTAGTACTCGGTGGAGATGTGCGCGAGGACGGCGGTCTCCTCGCGGCGCAGACCCGGTGTCCGGCGCCGCGGTCCGGAGGGAAGGCCGACGTCCTCCGGCCGGAGCCGCTCGCGACGGCTGCGGAGGAACGCCCCGAGCTCCTGCTTGTCCATGGTCCAAGTCTGCACAATCCGCGGCGACGGATCCTGGTACAGCTTGTGCCTGTATCCGGCTCCGGGTCCCGGCCGACACTGCCGTCATGACGAACCACACCGACATCGCACCCATCGGCCTGCTCACCGGCAAGGTCGTGTTCATCACCGGCGCCAGCCGTGGCATCGGGGCGGCCGCGGCCCGGCTCTTCGCCTCCGAGGGCGCCTCCGTCGTGCTCGCCGCCCGCAGCACGGACGCCCTCGACCTCATCGTCACCGAGATCCGCGCCGACGGCGGCGTCGCCGACTCCGTCACCCTCGACCTCGCCGACCGTGCGAGCATCCGCGCGGCGGTCGACCGCGTCGAGGAGCTGCACGGGCGGCTCGACGGCGCCTTCAACAACGGCGCGGCGATCCAGCAGCCCGGCCCGCTCGACACCACGGGCGAGGAGGACATCGACGAGCAGTTCGTCGTGAACTTCCGCTCGCACTGGACCGCCATGAACGCCGAGGCCGCGCTCATGCGAAGGAACGGCGGCGGGGCGATCGTCAACACGTCGAGCATCGGCAGCCGCCGCGCGAACCCCGCCCTCCCCGCCTACGGCGCCATGAAGCGCGCGCTGAACAGCATCACCGAGACCGCGGCGGTGACCTGGGGCCCTCAGGGCATCCGGGTGAACGGCATCACCCCGGGGGGCACCGCCACGGAGATGATCGACGCGTGGGAAGCGGTGTCCCCGGGCATCATCGAGCGCAACAACGCGGCGACCCCTCTCCGCCGCATGGCCGAGCCCCGCGAGGTGGCCGAGGCAGCCGCGTGGCTGCTCAGCGACCGCGCCTCGGTGGTGACCGGGGCGCTGGTGCCGGTCGACGGGGGCGCCGGCGCCTGAGAGGGCCTGAGCGAGCCGCGGCGGCTCCCCGCCACGGCTCAGCCGCTATAGCGTTCCGCCGGCGTTCGCGACCATGCGTACGAGGGTGTCGACGAGTTCCTCCGCGGGGGCACTCAGGCTTCCCGTGCCGAGGTGGCCGCTGAGCTCCATGTCCGTGATGCCGTGGGCGCCGGCGAGCAGGAGGGCGCCGTAGTGCTGCCGGTCCCGCTCCCCGACGAGACCGGCGACGACGGCCAGGAACTCGTCCTGGAAGCGTCCGGCCGCGCGGACGCGGTCCGCGGCCGGGTCCTCCCCCGGTCCGCACAGCTGACGCCGGACGCGGTCGAGTCCTTCGCCGAGTTCCTCAGGACGGTGTCCGTGGCGCCTGAACAGCATCTGGTACAGATGCGGCTGGTTCCGGCCGACCCCGAGCAGAGTGCACAGAGCGCCGTGCAGCTTGCCGGCGGCCGACAGGGCCGGATCGGTCCGGAGGGCGTGGACCTGGTCGGCGATCCGTTCCCAGCCCTCGGTCACGACGGCGGTCAGCAAGCTGTCCTTGCCCGTGAAATGGCGGTACGGCGCTCCCCGGCTCACGCCCGCCCTCGCCCCTACCTCGCGCAGGGTGACGGCTTCGGGGCCGCCGAGGTCGAGGAGGCCGGCGGCCGCGTCGAGCAGGGCGCGCCGGGTGACGGCGGCGGATTCCGCACGGGAGACCATGGCGCCCATCCTACAGTTGACGCTGTCATCTGTTAGCGTCAGGAAGATGACAGCGTCAACTGAAACACAGAAGCTGGTCGTCGTGACCGGAGCCTCCACGGGCATGGGCGCGTCGACCGCCCGCGAGCTGGCCCGCCGGGGGTTCCACGTCCTGGCCGGCGTGCGACGCGACCGTGACGCCGACACCATCCGGTCGGCCGGCGTCGAGCCGGTCATCCTCGACATCACCGAGCCGGAGCAGGTGGAGGCGGTCGCCGCGCGGGTGGCCGATGACCCGCGCGCCCTGCACGCGGTCGTCAACAACGCCGGCGTCCAGGTGAACGCCCCGGTCGAGACACTGCCGATGGCCGAGTGGCGGCGGGTCTTCGACGTCAACCTGTTCGGCCACATCGCCGTCACCCAGGCGCTCCTGCCCGCACTGCTGCGCAGCAAGGGCCGTGTGGTCAACATCAGCTCGATCGGCGGCAAGTACGCCATGGCCACGTACGGCGCGTACGCCGGCGCGAAGTTCGCCCTGGAAGCAGTCAGCGACTCCCTCCGCCGGGAGGTCGCGCCGCTGGGCGTACAGGTCGTCGTGGTCGAGCCCGGCGGTGTCCGGACGGAGATCGCGGCCCGTGGGATCGCGACGGCGAACGACCTCGCGGCCCGGATGACACCCGAGCACGGCGAGCGCTACGGCAGCCTGGTCCGGGCGAACAACGAGTTGATGGCCTCGGGCACGGCCTCGGGCCTGACCGCCGACGCCGCCGCCCGGGTCATCGCGAAGGCCGTGACGGCCCGCAGACCGCGCACCCGGTACACCGCCGGCCGGGACGCCGCCCTGATCATGCGCCTGGGCCCCCTGCTGTCCGACCGCGCGCTCGACCGCGTCCTCGCGGCCAACCTGCGCCGCCACTACCCGAAGGAAGCCACGGCTTGACCTTGCCCGTGCGTCAGGGCTGGAGCCGGCCGCATGACGGAGAACAGCACGTCCCCGACCGGGCCCGCCGCCGGTCGGAGGGACTGGCGTCAGACGTGCAGGGCGGGCCGGTAGACGAGTTCCTGGATGTGGCCGTCGAGCGTCCGGTGCTCGATCAGTTCGAGGTCGAAGTCGGCCGCGCCGTGGAAGACCGGGTCCAGCCCGGTCTGGCCTGTGATCACGGGAAAGAGCGTGACCTGGACGCGGTCGACCAGCCCGGCGGCCATCAGCGCCCGGTTCATCGACAGGCTGCCGTGGGAGCGCAGAGGCACGTCGGACTCCTTCCTGAGCCGGTCGACCACGTCGACGGCGTCGCCGCTCGCAACGGTCGCGTCCGGCCAGTCGAGGGGCCCTTCCAGCGTGGTCGACACCACCGTTGCCGGCAGGCTCCTCATCCGCGTGACCCACGGGTCACGCACCTCGGACTCCGGGCTGCTCGACGCCAGCATCCGCGCGAACGCGCGGTAGGTGTGGGCACCGAAGACCATCCGCTGCTCCTCGCGGTACAGACCGAGGCGGCGGTCGAGGAGTTCGGGGCCTTGCCTGCCCCAGTAGCCGGTCCAGTTCCCGCCGGCGGCACCGAAACCGTCGAGGCTGGAAAAGACATCGAATGTGTAGGTGGCGGTCATGGCGCTCTCCTCGGCTGCGACGGTTCGCCTACATGGGTGAAGACCGGAGACCACGGTCGAACTCACCGCTGCCGAAGTACCGGATGTCCGGACACCCGTCCGCTGCCCACGGCGCTCCGTCCGTCACGGACTCTCGGTGAAGCGGACGCACCAGGCATAGCCACTCAGGTTGTCGTGGGGAACGCGCCGGACCTCTCTGACCTCGCATTTGTCATGGGCGTACTTGAGGGCGAAGCGGTCGTGGCGCTGTGCGTCGGTGAGGTCCTCCATCGACAGGGGTGCTCCGACAACGAGATCTTCGTGCAGGACCTCGTCCTTGGCGGCCCCGGTCGAGCAGGCCGAGCAGTGATGCGCTTTCGGTAGGGCCATGCGTTCAGTGTGCTCCTGACCCGGGGCCTCCGGCACTGGCAGCGCATACGTCCGCGCCGCACAGCGCCTCGAAGGGCCGCGCCGGACGGACCGCCCTGGTGACGGAGGGAACCTCAACGCCACGCGTGGCGGACCTTCAACCGTCCGAACCCCATGGCTCCCGAGATCCGGATCTTCGGTCCCCCGGGACGGGAACGCCGGGTGGTCCTGTAGCGCGAGTCCTTCCACCCGGTCTGCAGGCCCTCGAGATCGACGACCGCGTCGCGGGGCACGGTGATCCTGGCCTTGCCGATGCCGAGTTGCAGCTCGATGTCGACCACCGCGTGCTCGATGACCGTCCGGGACAGGTCCAGATACACCTTTCCGTATGCGGACTCGACCTTCAGGCGCCGAGGCACCCGCCACACACCGCGCCGCCGGATCCGTCCGGCGGCGGCGGCGATCGTGGACGTGGTGGCCTCCTTCTCCGCCGGCAGCGAGGCCAGAGCCGACGTGAGCTCGCTGTGCGAGGTGACGGTGAGCGCCTGGTGGAGGCGATCGTCCAGTTCCTCGTGCGTCATGTGCCCTTCGGCGTACGCCTCCTGCAAGCGCCGCACGGCCGTGTCACGGTCGTCATCGCTGATCAGTGGCGGCCGGTCTTCCGGCATAGCGGTCACCGCAGCACTCTACTGCCGCGCGAGCCGCCATCGACGGCGTCGGTGGGAGGTCACGGACAGCGGCGCACCCCGAAAGGACCCGTAGGTGTCCCCGACTTACCGTCGACCACCGGCCACCCGAGGGCGGGCGTCCGCGATCCGCGGCCGTCACACGGTGGCCGTGCCGTGTCCGGGACCGCCACGCCTGCAAGATCACGGCCTACGGCTGGAACATCAGGAACGGATCCGGTCCGCGGGCGCGGTCCAGCCGGTGGAGCGGATCCACTCGGCCAGGTCCCAGGCGGTCGGCACGATCGCCTTCACCGCCGCGAGGTCTGACGGGTGTTCGGACGCCTTGGCGAAGTGGCGGAACATCGCCTTGTCGAGGTCGTTGCCGAGGACGCTCAGCGGCAGGGCCTCGTAGCGTGACGGCAGCCCGGCGCGCGCGCCGAACGCGGCGGCGATCTGGGGGCCCGTCGGCTCGTCGCCGATGACCTCGATGGCTCCGCCGGGCACGTCCGCGGTGTCGAGCAGGATTACGGCGGCGACCTGGCCGATGTCCTTGATCGAGATCATCTTCAGGGCGATGTCGTTCGGCAGCGGCAGCCTCAGCACGATCGTTCCGTCCTCCAGGCTCGGCGCCATCACGGTCGCGAAGTTCTCCATGAAGGCGGCCGGGCGAACCATCGTGGCCCTCAGGCCGGAAAGCTTCAGGTATTCCTCGATCCGGTGCTTCGAGTCGTGGTGCGGCACGCCCGTTTCGCGATCCGCTCCGAAGACCGAGTTGAACACGACGTGTGGCACGCGCGCTGCGGCCGCCGCATCGACGAGGGCGGTGCCCACTCGGATCTCCTCCTCGATCTCCTCGAGGCTGTTCGCCTCCGGGGTCATGAAGTAGAACGCCTCGACCGCCTCCAGCGCGGCGACCGTTGACGCCGGGTCGTCGATCCGGACGGTCGCCAGCTCGACGCCCCGGGCGGCCAGCGCCTGCGCTCGATCGGACTTGAGGGTGCGGACGAGAGCCCGCACCCGCGCTCCTCGGGCCAGGAGCGCGTCGACGACCGCCCCGCCCTGCTGTCCCGTCGCACCGAAGACCGCGATCGCACCGTTTTCCCGCGTGACCATGTCGTCACCTCTCGCTAGGGCATGAACCCTGACTAGTTCACAGCGTGAACAATAGTAGTTCACGCCATGAACTGATTCAAGGCATGAGGGTGCCCAGGAGGTCTGCGCGGTATGTCAGGACGAGGTGGACGCCGAGACGCCCGACGTGTCCACGATGGCGGTGGCCAGGCGTTCGAGCTCGCGCTGGTCGTCGGCGTCGAGGTTCTCCGCGACGTCGGGCAGGCGCTTGGTGGTCTCGGCGAACACCGCCTCGGCGAGCACTTTCCCCGCGGGCGTCACGCTGAGCATGATGACCCGCCGGTCCTGCTCCGAACTCGCTCGGCTGACCAGGTGGCGCCGCTCGGTGCGATCGACAAGCTGGCTCAGCGCGTTCTTGGTCATGCCGAGCGCGGCGGCGAGGTACGCCATCCGCCGCGGCTCGTCCTTGATCGCGCACAACAACGTGGCCTGCAAGGAAGTGAGGTCGTACTCGGCGCAGATCTGCGCGTACCTCCGCTGGATCAGGACCGAGAGCCAGAAGAGCTTGTCACCGTAGTCCACGCCCGCCGCCCCTCGTCCGGTGCCGACCGCCCAGTCTACCGACGCGACCGGCTTGCCCGACCGTCCAGCGGCGGCGGCGTCGGCCGGTGCTCGCGATGCTCGCCCACGCTCCGCTCGCGCCCGTTGGTGTCAGAAGTAGATGCCAAAGGCCCCCAACCATGATCGGTTGGGGGCCTTCGCACTGGTGGGCGCGGACGGTTTCGAACCGCCGACATCTGCTTTGTAAGAGCAGCGCTCTACCCCTGAGCTACGCACCCGTGGATGAGGCAACAGGTTACATGGCCCATGCCTCCCGGCCGCAATCCGGTTCCTGGCCGCCCGGCCAGGCCTGCGGACCGTGGACCGGGCGTACGGGGGTTACCCCCACCCCGAAACGGTAGCCGTCCGGATCGTCGCGGGGGTGGGCCCGTACATACGGTGGAAACACATTCGCCGGCGCTCTCAGGGGGACCCGACACCATGACCATCCGTACACGACGCACCGACGCACTCGTGGCCGCCGCAGGGACCGTGCTCCTCGTGGCCGCGCTCAGTGGCTGTGGGAGTGCGGATGCCGAGGACTCCGCCGCCGAGCACAAGTCGTTCGCGTTCAGCGGGGACGCGCTCACCATCGACGCCGAGAACTCGACCCTGGATCTCGTGCCCGCCGACGTGGAGCAGATCGAGGTCACCCGCCGGGTCGACGGGTGGGTCGTGCTGGGCAGTGGGCCGGATCCCGTGTGGAAGCTCGAGGGGGACGAGCTGCGGCTCCGGGTGAAGTGCCACGCGGTGATCAGCAACTGCGAGGCGCACCACGAGGTGAAGGTGCCCCGCGGGCTGGCCCTGACCGTGCAGGGGGACAACGGGAAGGTCACCGCGTCCGGCTTCAGTACGCCGCTCAAGATCACCGCCGACAACGGCGGCGTCGACGTGCGTGACATCTCCGGGCCGCTGGAGCTGGTCTCCGACAACGGCTCGGTCGCGGCGGAGCGGATCTCCGGGAGTTCCGTGATCGCCCGTTCGGACAACGGGGCGGTACGGATCGGGTTCGCACGGGTCCCGGACCTGGTGGACACCGTGAGTGACAACGGGAGCATCTCCATCGACCTGCCGGCCGGGAAGAGCACGTACGCGGTGTCCGCCGAGGCCGACAACGGTGACGTGTCCGTCGACGTGCCCCGCAGCGAAAGCAGCAAGCACGTGGTGAGGGCGCGCAGCGACAACGGTGAAGTCACCGTCCGAAGTGCGAACTAACCGGCCCGTGCGTTCGTCCTAACTGGTGGGAGAATGAACCGGGCAGGGCGAATCGGCACGGGAGAGGGATGTGACGGCGACACACACGCGGCCGCAGGCGAAAGCGAGTGTTGGTTCCGCCGTCAGGGACGTCCTGGTGCTGATGCTGCTGCCGGTCCCGCTGGTCGCCGCCGCGCTGCCCGGCGCCTTCGCGGGCGGGGGTACGCGCCGTTGGTTCGGGGGGCGCGGGGAGAATCAGCGCGCCGACGCGCAGGCGGCGAAGGACGCGGCGGCGGCCGCTTTCTACGAGCTCGACACCGCCCAGCGCGATCTGCGGATCTCGATCGAGACGATCACCGCCGTGGACAGCTCGCCCCGCGCCCGCAAGGCCGTGGACGACTTCGCGGCGCTGGGCCGGCGGATCGACGAGGTCAGCCACGAGTACATCACCGCGGTCGACGCCCATGACCTCGACCGGGACGATCTGGAGCCTTCGGCGGCGGCCGGTGCGCGGACCCAGCTGACCCGGGCCAAGGACGATCTCGTGCGGGTGAAGGGTGAGCTCGACCGGTTCGCCGCCGGGCTCGGGACGCTGCTCAGCAGCGCCGAGTCCCAGCTCGCGCGGCTCGCTCCCGCTGTGGAGCGGGGCCGCCAGGCGTTGCTCGCCGCGAGTAACGCGCTGGACACGGTGCGCGCGTCAGGGCTGCGGGCGGACGATCTCGCGGCCCGGCTCGCGGCTCTCGCCCCGGAGCTGACCAAGCTCAACCAGGGCGCCGGACAGCACGGAGTGGCGGAGACCCTTCAGCGTGCGGACAAGGTGCTGCGGGACGCCGAAGCGATCCGGTCGGAGGCGGAGCAGCTTCCCGAGCGGGCCGCCGAGATCGACCGCAGGCTGGTGTCGCTGCGCACCCGGGCCCAGGCGCTGACCACGCGCGCCGGGCAGGTCGAGCCGGTGCTCAGCGAGCTGCGGCGGCGTTTCTCGGCCGCCTGCTGGCAGGACCTGCAGCCGGTTCCCGAGCAGGCGGCGGTCAATGTCCGGCAGGCCGAGGCGAAGCTGGCGGAGGCCGCCGAGGCACGGTCCGAGCAGCGCTGGCCTGATGCGACGTCCCGGCTGAGTACGGTCCGGGCGCTGCTCAACGCGACCGACGAGGCGGTGTCCGCCGCCGGGGACCGGCTGCAGCGGCTCGACGCGGTGGCGAAGAATCCGCAGGCGGAGATCGACCGGACCAGGTTCGCGATCCGGGACGCCCAGCGCCTCGCCATGGCCGGGCGCAACACGCCCGACCCGCGTCACGCCCGCCCGCTGGACGATGCCGTGGCGCGGCTGGAGCGGGCGATCGAGGGGCTGGACGGGCGCCACCCCGACTACTGGCACTTCCTCACGGAGACCGAGGCCGTGCGGCAGACGGCGACCCGGGTGGTCTCCGCGATCCGCGAGGAGCTGGGCGGCGGCACCTGAGCGCGCCCGGGGACGGCGGACCGGGCTGGGTCCGCGCCGGGGACGGCGGGCAGCGCTAAGTTGTCGACGGCGGGCAGCGCTGACTTGTCGACGGCGGTCCGCGGGCCGATCCTGGAGGTACGCAGCGGTTCCCGCTGAGGCGTCCCTGGCCGTACCCGGCCGAAGGAGACCGTCATGGCCACTCACGTCCTGCATCCCACGCGACGGCCCGGCAAGCCGGTCCGCCGCCAGGCCGTCCTCGACGACCACCTCCCCGTCGACCACCGCCTCAGCCGGGTCTACCGGGTGGGGGCGGGCCTGATGGGTCTGCTGCTGGTGGCTTTCGGGATCCTGGGGCTCATCGACCGTATCGGCTTCTTCGACACCGGCGGCGACACGGTGGCGGGCCTCAACACCAACGGCGCGCTGAGCATCCTGTCCATCTGCGTCGGGCTGCTCCTCTTCGTCGGCATGGTCATCGGCGGGAACTTCGCGTCGACGCTGAACATGGTCCTGGGCATCCTCTTCATCCTCAGCGGGTTCGTGAATCTGGCCCTGCTGGACGGCAGCATGAACTTCCTGGCCTTCCGCATGCAGAACGTGCTGTTCAGCTTCGTGGTCGGGCTGATGCTGATGATGTTCGGCATGTACGGGAGAGTCAGCGGCGGCCTGCCCCACGACAATCCGTACTGGCGCGCCCGCCACCCCGAGCAGGTCGCGAGGGAGGAACGCCGTCCCCGTCCCCCGATGCCCGAGGTCACGAAGGGGAAGAGGCTCTAATCTGGAGCCATGCCTCGTTACGAGTACCGCTGCCGCCCTTGCGGCGAGACGTTCGAACTCAGCCGCCCGATGGCCGAGTCGTCCGACCCCGCCTCCTGCCCCGCCGGGCACGAGGACACCGTGAAGCTGCTCTCCACCGTGGCGGTGGGCGGCGGCTCGGCCTCCTCCGCGCCCGCCGCCGCTCCCTCGGGCGGCGGCGGTGGCGGTGGCTGCTGCGGTGGGGGCTGCTGCGGCTGATCCCCCGCCTGAGCAGGGACCGGGGCGGTCCCGCTACTTCCTGCGCGAGAGCGTCAGCCCGTCCGCGACCGTCAGCATGACGCTTTCCATCCGGTCGTCGGCGCGGACATGGTTGTTGAAGCTCCTGATGGCGGCCGCGGCCCCGGTCGCCAGCGGGTCGGTGACGCCTCCGTGGAAGAGCACGTTGTCGGTGACGACGAGCCCGCCGGGGCGGATGCGCGGGACCAGCTCCTCCCAGTACGCGATGTAGTTGCCCTTGTCCGCGTCCAGGTAGGCCATGTCGATGTGCGGCTCGGCCGGCATCGCGCGCAGGGTGTCCAGGGCGGGCGCGATCCGCAGGTCGATCCGGTCGGCGACACCGGCCTTCTCCCAGGCCTCGCGGCCGTACGCCGTCCATTCCTCGGAGATGTCGCAGGCGATCAGCACGCCGTCCGCGGGCAGCGCCCGGGCCATCGACAGGGCCGAGAAGCCCGTGAAGGTGCCGACCTCCACGATGTGCCGGGCCCGCGTCAGCCCGACGAGGAAGGCGAGCAGCGGCCCCTGCTCCTGTGCGGACTGCATGCCGGCGTGGTCGGGCAGCTCGGCGTACGTGGTCTGCACGAGCTCGCGCTGCACCCCGTCCAGCGGAGGATTGTGCGCCAGGGTGTACGCGTACAGCTCGTCGGTGATCTCGGTGGTGTTGCCCTTGGTCATGAACGTCTCCTCGGGTCGGCGGCCCGACCAGCTTGCCGAAGACCGCCCGCGCGCGCTCAGCGATTCGCCCGCAGGGGGTCGGAGGCGCGCAGGAAGCGGCGCAGGATCTCCTCGCCCGCGGCGCCGCCCCGCTCCCGGAGCACCTCGGTGTTGGGCGCGCCCCAGCCGCAGTCGGCCAGCTCTCCGTGGCCCGGTCGCCAGGCCTTGTCGGCGGCGAGCAGGAGGTCGGCGTCCAGGAGCGAGTCACCGGCGGCGAGCGTCAGCGTGGCACCGCTGCGGCGGGCCACCTCGTGCATCGCGGCACTCTTGGTGAGCGGCTTCGGGACGGCGTAGATCTTGCGGCCCTGGAGCGATACGGTCCAGCCCTTGGGGTCCGCCCAGGCGGACAGCTCCTTGACCCAGCCCTCGGGGAGGGCTCCGCGGTCGACGACGAGGTAGGCGAAGAGGTCCTCGGCGACCCGTTCCTTGAGCAGCCAGGAGGGGTCGCCCGCCGCCTGGAGGTGGGCACGGACCTCGCCGAGGGAGGCGCACTCGCCGGCGATCCGCCGGGCCACGTGGTCCTGCCAGTCCGGGTCGGAGACGCCGTCGACCAGGATGTGTCCGCCGTTGGCACAGATGGCGTAGCGGGGGGCGGGCCCGGGGAGATGGATGCGGCCGTACTGCTCCCGGGTCCTGGTGGTGGTAGGGACGAACACCGTGGTGCGGGCCAGCTGGTCGAGCAGTGCGGCGGCCGTCTCCGTCATGTAGCAGAGGGGGGCGCCGCCGTACACCTCGACGCACAGCAGGCGGGGGGCCTGCTCGTCCGGCATGGTCAGCTGGAGGGAGGCCGCCGAGTAGATGAGGGTGCGGTCCAGGTCGCTGGCCACCAGCGTCACGCGGGCGCTCCCGGGGGCGCCCGTGGTCGCGTCGTCAGGCGTGTTCACGGTGTCGCTCACTTCGCCGTCACCGCCGTGCCGTCCGCGCCGGTGGCGCCGCGGGTGTACTTGGGGTGGATCAGCCCGACGCAGGTGTACGGGAGGTCCCCGACCTCCTCGACCGGGACTCCGCGCTGCTCGGCGAGCAGCCGTACGTGGTCGAGGTCGGCGCCGGCTCCCCGCTTGGCCAGGATCTTCCAGGGGACGCGGCGCAGCAGCACCCGGGTGGTCTCGCCGACGCCGGGCTTGACGAGGTTCACGTCGTGGATGCCGTACTCCTCGCTGATGCGTTCGACGGCGGCCCAGCCCTCCCAGGTGGGGGCGCGGTCCGCGGCGAGCAGTTCCTTCGCCTCGGCGTCCACGGCGTCGCCGACCTCGTCGAAGCGGGCGGCGACCGTGTCCAGGAAGAGGCCGGAGACGTCGGCACCGGCGAGCTCGCTGTAGAACTTCGCGCCGTGGAAGTCGTGCGGGCCGACCAGGTCGGAGCGCAGGACCGTACGGGAGATCAGCCCGGACACCGTGGAGTTGAGGCAGGCGGACGGGATGAGGAAGTCCTCGCGCGTCCCGTACGTCCGTACGCAGCCGCCCGGGTCGGCCAGTACGGCGATCTCCGGGTCGAAGCCGCCGAACTCCTCCAGTGCGGCGGCCAGTTCGCGGGTGATGGCACCCTTCCCGGTCCAGCCGTCGACGAAGACGACGTCCGCCGGGTCGTGGTGGGCGGCCAGCCAGCGCAGGGCGTTGGCGTCGATGCCGCGGCCCCGGACGATGGAGACGGCGTAGTGCGGCAGGTCGAGGCCGTGCCGGTGCTGGGCCCATCGGCGCATGAGGACCCCGACTGGGGTGCCGGCCCGGGCGAGGGAGACCAGGACGGGGCGGGGGCCCCTCTCGGCCAGGACGGTCTCGGTGACGGTGCCGACGGCCCGGGCGATACGGGCGGCGGAGGTGTCCAGCGCCGCCTTGAACAGCTCCTGGTACTGCGGGCTGGGCTGGTACTCGACGGGCAGCGACTCGGCGTAGTGCGCACCGCCGCTCTGGATCGCCTCCTCGCGCTCCTCGGTGGGTGCTTCCAGGGCCGTGTCGGAGAGGTCCTGGAGCAGCCAGCCGACGTCGTCCGCCGCGTAGGAGGAGAAGGCGGGTCCCCGGAGAGGTTCGGGCAGCATGGCGGCTTCCTGCCTGTGGGTGGCCGACGGCGAGGCCGGCGACGGCACGTACGAGGGGACGACCGCGAGCACGACCTGGTCGGCGTGGCCCGCGAGCCGGGCCAGCAGCCCGTCCGGGGCGTGCAGGGCGGGGGTGTCGGCGGTGGAGTCGACGACCGCGACGACGGCGTCGAAACCCGCGCCCGCGACGTTGTACGCGTACCGGTCGCCCGGTCCGTCGGCGGGATCGTCGTGGGCCGGGAAGACGAGGCGGCTGCGTATGGCGTAGCCGGGGTCGTCGACGGCGAGGACGGGCGAGCGGGTGGTGGTGGAGTAGCGCACGTCGGCGGTGGTGGCGTCCTCCAGCGCGGTGGCGAGCCGCAGGGGCGCGTACATCAGCTCCTCGAAGCCGAGGACGAGCACCCTGCGCGCGTCGCCCACGGCGTCGGCGATCCGGGCCGCCATGCCCGGCAGAGCGGCTTCCAGGGCCGCGCGGTGGACGGGAGTGAAGCCGTGCCGTCCGCCGTCGGGTACGCCGGCCGGCCAGTCCAGGGCGACGCGCACGGGGGCGGTCCGTGGTGCGGGGGGCTCGTCCGGCGCGTGTCCGGCTTCGTGCGCGGCCACCAGGTCCCGCCCCTTCTCCAGGACTCCTTCGGGCAGGTGCACGGTGCCCCGGGCGCGGGCCACCAGGTCGACGCGCGCGCCGATCTCCTCGGCGAACTCGGCGAGCCGCCCCTGGTCGGCCTCGGAGCGCATGTCCACCAGGGCGACGATGACGTACCGGTCGCGGGGGTAGCGCGCGTGGAGGGCCCGGACGGTGTTGAGCACGGTGTTGCCGGTGGAGAACTCGTCGTCGACCAGGACCAGCACGGAGCCCTCCGCCGAGGCGTGCAGCAGGTCCGGGTCCTCGGGCAGCAGCAGATGGGAGGTGGCGTGGGAGTGTGCCTCCTCGAAGCCGCCGGCCTGGGCGACACCGGCGACGGGGCGCCGGGTCGAGTGGAGGTAGGGAGCCACCCCGAGCCCGTCCGCGACGGCGTGGCCGAGGCCCGTGGCCGTCTCCGCGTAGCCGAGGACGACCGCGCGGCGGGCCTCCGCCTCCCCCAGCAGGTTCCGCACCCGCTCGCCGAGCTCGAAGCCCACGCCGTGGACGACGGACGGCCGTTGCGGCACGTGTTTGCCCAGGACGTTCGACACGAGCAGATGGGCTCGCTTCGGATTGCGGCGCAGGGCGAGGCCCAGCAGTTCCCGGAGCTCCCCGTCGCCGATGAGCTCGACCCCGAGCCGCTCCGCGACCCAGTTACCCGACCACTCCACGTCCACTGCCTCTTCCCGTATCCGCTCGTCCGCTCGCCCGTACCCGTCCATGTGCGCGCTCAGGCCGTCACGCCGGCGGCCAGGAGCTCCACGAAGCCGATGTCCTCGCGGGCCACGCCGAAGACCTCGGCCCGCAGCAGGGTCCGCTCGGCCCAGGCCCGGTGGGGCTTCACTTCGTTCATCTTGTTCGTGTAGGCGGAGCGCAGCACTCCGCCGCCGCCCCGCTCCGGCCGCAGGATGTCCTGAGCGTCGCTGTACTCCTCGTGGCTGACGACCGACAGCGCGTGCACGGGCAGGACGTGCGACGGATGGATGCAGGTCTTGCCGAGCAGGCCGTTGGCCCGGTCCAGCTCGATCTCACGCAGCAGCCCGTCGAGGTCGTGCTCGATGAGCGCGGTGCGCAGCTCCTCGGCCTGGCCCATGAAGGGGCTGCGGCGCAACTGGGGCTTGAACATCCGCTCCTGGAGCCGGAAGTACTCCCAGACGGGCCCGGTGATGGTGAAGCCGGTGCCGTCCGACCGGCCCAGCACGTTGACGACGTCGCCGATGACGGCGCCGACGATCTGGACGTCGTACGCCGTCATGTCGGGTGCCCGGCGCAGACCGTAGGCGGAGCAGAAGTCGGTGACGCCGAGCCGCAGCGCCAGGACCCGGTCGCGGTACTTGTCGACGGTGCGGGAGATTCCCCGCAGGGTCTCGCCCCTGGTCTCCAGGTGCAGCAGCTCGGGCGATTCGAGGACGGGCATCGCGAAAAGCCGGTGCCCGCTGCTCGCTTCGGCCGCGGTGAGCGCCTCCAGGAAGAGCTCGCCCCGATCCTCCGTGAATTTCGGAAGTACGAATCCGGACAACAATCGGACGGAGCTGCCGAGCCGCCGTACGAGGTCGGAGATCTGCTCCGGCTCGCGGACCCTGATGAAGAGCAGCGGCACATCGGCGTCCCGCGCGTCGAGGTCGGCGAACTGCTGGACCAGATTCGCCTCGGCGCCGACGACCTCGGCGTCGTCGATGGAATCCTCCAGGCAGAGCACCATGGAGACCACTCCCTGGCCGCCCTGCTTGATCACGTCCTCGGCCAGCCTGGGCCGGGTCGCGGGGCTGTAGAGCGTGGCCCCGAGGGCCGTGGACAGCAGGCGGGAGGAGGAATCCGCGTCGAATGCGCACGGCTCCCTGAAGAAGAGGTTTTCCCGGACAGCGGGCGAGATATGCCCGAAATGACGCATGTGATTCCCCCGTACTGCCTGATGGACCGGATAAACGTATGGCCGGTAATAGTACGTTCGGAGAGGTGTCGCCGGTTCCCCGCCCTTATGAACTTCAGGTGTCCCCGGCGTATCTCACATCCCGCGCGGCGCGCCTGCGTGCCCCTCGCGAACCCTGCCTGGCCTACTGGTTCGTACCCCCGCGTTGTCCGGACACCACCCCAGCAGGCAGGATGACCGCCATGACGCACGCGATGCTGAAGGGCTCGAACGTCCCTCTCGACGCCATGGCCGTACGGGCCGTGCTGCGATGGACCCCCGGCGCCGGGGTCCCTGATGTGGATGCCTCCGCCCTGCTGATCGGCCCCTCCGGGCAAGTGCGTTCCGACGAGGACTTCGTCTTCTACAACCAGCCGCGGCACCCGTCGGGCCTGGTGCGCCGCCTGCCCAAGCGCAGCGGCCCCGAAGGGCTCACGGACACGATCGAGGCGGACCTGTCCGCGCTCGACGCCTCGGTGGACCAGGTGGTCATCGCCGCGTCCTGCGACGAAGAGGCCTTCGAACGCGTGACGGACCTGCGGATATCGCTGTACGACGCGGCCTCCGCCGACAGTGAGCCGCTCGCGGTGTTCGATGTGCGTGCGGAGACCGGCGAGGAGACCGCCATCATCTGCGGCGAGCTGTACCGGCGCGGCGACGGGTGGAAGTTCCGGGCGGTGGGCCAGGGGTACCCGACGGGGCTCGTCGGGCTTGCGACCGCCTTCGGGATCTCGGTGGACGAGGCGGAGGCCGCCTCCGAGCCGGGCCCGGCGGCCGTGCCCAGCACCCCCGAGGCGCCCGCGCCGGAGGCCACCGCGCCCTCTCCCGACTCCCAGGCCACGGTCCAGCACCAGCAGCCGGCGTACGGCTACCCGCAGCCGTCCGTGGCGCCGCAGCCCGCGTACGGCTACCCGCAGCAGCCCGCGGTGGCCCCTCAGCCCGCCTACGGCTACCCGCAGCCCGCCCCGGCCCAGCCGGCCTACGGCTACCCGCAGCCCGCCGCGGCGGCGGCGCACGCCCCGGACCCGAATTTCGTGCTCCCTCCGCAGGGCCCGCAGTTCCTCCGGTCGTGAACCGGAAGGGCGGCCGCCTTTCACGGTGCGCACTCAGGCCCGCGTCTTGTAGCCGCGTCCCCACTGCATGCCGAAGCCGTACATCCGGTCCAGCTCCGACTGGAATCCGTACACGAACTTCACCTCGCGGCGCACGATCAGCTCGCCCTTGACGTTGTCCACCGTGAACACCGCGCAGGAGCGGGCCTGCGGGGCCCGTTCGTCCAGCTCGATCTCGATGCGCGGACCGTTTCCCGGATAGAGCGTCACCTTGGCGTGCGTGCGGTCGAAGGCCGGGGTCTGGTCGTAGATGTACACGAAGAACAGCAGGCGCTTGATCTCGTCGCGCTTGTCGAGGTTCACGTAGACGGTCTCGCCCGACGGCGCACCGAAGCGGTCGTCGCCGCTGAGCCTGACGTACGGCGCCACGTTCAGATCGCCGATGAGGTTGCCCAGGGGCTGCACAACGCCCTTGGTGCCGTCCGCCAGTTCGTACATGCAGCCCAGGTCCAGGTCGACGTTGACCATGCCCTGGGTGTGCGCCTGGACGACGTCGGGCTTGAAGAGCTTCAGCGGTCGCAGCAGCCGGCCGCTCTGCCGCGACCTTCCGCCGAAGTCCGATGTACGCATCCGCCACGACAGGTTGACGCGCAGGTTGCCCGACAGGGCACCCTGCTTGTTCAGCGAGACCGTGGCGTTGCGCTTGGAGAGCACGATCGAGTTCGTCGCGGAGTTACCCGACTCGAACTGCGCGGCCCGCCGCGGAAACAGGCCGTCCCAGAAGGCCATCCCAACCCCCCTATGTATCGGTGGTAACGCCCGACCCCCGGACGTGCGGCTCACACGCCCCGCACGTCACTGCGGGGCGGCCGCCGGGCCGGGTCCGGGTGTTCCCGGAGAACCGCCGCCGTGGCCGCCCCGCAGAGAGAGCGTTCCTCAATCCTTACCGGGTCACACCCCGGAGGACACTTCCGCCTTGGAATCGGAGCCGCCGGCCGCCGCGATCGCCTTGTTGCGCCGCACCGAGGACAGGAAGGACCAGCCGATCAGGATGACCCCGACGGAACCGGTGATGAGCTCGTTGATCTCGTACTGGATGGTGACGAGCAGGATGACCGCCAGCGCGCCGATCGCGTAGTGCGCGCCGTGCTCCAGGTAGACGTAGTCGTCCAGGGTGCCCTGGCGGACCAGGTACACGGTGAGCGAACGGACGTACATGGCGCCGATACCGAGGCCGAGGGCCATCAGGACGATCTCGTTGGTGATGGCGAAGGCGCCGATGACACCGTCGAACGAGAAGGAGGCGTCGAGGACCTCGAGGTAGAGGAACATGAAGAACGCGGCCTTGCCGGCCAGGACCACCGCGGAGGGGGACTTGCCGGACTTCCTGGCCTCTTCCTCGGCCTCGTGCTCGCGCTCCTCCTCCTCCTCGAGCTTGTTCTCGAAGAACCCGGAGAGACCGCCGACCACGAGGTAGGTGATCAGACCGGCGATGCCGGAGAGCATGACGGTCTCCGCCTTGTCGGCGTGGCCGCCGCCGTGCTGGTGCGCCTGGGTCGCGACGGTCATGGCCGCGATCGCCAGGACGATCAGCGCGACGCAGACCGACAGCATGTCGACCTTGCCGAGCTTGGCGAGCGGACGCTCGATCCAGCGCAGCCACTGGATGTCACGGTCTTCGAAGATGAAGTCGAGGAAGATCATGAGCAGGAACATCCCGCCGAAGGCGGCGATGGACGGATGGGCGTCCGTCACCAGTTCCTTGTACCTGTCAGGGTCGTTGAAGGACAGGTCGATGGCCTCGATGGGCCCCAGCTGAGCGCTGATGGCCACGATCACGACGGGGAAGACCAGCCGCATACCGAAGACGGCGATGAGCACACCGATGGTGAGGAAGATCTTCTGCCAGAAGGCACTCATCTTCTTCAGGATTCCGGCGTTGATCACCGCGTTGTCGAAGGACAGCGAGATCTCCAGGACCGACAGGATCGCGACGACGCCGAATGCCTGCCACCCCCCGTAGAACACCGCTGCGACCAGGCCGAGCGCGGTAACCGCGAACGACCAGCCGAAGGTTTTCAGAAGCACTGGCTACCCCATCGTGTATGTAACGGGTCTCCCCCGGTTGAGTACGGGGCTCCCCCGCGCCGTGCGCGGCTTTACGAAACGTTGACCCCGAAGTCTAGAGCGATGCCTCGCAGCCCTGACGCGTACCCCTGTCCGACTGCACGGAATTTCCACTCGCCGCCGTAGCGGTAGAGCTCACCGAAGATCATCGCCGTCTCCGTCGACGCGTCCTCGCTGAGGTCGTACCGCGCCAGCTCCTGGCCGTCCGCCTGGTTCACCACGCGGATGAAGGCATTGGCCACCTGACCGAATGTCTGCCCACGATTGTCGGCTTCATGGATCGAGACCGGGAAAAGAATCTTGTCGCAGTGCGCCGGCACCTGTGTGAGGTTGACGATGACGGACTCGTCGTCGCCGTCGCCCTCCCCCGTGAGGTTGTCGCCGGTGTGCTCGACGGAGCCGTCGGGGCTGGTGAGGTTGTTGTAGAACACGAACCACTCGTCGCCGAGGACCCGGCCCGACTGGCACAGCAGTGCGCTGGCGTCGAGGTCGAAGTCGGCTCCCGTCGTGGATCGTGCGTCCCAGCCGAGCCCGATCAGCACCTGGGTGAGATCGGGTGCGGCCTTGGAGAGGGAGACATTGCCTCCCTTGGCGAGCGTGACGCCCATGGTGTGTCCTCCCCGAGTCGATGGACGGTCTTCCGGGCCCGGAGGACGCGGGGCGCCCTGCCGAGCGCGTCCGGCGCCGCACGGAGTGCGACGCCGGACGCGATGGAGCTGCGGGTGTCCGGGGGACCCCCGGACCGGCTCAGACGTTGACGCCGAAGTCCTGCGCGATGCCGCGCAGACCCGAGGCGTACCCCTGGCCGATGGCACGGAACTTCCACTCCGCGCCGTTGCGGTAGAGCTCGCCGAAGACCATGGCGGTCTCCGTCGAGGCGTCCTCGCTCAGGTCGTAGCGGGCGAGCTCGGTGTTGTCGGCCTGGTTCACCACGCGGATGTACGCGTTGCGCACCTGGCCGAAGCTCTGCTGGCGGCTCTCGGCCTCGTAGATCGAGACCGGGAAGACGATCTTGTCGACGTCGGCCGGGACAGAGGCCAGGTTGACCTTGATGACCTCGTCGTCGCCCTCGCCCTCACCGGTGGTGTTGTCACCGGTGTGCTCGACCGAGCCGTCGGGGCTCTTGAGGTTGTTGAAGAAGACGAAATTCCCGTCGCTGCCGACCTTGCCCTCGGCGTTCGTCAGCAGCGCGCTGGCGTCGAGGTCGAAGTCACCGCCGGTGGTCGTCCGGGCATCCCAGCCCAGACCCACGATGACCGCGGTCAGGTTCGGCGCGGCCTTGGTCAGCGAGACGTTGCCGCCCTTGCTGAGGCTGACTCCCACGAGTCCTCCAAAAGTTTTGAGAGGGCCGGCAGACACCAGCGCCCCCGTCGTGCGTTGGCATCGGATCAACGATTGGATCCTAGTGACCGGTTCCCGGCCAAAACAGGCTTTTGGCCGGTCGCGGCCAGGAGATCCCCGGATCAGGCTGGTCGCAAACCCCGGATCCCGTACAAGCCGTATCAGGTCGGGCCGGATCAGATCGAGTCGAGTGCCTTGATGTAGTCGTTCAGGTCGCGCGCGTCCGGCAGGCCGTTGACGACGGTCCAGCGGACCACGCCCTCCTTGTCGATGATGAACGTGCCGCGCACCGCGCAGCCCTTGTCCTCGTCGAAGACGCCGTACGCCCGCGAGGTCTCCCCGTGCGGCCAGAAGTCCGAGAGCAGCGGGTATGCGAGGCCCTCCTGCTCGGCGAAGACGCGCAGGGTGTGCATCGAGTCGTTGGAGACGGCGAGCAGCTGGGTGTCGTCGTTCTCGAACCTGGGCAGTTCATCGCGGAGCGCGCACAGCTCCCCCGTGCAGACGCCGGTGAAGGCGAAGGGGTAGAAGAGCAGCACCACGTTCTTGGCACCGTGAGGACCCTGGAAATCAGAGAGCTTCACGGTGCGCCCGTGGTTGTCCTTCAGCTCGAAATCCGGAGCCTTCGTGCCGACCTCGATCGCCATGTACAACGCGTCCCTTCACGAACGTCACACTTCCCCGGCCTGAGCCGTCCGGGTGACACCCACCCTACGCAGCGTCCACCGCGAGAACCGGGCAGGCCCGCACCGGCGCGTACGAAGACCCCCGGCGGCGCGGTGCCGTCGGGGGTCTCGGGTGGTGAAAGAGCTCTCAGCGCTTGGCCGGAGCCCCCTTGGGGGTGACCAGACGGCTGCCCGTCCAGTCCTTGCCCGCGCTGATGCTCTTGGTCTGGGCGAGACCAGCTGTCTGGGCAGCCTCGTTGATGTCGCTCGGCTCGACGTATCCGTCGCGGCCGGTCTTGGGCGTCAGCAGCCAGACCGCCCCACCGTCCTCGATCAGACCAATGGCATCCACCAGCGCGTCCGTAAGGTCGCCGTCCTCGTCGCGGAACCAGAGCAGGACGACGTCAGCGACGTCGTCGTACTCCTCGTCGACGAGTTCCTGGCCGATTGTGGCCTCAATGCCCTCACGGAGCTCCTGCTCGACGTCGTCGTCGTAGCCGATCTCCTGGACCACCTGTCCGGGTTCGAACCCAAGCCTCGCGGCCGTGTTGGTCCGTTCCTCCGCGTGGTCCGCGGTCGCGCTCACGGGTTGCCTCCTGATCATGTTTCGGAAAATGCTTCAGCCACGCGCGTGCGCGGGGCATTGGCCGTAGTCCACACGGGCTCGGCGAATCGCGCAAGTACCCGGCGTCCGAGACCGCCTAAACGGTGACGTTCCCTGCCACGTCGCCGCAACTTCCGGCATCTCTCCTGCGGGGCCCGAAACGGTGTCCGGACCCTTTGTGGAACTCTCGTCCTTCCTCAGCTTATGCCGTTTCGCCCCGCCATTCGGATTCGAACGGGCTTTGGGAACGCTTGGCCGGGTTGGGCGTATGGTTGCGGTTTGGGCAGGACTGCTCTCGCGCTGCTGGTACAGGTGCCCGGACACGGCGTCCTGGAACCTCGTGTTACCTCACAGTAGAGATGACGTCCAGCTCCTCGCGGTACACGATGGAGGCGGCGTACAGCAGCCGCCCGGGGGTACGTTCCCCGTGCACAGGCCCCGAAGAGCACCACCGAACAGCGAAGGAACAGCGTGGCTTCCGGATCCGATCGCAACCCGATCATCATTGGCGGCCTTCCGAGCCAGGTCCCGGACTTCGATCCTGAAGAGACCCAGGAATGGCTCGACTCCCTCGACGCCGCCGTCGACGAGCGCGGCCGTGAGCGGGCCCGCTATCTGATGCTCCGGCTCATCGAGCGCGCGCGCGAGAAGCGCGTGGCCGTGCCCGAGATGCGCAGCACCGACTACATCAACACGATCGCCACGAAGGACGAGCCGTTCTTCCCGGGCGACGAGGAGATCGAGCGCAAGGTCCTCAACGCGACCCGGTGGAACGCCGCGGTGATGGTCTCCCGCGCGCAGCGTCCCGGGATCGGTGTCGGCGGCCACATCGCCACTTTCGCCTCCTCCGCCTCGCTGTACGACGTGGGCTTCAACCACTTCTTCCGCGGCAAGGACGACGGCCTGGGCGGCGACCAGATCTTCTTCCAGGGACACGCGTCCCCGGGCATCTACGCCCGCGCCTTCCTGCTCGACCGGCTGAGCGAGGCCCAGCTCGACGGCTTCCGCCAGGAGAAGTCGAAGGCGGGCCACGCGCTCTCCAGCTACCCGCACCCGCGGTCGATGCCGGACTTCTGGGAGTTCCCGACCGTCTCGATGGGCCTCGGCCCGCTCGGTGCGATCTACCAGGCGCGGATGAACCGCTACATGGAGGCGCGCGGCATCGCCGACACCTCCAAGTCGCACGTCTGGGCCTATCTCGGCGACGGCGAGATGGACGAGCCCGAGTCGCTCGGCCAGCTCTCCATCGCCGCCCGTGAGGGGCTGGACAACCTCACCTTCGTGGTGAACTGCAACCTGCAGCGCCTCGACGGTCCGGTGCGCGGCAACGGCAAGATCATCCAGGAGCTGGAGTCGCAGTTCCGCGGCGCCGGCTGGAACGTCATCAAGCTGGTCTGGGACCGCACCTGGGACCCGCTGCTCGCGCAGGACCGCACGGGCATCCTGGTCAACAAGCTGAACACCACCCCGGACGGCCAGTTCCAGACGTACGCGACCGAGACCGGGGCGTACATCCGTGACCACTTCTTCGGTGACGACCCGCGGCTGCGGGACATGGTCAAGGACATGTCCGACGAGCAGATCCTGCACCTGGGCCGCGGCGGTCACGACCACCGCAAGGTCTACGCGGCGTACTCGGCGGCCAAGGCCCACAAGGGCCAGCCGACCGTGATCCTGGCGCAGACGGTCAAGGGCTGGACGCTCGGACCGAACTTCGAGGGCCGCAACGCGACCCACCAGATGAAGAAGCTCACGGCGGACGACCTGAAGCGCTTCCGTGACCGCCTGCACATCCCGATCGCGGACAAGCAGCTGGAGGACGGCAACCCGCCGTACTACCACCCGGGCCGCGACTCGGAGGAGATCCAGTACATGCACGACCGCCGCCAGGGTCTGGGCGGTTACGTCCCGACGCGTGTGGTGCGGGCGAAGCCGCTGCCTCTCCCTGACGACAAGGCGTACGCGACCGCGAAGAAGGGTTCGGGTCAGCAGTCGATCGCCACGACCATGGCGTTCGTCCGTGTGCTGAAGGACCTCATGCGGGACAAGGAGATCGGCAAGCGCTTCGTGCTGATCGCGCCCGACGAGTACCGCACCTTCGGCATGGACGCTTTCTTCCCGAGCGCGAAGATCTACAACCCGCTCGGTCAGCAGTACGAGTCCGTGGACCGTGAGCTCCTCCTCGCGTACAAGGAGTCGCCGACCGGCCAGATGCTGCACGACGGCATCTCCGAGGCCGGCTGCACGGCCTCACTGATCGCCGCGGGTTCGGCGTACGCCACGCACGGCGAGCCGCTGATCCCGGTGTACGTCTTCTACTCGATGTTCGGTTTCCAGCGGACCGGTGACCAGTTCTGGCAGATGGCCGACCAGCTTTCGCGCGGATTCGTCCTGGGCGCGACCGCCGGCCGTACGACGCTGACCGGCGAGGGCCTGCAGCACGCGGACGGCCACTCGCAACTGCTCGCCTCGACGAACCCGGCCTGTGTCTCCTACGACCCGGCGTTCGGGTACGAGATCGCGCACATCGTCAAGGACGGCCTGCGCCGGATGTACGGCGAGGACAGTGAGGACGTCTTCTACTACCTCACCGTCTACAACGAGCCGATCCAGCACCCCGCCGAGCCCGCCGACGTGGATGTCGAGGGCATCCTCAAGGGCGTGCACCGCTACCGTGCCGGCGAGCGGGGCGAGATCCCGGCCCAGATCATGGCGTCCGGCGTGGCCGTCCCGTGGGCGGTCGAGGCCCAGCGGATCCTCGCGGACGAGTGGAACGTGAAGGCGGACGTCTGGTCGGCGACCTCCTGGAACGAACTGCGCCGCGAGGCCGTCGAGGTGGAGCGCCACAACCTGCTCCACCCGGAGGAGGAGCAGCGCGTCCCGTACGTGACGCGGAAGCTCTCCGGCTCCGAGGGCCCGTTCGTGGCGGTCTCGGACTGGATGCGTTCCGTGCCCGACCAGATCGCGCGCTGGGTCCCCGGCGCCTACCAGTCGCTGGGCGCGGACGGCTTCGGCTTCGCCGACACCCGGGGGGCGGCCCGCCGGTTCTTCCACATCGACGCGCAGTCGATCGTGCTCGCGGTGCTGACGGAGCTGGCCAAGGAAGGCAAGGTCGACCGCTCGGCGCTGAAGACGGCGCTGGACCGCTACGAACTGCTGGACGTGGCCGCCGCGGGCCCCGGCCCGGAGGGCGGCGACGCGTAAGGAACCCACGGTTCCGGAAGACGCGTAAGGAACCCACGGTTCCGGAAGAGGGCGGCGGAGCTTCACGGCTCCGCCGCCCTTCGGCGTCCGCTCAGCTCTCCCAGATCTTGAAGGCCCGGACGGCATACGGTGACCGGGGTACCCAGGTGCCGCCGCCCGGGTACGTCTCGAACTCGCCGGTCTCCGCGCACTCGGCCGACTGGTAGGTGGTGACGGGCCGCCCGGTGCGGTTGACGAGCGCCTGGGCGTGGCCGCCGGCCGGGAGGGGGACACAGCTCTCGATGTCCACGGTGGACAGTTCATGGACCTGCCTGGCCCCGGTGAAGTCCGACTTCACCCAGAGGCAGAGCTGTCCCGCGCCGCACGGCGCGAGTCCTGCCGGAGCGGACTGCGGGGCGCTGCGGGCACGCTCCTGTCCGGCGGGCCCATGAGGGGCGGCCGGCGCGGCGCCGGAGGACAGGGCCGTGGCCGGGACGAGTGCGGTGGCCGCCAGGGCGGCGGCGAGAACGGTCTTGCGCATGGTGGATCAACCCCCGTGGTCGAGTGCCGCGCCGGCCGAGGTGTGCCCGACGGGGCGGACCTCGGCCGACGTGGCGCCGGCGAACCGGGCGGCTCGCCATGTCCGCACTCTGACCTGCGGAAGGACGGGCCGGGAAGGGGGCGGGCGGCGGACCACCCTGATAGGCGACAGCCCCGCCGGAACCGTCCGGCGGGGCTGTCGGGTGCGCTGTGTTGACGTCCGGTGCCCAGTGGCCGCCCAGGGGCGGGCCGGGACTCCGCGACGGGTCAGATGTGGCCCGCGCCCATTCCGGCCTCGGCGTTCTTGCCCCGCTTGGTGAGCGTGGCGACCAGGGCGGCCACCACCGCGACGATGCCGGCGACCATGAAGGCCGAGCTCATGCCCGACACGAACGTGTCATGGGCGACGTCCGTGATCTTCGCCGCCACCTCCGGCGGGGTGCCGGGCGCGACCGGTGGCATACCGACCTTGATGGCCGCGGACGCCTGGTCCAGCTGCGCCGGGTCGACCGGCGGGAGTTCCGCGGCCTTCCAGTTGTCGCCGAGCTTCGCGTCGACCTGGGCGGCCATGACGGCGCCCAGGACGGCCGTACCCAGGCTTCCGCCGACCTGCATGCCGGCCTGCTGGAGCCCGCCCGCGACACCCGAGAGCTCCATGGGGGCGTTGCCCACGATGACCTCGGTGGCGCCGACCATGACCGGCGCGAGGCCGAATCCGAGCAGTGCGAACCAGAGCGACATGGTCAGCGTGCCGGTGCCGATGCTCAGCTGGGACATCCCGAACATGGCGACCGCGACGGACACCATGCCGCCGACCAGCGGCACACGCGGGCCGAACCGGGTGATGGCGGCGCCGGCGAGCGGCGAGCCGACGATCATCATTCCGGTCAGCGGCAGCAGGTGCAGTCCGCTGTCGACGGGGCTCATGCCATGGACGTTCTGCAGGTAGAAGGTGACGAAGAACAGGCCGCCCATGAAGGCGAAGGCCATCAGCACCATCAGGACCACACCGGCCGACAGCGGCACGGAGCGGAACATGGTCAGCGGAATCAGCGGCTCCCTGACCTTCGTCTGGGCGAACGCGAACGCGGCGAACAGGACGACGGCGGCGACGAGGAAGCCGATGGTCTTCGGGTCGCCCCAGCCCCACTCGGAGCCCTTGATCAGCGACCAGATCAGGCAGAACATCGCCGACGACAGCAGCACGATGCCGCCGATGTCGAAGGACCTGGGCGCGTTCTCGGCACGGTGGTCCCTGAGGATCACGAGACCGAAGACGAGCGCGAGCACGCCGACCGGCACGTTGATGAAGAAGACGGACTGCCAGTTGACGTGCTCCACGAGCACACCGCCGAGGATGGGGCCGCCCGCGGTCGAGGCGCCGATCACCATGCCCCAGATGCCGATCGCCATGTTCAGCTTCTCGGCGGGGAAGGTGGCGCGCAGCAGGCCCAGCGCCGCCGGCATCAGCAGGGCGCCGAAGAGACCCTGGAGCACCCGGAAGACGATCACCAGGGTCACGCCCTGGGAGAGGCCGATGGCGGCCGACGCGGCGGCGAAGCCCGCGATGCCGATGAGGAACGTCTGCCGGTGGCCGAAGCGGTCACCGAGCTTGCCCGCGGTGATCAGCGAGACCGCGAGGGCGAGCATGTAGCCGTTGGTGATCCACTGGACGTCGGCGAGCGAGGCGCCGAGGTCCTGCTGGATGGCGGGGTTGGCGATCGCGACGATCGTGCCGTCGAGCGCCACCATCATCACGCCGATGGCGACGGCGAACAGCGTCAGCCACGGGTGGCCTCGCAGCCCCTTCGCCGATGCGGGAACAAGGGCGTCTTCAGGCTCCCGCGGTGCCTTGTCGACAGTGGTCTGACTAGTCATACGCAGGACGTTATGTCAGCTACTGACAGTTGACCAACCAATTCACGAGACGGTAACTGTCATGTAGCTCACAGGTAGGCTGAACAGGTAAAAGCAGGGAAAAGAGGTCCGGCACGTGACACGCAGGCAGACTTCCGGGGCTCCCGCGCCGGTAGCTCCGACCGGGGTACCCGCGCCGGGGGCCCCGACGGGACTGCGTGAACGCAGGAAGCGGCGCACCCGCGAGGCCCTGCTGCACACCGCCCTCAGGCTCTTCACCGCGCAGGGTTACGACCGGACGACGGTCGACGAGATCGCCGGCGCCGTCGACGTCTCGCAGCGCACCTTCTTCCGCTACTTCGCCAGCAAGGAGGCCGTCGCCTTCGCCGTCCAGGAGGCGGTGGACGCGCGCTTCCTCGCGGAGCTGCGTCAACGTCCCGCCGCGGAAGCCCCTTTCGAGGCAATGCGGCGAGCGGCTCTGGACGCCTGGATGGGCATCGCCGAGGCCGATGACGACGTCACGGTCGAACTCCAGATGCGGGCCTACCGGGTGATCGAGTCGACCCCCGTCCTGCACGCCGCCCATATGCGCCGCCACATCGGCCTGGAGCAGCAGACCGCCGTGCTGATCGCGGAGCGTGAGGGTGTCGATCCGGAGGCGGATCCGCGCCCGCGGGTGGCCGTGGCCGCGTTCTCCGGGGTGATGCGGATGACCGGACAGCTGTGGGGCCGCCGGAGGGACGCGGGGGTGGAGGTGCTGCGGGAGCTGACCGAATTCCACCTGGACCAGCTCGGACCCGCGCTCTCCGGGAGCTGGCGCGCCGCGTAGGCATACTTACGCGAACCGCACAGCTGTGCCGCACCCCTCACCACTCCCGCATGGCCGAACTCACAATGCCCCTGCTCCGCAGGCCGATTCGCGTACGCGGCGGGCGCCAACAGCGTCGGATCGTGGATCCGGCGCTCACGGAGCGTAAGAGACGGACGGTCAATTCCCTGCGGTCGAGTGATCCGCGTCACCCCTGCCACGACGTCACGCGCGCGTCTCCTAGGGTGGGGCGCAGTGAATTCCTTCGACTCCTCCCCCACTCTCACCGCGTGGCGCGCTGTGCTCGCCGTCGCGGTCGTGTTCGTGATGCTGGCGACCACCGGCTGGACCGCCGTACGCCATCAGCACTCGTCAGCGCCGCGCGAGACGGCGCTCGCGTCCTGGGCGAAGGACCGCATAGCCGGTCACGCCCTCCCGGACGTGAGCGCTCCGGCCTACCGGCTGGCGCACTTCTTCGCGACGCTCACGGCGGTCCAGCAGGTCGCTCTGGCCGACAAGTACCCGCTGGTGGTGGGAAATCTCGACGGCGCCCCGGTCACCCTGCGCTACCGGGCCAACCGGCACGCACTGGCGCAGGCGGAATCGGCCGAGGAACAGCGGTCACAGGACACACGTCTGTCACCGGACGGGCGCCATCAGTCCGCGCTCCGGCTGGAGCGTTTCCGGTCCATGCTCTCCGGTGACCGGCAGTTCCTCTCCTTCGACCCGTCGGGGCGCGGCAGGGCGGCCGAGGTCCTCGGCGATCTCGACCGGGCCGAGCGGGTCTCGGTCGTGGTGCCGGGGGTCGACACGAATCTCCTGACGCTGGAGCGCACGGGCGTCAAGAAGAACGCGGCGCCCGTCGGCATGGCGCAGTCGCTGTACGCCGCGGAGCGCTCGGCGCGTCCCGGTTCGCGTACGGCGGTCATCGCGTGGGCCGACTACACGGCGCCCGTGGGGATCGGCATGGACTCCGCGCTGGGCGGACTCGCGACGGAGGGGGCCGAGCGGCTGAACGGCCTCCTGGACGCGCTGCCCGGCGCGTCGGACGTCTCGCTGTTCTGCCACAGCTACGGCTCCGTGCTGTGCGGCGTGGCGGCGGACGAGCTGCCGTCCAGGGTGTCCGACATCGCGGTGGCCGGCAGCCCCGGGATGCGGGCGGACAACGCCGACGCCCTGCGCACGGGGGCGCGGGTCTGGGCGATGCGGGACAGCGACGACTGGATCGCGGATGTGCCGAACATGGCGTTCGGCGGGCTCGGACACGGCGCCGACCCGGTCGATCCGGCCTTCGGTGCGCGGATCGTGTCGGCGAACGGGGCGATCGGGCACAGCGGCTATTTCGAGCCGGGGACGGAGAGTCTCGACAACTTCGCCGCGATCGGCGTGGGCGCCTACGATTCGGTCAGCTGCGCGAGCACCGACGGAGCGTGCCACCGGGAGATTTCCGGCGAGTCAGAGGCCTGACGCGCGTAGAAAGACGTCTGACGCGCGTAGAGAGCGGCGAACGGCCTGTCTGCCTGGGCGCGATTCTGCCTGTACCGAAGGGGGACGTGCGAGCCTGTGCCACATACGATGAGGCACATGGGTGATGTGCTGGCCGGAATTCATGCCACCTGGGAGTTCGACACCGACTCCGTGCTCATCCGCTTCGAACGGGGGATCCGCACGCCGAAGCTCTTCCAGAGCCTGCGTGAGCGCCGTATTCCGTACGCGGCGTTGTCTTCGGTGACGCTGACCCCCGGCAAGCGGGGCACGGTGGTCCTGCGCGCGGTGCCGAGACCAGGTGCCGATCCACTGCTCGCGGCCGCGGCCGGGCAGCTCAAGGAGGGGAACGACCCCTACCGCCTGGTGCTGCCCGCCGAACGCGAGACGCTCGCCGAGTACTACGCCGACGAGCTGCGCGCCGTGCTCGGGTCCGAGGCGTCCCTGCCCGCCGAGCGCTTCATGGTGACGGCACCCGAGGCGCCGATGCACTTCAAGGCGTACGACGGCCGGGCCGGCTTCGACGGCTCCCTGGTCTCCTTCCGGTGGTTCTGGACGGGGGCGTCGAGCGCCAAGTGGAAGGCGGGCGACCAGACGTTCCCCGTCGCGGAGCTGGGCGGGATCGAGTGGCGTTCGCCCGAGGCCTTCGAGGGGTACCTCCGGCTGCTGCCACGCGGCGCGGCGGCGGACTCCGACGCGGACGGCCCCGGGCCGGACCCGGGGCCCGGCGGGCAGGCGCCCGTCCGCGCCCAGCCGGACCAGGACCCCGCCGCCGTGGTGTTCGGTCTGGGCTACGGGCCGGTGCACGAGTCGCTGCCCTTCGCCGCGGCGGTCCTGGAGTCCGTCCGCCGGACGCAGTCGGTGCCCGTCGCGACCGCGCCGGTCCCGGTGGGCGGCGCACGGCGCGACCCCGCGGACATCGCGGAACGGATACGCCACCTCGGGGACCTGCATCAGGCGGGCCTGGTGACGGACGCGGAGTACAGCGCGAAGAAGGCGGAGCTCCTCGCGGAGCTGTGAGACGGGCCGCGGGCCCCCGGCCCCCTACCCGGGTACGGGACCGGCGGCCCGCGGTCCACCCCCCGGTATGACGCCGCCCGGCACACTCCGCGCCTACTCTGACCCGATCATGCCCCCATCTCCCACCGGGCCCCCGCCCGCCGACGGTCTGCTGAGCGCCGCCCGCCGCAATCTGCGCGAGCTCGCCCACGGGCTGTCCCACGCGTCCCACCCGCCGACCCCCCTGTTCGCCGACTCCCCGAAGCGCTGGCTGCGGCTGCTGCCGTACGCGGTCGTGCTCGCCCTCAGCGCCGTCTTCATCCCCGTCACGATCAACGTGCTGACCAACGACTACGGGGTGCGCGGTGTCGTCGCCGGGGCGCTGGCCGTCGGGCAGGCAGTGCCCCTGCTGATGCTGGCGCACCGGCCGCTGCAGGCCTGGTGGATCGTCTTCACCGCCGACGTCGTGGGCGCCCTGGTGCTGCTGGTGCGGCCCGGGCCGCAGGACAACATCTGGCCGTGGACCCCACCGGTCATGGTCGGCTACCTCTTCGTGTTGCTGGCCCTGGGACTGCGCGAGAGCCGGCGGACCGCGATCGGGGTCTGGCTGATGACGGGCGCGGCCGGGCTGTTGCTGCACCTCGTGGCGCCCGCGCGCAGCGACGGCAGCGCGCTCCTCCTGTTCATTCTCGGCGCGGTGGTGCTCGTGATCGGGGCGGCGGTACGCGAGCGGAGCGAGGCCCAGCGCCGGCTCGTGGAGCAGGAGACGATCAGCGAGGCCGAGCGGGCGCAGCGCACGCTGCTGGAGGAGCGCACCCGGATCGCCCGGGAGCTCCACGACGTGGTCGCGCACCACATGTCGGTGATCACGGTGCAGGCCGACTCGGCGCCGTACCGGGTCGGCGGGCTCTCCGAGGAGGCGCGGGCGGAGTTCGCCTCGATCGCGGCCGGGGCCCGGGAGTCGCTGGCCGAGATGCGCCGGCTGCTGTCGGTGCTGCGCAGCGACGGCAGCCGGGGCGAGCTCGCCCCGCAGCCCGGACTCGACCGGGTGCAGCAACTGGTGGAGGCGACCGTACGGGCGGGGCTCCCGGCCGAGCTCTCCATGGCGGCGGACGTGCGGGAGGCGGTGGAGCGGGGCGGAGTTCCGCAGGCGGTGGACCTGTCGGCGTACCGCATCGTGCAGGAGGCGCTGGCCAATGTGGTGCGGCACGCGCCGGGTGCGCGGACCCGGGTGTCGGTCACTGCGCGCGACGGCCATCTGACGGTGCTGGTCGTGAACGAGGAGGGGCGGAGGCCGAGTTCGCCGCTGGAGACGTCGGGGACGGGACACGGACTGGTCGGCATGCGGGAACGCGTACGGTTGACCGGCGGCACACTCGACACCGGTCCCCTGCCGGACGGGGGCTTCCGGGTGGCCGCGCGGATCCCGCTGCCACCGCATCGGCCGCCCTCTGCATCCGTGACCCCGGAGGAATCGTGACCATCCGTGTGATCATCGTCGACGACCAGGCCATGGTGCGGGCCGGGTTCGCCGCACTGCTGGCGGCGCAGAGCGATATCGACGTGGTGGGCGAGGCCCCGGACGGGCGCCAGGGCGTCGAGGTCAGCAGGTCGGTGCATCCGGACGTCGTCCTGATGGATGTCAGGATGCCGGAGATGGACGGACTGGCCGCCGCCCGCGAGCTGCTGAGCCCGCCGATGGGGGTGGTGCACCGTCCGAAGGTCCTGATGCTCACCACCTTCGACGTGGACGACTACGTCTACGAGGCGCTGCGCGCCGGCGCGTCCGGGTTCCTCCTGAAGGACGCCCCGCCGGCGGACCTGATCTCCGCGGTGCGGGTCGTGGCGGCGGGGGACGCGCTCCTCGCGCCGTCCGTGACGCGGCGGCTCATCGCGGACTTCGCACGTCAGCGCCCGGCACCGCCGTCCGGCGGTCCGGCGCTGCGGCTGAACGGCCTGACACCGCGCGAGACGGAGGTCCTTGAGCTGATCGCCCGGGGCCTGTCGAACCAGGAGATCGCGGCGCGGCTGGTGCTGGCCGAGCAGACGGTGAAGACACACATCGGCAGGGTGCTGGCGAAGCTCGGGCTCCGGGACCGGGCACAGGCCGTGATCTTCGCGTACGAGTCGGGGCTGGTGGCTCCGGGCGAGGGGTAACCGCCCCTGCCGGCCCCCTGCTCGACGTGGGGCTGTCCCCCCGTACACCCCCTACCCCGGTAGCCCCGGACAGTTGGCTCCCCGGGGTGACGCCTTGTCCCCCACCGCCTTCCTACCTTCCTCTCCGGCACACCGCACGGTGCGCCGGAACCGGAAGGGGAGGGCACGATGCGCCGATTCGCGAGGACGCTGGCCGCGGTCGCACTGGCGACCACCGTGGTGGCGGGGACGGCCGGCTGGGCGTCCGGGGACACCCAGCGGGCGGTGACGGGGCCGCCGCCCGGCAGCGCCTCGTGGCGTGCCGACGGGGTGCTGGGGCGGGAGCTGCCGGACCCGGGCCGGGCGACGCCCGAGCAAGTGGGGGCGTTCTTCCGTGGGTTGAGCGCGGCCGAGCAGCGGGTGCTGCTGGAGCGGCACCCGTCGGTCGTCGGCAATCTGGACGGGGCGCCGCTGGAGCTCCGTTACCGTGCCAACGCCCGCGCGCTGCGCGCCTCCGACGACGACCGGTACGCCGGTCTCGCCGCGACCGGCCGGCAGATCCTCGCTTTCGACCCCCGGGGGCGCGGCCAGGTCGCCGAGGTGTTCGGGGACCTGCGTTCCGCACGGCACGTGTCCGTCGTGGTGCCCGGGTCGGACATCGACGCGGGAACCTTCGACCGGCGCGGCGACGTGTACGGCACCCCGGCGGGCATGGCCAAGTCCCTGTACGCCGGCACGGGTCGGGGCAGTGCGGTGATCGCCTGGGCCGGCTACACCACCCCGGTCGGCCTCGGACTGGACGCCGCGACGGGCGGCCTGGCCGAAGCGGGGGCCGAGCGGCTGACCCGGTTCACGGCGGGGCTGGCGGCCGACGGACTGCCCGCGCCGGTGGTGTTCTGCCACAGCTACGGCTCGGTGGTGTGCGGGCTGGCGGCCTCCGGTCTCGGCGCCACGGACCTGGTGGTGCTCGGCTCCCCCGGGATGCGCGCGGACGACGTGGCCGGTCTGCACACCGGGGCACGCGTCTGGGCCGCCAAGGACGACACCGACTGGATCGACGACGTACCGCATGTCCAGGTGGCGGGTCTCGGCCACGGCGCCGACCCGGCCGACGAGGACTTCGGCGCGCGACGGGTACCCACGGAGGACGCCGAGGGCCACACCGGTTACTTCGCCCCCGGCACGGACTCGCTCGCCGCCTTCACCGCCATCGCCGAGGGGGTCGCGCGATGAGCGTCCGACAGTTGGTCTCCAGGATCGACGCGAGCACCCCCGCCCACCGCGACCGCGCGGTCGACGGGCTGCGCGCCCTGGCGCTGATGGCCGTGCCGGCCGGCCACTGGCTGCTCGGCGGGTTCGGCCTGGACAGCGAGGGCGGCCTGCACAACGCCAGCCCGCTCTCCACGTTCGCCGTGTTCTCCCCGGTGAGCTGGGTGCTCCAGATGCTCGGCGTGTTCTTCCTGGTCGGCGGCTACGCCTCCGTCCTCTCCTACCACCGCCGTCCGTCCACCACCGGCGCGTGGCTGCGTGGCCGGATGGTCCGGCTGGGCAGGCCCGTGCTCGGTGTGACCGCCGTGTGGGCGCTGATGATCCCGGTGCTGTACGCCGTCGGCGTCCCCGAGGACACCTTGCGTACGGGGGCGAAGCTGGTGATCCAGCCGCTCTGGTTCGTCGGGGTGTACGCCGTGGTCACGGCGTTGACGCCGTACTGCGTACGGATGGCCCGGCGGCTCGGCGGCTGGGCGGCCGCCCCGCTGATCGGCTCGGTCGCCGCCGTCGACCTCCTGCGCTACGGGCCGTACGCGGACGCCGTGCCGTCCTGGCTGAGCCTGCTGAACATCCTGCCCGGCTGGCTCTTCGCCTATCAGCTCGGCGTCTCCTGGGGTGAGGGCCGTCTCTCCCGCCGGGGCGCCGGGCTCCTGCTCGTCGGCGGCACGGCCCTGTTCGCCGTGCTGCTGCTCGCCTTCCACTACCCGGCCTCGATGGTCGGCGTGCCCGGCGAGGCCCGGACCAATTCGCATCCGCCGTCGCTGCTGGTCCTCGCGCTGGCCTCGGCGCAGAGCGGTGCGGCGGTCCTGCTGCACGGCCGGATCGGCCGGGCACTGCGCCGCCCCGCCCTGTGGGCGCCCGTGGTGGTCGTCAACCTGTCGGCGATGACGATCCTGTGCTGGCACCAGACGGCGATGCTGGCCGCCGCCGTCCCGGCCTCCTTCGCCGGAGCCGTGCCCGGGCTGACCACGGACCCGGACTCGATCGGCTGGATCCTGGCCCGGCTGGCGTGGATGCCCCTGTTCGCGGCCCTGCTCGTGGGGATCTCCCGGTACGCCCGCAGGTTCGAGGCGCCCTGGCAGACCACCGGCCGGACCGCGAACGCCGGCCGGGCAGCGGCCGGGCTGCTCGCGGCGGGCTTCGCGGTCTTCGCGCTCCGGCTGGCGTGAGCCGGCCGGGGGGGGCGCCCTACTCCCGCGCGGTGGCCGTGTTGCTCATGTCCGGGTAGCGGTCCCCCGCCACCTGGCCCGCGATGGGCTCCAGCAGCTCCAGCTCCTGCCCGGTCAGGGTGAGCCGCGTCGCCGCCACGTTCTCCAGCAGACGGCTGCGCTTACGCGTGCCGGGGATCGGCACCACGGTCAGGCCGTGCACCTCGGCCCGCTGGTGCACCCAGGCCAGGGCGACCTGCGCGGCCGTCACCCCGTGCGCCGCAGCGATCTTGTGCACCGGTTCCAGCAGCGCGGCGTTGGTCTTCGCGTTCTCCCCGGTGAAGCGCGGCTGGTGCTTACGGAAGTCGTCCTGCCCCAGGTCCTTGGACGCGTCCGCGAACGCCCCGGTCAGGAAGCCGCGCCCGAGCGGCGAGTACGGCACGAGGGTCACCCCGAGCTCGACGGCCGCGGGCACGGCGCTGCGCTCCACGTCCCGGCTGAAGAGCGACCACTCGGACTGCAGGGCCGCGATCGGATGCACGGCGTGCGCCTCACGGAGCTCGTCCCCGGTCACCTCGCTCAGCCCGAGCTGCCTGACCTTGCCTTGCTGGACCAGCTCGGCCATCGCGCCCACCGATTCGGCGAACGGGACGAGCGGGTCGCGGCGGTGCATGTAGTAGAGGTCGATGACCTCGGTGCCCAGCCGGCGCAGGCTGGCCTCCACGGCCTGGCGGATGTACGCCGGGTCGTTGCGCACACCCCGGTAGTGCGGGTCGTCGGCCCTCCGCTCGATGGCGAACTTGGTCGCCAGCGTGATCTCGTCGCGGTGCGCCCCGACGAACGGCGCGAGGAACGTCTCGTTCGCACCGCTCCCGTAGATGTCCGCGGTGTCGAAGAGGGTGACGCCGACCTCCAGCGCGGCCTCCAGGGTGTCCCGGGCGCCCGCCTCGTCGGTGGTCCCGTAGAACTCGCTGATGCCCATGCAGCCGAGCCCCTGCACACCCACCTGCGGGCCCCCGTCGGCGAGCTGTACGGTCGCGATCTTTCCGGTCTCGCTCATGTCGTCAGGCCCTTTCCGCTTGCGACGCCGCGCGGGCGCCACCGTAGAAGTCGATCTTGAAGTCGAGCACGGCGAGCGTCCCCTGGAGTTCCGCGATCCGCGTCTTCACATCGCGCCGGGTCGCCTCCAGCAGCTCCTGCCGCTCGGCGAAGGTGTGGTCGCCCTCCCTGAGCAGTTCGGCGTACCTCACCATGTCGGCGACCGGCATCCCGGTCAGCCTCAGCTTGCCGACGAAGGTCAGCCAGTCCAGGTCGCGGTTGCTGAAGCGGCGCTGACCCGTGTGGGAGCGGTCGACGTGCGGCATCAGTCCGATCCGCTCGTACCAGCGCAGCGTGTGGGCGGTGAGCCCGCAGAAGGCGACGACCTCGCTGATGGTGTAGTGGTCCTGGCCCTCGGGGCGCGGATACGCCTTCGGGGCGGAAGCGCGGGTGTCCGTCGTTACGGAACTGCTCTCCATCACCGTCATGACCTCCACGCTAGAACGTTGGAGTGCACTCCAGGCAAGCGTCATCGGGTCGCGATCCAGGATTCGGCTCCCGTTAGGCTCATACGCATGCAGAGCCTGGCGATGATCGAGAACTGGCCCGTCCCCACCGCGGCAGCCGCCGTCGTCACCTCGGACGGCACGCTCCTGGGTACCCATGGTCCCACCGCGCACCGCTTCCCGCTGGCCTCGGTGACCAAGCCGCTGGCGGCCTACGCGGCGCTGGTGGCCTACGAGGAGGGCGCCGTCGAGCTCGACGAACCGGCCGGCCCCGAGGGCTCGACCGTCCGCCACCTCCTCGCGCACACCAGCGGCCTCGCCTTCGACGAGCACCGGGTCACCGCGCCTCCCGGCACCCGCAGGCTGTACTCCAACGCCGGCTTCGAGGTGCTCGGCGACCACATCGCGAAGGCCACGGAGATCCCGTTCGCCGAGTACGCCCGCCAGGCGGTCCTGGAACCCCTGGGCATGACGTCGACCTCCCTGGAGGGCTCCCCCGCGAAGGACGGCGTCTCGACCCTGGACGACCTCGTGCGCTTCGCGGCCGAGGTGCAGGCCCCGCGCCTCCTCGACCCGCGTACGGTCCTGGAGGCGCAGACCGTCGTCCATCCCGGCCTCAAGGGCGTGCTCCCCGGTTACGGTCACCAGAACCCCAACGACTGGGGGCTCGGCTTCGAGATCCGCGACTCCAAGTCGCCGCACTGGACCGGGCTTTCCTCCTCCCCCGCCACCTTCGGCCACTTCGGCCAGTCCGGCACGTTCCTCTGGATCGACCCGGCGGCGGGCGCGGCCTGCGTCGCGCTGACCGACCGGGCCTTCGGACCGTGGGCGGCCGAGGTCTGGACGCCGTTCACCGACGCGGTGCTCGCGGAGCTCGCCACCTCCGCCTCCCGCTGAGCGCACTCGAACCACACCGCCTTCCCGCAGCCGTCGCGGCGCTCCTCCACGCCCCACTTGTCGGCCACGGCGTCCACCAGGAGCAGCCCCCGCCCGCCCTCGTCGAGCACGTCCCCGGCGACAGGGCGGGGCAGCCGGGGGCACGCGTCCGCGACCTCGACGCGTACGCCCCCGGCGGGGAGCAGGAAGATGAAGACCTGGCAGCGGCGGCCGGGAACATGCCGCACGACGTTGGCGATCAGCTCGGTGAGGGCGAGCTCCGCCGCGTCCGCCACATCGAGCAGCGCCCAGCGGGTGAGGTAGAGCCGCAGGATGCGGCGCAGATGACGGGCCGAGTGCGCGCCCATCGCGAGGTCGGCGCGGTAGACCGCTTCCATGTCACCGGTCCGGGTACCGGATACGTGATTCATGTCACCAGGATGCAGTGTCCTGATTACTCTCGGCTACGAAATCAACCGAACGCCGCCAGGCGTTGGAGCGAGAGGCACCCTCCATGGCCTACGTGCAGTCCCTCGACCCGAGCGCTTCCCCGTTGGACTTCTACGGCTGGGAGCTGCGCCGCCGGCGGGAGGCCGCCGGGCTCAAGCAGGGCCAGCTCGGCGAGATCATCTTCTGTACGGGCTCGCTGATCGGCCAGATCGAGACGACGAGGAAGATCCCGACCCGCGACTTCTCGGAACGCCTGGACGCCGCGCTGGGCACGGACGGGGTCTTCTCACGGCTGGTCGGCCTGGTCCTACGGAGCCAACTGCCGACGTGGTTCCAGCCGTACGCGGAGATGGAGGCGCGGGCGACGTACATCTCCACGTACCAGGCGCAGTTGGTGTACGGGCTGCTGCAGACGGAGGAGTACGCGCGGGCGGTCCTGGCCACCGGCATGCCCGACGACCTGGAGGGCCTGGTCGCGGCCCGGATGGAACGCCAGCGGATCCTGGAGCGGGAGCAGCCGCCCCTGGCCTGGGCGATCCTGGACGAGGCGGTGCTGCACCGGCCGATCGGCGGGCGCGAGGTCATGCGGAACCAACTGGCGCGCCTGTTGGAGTTCAGGAGGCACCGGTGGATGCGGATCCAGGTGCTGCCGTTCGTGACGGGGGAACACTCAAGCCTTGCTGGGTCGTTCAACCTCCTGCGCTTTGATAGCGACCCGGACCTGATCTACACGGAAGACATCATCTCCGGCCACATGACCGCCAGCCCCGAGACCATCAGGGAGGCCATGCGCCGCTACGCTCACTTGCAGGCCGCAGCCCTCTCCGTCGAGGAATCCGCGGCGCTGATCGCCCGTGTGATGGAGGAGCGTTATGGCAACCGGCCCGAACCTGAAGACCACGTCGTGGCGTAAGTCCAGCTACAGCGGAAACACCGGCGGCGACTGCGTCGAGTGCACCGTCACCGGCGGCGCAGCCTGGCGGAAGTCCTCGTACAGCGGGAACACCGGCGGTGAGTGCGTAGAGGTCGCCGACGGCTGCGCCGCCTCCGTCCCCGTCCGCGACAGCAAGAACCCGTCCGGCCCTGTACTCGTCATGAGCACCCACGCCTGGCAGGCCTTCGTGGACGGGCTCCGCTGACGCGTGGCCGGTACTCCCCTGCCCGTCCTCTTCCTCGACGTGGACGGTCCGCTCATCCCCTTCGGCGCGTCACGGGAACAACTCCCGGACGGCTACCCCACCTTCGGAGATCCCGGTCCGAATCCGCTGATGGGGCGGATCGACCCTGATCACGGTCGCCGGCTGAGGGCGCTGCCGTGTGAGGTGGTGTGGGCCACGACGTGGATGGCTGACGCGAACGAGTACGTCGCGCCGTGGCTCGGTCTGCCGCAACTCCCCGTCGTGTCCTGGCCGGGGCCGTCCCCCGAGGGCGAGACGCCCGGGCTGCACTGGAAGACTCCGGCACTCGTCCGATGGGCCGCCGGGCGCCCCTTCGCGTGGGTCGACGACGAGATCACCGAGGCCGACCGCGCCTGGGTGGAGGGCCACCACCCAGGGCGGGCACTTCTCCACCGGGTGGAGGCCTGGCGCGGTCTCACCGGCGCGGACTTCGACGTACTGGAAGCGTGGCTGGGGTCCGGGCTCCGATAGGTACGACCGCTGTGCGATCACGCTATTACGACATGGACTTCCGGAAACGGGCCGGGAGGACCCGCACCTGGGGCCTGGTCCTGCTGGCCCTCGCCGCGGTCCTCTGGATCTGGTGCGCCATGCTGTTGATGCTGCCGTACGAGGCCGGCACCGCCGACTGCAAGGCCCCGCTGTTCACGGAGAGGGGCACGGCCAACACGGGCGAGGACGGCAGCAACTGCGCGAGGGAGCGCGACTGGCCGGAGATCGTGGCCGTGCTCGGGAGCTCCATACCGGTCTCGGTCGTCGGTGGAGCGCTCTTCACGATCGGCACGGTCTCGCGCCGGATGAGCGCCCACGGCCAGGCCATACGCGAACTGGACAAGCCGGCGGACAAGCCGAAGAGCTAGGTTCCGTCCGGCCCGGTCACGCGAGAAGCCGGCGAACGTGTGGACGGCCTGGGCATGGTCAGCATCTGCGGTGCCACCACGGCAACTCCGGGTCTGCCGTGGGCTCGTGAAGCGTTCGCCTGAGCAGTACCTCATCCAGCCTCTCGACGTGTACCCGGAGCTCGGCAGCGGCGCTCGCCGGCAGCATGAGCAGAGCTTCCTGCAGCTTGTCCCGGGCCCAGCCTTCGCCGCAGCACGGACAGGTGTACTCAGCCTCTTCGCGCCTCCAACGGCGCTTGCTGCCGTGGACGTGGACAGACCAGACGCTCAGCGCCACCGACACGATGCCAGGGGTCAAACGTTCCCGTTCGAGGACGCGGACGGCCGCATTCGCGGCTCCGGACAGGCTCGGGACATCGCGATAACGCACCCACGGTCGTCCCCAGCCGCGTTGACGCGGCCGAAGTGAAGCTGGTGTTCTACGCGGCACGGCCCCTTCGGACATCAGTCATGAGCAGCATCCTCGCACACCCCGGGATCGACCGAACTGGACCTCAACGCCCCCACGCCCGCAGCTTCTCCGGGTTGCGGACCACCCAGATCCGGGTGACGCGGCCGTCGGCGACTTCGAACGAGGCCACGGTCATGACCGCGCCGCCGCGCCGGGCCACCAGGCCCGGTACCCCGTTGACCGACCGCTCGACGAGTTCGAGACCCGGCGCCTTGTCGGCGATGGCGACCATGTACTGAGCGATGCGCGCCCCGCCTTCGACCGGGCGCAGGACCGTACCCACCATGCCCCCGCCGTCGGCCGTCATCACGGCGGCCGGGTCGAGGAGGTCGACGAGGGCCGCGATGTCCTTGGTCTCCCACGCCTCCTTCACCTGCCGCACCGCGTCGGCCTGCCCCTCCCCCGTCACGGGTGCCCTCACGCCGCGCACCCGGCGCCGGGCGGAGGCCGCGAGCTGTTTGCAGGCCGCGGGGGTCCGGTCGAGGATGCCGCCGATCTCGGCGAAGGGATATCTGAAGACGTCGTGCAGGACGAACGCCACCCGCTCGGCCGGGGTCATCGACTCCAGGACGACGAGGAAGGCCATCGTCACCGATTCGTCCAGGACCAGCTGGTCGGCGGGGTCGGTGCCGGGACCGCTGTCCCATTCGGCGCGGGTGGGCAGCGGGTCGGGCAGCCACGCCCCGACGTAGCGCTCACGCCGGGCGCGTGCCGAGCCGAGCACGTCCAGGCAGACGCGGCCGGTCACCGTCGTCAGCCAGGCCCCGGGTGACGCGATCTCTTCCCGCCGGCTTCGCGGCAGCGCGTACCAGCGTGCGTAGGCCTCCTGTACGGCGTCCTCGGACTCGGCCAGCGAGCCGAGCAACCGGTAGGCGACGTTGATCAGTTGGCGCCGTTCGCCGGCCACCTCGTCGGCGCTCGCCCCCGCCGTCCCCATGGTCCCGGTCGCCCCCTCGCCTTACCTTTCGCGGGCCCGCGTCGTCGGGCTGGTGAGACCTTATCGATCTACTGCCCTCGGGGCGGGAAAAGGGGACCGGATCCATGACGACCCAGGCGACGGCACAGCACCGCTTCTCGTTTCTGAGGATCGCGATCACCTTGCAGACCCTGACCATCTTCCTCCAGGCGGTCTCCGCCGGACTGCTGCTCACCGTGTCCTACGGAGAGACCTTGCACAGCGTCGGAGCCCGCGTGATGTACGGGGCGTCGATGCTGTACGTGATCGCGGCGGTGCTCGCGTGGAAGCCGGGCGGCGGCTCGGCCCGCCCCATCTGGCACGCGTCCGGCTTCCTGATCCTCGCCTCGGTCCAGGTCGTGCTCGGCATCGCACACATACCGTCGGTCCATCTCCCGCTGGGCGTAATGATGTTCGGGCTGAGCGTGCTGGCGCTGGCCCGGCGTTGACGTCCGGGGCCGGCGCCGCCTCCCACGACTACGCGACGACCACGAGCGCCCCCCGTGCGGCCGTGCCGTCCGGCCAGGTCCATCCGGCGACGAGGCCTTCGGCCGGCGCCTGCGCGGCGTCCGCCGGCCGCAGGACGCGGTTGACCCGTACGTCCTGCCCGTCGTCGGGGCCGGCCCCGTGCGCGGTGACGGTCGGGTCGGGGGTGTCGCTCCGGGTCAGGTGCTGCGGCGCCGCGTCACCGCGCAGGAACGCGCGCAGTTGCGCCGTCACGACCGGGTCGTGGACACCGTCGTAGATCCATCGGGTGCCGAGAACCCCGTGCTCGGAGGTGCCGAGCAGCGCCTCGCCGGAGGCGTCCTCCAGCGGCTCGCCCCGGTAGCTCAGCGGGACCGCGTAGGCCACGGGCTCCGGGCCGGCGGTGTCCACCACGACCATGAACTCGATCCCGACCGCGCCCTCCGGGTCGTCCAGCCGGAAACCACCGGCCCGTGTCAGCTCCGGCGTCCCGGTGCCGCCCACGTACCAGTCCTGCCTGGGCAGCCAGTCGGTGAGCAGCTCCAGCTTGGTGGGCGTCATGGTGGTGGCGTGGATAACGGCCATGCGAACTCCTTCGACGTACGTGGTCCTCCATCCTGCCCGGTCGGTCGTTGGGAAGTTTGGGAAGTTACGGACGGTCCAGCCCCCTTTATCAGCCCGATTCCGGTCCGTAAGTTCCCAGTGACGCCCCGCCCTTGTCCACCGGGTGGTGGACACGAGGTTCAGCCGGGAGGTCGTGTCGGGGGCAGGCCCCCTCCGGCCAGGCTTTCCGGCATGAGACAACTACCTGTACGCATGGCCCGATGGAGCGCCCGGCACGCCGGGCGGGCGATCGCCGGCTGGTTCGCGTTCGTCGTCCTGTGCCTCGTGGCCGGCTTGGCGGTGGGCACCAACGAGGCGACCACCGAGGACTTCTGGGTCGGTGAGGCGGGACGCGCCGAGGCGATGGCCACCGAGGGCGGCCTGGAGCGCTCCCCCACCGAGCGGATCATGATCCGGGCCAGGTCGGGGCAGCTGGACATGGCGGCCGCCGGTGCGGCGGCCCAGGACGTGACCGCGCGGATGCGGGACCTGCCCGAGGTGGAGAGCGTGGCCGCTCCCGTCCGCTCCGAGGACGGCGACGTCCTGCTGGTCTCGGTGGTCCTGAACGGCCCCGAGCTGGAGGGGAAGAAGAACGTCGTGCCGCTCCTGGAGCAGACGGCGGCGGTGGGCGCGGACCACCCGGACCTGGTGGTGGAGGAGACCGGGTCCCCGGCCATCAGCAAGGGCGTCAACGACCAGCGCGGTGAGGACCTCGCGCTCTCCGAGCGCATCAGCCTGCCCGTCACCGTCCTCACCCTGCTGCTCGTGTTCGGCTCGGTGATCATGGCGGGTGTGCCGTTGCTGCTGGCGCTCTCCTCGATCGCCGCGGCGATCGGGCTGTCCATGGTCGCGTCGCACGTCATGCCCGACTCCGGGGTCGGGATGAACCTCATCCTGCTCATCGGCCTGGCGGTGGGCGTCGACTACACGCTCTTCTATCTGAAGCGTGAGCGTGAGGAACGGGCCCGTGCGGGCGGGCTGCTGAGCTCCGAGGCGCTGGTGGAGCTGGCGGCGGCGACTGCGGGCCGGGCCATCGTGATCTCGGGCCTCGCCGTGATCGTCTCCACGGCCACGCTGTATCTGGCCACGGACGTCATCTTCTCCTCACTGGCGACCGGGACCATCCTCGTCGTGGCCGTCGCCGTGGCCAGCTCGCTCACCGTGCTCCCCGCGCTGCTGGTCACGATCGGCCGCCGTACGGAACGTCTCGCACCCCGGAGAGCCGCCCGCCGGGCGAAGCGCGGCACACCGGACCGGGCCGGGAAGCCGGAGACCGGCCGGGTGTTCGGCGCCCTTCTGCGCCCCGCCCGGACCCGGCCCGCCCTCACCCTGTGCCTGTCGGTCCTCGTCATGCTCGGCCTGGCGGCTCCCGCGCTCGGCCTGAAGCTCGTCGATCCGGGCAAGGACACCTTCTCCCGCGACATCCCGGCCATGCAGGTCTACGACCGGCTGACCGGGAGCTTCCCCGAGCTCCTCGTCACGCACGAGGTCGTCACCCGCTCCACCCCGGAGCGGGCCACGGAGGTGAAGCGGGCGCTGGTGGACCTCGGCCGGCGTGCCCAGGCCGATCCGCTGTTCGCCAGGAAGACCGAACCGACGGTGCGTACGTCCGCCGACGGCCGGATCAGTGTGCTGGAACTCGCCGTCCCCCACCCCGCGCCCTCCGCCGAGGCGATCGAGTCGCTCGGACACCTTCGTCAGGACCACATCCCCGCGACCGTCGGCCGGCTGTCCGGCGTGGAGACGGGGGTCAGCGGCGATGTGGCGCGGGGCCAGGACTACGTGGCGCACGAGAGCGACAAGCTGCCGCTGGTCCTCGGGTTCCTGCTGCTGATGACCTTCCTGATGACCGTGTGGGCGTTCCGCTCGGTGGTGATCGGCGTCATCGGCGTCGTGCTCAACCTGCTGTCCGCCGGCGCCTCACTCGGCGTGCTCGTCCTGGTCTTCCAGGGGACGTGGGCGGAGGGCCTGCTGGCCTTCGACTCCCTCGGGGCGATCGCGTCCAGGGTGCCGCTGTTCCTCGTGGTGATCCTCTTCGGCCTGTCGATGGACTACCAGGTGTTCGTGGTCAGCCGGATCCAGGAGGCCAGGCAGAACGGCACGTCCGCCCGGGAAGCGGTGCTGGAGGGCATCAACCGGTCGGCCAAGGTGGTGACCAGCGCGGCGATCGTGATGGTGACCGTGTTCGGCGCGTTCGTGGCCCTGCACCTCACCGAGATGAAGCAGATGGGCTTCTGCCTGGCCGTGGCCGTGCTGCTGGACGCCGTGGTCATCCGGCTCATGGTCCTGCCGTCGGTGCTGCTGCTCCTCGGTGAACGCGCCTGGTGGCCGTCCCGCTCCGGGCGGCGGGACGAGCGGGCCGAGGTCCCTGCCCCCGGGCTGCCGGCGGAAGTAGGCTGACGCGGTGAAGCAACGGCCGCAGCCCGAAACCGAGTTGACCGTACCGTCGCTGCACCGGTGGAACGCCGTGTTCTGGGTGCTGCTGGGCGTGGTCCCTCCGGCCCCGGCGGTCGCCGACGCCCCCGGCACGACGAGGTATCCGGTGCTGGCGCTGCTGGCCGTGCTCGCCCTGTCGTACGGCGCGGTGGGGCTGTTCCCCGGCAGCCCCGTCCTGCGCCCCCGCCCCTACCTGTACGTGCTCGTCGTGGGCCTGGGCGCTATGTCGTACCTCCTGGACGGCAGCGCGGCGCTCTTCGTGGTGACGCTGCCGCACTTCTGGATCTACACCACGAGCGCGCTGGCCGCGATCGCCCTCAGCGGGGCCGCCGCGGCGGGGGTGGTGGCCGGCAACGTCGTACGCCAGGGCTGGGACGGGGAGTTCTTCACCGGCAACGTGATCTTCACGGTCATCGGTTACGCGGCCGGCGTGCTGATCGGGCTGGGCGTACGCCGCCTCACCGAGGACGCCGACGCGCGGGCCGCCCGGCTGAGCGCCGAACTGGAGGACGCCCGGCTCCGGCTGGTCGAGGCGCACCGGCGCCAGGGGGCGGCGGACGAGCGGGAACGTCTCGCGCGGGAGATCCACGACACGCTCGCCCAGGGCTTCGCGTCCATCATCGTGCTCGCGGAGGCCGCCAGATCCGGCCTGGAGACCGACCCGGGCCGGAGCGGGAAGCAGCTGCTCGCGATCGAGAACACCGCCCGTGAGAACCTCGCCGAGGCGCGTGTCCTCGTCGGTTCCGCCCCGCACGGCGGTGTCGCCGCCGGCACGGTGGCGGCCACCCTGCGACGGACCCTGGACCGCTTCACCGAGGACACCGGGATCGGCGTCGCCTCCGAACTGCCGGACGTCGACTGCGACCAGCAGACCCGGATCGCCCTCCTGCGCTGCACCCAGGAGTCCCTCGCCAACATCCGCAAGCACGCGGCGGCCTCCGCCGTGGAGGTGGTCCTCACCGCGCAGCCGTACGGGGTGGAGCTGGAGATCACCGACGACGGCCGCGGCTTCGTGGCCGAGGACTCCCACGGTTTCGGGCTGCACGGCATGCGCAAGCGGCTGGCCGAGCTCGGCGGTGAGCTCACCGTCACCAGCTCGGTCGGCGACGGCACGCGCGTCCTGGCCATGATTCCCACCGACGGACAGGACTGAGATGACACATGGGGCGGCGGGGAAGAGGGTCCGCATCATCGTGGCGGACGACCACACGGTGATGCGCGCCGGGGTCGTGGCCCTGCTGGCCGACGAGCCCACCATCGAGATCGTCGGCGAGGCCGAGGACGGCCGGGCGGCCGTCGGGCTCGTCGAACGGCTGGAGCCCGACGTGGCGCTGATGGACCTGCGGATGCCCGTCCTCGACGGGACGAGCGCCACCGAGGAGATCGTCGCCGGGCCCGCCCGGACCCGGGTGCTGATCCTGACCACATACGACACCGACGCGGAGATCGAGCGCGCCGTCGAGGCCGGTGCCGTCGGCTACCTGTTGAAGGACGCCACCCGCGAGCAGCTGGTGGACGCGGTCCACTCCGCGTCCCGGGGCGAGACGGTGCTGGCTCCGCGTGTCGCGGCGCGGCTGGTGGCCCGGATGCGGATGCCGGCCCCGGTGGCGCTGACGAGACGGGAGGTCGACGTGCTGGGAGCCGTGGCGGACGGGCTCTCCAACGTGGAGATCGGCCGCCGGCTGGTCATCACGGAGGCCACGGTGAAGACGCACCTGCTGCGGGTCTTCGCCAAGCTCGACGTCGGCGACCGTACGCACGCGGTGGTCAAGGCACTGGAGCTGGGGCTGCTGGCGCGGCCGTGACCTCACACCTCGGCGAGCTCCCAGAGCAGCGCCTCGGCGGGTTCCAGCGCCTCCAGCTCCAGCCCCCGGGGCCCGGTGATCCGGGCCGAGTCGCCCGGCCCGAGCTCCTCGCCCGCGAGGAGCACACGGCCCCGTACGACGTGGACGTAGACGCCCGCCGCGTCGGGGACGGCGGTCCGCTCGCCCTCCGACTGCCGGCGCACATGGAGCATCGCACCCGCCTCGGGGAGGGCGTAGGGGGTGGAGTCGGCGATCCCGGCGACATGCGTGTACGAGGGCTCCCCGCCGGCCCGCAGAGGGGCCAGCCACATCTGGATGAACGTCAGCGGGTGTTCCCCGTCGTTGCGTTCGACATGCCGCACCCCGGCGGCCGAGCTGAGGTGCTGGACGTCCCCGGGCCGTACGACGGTGGCGTGCGAGGCCGAGTCGCGGTGGGTGAGCTCGCCCTCCACCACCCAGGTGACGATCTCGGTGTGGCTGTGCGGATGCTCGTCGAAGCCGGCGCCCGGGGCGAGACGCTCCTCGTTGCAGGCCAGGACCGGCCCGAAGCGCAGGTTGTCCGGGTCGTAGAACCGCCCGAAGGAGAAGGCGTGCAGCGTCTCGATGCCCGCGGAGTCGCCTGTGGCCGGGTCTCCGCCGCGGAACCGGTCCGCGGAGCGGCGTACGTACATCACGCCACCAAGGTAGCCCCGTCGGCCGGTCTTCCGCCCCGCCCCTCCGGGCACCTGTCCCGATAAGGCAGTCTTGTGTGCGTGCCCCGACCCGATCCTGAGCAGCCCGCCTCGCATGACCCCCATCTCCACGCCGCGACCCTGAAACGCCTGGAGCAGTCCTCCGGCCGGCTGGCCGCGAACGCCATCGCCCGCATGGACGAGACGCTGCCGTGGTACCGGGCGATGCCACCGGAGAACCGGTCCTGGATCGGCCTGGTCGCCCAGGCCGGTATCGCCGCGTTCACCGAGTGGTTCCGGCATCCGGAGACGCCGCAGGCCATCTCCACCGATGTGTTCGGCACGGCTCCGCGCGAGCTGACGCGGGCGATCACCCTGCGGCAGACCGTGGAGATGGTGCGTACGACGATCGAGGTCATGGAGACCGCGATCGAGGAGGTCGCGGCGCCCGGCGACGAGTCGGTGCTGCGCGAGGCGCTCCTCGTCTACGCGCGCGAGATCGCCTTCGCGACCGCGCAGGTCTACGCGCAGGCCGCCGAGGCCCGCGGCGCGTGGGACGCCCGCCTGGAGTCGCTCGTGGTGAACGCGGTGCTGTCCGGCGAGGCGGACGAGGGCGCCGTGTCCCGGGCCGCCGCCCTCGGCTGGAACTCCCCCGAGCATGTGTGTGTCGTCCTCGGCACCGCCCCCGAGGGCGACAGCGAGCTCACCGTGGAGGCGATCCGGCGGGCGGCCAGGCACGCGAAGCTCCAGGTCCTGACCGGGGTTCTCGGACACCGTCTGGTGGTGATCGCCGGGGGCAGCGACAACCCGCTGAACGTCGCGAAGTCGCTGATCGGGCCGTATGCGGCCGGTCCCGTCGTCGCCGGCCCCGTGGTCCCCGACCTCCTCGCGGCCACCCGGTCCGCGCAGGCCGCGGCCGCCGGTCTCAAAGCCTGCTCGGCGTGGCAGGACGCTCCGAGGCCCGTCCTGTCGGACGATCTCCTTCCTGAGCGTGCGATGGCGGGAGACCCTGCCGCGCGCGATCAACTGGTGGAGGAGATCTACAGACCGCTCGAAGAAGCGGGTTCGGCACTTCTGGAGACGCTGAGTGTGTATCTGGAGCAGGCGAGCAGTCTGGAGGGCGCGGCACGGATGCTGTTCGTGCACCCCAATACCGTGCGCTACCGGCTGCGACGTGTGACCGACGTCACCGGCTGGTCGCCCTCCGACGTCCGTTCCGCGTTCACGCTGCGGATCGCCCTCATCCTGGGGCGCTTGGCCGCCGGGGACACCCAGTCCTAGACTTTTGTCGAACTTCAACAATTCCCCTGACGGTTCTTCGTCCCTGTCCCCACGGGCCTCCGGGGCCGTCCACAAGAGAGAGTGTGAGGGTGCTCGTACTCGTCGCTCCCGGCCAAGGCGCTCAGACGCCCGGCTTCCTGACTCCCTGGCTCGACCTCCCCGGTGCCGCCGACCGCATCGCGGGATGGTCCGACGCCATCGGGCTCGACCTTGCCCACTACGGCACGAAGGCCGACGCGGACGAGATCCGCGACACGGCGGTGGCCCAGCCGCTGCTGGTCGCCGCGGGTCTGCTCTCCGCGGCCGCCCTGGACGCCTCCCCCGGCGTCGTCGCCGGACACAGCGTCGGTGAGATCACCGCCGCCGCGCTGGCCGGTGTCATCGACGACGAGGCGGCGCTCCGTTTCGTACGCACCCGGGGTCTCGGCATGGCCGAGGCCGCCGCGGTGACCGAGACCGGCATGGCCGCACTCCTCGGCGGGGACCCGGACGTCACGGTCCCCCACCTGGAGAAGCTGGGGCTCACTCCGGCCAACGTCAACGGCGGCGGGCAGATCGTCGCCGCCGGCACCGCGGCTCAGATCGCCGCGCTGGCCGAGGACAAGCCCGAGGGCGTACGCCGTGTGGTGCCGCTCAAGGTCGCCGGCGCGTTCCACACGCACCACATGGCTCCGGCCGTGGAGAAGCTGCGTGAGGCCGCCACCGCCCTCACGGTCACCGACCCGAAGATCACGTACGTGTCGAACGCCGACGGGAAGACGGTCGCCGCCGGCGACGAGGTCATCTCGCGGCTCGTCGGCCAGGTCGCCAACCCGGTCCGCTGGGACCTGTGCATGGAGACCTTCGCCGAGCTCGGTGTCACCGCCCTCATCGAGGCGGCGCCCGGCGGGACCCTGGTCGGGCTCGCCAAGCGCGCGCTGCCCGGTGTGCGGACCCTCGCGCTCAAGACCCCCGACGACCTCGACGCGGCCCGCGCGCTCATCTCCGAGCACGCAGGCGCCTAAGGAGCCCGAGAGCATGTCGAAGATCAAGCCCAGCAAGGGCGCCCCGTACGCACGGATCATGGGTGTGGGCGGCTACCGTCCGACGCGTGTCGTGCCCAACGAGGTGATCCTCGAGACGATCGACTCGTCCGACGAGTGGATCCGCTCCCGCTCCGGTATCGCCACCCGCCACTGGGCCTCCGACGAGGAGACCGTGTCGATGATGTCCGTGGAGGCCTCCGGCAAGGCGATCGCGGACGCCGGTATCGATCCCGGGCAGATCGGCGGAGTCATCGTCTCCACCGTCTCGCACTTCAAGCAGACCCCCGCCGTGGCGACCGACATCGCGCACAGGATCGGCGCGGGCAAGCCCGCCGCCTTCGACATCTCGGCCGGCTGCGCGGGCTTCGGCTACGGCCTCACGCTCGCCAAGGGCATGATCGTCGAGGGCTCGGCGGAGTACGTACTCGTCATCGGCGTCGAGCGGCTCAGCGACCTCACGGACCTGGAGGACCGCGCGACGGCCTTCCTGTTCGGTGACGGCGCGGGCGCGGTCGTGGTCGGCCCGGCCCAGGAGCCGGCCATCGGCCCCACGGTCTGGGGTTCCGAGGGCGACAAGTCCGAGACGATCAAGCAGACGGTGGCGTGGAACGACTTCCACATCGGCGACGTCTCGAACCTGCCCCTCAACGAGCGGGGCGAGGTCAAGTTCCCGGCCATCACGCAGGAGGGCCAGGCGGTCTTCCGCTGGGCCGTTTTCGAGATGGCGAAGGTCGCCCAGCAGGCGCTGGAAGCGGCCGGGATCTCCCCGGAGGACCTGGATGTCTTCATTCCGCACCAGGCAAACATGCGGATCATCGACTCGATGGTGAAGACGCTCAAGCTGCCGGAGCACGTCACGGTCGCCCGTGACGTGGAAACCACCGGCAACACGTCGGCCGCCTCGATTCCGCTCGCGATGGAGCGGCTCCTGGCGACCGGTCAGGCCAAGAGCGGCGACACGGCGCTCATCATCGGCTTCGGGGCGGGTCTCGTCTACGCCGCGACGGTCGTTACCCTCCCCTAGGCACACCGGACCTTTCGGTCCGCACGCCCGAACCCTGCAGAAACATATCGAAGGAGCGCCAACATGGCCGCCACCAAGGAAGAGATCGTCACCGGTCTCGCCGAGATCGTCAACGAGATCGCCGGTATCCCGGTCGAGGACGTCCAGCTGGACAAGTCCTTCACCGACGACCTGGACGTCGACTCGCTGTCCATGGTCGAGGTCGTCGTCGCCGCCGAAGAGCGCTTCGACGTCAAGATCCCCGACGAGGACGTCAAGAACCTCAAGACGGTCGGCGACGCCGCCGAGTACATCCTGAAGCACCAGGGCTGATCCCAGCCCGTCCCGTGTGTCGCCACCCGGCGGTGGCGCCGCTGATTCACGACCCTCTACACGTGGAGAAGATTTTCCAGTGAGCCCGACCAATCGCACCGTGGTCGTCACCGGTATCGGCGCAACCACTCCGCTGGGTGGCGACTCCGCATCGACCTGGGAAGGTCTGATGGCCGGCCGTTCCGGCGTCAAGCCTCTCGAGGGCGAACGTTTCGCCGAACTGCCCGTCCGGATCGCCGCCCTCGCGGCCGTCGATCCCGGCGAGGTACTGCCCCGACCGCTCGCCCGCAAGCTGGACCGCTCGGCACAGTTCGCGCTGATCGCCGCCCGCGAGGCGTGGGCGGACGCCGGCTTCACCGGCAAGGCCGGTGAGGACGAGAAGATCCAGCCCGAGCGTCTGGGTTCGGTCATCGCCTCCGGTATCGGCGGCGTGATCACCCTGCTCGACCAGTACGACGTGCTGAAGGAGAAGGGCGTACGCCGCGTCTCCCCGCACACCGTTCCCATGCTCATGCCCAACGGCCCGGCCGCCAACGTCGGCCTGGAGGTCAACGCCCAGGCGGGTGTCCACACCCCGGTCTCCGCCTGCGCGTCGGGCGCCGAGGCCATCGGGTACGCCGTCGAGATGATCCGTACCGGCCGTGCCGATGTGGTCGTCGCCGGTGGCACCGAGGCGGCCATCCACCCGCTGCCGATCGCGGCGTTCGCCAACATGATGGCGATGTCCAAGAGCAACGACGAGCCCGAGAAGGCCTCGCGTCCGTACGACACGGGGCGTGACGGCTTCGTCCTCGGCGAGGGCGCCGGCGTCGTGATCCTGGAGTCCGCGGAGCATGCCGCCGCGCGTGGCGCCAAGGTCTACTGCGAGGTGCTCGGCCAGGGTCTGTCCGCGGACGCCCACCACATCGCGCAGCCCGAGCCCACCGGGCGCGGGATCGCCGCCGCGATGCAGAACCTGCTGGACTCCACGGACCTCAAGCCGTCGGAGGTCGTCCACCTCAACGCGCACGCCACGTCCACGCCGCAGGGTGACGTCGCGGAGATCAAGGCGCTGCGTGCGGTGCTGGGCGACGACCTGGACCATGTCGCGATCTCCGCCACGAAGTCCATGACGGGCCACCTGCTGGGTGGCGCGGGCGGTATCGAGACCGTGGCGACGGTCCTGGCGCTGCACAACCGGATGGCGCCGCCCACGATCAACGTCGACGACCTCGACGAGGCGGTCGACGCGGACGTCGTACGCGGAGAGCCGCGCGCGCTGCCGGAGGGGTCGATCGCCGCGATCAACAACTCGTTCGGCTTCGGCGGCCACAACGTGGTGCTGGCGTTCCGCTCGGTCTGACCGGCTGTTCCTGCCGTGAGGCCCGCTTCCCCACGGGGAGGCGGGCCTCACGCATGAGTCCGCGCACCGACACGTCCGACCGGAGAGGGACAGACATGCACACGACGATCAGTTCGTTCACGCTCGCGTACCTGAAGGAGAGGCAGCCGGTCGGACTCACGAAGTCCGGCTGGCAGGGCACGTCCGCGGAGTTCGGTGACATCCGGGTGGTGTACCCGGCGGGCCGGGACACTCCGGACGCGATCGTCGCCGAGGCGCGCGGCGGGCTGATCCCCACTGCCGTGTTCGAGACGCGGGGCCCGCACGCGGAGGTCGTGTCGATGCCGACCCTCAACCGCTCGACGCTCCGGGTCGGCGACGGGCTCGTGCGGATGAGCCGGAACCGCTGGGCGCCGACGCACCGGGGGCGTGCCCTGCGGATGACGTACCTGGGTGATGTGTACGTGCTCAGGGCGGTCAACCGCCGGGCGTACGAGCTGTCCCGTCGGCCGGACTCCGAGGACCCCGGCTCCGTCGTCACGGTCCGGCAGTCGGGCCTCGGGAGCGGCAGGCGGATGACCGTGCGGGCGGCAGGCCGTGTCCTGCCCGCCGACATCGCCCTCGCCGTCCTCTTCACGGGGGTCGACCGGTCCGTGCTGACCCGGCGTGGGGCGGTCCGGGCGGGCCTCTCCAGGCTTTTCGGCTTCTGGGCCGAGTCCCATGCCTGAGCACCGGCCCGGTGGCCCGTCCCCGGGCCCCGTCCGAAGGGGTCCGGGCAGTCGGGACCAAACGTTTCTGCGCAGTCCCCGGCCGGGACTCGGAGCCGGAACAGGCCCCTGCTAGACCACCTGGTGCAGCCACCGCACCGGCGCGCCCTCGCCGGCGTGGCGGAAGGACTCCAGCTCGTCGTCCCACGGCTTGCCGAGGAGCTTGGCGACCTCGGCCTCCAGGTCCGTCTCGCCGTTCATCGAGCGTGCCAGGGCCGCCCGCAGCCGGTCCTCCGGGACCAGGATGTCTCCGTGCATGCCGGTCACGGCGTGGAAGATGCCGAGACCCGGCGTGGAGCTGTAGCGCTCGCCCTCCGCCGTGGGGCAGGGCTCCGCCGTCACCTCGAAGCGCAGCAGGTCCCAGCCGCGGAGGGCCGAGGCCAGCTCCGACGCCGTGCCCGCCCGGCCCTTCCAGGAGAATTCGGACCGCCAGGTGTTGGGCGCGGCCGGCTGTCTGGTCCAGTCCAGCTGGACCCTCACACCGAGTACGCCCGCCACCGCCCATTCGACATGCGGGCACAGCGCGCGCGGTGCGGAGTGAACGTAAAGGACTCCACGTGTCGTCACCGGGACCTCCAGTGTGGGACGAGGTTCGCCTTCACCAGCGGCCTCGCGCCCGTACCGTCTCTTCCCGGCCGGTCCCCGAGGTTGTCATCAGTAAACAGCATCGGGAGTGAATCTCCAGAAAAGGGACAGTATGTGACGTGAGATAACTTACCGGACCCGCTGATCAGTCCGCGGGCCGGTCGGGCGCCACTGGTTCGACGGGGAAAAGCTACCGTGCGCCGGGGTCGGGTGTGTGACGTACCGTCGGTCCCGGGCCCATGATTCGCTCCGCATTCACCCGCGAGGGCGTGAGGGCCCCCCACCTGGGGCTGCCCGGGTGTGCCAGGGGCACAATCACCCGTGTGACCGAAGGGACAGCAGGGATGCCTGAGCGTTCGCCACGCCGCCGCGCCCGCGGCGCCGCGGCCACTCTGGCGGCGGTCGCGCTCGCCGGTGCGGCCGCGCTCACGGGCTGCTCCTCCGACGGGGGCACGGAGCCACCGGGCGCGCGGAGCCCTTCTCCGACGCCGGCGTGGGACGCGAGCCCCGCCTCCATCGCGGCCGTCGGGGATTCCATCACCCGGGGCTTCGACGCCTGCTCGGTGCTGGCCGACTGTCCCGAGGTGTCCTGGGCGACCGGGACCGACGGCGGGGTGCGCAGCCTCGCCGTACGCCTCCTCGGGGCCTCGAAGGCGGCCTCACACAGCTGGAACCACGCCGTGTCGGGTGCCAGGATCGCGCAGCTGCCGGAGCAGATGGCCATGGCGGCGAAGGAGAAGCCGGGGCTGGTCACGGTGATGATCGGCGCGAACGACGCCTGCCGGGACTCGGTGCGGCTGATGACCCCGGTGGCCGAATTCCGGGCCTCCTTCGAGGCGTCGATGCGGCAGTTGCGGGCCTCGGCCCCGAAGTCGCAGGTGTACGTGTCGAGCGTGCCGGATCTCAAGCGGCTCTGGTCCACCGGGCGGGAGAACCCGCTGGGCAAGCAGATCTGGAAGCTGGGCATCTGCCGGTCGATGCTGGGCGACGCCGACGACATGGGGGCGGCGGCCGTCGCGCGGCGCGACGCGGTGCTGGAGCGGGTCGTCGCGTACAACGACGCGCTGCGGGACGTCTGCGCGCGGGACGAGCTCTGCCGCTACGACGGCGGGGCGGTCTTCGACTACCGGTTCACCGGTGCGCAGCTCAGCGAGTGGGACTGGTTCCACCCGGGCCGTGACGGCCAGGCCAGACTGGCGGAAATCGCTTACCGCGAGGTCACGGCGGCCAGTCGGCCTTAAGCTTGTTGATCATGACTACGGGTGCGGCGGTACACAGCGAAGACTTCTCCAGGCTCGGCGACGGCACGCCCGTCCGGCGCTGGACCCTGGAACGCGGGGGCACGCGGGTGCGCGTGCTGACGTACGGCGCCGTGGTGCAGTCCGTCGTGGTGCCCGGGCGGGACGGCACCCGGGCCGAGGTGGCCCTGGGTCTGCCGGATCTCAAGGCGTACGAGACGCACACGGGCCCCTACTTCGGCGCCACCGTCGGGCGGTACGCGAACCGGATCGCGGGCGGCTCCTTCGTCCTCGACGGGCGCACGCACCGGGTGACACAGAACGAGGGCCGCAACACCCTGCACGGCGGCGCGCGCGGCTTCGACAAGCGGGTGTGGGACGCCGAGGAGGTGGCGGACGGTGTGCGGCTCTCCCTGGTCTCCGGGGACGGCGAGGAGGGCTTCCCGGGGCGGCTGGCGGTCTCGGTGACGTACACCCTGGGCGAGGACGGCGCGCTGCGGATCGCCTACCGGGCGACGACGGACGCGCCGACCGTGGTGAACCTGACGAACCACACGTACTGGAACCTGGCCGGGGCGGACAGCGGGAGCGCGCTCGGGCACGAACTGCGGCTCGCGGCCGGGCGGATCACCCCGGGGGACGAGGAGTCGATCCCCACGGGTGAGCTCGTGCCGGTGGAGGGGACCAGGTTCGACTTCCGGGAGCCGAAGCCGGTGGGTCCCGGCTACGACACCAACTACGTGCTTGACGAGACCGGCGGCAAACCGGTCGCCGAGCTGCACGACCCCGCGTCCGGACGCCTGCTGACGGTGCGTACGACGGAGCCGGGGCTCCAGCTGTACACCGGCGACCACATCGACGACGGCCCGTTCGGGGCGTGCGCGGGGATCGCGCTGGAGACGCAGCACTTCCCCGACTCGCCGAACCGCCCGGACTTCCCGAGCACGACCCTGCGGCCGGGCGAGGAGTTCGCCTCCACGACGGTGTACGGATTCTCCGTGCGCTGATCCCCAACTCCCCCTGCCATGCCACCGGGTCAACACCGGTCGACCAAGATCACCACCGGGTGAATCAGCGCGGAGGGCGCGCGTCCACGAGGGTCCTGGCGGGTCCGGCACAGCAGGGTGATCGACATGACCTCACCCGTTGATGAATCGTCATCCTCCCTGCCGTCCCGCCGTGCCGTGATCGCGGGCGCCACGGCCGGTGCCGCGGCCCTCGCCATGACCGGCTCCGCCGCGTCCGCCGCGGCGCCCGGGACCACGGCCGCCGCGCCGGGAGCGGCGCCCGGCTCCGCCCGGGACGCCGCTCTCACCGTCGCCCGCGCCATCCTCGTCCGCGACGAGAACGACAAGGACCTGATCCCCGGATACCGTGAGGTCCTGCTGGGCAAGGGTCTGCCCCGCACCCGTGCCGCCCGTAAGAAGGTGCTGGTCGTCGGCGCCGGGCCGGCCGGGCTCACGGCCGCGCGGCTGCTGCACGACGCCGGTCACGACGTCACCGTGATCGAGGCCAACGGCAACCGTGTCGGCGGCCGTATCAAGACCTTCCGGGCCGGCGGCCACGAGCAGTCGAAGCCGCCCTTCGCCGATCCGAAGCAGTACGCCGAGGCCGGCGCCATGCGCATCCCGGACAGCCACCCGCTGGTCACCGGGCTGATGGCCCATCTCGGCCTGAAGACCCGGCGCTTCCACCTGGTCGACGTGGACACCGAAGGGCGCCCCGCCAACCGCACCTGGATCCATGTCAACGGCGTCCGCGTCCGGCGCGCCGACTACGCGGCGAAGCCGCAGGCGGTCAACCGCTCCTTCGGGGTCCCCGCGGCCTACGAGGACACCCCCGCCTCGAAGATCGTGCGGGACGCCTTCGCCCCCGTGCGCGCGGAGATCGAGGGCAAGGAGGGCAGCGCCCTGGTCGAGGGCTGGGCGACCGTGCTCCAGCGGTACGGACACTGGTCGATGTACCGGTACATGACCGAGGTGGCCAAGCTCGACGAGCGCACGATCGACCTCATCGGCACCGTCGAGAACATGACCTCACGGCTCCATCTCGCCTTCCTGCACAGCTTCATCGGGGCTTCGCTGATCAGCCCCGCCACCTCCTTCTTCGAGCTGCCCGACGGCACCGCGACCCTGGCCGACGCGATGTACGCGCAGGTGAAGAAGCTGGTGCACCTGGACCGCCGGGCCACCCGGATCACCCACGGCAAGGACGGGGTGAGTGTGGAGACGGTCTCCGAGGGGCGGGGCGGCCCCGTGGTCCGGGAGACCTTCACCGGCGACAAGGCCATCGTCACGGTGCCCTTCTCCGGGCTGCGGCACATCCCGGTGACACCCGCGCTCTCGTACGGCAAGCGGCGTGCGATCACCGAGGTCCACTACGACGCGGCGACCAAGGTGCTGCTCGAATTCAGCCGCCGCTGGTGGGAGTTCGACGAGGCGGACTGGAAGCGCGAGCTGGGAGCGGTGCGGCCCGGGCTGTACGAGGAGTACCGGGCGGGGAAGGCTCCGGCCGACGGTTCGCTGCTGGGGGCGCACCCCTCCGTGCCGCGCGGTCACATCCCGCCCAACCAGCGGGTGCACTACGCGGCCTGCCGGTCCACCGCACGCGACCAGCCCGAGGCGGCCCACGTCATCGGCGGCGGCTCGGTGACCGACAACGCCAACCGGTTCATGTACCAGCCCTCGCACCGGGTCGAGGGCAGCGAGGGCGGGGTCCTGCTCGCCTCGTACAGCTGGGCCGACGACGCCCTGAAGTGGGACTCGCTGGAGGACGACGAGCGCTATCCGCACACCCTGGGCGGCGTCCAGGACGTGTACGGGCAGCGGATCGAGGTCTTCTACACGGGCGTCGGCCGCACCCAGTCCTGGATGCGTGACCCGTACGCCTACGGCGAGGCGTCCGTGCTGCTGCCCGGGCAGCACACCGAGCTGTTCCCGGACGTGCGGACCCCTGAGGGCCCGCTGCACTTCGCCGGGTGTCACACGTCCATCAAGCCGGCCTGGATCGAGGGCGCCCTGGAGTCCGCGGTCCGGACGGCGCTGGAGGTCCACGGCGCCTGACCGGTGCGGGGCCCCTGGACCGGCCGGTCCAGGGGCCTCCTCAGTCCTTGTGGAGGGTGTACGGCGACGAAGGGGCCGGCTCCGGGACGGGCGAGGGCGGTGCCGTGAGCTCGCGGGCCAGCAGCGTGGCCCCCGCGACGGCGCCCGGCATCAGGAGCACGGCCACGAAGGGGACGAGGAAGGCGAGCACGAGCGGGACACCGAAGCCCAGGACCAACATGCGGCGGCCCCGCAACAGCGCGAGCCGGTCCTTCAGGACCATGCCGCGGCGCTGGAGGGCGACGGCGGTGAGCTCCTCGGACAGGAAGTAGCCGGAGACGCAGAAGCCGAGGGCGGGGATCACGGTCTGCCCGATGACGGGGATGAACCCGAGGGCGAAGAGCAGCACCCCGTAGAGCGCGACGCGCAGCAGGATGCGGACCGAGTCGCGGGCGGAGATCCACAGTTCTCGCCAGAGCGGCAGGCCCGACGCGGGCACCTCGCCGCCCTCGCTGCGGTCGACCTCCTCGGAGAGCGACTCGTAGAACGGCTGGCCGACCAGCAGGGTCACCGCGGTGAAGGTGATGACCGCGAGGAACGCCCCGAAGACGAAGACCAGGACGGTCAGGGTGTTGCGCAGGAGCCCCAGCCAGGGCGAGGACCAGTCGTCGGCGAACGGGGTGGCCCAGCCGACGAAGTCGTCGGCGCCGTAACCGAGTCCGACCAGCGCGCCCGCGTAGACGACGAGAGTGACCAGCGCGGGCAGCAGGCCGAAGCCGAACCACCTGCCGTGTCCGAGGACCCAGCGCTGGCCCTTGATCAAGTACCCGAAACCCGCCCCGAGATCACTCATGGCGTCAGCCTACGTGTGCAAACCATTGACACGTGCCCTGGCCCGTCATTACCGTCACGCCAGCATTTCGAACGAGTGACGAAATACCGAACACGTTGAGAGGCACCCCTCGTGCGCATCACCGGAATCAGTACGCATGTCGTCGGCACGCCGTGGCGCAACCTCACCTACGTCCAGGTCCACACCGACGAGGGTCTCACCGGGGTCGGCGAGACCCGGATGCTGGGCCGCACCGACGCACTGCTCGGCTATCTGCGTGAGGCCTCGGCCAACCACATCAACGGCTCCGACCCGTTCGCGATCGAGGACCTCGTCCGCCGGATGAAGTACGGCGACTACGGGCGCGCGGGCGAGATCGTGATGTCCGGCATCGCGGTCATCGAGATGGCCTGCTGGGACATCAAGGGCAAGGCGCTCGGCGTCCCCGTGTGGCAGCTGCTCGGCGGGAAGGTCACCGACCGGGTCAAGGCGTACGCCAACGGCTGGTACACCACCGAGCGCACCCCGGAGGCGTACCACAAGGCGGCACAGGGAGTCGTCGAGCGCGGTTACCGTGCCCTGAAGATCGACCCCTTCGGCACGGGGCACTTCGAGCTCGGCCAGGAGGAGACGCGTTACGCCGTGTCCCTCATCGAGGCCGTGCGGGACGCCATCGGGCCCGACACCGAGCTGATGCTGGAGATGCACGGGCGGTTCAGCCCCTCGACGGCGGTGCGGATCGCCCGCGAGATGGCGCCGTTCACCCCGGCCTGGCTGGAGGAGCCGGTGCCGCCGGAGAACCTCAAGGCGCTGAGCAAGGTCGCGGAGAAGGTCGACATGCCGATCGCGACCGGTGAACGCATCCACGACCGGATCGAGTTCCGCGAACTCTTCGAGTCGGGCGCCGTCGACATCATCCAGCCGGACGTCGGCCACATCGGCGGCATCCTGGAGACCCGCAAGCTCGCGGCGACCGCGGAGACCCACTACACGCTGATCGCCCCGCACAACGTGGGCGGTTCGGTGCTGACCGCGGCGAGTCTCCAGGTGGCCGGCTGCACCCCCAACTTCAAGATCCTCGAACACTTCAACGACTTCGCGGACGCCGACATCAAGAAGGTCGTCAAGGGCGCCCCGACGGTCGACCCGGCCACCGGCTGCTTCGAACTCTCCGACGCCCCCGGGCTCGGCGTGGAGCTGGACGTGGACGCGGCGGCCGAGTTCCCGCAGCAGCAGGCGCGTTTCGACCTGTGGGCGGACGGCTGGGAGAAGAGGCAGCCCAAGTGACGTCTCTCTCGCGGTCGTTGACCGTCGAGCGGCCCGGCAGCCACACGCTGGCCGAGGGGCCGCTCCCGGAGCCGGGCCCCGGCGAGGTCAGGGTGCGGGTCGCCGCGGCCGGGATCTGCATGAGCGACCGCGAGGTGTACGACGGCCACCGCGACCCCGCCTATGTGCGCTATCCCGTGGTGCCGGGTCACGAGTGGTCGGGGACGGTCGACGCGGTCGGCGAGGGCGTCGACCCCGCGCTGACCGGACGGCGCACGGTCGCCGAGGGCTTCCGGGCGTGCGGTCGCTGCGAGCGGTGCCGTTACGGGGAGACCTCCCTGTGCACGGCGGGGTACGACGAGACCGGGTTCACCCGGCCCGGCGCCTTCGCCGACCACCTGGTGGTCCCGGCGCGGCTGCTGCACCCGCTGGCCGACGACGCCGATCTGCGCGCGGCGGCGCTGCTGGAGCCCGCCGCGGTGATCGCCGCGGCGGTACGGGCCGGGGCGCCCGAGCCGGGTGAGCGCATCGCCGTCCTGGGAGCGGGCACGCTCGGCCTGCTCGCGGTGCAGCTGCTGGCCGCGGTCTCACCCGCGGAGCTCACCGTGATCGACCCGAGGGCGGGGCGGGCCGCGCAGGCCCTGGACTTCGGGGCGAGCGAGGCCCGGGTGCCCAAGGAGGCCGAGGAGGTGCGCGGCCGTTACGACCTGGTCGTCGAGACGGCCGGGGCGCCGTCCACCGCTGCCGACGCGTGCCTGCTGGCGCGGCGCGGCGGGCGGGTGGTGCTGACCGGGATGTTCACCCCGGGCGCGGTGGGCATCGACCCGGTGCACCTGTCGCTGAGCCAGCTCACCGTGCGCAGCGTCTTCGGCGCACCCTCGGCGGCGTGGTCCTACGCGGTGCGGGCGTTCACGGCCGGGCTGCTCGATCCCGCCCCGCTGATCACCCACGAGTTCCCGCTGGAGCGGTTCGCCGAGGCGGTCGCACTGGTGGGGTCCGGGGACCCGGACACCGGGAAGGTGCTGCTGCGGCCGTGACGGGCCCGCCCTGATCCGTGCGCCGGCACGGCGGCGTCCTGACCGCCTCCGTGCCGGCGCATACCCAAAGACCCGAATGTCGTCCGAAATACCGAACATGAAGGACCAGCCGTGAACGACGTCCCTGTCTCTTCCCCCGGTGCCGCCGGTGCCCGGCGTCCCGGTGACGCCGCGCTCACCGCGCTCGGTCTCGGCCCGGCGCCGCTGGCCCCGGCCGACGCCTCCCCGCACTCCTTCCCCGACGGCGGGAGCTGGCGCACCGAGGTGCCGTCCGTGGAGGGTCCGGAGGCCCTCGGCGTCGTACTCGAGGAGTCCGCGAGGCTCGACGTCCCGGTGCACCGCATCAGCCAGGGCAGCGGCATCTGGATGCTGACCGACGCGGAGATCACCGAGATGGTGGAGGGCTGCGCCGAACGGGACATCGAGCTCTGCCTGTTCACGGGCCCGCGCGGCACCTGGGACACCGGCGCGTCCGTACGTACGGACTCCGGCGGCGCCGGGCTGCGCTCCCGGGGGCACGACGCCCTGGCCGGCTGCGTGGAGGACGCCCTGCGTGCGGCGGCGCTGGGCGTCAAGTGCCTCCTCGTGGCCGACGAGGGCGTGCTGTGGACCCTGCACCGGCTGCGTGCACAGGGTGTCCTGCCCGCCGACACCACCTTCAAGGTGTCGGCGCTCATCGGCCCGGTGAACCCGGCGTCGTACGCCGTGTTCGAACAGCTCGGCGCCGACTCCATCAACATCCCGTCGGACCTGACGCTGGCCCAGTTCACCGAGATCCGCCGGGTCTCCCGGGCGCCGATGGACCTCTACATCGAGGCCCCGGACGACCTGGGCGGTTATGTGCGGATGTACGAGGTCGCCGAGCTGATCCGGCGCGGGGCGCCGCTGTACCTGAAGTTCGGCCTCTCCAAGGCCCCGGGCATCTATCCCTACGGCCAGCACCTGCGCGAGCTGGCGCTGTCGACCGCGAAGGAGCGGGTGCGGCGCGGCCGGCTCGCGCTGGATCTGCTGGCGCGGCACGGGGCGGACGGGGAGATGGCCGCGCTCGGCAGCCGACTGCCGGGCCCGCTCAACCGCTTCGAGATCTCGTCATAACGCTTCGGAAACACTCTCCCCAAATAAAGACACAGCCGCGCACAATCCCACAACACCTGTTCTCGGTCGATCGCCCTCAGCCTTCCGGCACCACCGGACCGAGCACTGACCCCACATCAAGGATGATGACTATGCGCAACCGCAGAGCCGCACTTGCCGCCATAGCCTCCGCCGCCTCCCTCGCGCTCACTCTGACCGCCTGTGGCCAGAGCGGCGAGGGCGGCAGCGAGGAGAAGAAGGGCGGCGCCGACGGCGCCACCATCGGCATCGCGATGCCGACCAAGTCCTCCGAGCGCTGGATCTCCGACGGCAACAACGTCGTGAAGGAACTGAAGGCCAAGGGTTACAAGACCAAGCTGGTCTACGGTGAGGACGACCCTGACCAGCAGGTCTCACAGATCGAGAACATGATCACGCAGGGTGTGGACGCCCTGATCATCGCCGCGATCGACAACAAGTCCCTCAACAACGTGGTCCAGCAGGCCAAGGACTCCGACATCCCGGTGATCTCCTACGACCGGCTGATCCTCGGCACGGAGAACGTCGACTACTACGCCTCGTTCGACAACGAGAAGGTCGGCGAGCTCCAGGGCACGTACATCGCGGACAAGCTCGGCCTGACGGACGGCAAGAAGGGCCCCTTCAACATCGAGCTGTTCGCCGGCTCCAACGACGACAACAACACCAAGTACTTCTTCCAGGGCGCGATGAACGTCCTCAAGCCCTACATGGACAAGGGCGAGCTGGTCGTCAGGTCCAAGCAGACCGCGCTCAACCAGGTCACCACCCTGCGCTGGGACGGCGGAACCGCGCAGAAGCGCATGGACGACCTGCTGACGTCCAGCTACCGCAGCACCCAGGTCGACGCCGTGCTCTCGCCGTACGACGGCATCTCCATCGGCATCCTCTCCGCCCTCAAGTCGGACGGTTACGGCTCCAAGGCCAAGCCCATGCCGGTGGTCACGGGTCAGGACGCGGAGCTCGCCTCCGTGAAGTCGATCATCGCGGGCGAGCAGACCCAGACCGTCTACAAGGACCTGCGCAAGCTCGCCAAGGTCGCCTCGAACATGGTCGAGGCCTCCCTGAACGACAAGAAGCCCGAGACCAACGACACCAAGTCCTACGACAACGGCGTCAAGGTCGTCCCCGCCTACCTGCTCCAGCCGGTCAGCGTCGACAAGTCCTCCTACAAGGAGGCCCTCGTGGACACCGGTCAGTACACCGAGAACGACCTCAAGTAACCGGGCCCCCTCAAGGATTGGAAGGCAAGACCATGGCGGGACCCGTCCTGGAAATGCGCTCGATCGTCAAGACCTTTCCCGGTGTCAAAGCGCTCTCGGACGTCACACTGACCGTCCGTCAGGGCGAGGTCCACGCCATCTGCGGCGAGAACGGCGCCGGCAAGTCGACCCTGATGAAGGTGCTCTCGGGAGTCCATCCGCACGGCAGCTACGAGGGGGACATCCTCTTCGACGGCGAGGCCTGCCGGTTCAAGGACATCCGGGCGAGCGAAGAGCGCGGCATCGTGATCATCCACCAGGAGCTGGCGCTGGTGCCCTACCTCTCCATCGCGGAGAACATCTTCCTCGGCAACGAGCACGCCAAGCGTGGACTGATCAACTGGAACGACACCCTCAGGCACGCCGGCGAACTGCTGCGCCGGGTCGGCCTCGACGAGCACCCGGAGACCCGGGTCGCCGACATCGGCGTGGGCAAGCAGCAGCTGGTGGAGATCGCCAAGGCGCTCTCCAAGAAGGTGAAGCTGCTCATCCTCGACGAGCCGACGGCGGCGCTCAACGACGAGGACAGCGGCAAGCTCCTCACCCTGATCCTCTCGCTGAAGGAACAGGGCATGACCTCGATCATCATCTCGCACAAGCTGAACGAGATCCGCCGGGTCGCCGACTCGGTCACGATCATCCGCGACGGGCACTCCATCGAGACGCTCGACGTGAAGGCGGCGGAGACGACCGAGGACCGGATCATCAGCGGGATGGTCGGCCGCGACCTGGAGCACCGCTTCCCGGAGCGCACCCCCCACCACCCGGAGGAGGGGAGCGCTCCCGCCCTGGAGATCCGTAACTGGACCGTTCACCACCCCATCGACCAGCAGCGCAAGGTCGTCGACGACGTCTCGGTCGAGGTGCGGCGCGGCGAGATCGTCGGTATCGCCGGGCTGATGGGCGCCGGCCGCACCGAGCTGGCGATGAGCGTCTTCGGCCGCTCGTACGGCCGGTACGCGGGCGGCACCGTCCTCAGGGACGGCACCGAGATCCAGACGAAGTCCGTACCCGCGGCGATCAGGCACGGCATCGCGTACGCCACCGAGGACCGCAAGCACTACGGCCTCAACCTCATCGACACCATCAACCGGAACATCTCGCTGACCGCGCTGGGCAAGGTCGCGAAGCGGGGCGTGGTCGACGAGCACGGGGAACGCCAGGTCGCCGAGGGCTTCCGTAAGTCGATGAACATCAAGGCGCCGACCGTCTTCGAGCCGGTGGGCAAGCTCTCCGGAGGCAACCAGCAGAAGGTCGTCCTCAGCAAGTGGATCTTCGCGGGTCCCGAGGTGCTGATCCTGGACGAGCCCACGCGCGGGATCGACGTGGGCGCCAAGTACGAGATCTACACGGTCATCGACCAGCTGGCCGCCCAGGGCAAGGCGGTCGTCTTCATTTCCTCCGAACTGCCGGAGCTGCTCGGCATGTGCGACCGCATCTACACGATGGCCGCGGGACGGCTGACGGGTGAGTTCTCGCGGGCCAAGGCCTCGCAGGAAGCGCTGATGCGTCAGATGACGAAGGACAAAGAGGTAACGCGATGAGCACGGACCTGACCGCCAAGACCCCGGCCCCCGGGCCGTCCGGTGGAGGGGGTGCGGCCTCCGGCGGGGGCCTGCTGCAGCTGATGATCGGCGGCATGCGCCGCAACATGCGCCAGTACGGCATGCTGATGGCCCTCGGCCTGATCGTGGTGCTGTTCGCGGTGTGGTCGGGCGGCGACCTGCTGCTGCCGCGCAACGTCTCCAACCTGGTGCTGCAGAACAGCTACATCCTGATCCTCGCGATCGGCATGATGCTCGTCATCATCGCGGGCCACATCGACCTGTCGGTCGGCTCACTGACCGCGTTCATCGGCGCGATGTCCGCCGTGCTGATGGTCGAGAACGATCTCGCCTGGCCGCTCGCCGTGGTGCTCTGCCTGGCCATCGGCGCCGTCGCCGGCGCGGTCCAGGGCTTCTTCATCGCCTATCTCGGCATACCGTCGTTCATCGTGACCCTCGCGGGCATGCTGCTCTTCCGCGGTCTGACGGAGATCTTCCTGAAGGGCCAGACCCTCGGCCCCTTCCCGAAGGACCTGCAGAAGATAGCCAACGGCTTCCTTCCGGAGGTCGGCCCGGACACCAACTACCACAACCTCACCCTGCTGCTGGGCCTCGCGCTGATCGCCTTCGTCGTCTACCAGGAGGTCCGCGACCGCAAGCGGCAGCAGGAGTTCGCCCTCGACGTGCCGCCGCTGAAGCTGTTCCTGCTGAAGCTGGTCGCCCTGGTCGCCGCCGTCCTGGTCGTCACCCTGCTGCTCGCCAGCTACAAGGGCGCCCCGGTCGTGCTGCTCATCCTGGGCGTGCTGGTCGTCGGGTTCGGCTATCTGATGCGCAACGCGATCATCGGCCGCCACATCTACGCGATCGGCGGCAACCTGCCCGCGGCGAAGCTGTCGGGCGTGAAGGACAAAAAGGTCACCTTCCTGGTCTTCCTGAACATGGGCATGCTCGCGGCCCTGGCGGGCCTGGTCTTCGCCGCCCGCTTCAACGCGGCCTCGCCCAAGGCCGGCCTCAACTTCGAGCTGGAGGCCATCGCCGCCTCGTTCATCGGCGGCGCGTCGATGAGCGGCGGCGTCGGCACGGTCCTCGGCGCGATCATCGGTGGTCTGGTCCTCGGCGTGCTCAACAACGGGATGAACCTCGTCGGCATCGGCACCGACTGGCAGCAGGTCATCAAGGGCGCGGTGCTGCTGGCCGCGGTCGGCTTCGACGTCTGGAACAAGCGCAAGGTCGGTTCGTAACAACACCCCTTCTCACGACAGGAGTCGTTCATGACCTTCAGGACCGGAACCAGCAGACGCACCGTACTGGCGGCCACGGCCGCCGCCGGGCTGGCCGTGGCGGCGGGCGCCCCGGCCGCGCAGGCCGCGGCCACCGGGCGCACGCCGTCCAGGGAGCTCTTCGGCACTCTCGCCGACGGGACGAAGGTGCACCGCTGGACCCTCGCCAACGGCGGGACCCGGCTGAAGGTCCTGTCCTGGGGCGGTGTCGTCCACTCCCTGGAGCTCCCCGACCGCAGGGGCCGCACGAAGAACGTCGCGCTGGGCTTCGACAACCTTCCGGACTACGTGGCGAAGTCCCCGTACTTCGGCGGGCTGATCGGACGGTACGGCAACCGCATCGCCGAGGGGCGCTTCACCCTCGACGGGGTCACGCACCAACTGCCCGTCAACGACGGCCCCAACAGCCTCCACGGGGGCGACCAGGGCTTCGACAAGCGGGTCTGGGACGTGGAGCCGTTCACCGCACGCGGCGACGTCGGGCTGGTCCTGACCCGGACCAGCCCGGACGGCGAAGCCGGCTACCCGGGCGCGCTCGCCGTCCGTGTCGTCTACACCCTCTCCTCCCGGGGTGAGTGGCGCATCGACTACACGGCGACGACGGACCGTGCCACGGTCCTCAACCTGACCAGCCACACCTATTTCAACCTGGCGGGCGAGGGCAGCGGCAGCGTCGACGGGCATCTGCTGGAGCTGGCGGCGGCACGCTACACGCCGGTCGGCTCGACGCTGATCCCGACGGGTGAGCTCGCGCCGGTGGCACGTACGCCGTTCGACTTCCGGCGGTCCCGGGCCATCGGGGAGGCCGTCCGCACCCCGCACGAGCAGGTGGGATACGGACAGGGGATCGACCACAACTACGTGCTGGACAAGGGGATAACGGCCCGCCCGGAGTACGCGCTGACCGTGACGGACCCCGGCTCCGGCCGGGTGATGAAGATGTACACGACGGAGCCCGGCATGCAGGTCTACACGGGGAACTTCCTCGACGGCACGCTGACGGGCACCTCGGGTCGGGTCTACCGGCAGGGCGACGCCTTCTGCCTGGAGTCCCAGCACTTCCCGGACTCCCCCAACCAGCCGTCCTTCCCCTCGACGGTGCTGCGGCCCGGCGAGACGTACCGCTCGACGACGGTGCACGCCTTCTCGGCCCGCTGACCGCTCACGCGTACGGCGCCCTCCCCCGCTCGGGGAGGGCGCCGTACGCGTTGTCACACCAGCCGGATCATGTTCCAGGACATCGGCTCCAGCACGGCCTTCAGCGTGGAGCCGGCCAGCTCCGTACCCTCGGCGGTGTGCGGGAGCACCCGCTCGGGCTCGGCGAGGGTGTTGCGGGCCTCCGGGTCGGCGTCCGCGACGACCTGGTGCTCGGCGACCCGGCTCAGCTCCAGCCCCGTCAGGGCGACTTCGAGCGGCAGCGCCGCGTCCTGGCCGCGGTTGACGGCGAACACCGTGACGGCACCCGTCTCCGGGTCGCGTACGGCGGTGGCGTGCAACAGGTCCGTCTCGCCGTACTTCGCCGTCGCGTAGGTCGGCGAGTCCACCCGTACGTCCAGGACCTGGCCCCGCCCGTACCGCGCGGCCTGGGCGAAGGGGAAGAAGGTGGTCTGCCGCCAGGCCGGCCCGCCGGGCTCGGTCATGATCGGCGCGATCACGTTGACCAGCTGGGCGAGGCAGGCGACGGTCACCCGGTCCGCGTGGCGCAGCAGCGCGATGAGCAGGCTGCCGAAGACGACGGCGTCGGTGACGCTGTAGTTGTCCTCCAGCAGTCGCGGTGCCTCGGGCCAGTCGAGGGGGTTCTCCTCCGTCTCCTGCTGGAAGCGCTTCTGGTACCAGACGTTCCACTCGTCGAAGGAGAGGTTGATCTTCTTCGGGGACTTCAGGCGCGCCCCCACGTGGTCGCAGGTCGCGACGACGCTCTCGATGAAGGACTCCATGTCGACGGCCGAGGCGAGGAAGGAGTCGCGGTCGCCGTCGGTCTCCTCGTAGTAGGCGTGCAGCGAGACGTAGTCGACGAGGTCGTAGGTCTCGGCGAGCACCGTCGCCTCCCAGGCCGCGAACGTCGGCATGGCGCGGCTGGAGGAGCCGCAGGCGACGAGCTGGACCGAGGGGTCGATCTGCCGCATCGCGCGCGCGGTCTCGGCCGCCAGCCGGCCGTACTCCTCGGCGGTCTTGTGGCCGGTCTGCCAGGGGCCGTCCATCTCGTTGCCCAGGCACCACAGCTTGATGCCGAAGGGGTCCTTGTCCCCGTGGGCGGCGCGGCGGTCGGAGAGCTCCGTGCCGGACGGATGGTTGGCGTACTCCTGGAGCTGGATGGCCTCCTGGACGCCACGGGTGCCGAGGTTGACCGCGAGCATCGGTTCGGCCTGCGGGCCGATCTTCCTGAGGAAGCCGATGTACTCGGAGAGGCCGAAGCGATTCGTCTCGGTGGAGCGCCAGGCGAGGTCGAGGCGGCGGGGGCGCTCGTCGGCGGGACCGACGCTGTCCTCCCAGCGGTAGCCGGAGACGAAGTTGCCGCCGGGGTAACGGATGGCGGTGACGCCGAGTTCGCGGACGAGATCCAGGACGTCGGTGCGCAGTCCGGCCTCGTCCGCCGCCGGGTGGCCGGGCTCGAATATGCCGTCATAGACGCAGCGGCCGAGGTGCTCGACGAAGGAACCGAAGAGCCGGGGGTCGACGGCGCCGACGGTGAAGGCCGGGTCGAGGGTGAAGCGCGCGGTGCGGGTCATGGCTTCCTTACTCGTTCGATATTTCGAATGCTGCTCGTAACCTCGAACGGGACCGTAGAGTTCAACCTCCACGGCCGTCAATGCCTCTGCGCGCTTTTACGGACCCGGACGGCCGCACACGGCCGAGGGCCACATCCCCGTGCTTGCGGGATGCGGCCCTCGGACGTACGCGACCGGACTCAGCCGACGGACAGCTCGACCTTGATGTTGCCCCGGGTGGCGTTCGAGTACGGGCACACCTGGTGCGCCTTCTCGACGAGCGCCTGCGCGGTGGCGGTGTCGACGTTCGGGATGGAGGCGCTGATCGCGACCTCCAGGCCGAAGCCGCCCGCCTCCGTCTTGCCGATGGAGACCGAGGCGGTCACCGTCGAACCGGAGATGTCGGCCTTCTCCTGCCGGGCGACCACGCCGAGCGCGCCCTGGAAGCAGGCGCTGTAGCCGGCCGCGAAGAGCTGCTCGGGGTTGGTCCCCGCGCCGCTGCCGCCCATCTCCTTCGGCGGGTTGACGACGACGTCGAGCTTGCCGTCGTCGGTGGAGACGCGGCCGTCGCGGCCGTTCTCGGCGGTGGCGACGGCGGTGTAGGCCACGTCGATGCTCTGGATGGTCATACGGTCATTCCTCCTGCTTGGTGCGCCGCGACTCGCGCCCACGATCGCGACGGCCTGCGCCGAGCCTAGCGGGTGACGCCGGCGGTCACCCGGCGGCGGACGCGGTAGGCATGGTTCATGCAGACTTTCCTGCCGTACGCCGATTTCTCCCGAAGCGCCCTCGCACTCGATCCCCGACGGCTGGGCAAGCAGCGGGTCGAGGCGATCCAGGTGCTGCGCGGACTCACCGTCCCCGGCTACGGCTGGCGGCACCACCCCGCCGTCCGCATGTGGACCGGCTACGAGGAGGCTCTTGTCCGCTACGGCCTGGACATGTGCGCCGCGTGGACCGCGGAGGGCAGGGCCGACACCTGTGCGGCGACCCTGCGCAAGGACCTCGCCGCCTCGCTCGGGCGCTCCGCCGTCCGGTCCACCGCGGAGCTCGCGGCGGCGGCCGAACTGCCCCCGTGGCTGGGTGACGAGGCACTGCACGAGAGCCACCGCTCCGCGCTCGTACGCAAGGACGCGGCGTTCTACCGCCCGCTCTTCCCCGACGTGCCGCCCGATCTGCCGTACGTGTGGCCTTCCTCCGACCGCGAAGGGCGGTGACAGGTGGCTCACGGGCGGCTTCACGGGCGGCCGGGGCCGGTCAGGCGTCCAGCGAGACGATCATCTTGCCGGTGTTCTCGCCGCGCAGCAGGCCGACGAAGGCGTCGTAGCCGTTCTCGATGCCCTCGACCTTCGTCTCGCGGTACTTGAGCTCACCGGAGGCCAGCCAGCCGGCCACGTCCTCGACGAACTTCGGCTGGAGCGCCGAGTGGTCGCCGACGAGCATGCCCTGCAGACGCAGCCGCTTGCCGATGACGAGCGCCAGGTTGCGCGGGGCCGGGGTGGGCTCCGTGGCGTTGTACTGGGCGATCATTCCGCAGATGGTGGCGCGGCCGTGGACGTTGAACGAGGAGATCGCGGCCTCCAGGTGCTCACCGCCGACGTTGTCGAAGTAGACGTCGATGCCGTCGGGGGCGGCCTCGGCCAGCTGGTCCCGGACGGGGCCGTTCTTGTAGTTGAAGGCCGCGTCGAAGCCGTACTCCTCGGTGAGGAGCTTGACCTTCTCGTCGGAGCCGGCCGAGCCGATGACCCGGGAGGCGCCCTTGATCTTCGCCATCTGGCCGACCTGGCTGCCGACCGCACCGGCGGCGCCGGAGACGAAGACGGCGTCGCCCTCCTTGAAGGAGGCGACGTCGAACAGCCCGGCGTAGGCGGTGAGCCCGGTCATGCCGAGCACGCCGAGGTAGGCGGAGAGCGGGGCGAGCGAGGCGTCGACCTTCACCGCGTGCTTGGCCGGGACGTCGGCGTACTCACGCCAGCCGAGGCCGTGCAGGACGTGGTCGCCGACGGCGAAGCCCTCGGCGTTCGACGCGACGACCTCACCGACCGCGCCGCCTTCCATGGGGTGGTCGAGCTTGAAGGGCGGGGTGTACGACTTCACGTCGTTCATCCGGCCGCGCATGTAGGGGTCGACCGAGAAGTGGAGGTTGCGGACGAGGAGGCGGCCCTCACCGGGGGCTGCCACCGGCGCCTCGCGCAGCGCGAAATCCGAGGCCTCGGGCCAGCCGTGCGGACGGGCGACGAGGTGCCATTCGCGGCTGGACGTGGGAAGTGCGGACATGGGCTCGGGTCTCCTCGATGTCGTGCGGGGCGGGAAGCCGAAAAGCTTCAGGACATGAAACAACCATGCGTCCAGATATTTCACCTTGTCAAGTAATTCGGTACCCTGGGTGTCATGGCCACCTCGCGCACGGATCCGCTCACCCTCGACGTCATCCAGCTCATCGGCGGCGTCGTGGCGCGCTACCACGAGGAGTACGAGCGGGCCGCGGCCACACACGCGCTGACCGGCGCGCAGGCCAGGGTCCTCGGGCTGCTCTCCCTGGAGCCGATGCCCATGCGCAAGGTTGCCCGAAAACTGAAATGCGAACCGTCCAACATCACCGGAATAGTCGACCGGCTGGAGCTCCGGGGCCTCGTGGAACGCCGCCCGGACCCGGCCGACCGGCGGGTGAAGCTCGCCGCCCCGACCGAGGAGGGCGTCAGGACGGCCCGGCGGCTGCGCGACGCGCTGGACTTCGCCCGGGAGCCGCTCGCCGAGCTGTCGGAGTCGGAGCGGACGGTGCTCCGCGACCTGCTGCGCAGGATGCTCGGCGAGGACGCCGCCTAGGACCTCTGCCGGGTCAGGGGCAGAAGATCCACCAGACGCAGGTCTCGGTCGGTGACGGAGTGGGTGCGGGTCCGTCCGAGGGTTCCGGCGAGGTCGGGTCCGCGGTCGGCTTTCCGGAGTCCGAGGGCTCGGCCGGCGCTTCCGTCTCCTCCGGGTCCGCGGGCTCGGAGGCGGACGGCGAGGTGGCCTCGGGCGCGGAGGGCGACGGGGGGACGGGCGCCGTGGTGCGGGCCGGGCCGCCGGTCGCGGCCGCGGAGTGGGAATCGGTGACCGGCACGACGGTCGGCGCCTCCACCGGTCCGGGGGCGTCGGGCTCCGTGCTCGACGACGCGGACGGGGCAGGCTCCGTGGCCGCGGTCGTGGCCTCGCTCACGTACTCCGAGGCACCGCTGTCGCCCTCGGGCTCCATGGCCAGCTCGGCGAGGCTCAGCGCGCCCAGCGCGAGCACCACACCCGCCGCCGTCAGCAGCAGCGCGCGGCCACGCCTCCGGTGCCCCCTTCGACGGCGTGGCCGCGCGGCGCCCCGGACACGGCGGCGGTGACCGGCGGCCCCGGACGCGTCCAGGGTCTCGCCGGGCGGCTCCGGGTCACCGGCGAAGGGGCCCACGACGGCATAGGGGACCAGCGCGTCGGCGGGGGTCCCGCAACCGGCGCAGGCCAGGGCCCCGTTGAGGTGCCGTTGGCACGGGTGGCAGTAATCCATGGCGCCCGCAGACTAGACGTGCGCGGAACAACACAGGAAGCCGCACAGGTGAGGATCCTGTGTGGAACCAAGGACTCCGGGGTACGCCGCCCGATACGTTCGGTACGCGGCAGGATGGGCCCCATGACCGCTCCCGCCCCGTTCGGGCCGCTCCAGTTCCAGCTCGTCCTGCTGCGCCGGATGGCCGACCACCAGCCGGACCTCGTCGAGGACGCCCGTCATGAACTGAGCGCCTCCCTCGCCGAGATGCGGGAGGCGAACCGCCGCTGGCAGGCCATGCTGCGCGCCCCGCGCGGCCGGGGCGCGCTGCGCCGCTACCGCTCGGTCCTGGGCGAGCCCGAGTCGTCCGTACGCCGCAAGGTCGGCGACCTGGAGTGCGACGCGCTGCTCTGGCCGCTGCCGCTCTGGCCGGACCTGCGGTTCGAGGTGATGGCGGGCCCCGGCGGAGCCGTGTGGAACGAATGGCTGGTCCGAGCCCCGGGCGCGGCGGGCCCCGAGCTGCGTACGGCCGCCGACCTGCTTCCCTGGTCGTGCACCGTGGACGAGGTGGCCAGGGCGTTCGCCCCGGCGCGCCCCATGGAGGGCAGCGCGCCGACCCGCTGGGCACTGGCCTTCACCGATCCGGCCGCGCCCGGCGGCCGGCCCCGCGTCGCCGAGTTCACCTGGGGACTGTTCCAGCGGCTGCTGCCTGACGGTCCCTGAGATCTGTCGCGCCGTCAGCTCGGTGTCCCCCCTACGGCTCACCCAGCGCGCGCCGCACCGGCCACGGAGCGACGATGCCAGGACAGCCGGCTGCCGCCGGTGCCCCCCGTCAGCGCTCTCGGGAGAACCTGCCGTGACCGTCAGTCTCGAACAGTTGCGCCGTTGCCATGTCGCCGTCGATCTCGGGGCCGCGAGGACCCGTGTGTACATCAAGGGAGTGGGGCTCGTCGTCGACGAGCCCAGTGTCGCCGCCGTGAACATGCGGACCGGCTCACTCATCGCCGTCGGCGCGCTCGCCGAGCAGATGACCGGCCGTACGCCCGCGTACATCCGGGTGGCCCGTCCCGTCTCCGGCGGGACCGTCGTCGACATCGACATGGCGCAGCGGATGCTGCGCCATCTGCTCGGTGAGAAGCTCCGCCGCCAGCTGCGCCGCAAGCCACGGCTGCGCGCCGCCGCCTGCGTCCCGCACGACGCCGATCCGCTGGCCCAGCGGGCGGCCGTCGAGACCCTCGTGGGGCTCGGCGCGCGGCGGGTGGAGCTGGTCGACACCCTCATCGCCGCGGCCATCGGCTGCGGGCTGCCGGTCGAGCAGCCGACCGCCACCATGATCATGGTCTGCGGGGCGGCCACCACCCAGATCGCCGTGCTCTCGCTCGGCTCGATCGTGACGGCCGTACGCATCCCGATCGGCGGCGAGGCCATCGACCAGGCGGTCATCCAGCATCTGCGCCAGCACCACGAGCTGATGCTGCCCAGCCAGTCCGTGCGCCCCCTGCAGCTGGCGCTCCGGGGCAACGGACTCACGCTCGCCGGCCCGGCGGTGACGGAGATCCACGGGCGGGACGTGGCGACCGGTCTGGCCCGTTCGGTCCAGGTCGACACCGCCGCCGTACGCCAGGCGATCCACACCCCGCTGACCGCGGTGCTCGACGGGCTGGGGAAGGTGCTGCGTGAATGCCCGCCCGACCTGGTGGCCGACATCGCGGAGTCCGGAATCATGATGGTCGGCGGCAGCGCGCTGCTGCCGGGGCTCGACCAGATGCTGCGCGACGCCACGGGTGTGCCCGTGAACATCGCCGAGCGGCCCGACGTGTGCTCGGTGCTGGGGCTCGGCGCGATGCTGGACGGCACGGTCCAGCCGCTGGTCCTCGCCCCGCTCGCCGGCTGAAGCCGGCGGGCCGCCGGTGGACGGGACGGATCCGGACCTGCGGACCACCCTCCAGCACATCGTGGACACCGCGACGGCGCTGGCCGGGGCGCGTTACGGCGCGCTGGCCCTCCTCCACGGGGAGGACCGCCATGTCACCGACCTGTTCACCACCGGCCTGTCCGACGGCGAACGCCGCGCGGCGAGCCCGCTCCTGGACGGGCGTACGGGGATCCTCGGGGCCCTCGTGGACGAGGACCAGGCCGTGCGCGTCGACGATCTGACGGCAGGCCCGCACCCCCGCGTCCTTCCGGAGCCGCTCCTGCCGATGAGTTCCTTCCTCGGGGCGCCCGTCCGGGTGCACACCGAGGTGCTCGGCAGCCTCTGCCTCACCGCCGGGGAGCCGGGGCGCTTCACGGACACCGAGTCGGCGCTGCTGCGGCTGCTCGCCTCCCAGGCCGCCGCGGCGATCAGCGGCGCCCATCTGTACGAGGCGGCACGGCAGCGGGAGCACTGGATCGAGGGGGCGGCGGCCGTCACCCGGGCGCTGCTGACCGGAGCGGGCACGACGGACGCCCTGACGACCGTCGCCGAGCGGGCCAGGGTGCTGGCCGACGCGGCGGCCGGGGTGATCCTCCAGCCGACCCCGGGCGGCGGGATGGAGATCGTCGCCGCCTCCACGCTGGACGATCCGGCCGGCCTGGTCGGCACCGCCATCGAGCCCGGCTCCCCCGTCCTCGTGCAGTTGCTGGGCGGGGAGGAGGTCTTCATCGATGACTCCGCGACGGACGACCGGATGACGACGCCCGTACGCTCCCGGTTCGGCCCCAGCATGATGCTGCCCCTGGAGAACGAGGGCAGGCTCATCGGCACACTGGCCCTCCCCCGGCGGCGCGGCGAAGCCCCGTACACGGCGATGGACCGGCAGCTCGCCTCCCAGTTCGCCTCCCAGGCGGCGCTGGCCCTGGTGATGGCCGACGCGCAGCACTACAGGGAACAGCTGGCGGTCTACGAGGACCGCGACCGCATCGCGCGTGACCTGCACGACCTCGTCGTACAGCGGCTCTTCGCCACGGAGATGATGCTTGAGTCGACCCGCCGCAAGGACCTCGCGGGCGACGCCCGGACCGCCGAGCTGCTCGGCCACGCGGTCGACGAGCTGGACTCCACGATCCAGGAGGTCAGGACCGCGATCTTCGCGCTGCAGCAGCCGCCGGCCGAGGCCCCCACGACCTTCCGCGGCCGGGTCCTGCGCGAGACGGGCGGAGCGGCGGCGGTGCTCGGCTTCCAGCCGTCGGTCCAGTTCACCGGCGCGGTGGACGCCCTGGTGCGGGAGCCGGTGGACGGCGAACTGCTCGACGTGCTGCGCGGCGCCCTGGCGGCCGCGCACCGGCGGGCGGAGGTGTCGGCCGTCGAGGTCGAGGTGGACGCGACGGCGCGGCTGCCCGACGGGCGGGCGGCGGTGCGGCTGGTGGTCGCGGACAACGGGCGCGCCGAGGACGGCGGCCGGTCCGCGACCGTCACCTGGACGGCGCCGCTCTGAGTGCGATCCGGGTGTTGGAGTGGGCGACGCCCGCGTCCTTCTTCAGCCGTCGCAGCAGCGTGTCCAGGGAGCCGGGGTCGGCCGCCGTGGCGCGTACGAGGTAGTCGTGGGCGCCCGTCACGTGCACCACCTCGGTGATGCCGGGCAGGGTCAGCACCGAGCGTTCGAACTCCTCGTTCGTCGTGTCGAGACGCAGCGACACGTCGATGAAGACGACGAGGCCCGAACGAGTGTCGGCGGCGGGGTCGACGATGACCGTGAAGCCCCGGATCACCCCGTCGCGGCGCATCCGGCGCACACGGTCGCCCGCGGCGTTGGCACTGAGCCCCACGCGCACGCCCAGATCGCGGTACGAGATCCGGGCGTCCTCCTGGAGAATGCCGAGTATCTCTCTGTCCAACCGGTCCATACCGGTGATTGTCGCAGCTCGGGGCGGGAAACGGCGGGTCACAAGCCCGTCCGTGGGCCGCCTGGAGGCCGTACGCCCATGGGGCGTCTGCCGTGCGACGGCCTTACCCGGATGGCGCAGCCCGCCGTGCCGCACCCTCCCCTCCCCCCTTGACTTGCGGTGTGGAGACAACCGCCCAGCAGGCCCCCGCCCCGGACCGGAAGCAGTCCGCCGCCGCCTACCGGAACCTGGTCATGGCCACGATCGGATTCACGCTCACCTTCTGGGCGTGGAACCTGATCTCCCCCCTGTCCGGTGACTTCAAGGAGCGGCTCGGCCTGAGCTCCTTCCAGCAGTCGCTGCTGGTGGCGGTGCCCGTGCTCGTCGGCTCGCTCGGCCGGATCCCGGCGGGCGCGCTGACCGACAAGTACGGCGCCAAGCTGATGTTCCCGGCCGTCTCGGCCCTGACGATCGTCCCGGTGCTGCTGCTCATCCCCGCGAAGGACTCGTACGGGGCGATGCTGGCGGTCGGCTTCCTGCTCGGGCTCGGCGGCACGACGTTCGCGATCGGCATCCCGCTGGTCAACTCGTGGTTCCCGCCGGTGAAACGGGGTCTCGCGCTCGGGGTGTTCGGGATGGGCATGGGCGGCGTCGCGCTGTCCGGCTACTTCACGCCGAGGATCGCCGAGCACGACGTGAACCTGCCGTTCTGGATCGTCGCCGGAGCGCTCCTGGTCTACTCGCTGCTCGCGGCGGTCCTCATCACCGACCACCCGGGCCGGAAGGTGCCGACGGACTCCCTGGGCCACCGGCTGGGCGAGGCGGGCCGGCTGCGGGTGACCTGGGAACTGTCCGCGCTGTACGCGATCGGCTTCGGCGGCATCGTCGCGTTCGGGGTGTATCTGCCGACGTATCTGAAGACCTGGTACGAGATGTCACCGACGGAGGCGGGCACCAAGGCGGCCGGGTTCGCGCTGGTCACCGTCATCTTCCGGCCGATCGGCGGCTGGCTGTCGGACCGGATGCACCCCGCCCTGGTCACGGCCGGGGCTCTGCTGCTGGCCGCGCTGATGGCCATCGTCCAGGCCTTCGACCCGTCGCTGGATCCGCTCGGCACGATCGCGCTCCTCTGCATGGCGGCCGGTCTCGGCACCGCGAGCGGAAGCGTCTTCGCCCTGGTCTCGCAGGTGACCCCGCAGGCCAAGGTGGGCAGCGTGACCGGCATCGTCGGTGCGATGGGCGGGCTCGGCGGCTTCGTCCCGCCGCTGGTCATGGGGGCGATCTACAGCGCGAAGGACTCGTACTCGATCGGCTTCATGCTGCTCTCCGACCTGGCGCTGGCGGGCGCCGTCTACGCCTACGGCCGGATGCGGACCGTCCGGCGCGACGGCTGACGGCCCTCTTCGGGACTCCGGGGTCAGCCCTTAGGCTTCGCCGGGTGACCTCTCTTCTGCCCGCGCTGAGCGGAGCGTCCGGCCGCACGGACTCCCCCGAGGCCGTCCGGTTCGGCGAACACGCCCTTACCTACGCACAGTTGGCCGATGCGACCGCCTCCCTCGCCGTCCGGATCGCGGGGGCGGGGCGCGTCGCGGTGTGGGCCACGTCCACCCCGGAGACGGTGGTCGCCGTCGTGGCGGCGCTACGGGCGGGGGTGCCCGCCGTGCCACTCAATCCGAAGACCGGTGAGCGGGAACTCACGCACATCGTCGCCGACAGCGCCCCGTCGGTGGTGCTGGCCGGGGCCGACGACGTACTGCCGTCCGCGCTGGGCGGCCTGGAGCGGCTGGACGTCGACACGGCCGCCCGCCCGACGGAGGCCGGCGTCGCCGAGCCCTCCGCGGACGCCCCCGCGCTGGTCGTCTACACCTCGGGCACGACGGGCCCGCCCAAGGGCGCCGTCCTGCCCCGCCGGGCGATCGCCGCGACGCTGGACGCGCTGGAGGACGCCTGGCGGTGGACCGCCGAGGACGTCCTGGTCCACGCCCTGCCGCTGTTCCATGTGCACGGGCTGATCCTGGGCGTCCTCGGCCCGCTGCGCCGGGGCGGCTCCGTGCGTCACCTCGGCCGGTTCTCGGCGGAGGGGGTGGCCCGGGAGCTGCGCTCCGGGGGGACGATGCTGTTCGGGGTGCCCACGATGTACCACCGGCTGGCAGGCGCGCTGGACGGCTCCACGGGGTCCGGCGACCTCGCGAAGGCCCTGGCGGGCGCCCGGCTGCTGGTCTCGGGCTCGGCGGCGCTGCCGGTCCACGACCACGAGCGGATCGCCGCCGCCACCGGCCGGAGGGTCATCGAGCGGTACGGGATGACCGAGACCCTGATGAACACGGGCGTACGGGCCGACGGCGCGCCCCGGGCCGGGACGGTCGGCCCGCCACTGCCGGGCGTGGAGCTCAGGCTCGTCGAGGAGGACGGCACCGTGCTCCTGGACACCGCGTCCATCGGCGAGATCCAGGTGCGCGGCCCGAACCTCTTCACCGGTTATCTGAACCGGCCGGACGCCACGGCCGCCGCCTTCACCGAGGACGGCTTCTTCCGTACGGGCGACATGGCCACGGTCGACCCCGACGGCTATGTGCGGATCGTCGGACGCAAGGCCACCGACCTCATCAAGAGCGGCGGCTACAAGATCGGTGCCGGTGAGATCGAGAACGCCCTCCTCGACCACCCCGGTGTGCGGGAGGCGGCCGTCACCGGTGAGCCGGACGCGGACCTCGGCGAGCGCATCGTCGCCTGGGTGGTGCCGGCCGACCCCGGATCGCCCCCGGGAGAGCGGGAGCTGGCGGACCATGTGGCGGACCTGCTGGCACCGCACAAACGCCCGCGCGTCGTCCGCTACCTCGACGTACTGCCCCGGAACGAGCTGGGCAAGATCATGAAGAGGTCGCTCGGTGTCTGACCCCATGTGCGCCCGCCTGTCGGCACGGGAGGCGATCGCCGCCGTCGCCGGCAGCTTCACGGAGCACCGTCCGGCCGGGCGGGCCGTCCCGCCGGACGGCCCGCTCGGCTGGGGCGGTTACGCGGAGTCCAGGGCGCGCGCCTCGGCACGGACCGGCGAGGAGGAGTCCGTCCTGTACGGGACCGCCGTCGTCGGCGGCCGGGAGTGCGTCCTGGTCTCGTTCGAATTCGGCTTCCTGGGCGGCTCGTTGGGCGGTCACACGGGAGACCGGCTGGAGGCCGCGTACACGCTGGCGGGTGAGCTGAGGCTGCCTCTCGTCTCGCTCGTCGCCACCGGGGGCAGCCGGATGCAGGAGGGCATGATCGCGCTGATACAGCTTCAGCGGGTGGCCCGCGCGTCCACGCGGCTGAGGGCCCAGGGGCTGGCGCAGATCGCGGTGCTGCGGGACCCGACGACCGGCGGCGGCTGGGCGACCGTGGGAGCGGGCTCCGACGTGGTGCTGGCGCTGCCCGGTGCGCAGATCGGCTTCGCGGGGTCCCGGGTGCGGCCCGCGGACGCGGATCCGTACGCGTACACCGCCGAGGGGCAGCTCGCGGCGGGCCAGGTCGACGCGGTCGTCACGCCGCGGGAGCTGCCGGGCACGCTGGGCCGCTGGCTGGCCGCGCTGGCGGTCGCGGAGCCGGTGCGGGCCGCCCCGGTGCCGGGCGCCCTGTCGGCCACGGGGCTGCCGGCGACGGGCTGGGAGGCGGTGGAGCAGGCCCGGGCGGCGGCACGGCCACGGGCCGAGGCCTATCTGGACGCGTACTTCGACGACCGGCTCCCCTTGAGCGGCGACCGGTGCGGCGGCAGGGATCCCGGGCTGCTCTGCGGGGTGGGTCTGCACGCCGGGCGCCCCGTGGCGTACGCCGCGCAGTGCGGCACCGCGACCCGCCCCGCGGGCTACCGCACGGCGGCCCGGGTGATCCGGATGGCGGACCGGCTCGGCCTCCCCGTGCTGACCCTGATCGACACCCCCGGCGCCGCCAACGACGCGGAGGCGGAGCGGGCGGGCGCGGGCGCCGCCATCGCCGACGCCTTCGCGGCGGTGGCCGGGGCCCAGGTCCCCGTGACGACGCTCGTGATCGGCGAGGGCGGCTCCGGCGGGGCACTGGCCCTGGCCGCGCCCGACAACACCTATGTCACGGCGGACAGCTACTTCTCGGTGATCGCCCCGGAACTGGCGGCGGCCATCCTGAAGCGCGGTCCCCACGAGGTGCGGTCCACCGCCGACCAGCTCCGGCTGCGCCCCCAGGACCTGGTGGAGCTCGGAGTTGCCCGTTCGGTGGTCGGACACGCCCGGACATCCGGCGGCTGACGGGCGTCGCACGAGCCCGCCCGGGGCTCCGACGGCGCCTCACGGCAGGCCCAGGACACGTATGCGGACGGTGGCGCAGGCGGAGCGGCACGGCTTCGAGACGTACAGCCGGCAGCTCGCCTGGGCGCTCACCGCCTACCTGGCGCCCCACGGCCTCTGGCAGGACCAGCGCGCGATCCAGGGGACCGCCCTCGTCGCCGCTGAAAGAGCCGGCGACGCGACGGGCCAGGCCATGACCTGCCGCCTGCTCGCCCGTGCCGCGCCGGCTCCGGGAGCCGTGACCGCCGGAACCCGAGAGGGGTCGAGCTCCCACGACCGGTCGTGGCCGCGCTCCGCCGGGAGCGCCGGGAGGCGTTCGGCGCGCCGTTGGAGCAGCCGTTGGCTAGCTTTACGTGGAGACCATCCGTCGAGCGAGAAAGGCCCGAGTCATGGCCGTAGAACCCGAGGGCACTCCGTGCTGGGCCGACGGCACGTTCGGCGACCTCGAAGGGGCGAGACGTTTCTACGGTGAGCTCCTGGGCTGGACGTACGCCGACTCGATGCCGGAGTTCGGCGACTACACCCAGGCCTACGTGGACGGGAAGGCGGTCGCCGCGCTGTCGCCTCCGATGCCCGGCCAGGAGGCATCGAACGCCTGGTGTCTGTACCTCGCGTCACCGGACGCCGCCGCCACCGCCACGAAGATCCGCGAACACGGGGGCCAGGTGGTGGTGGAGCCGATGCGGGTCGGCGACTTCGGGACGATGGTGCTGGCCACCGACCCCGGCGGAGCGGCCTTCGGGGTGTGGCAGGCCGGCAGTCATGAAGGGTTCGGGGCCCGGGCGGTGCCCGGCGCCTTCGCCTGGGCCGAGATCTTCACCCGGGAGCCGGCGAAGGCGGACTTCTTCTTCCCGTCCGTCTTCGGATACGGCGTGAAGCACCTGGACGACGACGCCATCGACTTCTCGCTCTACGACCTGGGCGCCGACCCGGTGCTCGGCCGGATGAAGATGGGCGAGGAGTTCCCGCCCCAGGTGCCGGCCCATCTGAACGTCTACTTCGGCGTGGCCGACTGCGACGCGGCGGTGGAGAAGGCGAAGGCGCTCGGGGCGGAGCTCCGCGTCGGGCCGATGACCATCCCGTTCGGCCGGTTCGCGACCCTCACGGACCCGCAGGGCGCGGTGTTCTCGGTGTTCGACCCCACGACGACCGGGGGCGGGATGCCGGACGTCACCGACGTCTCCTGACCGGCCCCGGTCCTACGGCTGGGGATCGCGTGCGTCGTAGCGGGCGAAGGCGCGCCAGCGCAGCCCGAGCAGGGACACCACCAGCACGCACGCGATGCCGCCACCGGTCACCGCCACGGCCGGTGAGGTCAGATCGGCCACGGAGCCGGCCACGAGATCGCCGAGCCGCGGGCCGCCCGCCACGACGACGATGAACACGCCCTGCAGCCGGCCGCGCATGTCGTCCGGCACGGCCGCCTGGAGCATGGTGTTGCGGAACACCATCGAGATGGAGTCCGCGCACCCGGCGAGCGCGAGCAGGACCAGCCCGGGCCAGAGCTGCCGGGTGAGCCCGAACACCGCGATGGCTCCGCCCCAGCAGGCCACGGCGATCAGCACCGCGAGCCCGTGCCGGCGGATGCGGCCCAGCCACCCGGAGAAGACACTGCCGAGCAGCGCCCCCAGCGCCGGGGCGGCGACGAGGAGTCCGGTGGTCTTCGCGTCGCCGCCGAACCAGACCACGGCGACCACGGGGAAGAGGGCCCGGGGGTGGGCGAGCACCATGGCGCTCAGGTCGGTGAAGAAGGTCATCCGGAGATTGGGCCTGGTGCCGAGGAAGCGCAGGCCGTCCATGACGGACGCCCGCCCCGCCCCCTTCTCCCCCGCGGCCCGGTCGGGCAGCATCGAGGGCAGCCGCCACATCGCGTACAGCGAGGCCGTGAAGGTGATGGCGTCGACGGTGTACGCCGCCCGGTAGCCCCACCAGCCGACGATGAGGCCGCCGAGCATCGGGCCTGCCAGGCCGCCGGTGGTGGACGTCATGGCGTTGAGCGCGTTGGCGGCGGGCAGCTGCTCGGCCGGCAGCAGCCGGGCGATCATCGAGCTCCGGGCCGGGGAGTTGAGCGCGAAGCACACGGCCTGGAGGGCCACGACCGCGTAGAGCAGTCCCACGTGCTCGACCCCGGCGAACGTCACCGCGGCCAGCACGAGGGAGAGCAGGAACGAGCCGGTGGCGCTGAAGAGCCCCAGCCGGCGCCGGTCGACGGTGTCGGCGACGGCTCCGCTGTACAGACCGAGGAGCACCAGCGGGACGAGTGAACAGAGACCGATCAGCCCTACGGAGAACGCTGACCCGGTGATGTCGTAGACCTGGAGGGAGACGGCGAGCGCCGTCATGCCCTGCCCGATCCAGGAAACGGTGTTCCCGAACCAGAGCCGCCGGTAGTCGGGTGAGGAACGCAGCGGCGTCAGGTCGGCGAGTATGCGGGTGCGGGATACACCTTGTTTGGCTGTTTCGGTCACAAGGGATGGTAGCGAGCCCTCGCGGCGGATGCTTCGGGCCCGGTCCCGGCCGGACCGGACACCCGGACAGGCGAGTGGCAACGATGGGTTGACGCAACAGCAGGGCAACGGCAAAGATCGTCGAGCTCGAGATTGACAACGTTGTCTACGAGAGGATCGCGATGAGAGCGTTTCAGCGCGTGTTCACCACCTTGCTGGTCACCACCACCGTGGCCGCGGCTTCCGTCACCTCCGGCGCCGCCTACGCCAAGGAGCACGGCCCGAAGTTCGCCGATGACCCCACCACTCTTGTCGACACATCGATAGGCAACAACGGTGACGGGACGACCTTCCCGGGCGCCACGGCCCCGTTCGGCATGGTGCAGCTGAGCCCCGACACCCAGCTGAACAAGTACGCCTCCTACGACTACGCGCAGGACACCATCCTCGGCTTCAGCCACACGCACCTCTCGGGTGTCGGCTGTCAGACGATGGGCAACTTCCGGTTCATGCCGACCACCGGTGCGGTCACGTCGTCCGACCCGGCCCGGTACGGCGCGAAGTTCAGCCATGACAACGAGACCCGCGCGCCGGGCTACTACGGCGTGAAGTTCGACAACGACATCCAGGCCGAACTCAGCGCGACCGAGCGCACCGGCCAGCACCGCTACACCTTCCCCGCCGGGGCGACATCGCAGAACGTGCTCATCGAGAGTGGCCAGAGCAACGGCAGCACCTTCGCCGGCGACATCAAGGTGGTCGGTGACGACACCGTGGAGGGCTGGCTCCAGGGGGGCAACTTCTGCGGTGAGACCGGCAAGGAGCGTTACCGGGTCTACTTCAGCGCCAAGTTCGACCGTGCGTTCTCGAAGTTCGGCACCTGGTCCGACGACACCCTCGCCCCGAACCGTCGCGAGGCGTCGCGCGGCACCGAGCGCGCCGGCGCCTGGCTGACGTTCGACCCGTCCGGCGGCGACCAGGTCGGTGCCTCGGTGGGCCTCTCCTACACCTCGGCCGACGGCGCGCGCCTCAACCGCAGGGCCGAGCAGCCGCGCTCGTTCGACAAGGCACGCACCGGCGCGCACGACGCATGGCAGGACGAGCTGAACCGCATGCGCGTGGCCGGTGGCAGCACCGCCGACCGGCGCACCTACTACAGCGCGCTCTACCGCTCGCTGCTGCACCCGTCGATCGGTTCCGACGTCGACAACCGTTACCGCGGCTTCGACGACAAGGTGCACCGCGCGGATTCCACGTACTACCAGATGTTCTCGCTCTGGGACACCTACCGCTCGCAGAACCAGTTGGTGGCCCTGCTCAACCCGGACAAGGCCGCGGACATGGCCAAGTCCGTGCTGCGCGTCTACCAGGACGGCGGCTGGCTGCCGCGCTGGGGGCTCGGCAACGGCGAGACCAACGTGATGAGCGGCGACCCCGTCACCCCGTGGGTCGTCGACATCTACAACCGGGGCCTGCTCGACGACCGCACCTCGCGACAGCTCTTCGACGCACTCTGGAAGAACGTCAACGAAGTCCCCTCGGACCAGTCGGCCTTCCGCGGCCGTGACGGCAACCCGACGTACCTGAAGAACGGCTGGGTCGGCTACCAGGACCTCCCCGGTTACACGTACGGCGACAGCCGCCAGGCGGGCTCGGCGACGCTCGAGTACTCGGCTGCCGACTGCGCGCTGTCCACGATGGCCGACGGCCTCGGCTACAAGGACAAGGCCGCGGCGCTCGCCCCGCGGTGCGAGAACTTCACCAAGCTCTGGGACAACGACGTCACGTCGCAGGGCTTCTCGGGGTTCCCCGTCACGAGGAACGCGGACGGCACCGTGGCCGGCGACCCCGACCCCACCCGGTCCGGCGCGTTCCACGAGGGCACCGCATGGCAGTACCAGTGGCTCGCCCAGCAGGACCCCCGGACCCTCTTCGGCCTGATGGGCGGCCAGAAGAAGGCTGAGCAGCGGCTCGACACGTTCTTCGACATGCCGACAGTGCTCTCCGACCCGGCGAAGGCCGCTTCGGAGTCGTGGGTGACCGGCGCGTACGACTACCACAACAACTTCGCCTTCAACCCGAACAACGAGCCCGACTTCCACGCCCCGTGGATGTACTCGTGGACCGGCGCACCGTGGAAGACCTCGGCGGTGCTGCGCGCGATGCGAACGCTGTTCACCGACGACGCCTACGGCATGCCCGGCAACGACGACCTCGGCTCCACCTCGTCGCTGCTCGTCTTCGCCATGGCCGGCGTCTTCGAGGCCCAGCCGGGGTCCGCCGACTACATCGTCAGCGCCCCCATGTTCGAGAAGGTCGAGATCAGGCCCGAGCACGGACGCAGGATCAGCATCGAGGCACCGGGCGCGAGCGCGTCGAAGCTCCAGTACGTGTCCTCGGTGGACACGGGCAAGGGCAAGCTGCGCCGCAGCTGGGTCTCCCACGAGGACCTGCTCCGCTCCGGCACGATCAGGATCAAGCTCTCCGGCAAGCCGACGAACTGGGGCGTCGACGCCGCCCCGCCGGCCCTGGTCCCCCGGGGCTGAGGCTTCGGGGTGCGGTCCCTCATGCGAGGGGCCGCACCCCTGTAACGCCGGGCGGGCGCCCCCGGAGTCGGTTTTGCGCCACCCGCCGTGAAGGTGGCGCGATCAAGCGTTGCCGCCCCGTTCCACGACGCGCAGCCTGGTGCGGGAGCGCTCCCATGCCGCCGCAGCCACGGTCTGGCCGCGCTCGTTCTCCATGGAACCGCCACCGCGTGCAAGCACCACCGATGTGCGAAGACCGCCACTGCGCAAGCGTCCCCCACTCTGGAGCCGACACATGCCAAGACGCCGCTGGGCCGGGTCAGTTCTGCTGGCCCTCCTGCTGACCGCGCCCCTCTCGCTCCCGGCCACCGCCGCCGATGCCGGGCCGCCCCGGACAGGAGCCGCACAGGCCTCGTCGACCGTCCCCCTTCCCTCGCTCAGCGCGACCACCACCCAGGTCGCCTCAGGACTGAAGCGGCCCACCGCCCTCGTCGCCCCCGACGACGGCACGGACCGGCTCTTCATCACCGAGAAGTCCGGCACCGTCCGCGTCTACCGGCCGGACACCGGGCTGGCCGCCACGCCGATCGTCGACATCAGGTCGGCCGTGGACGAGTCGGGCAACGAGCGCGGCCTGCTCGGCATCGCCGTGCCGCCCGACTTCGCCGACAGCCAGGACCTGTATCTGGCGTACACGGCGCTGCCCGACGGCGCGGTCACCCTCGCCCGCTACCGGCTCGACGAGTCCCGGCTGGAGGTCCTGCTCTCGCAGGAGCACGCCGAGAACAGCAACCACAACGGCGGCCAGCTCGCGTTCGGCCCGGACGGTCATCTGTACTGGAGCATCGGCGACGGCGGCGGCTCGGCGGACCCCCTGCGCGCCGCGCAGCGGCTGGACACCCTGCTCGGCAAGATCATGCGCATCGACGTGAGCGGGAGCTGCGGCGAGCTCGCGTACTGCGTCCCCGACGACAACCCCTTCGTGGGCACCCCCGGCGCCCGCGAGGAGATCTGGCTGTACGGACTGCGCAACCCCTGGCGGTTCTCCTTCGACGACGCCGACGGCTCGCTGTGGATCGGCGACGTCGGCCAGGGCCGCTGGGAGGAGATCGACCACCTCGCGCCCGGGCAGGGCGGGCTGAACCTCGGCTGGTCCTGCTACGAGGGGCTGGAGAAGTTCGAGGGCGGCCACTGCGTGACCGGCGAGACGTACACCGAGCCGGTCTTCACGTACTCGCCGTACACCGGAGGCTGCTCGGTCATCGGCGGCCGCGTCTACCGGGGCCAGGAGTACGCCGGACTGGTCGGCGGCACGTACATCGCCACCGACTACTGCTCGTCCACGGTCTGGGCCCTGCGCCCCGACGGCGCGGGCGGCTACGAGCAGGCGGAGATCGGGGAGATGCCCACCCAGGTGACATCGATCGGGGCGACCGCCGACGGGGAGTTCTACGTGGTCAACGATCTGCCCGGCGGCCTGCACCGGGTGTCGTTCGCCCAGGAGGAACCCACCTGCCGCGTGGACCGCACCGTGAAGGCCTGGGGTACGGGCACCACGGTCGACCTGACCGTCACCAACACGGGCAGCGCCCCCGTGGACGGCTGGCGGCTCGACTTCACGCTGCCCCTCGGCCAGACCGTCGTCTCCGACTGGAACACGGACCTGACCCAGCTGAGCAACACGGTCAGGGCGACCGACGCCTCGCACAACTCCCGGATCGCTCCGGGCGCGAGCATCACCCTCGGCTATCTCGTCGAGCACACCGGTGACGCGTCGGCCCCGCCGCGGTTCATGCTCAACGGAGACGCCTGCGCCGTCGGCGGCTGACCGGCCGGCCCGCTTCCGGCCGCCGTCCGAGGGTCTGAGCAAGGCCGAAGGGGCCCGCTCGAAGAGCGGGCCCCTTCGGTACGTCCCATCTGACGCTACTCGATGTTGATCTTGAATGTGCTGGTCCTGTTGCGGATGTCCTCGGCGTTGCCGCTCATCCGCAGGCCGCGGAAGGTGACGTCACCGACCGCGGGCCCCTGACCGGGTTCGGGCATCTCGTTCGCCCAGATGCCGAACCCGGACCTGGCGTCGAAAGCGTCGCCGCTCTTCCTGGAGTTCGTGATGGAGATGTCGGTGAAGAGCGTGTCCTTGACCGGGAACTGCGGCTGCCCGCCGACGTAGTTGGTCTGGAACATCACGCCGCCGTACGTGGAGTCCTCGATGTCGACGTCGTTGACGCGGATGCCCTGGAAGACCTTGGAGGCGGAGAAGACCCAGATGGCCGGGAAGACCTGTGAGCCCCAGAAATGGCCGCCTGTACGTTCCAGGGATACGTTGTCGATGGTCGTGGGCTCGCTGCCGAAGCCGTTCATCGGGTACCCGAAGTCCAGCGAGGAGATCGTGATGCCGGAGTACACCAGGGTGTCGGCGATCCGGATGTTGCGGAAGGTGTTGTCGTAGCCGCCGTAGACGGCCAGACCCGCCGCCCGCCAGGTCAGTGTCGCGGTGAGGTTCTCGTAGAGGTTGTTCTTCATGTCCGCTCCACCGGCGTCGATCGCCGAGAAGAGCGCGAAGCTGTCGTCACCCGTGGCCCGGGCGTCGTTGTTGACGACGTGGTTGTCCGTGGACCCGTTGGTCATGTTGACGCCGTCGGCGAACATGTCGCGGATCCGGGAGTTCTTGATGGTCATGCCGTCGGTGTTGGCGCCCCAGTAGAGGCACACCATGTGCTCGACCCAGATGTTGTCGATGGTGATGTCGGAGACGTTGGAGAAGTCGAACACCTTGCCGGGCCCGTCGATCCGGGACGTGTAGTTGCCGAAGTAGGCGAACCCAGAGAACGAGGAGCCCTTGGCGCTCGCGTCCGCCCGGAAGCCGACGTCCGTGTTCTCCTGGGAGGAGGGCGCGTGGAAACGGGTGAACCAGGGACCGGCCCCGACGATCTTCACCGCCTTGCCGTAGACCTGGAACTTGCTGGACGTCTCGTAGTCACCGGCCGGCAGGAAGACGCCGACAAGCTTGCCCGTGCTGTCCATGCGCACCTTGTCGATGGCGTTCTGCACGTCCTGGTGCGAGAAGCCGGCGGGCACGGTGTACGCGGCCGGGTCCGGGTTGGCCGCCGCGGTCGCCTGCTCGGTGTCGACGAAGTCGATGGCGTAGCTGGAGCTGTTGCCGGCGTCCTTCTGCAGCCGGATCCTGGAGCCGGCCGGGACGTTCCTGCCCAGTTGCAGGCTCGCCTCGTCGTAGATGTGCCGCGGGGCTCCGGCGCCGGGCGAGTTGCCGGGTGAGGCCTCGTTGCCGTAGAGCCAGGCGTACTTCGCCGTGAGGTCGATCGCCTTGAGGAACTGGCCGTCCACGTACACGTTGAGGGTCGTGTCGGTGCCGTCGGGGACCGAGAAGCGGGTGACGAGGGTGTTGGTGGCCGCGCGCGTGGTCCATTCGACGTACTGGCCGGTTCCGGTGAGGGTCACGGCCTTGCGGCCGCTGGCCTCACCGGCGATGTCACCGACGGTCCGGTTGGGGCCGACGGTCCTGGCGCCGCCACCGAGTGTGCCGTCCTCGGCCTCGTACATGTCGTAGGGCATGCTCGCCCCGCGTCCCACGAACAGCGACTGCGTCGTGGTGTTGTTGGCCCGCTTGACCGGCAGTTCGTTGGCGTCGTCGGCGATGACGGTCTTCACGGTGTACTTGCCGTTGCCCGCCGTCCACGAGCCGAGGCCGACCGGGGCGGCGGTCCGGCCCGCGGCGACGACGCCGTCATGGGAACCGGTGAGGGTCTTCACCGTGGCGCCCTTGTCGTCCTGGATCACCAGGGACACCCGGTGGGCACCGGACGCGGAGTCCGTCGTTCCCTGGTTCTTGATCGCTACGGAGAACGTCACCTCGTCGCCGGCCGAGGGGCTGGAGGGAGCCCAGGAGACCGGGGCGGCGATCAGGTCGGAGCTGGAGACCGGCTTGACGACCAGGGCGGCGGGCCGGACGAAGACGTTGTTCGCCTCGTCCTGCTCGATGACCCTGTTCGCCGGATCGGCCTCGGCGCCCACCTGGTAGCTGCCCTCGCTCCGGACCCCGATGCTCGCCGTGACGTTCTTCGACTCGCCGGGGGCGAGGGCGGGCACGTCCGCGGAGGCGGCCCTCTCGCCGCCCAGCGTGAAGTCCACGGTGGTGGCCGCCGCCGGCTTGCTCCCGCTGTTGGTGACCGACGCCGTGAGACCGACGGGGTCGGACTCGACCGGTGCGGCGGGCGCGTGGGTGATGCCGGTGATCTCCAGGTCCGGATTGGCGGCCGGGGTGCCGATCACCTGGACCTCGGCCACCTGCGCACCGGGAGCACCGGTGTTCTTGGTGAACTCGAGCTGGATGTCGGCGGCGGAGCCGGAGACCGGGATGGTCACCGTGTTGCCGCTGCCGGGTGAGAACGCGTAGTCCTTCGCCGCCGCCAGGTCCCTGAAGGCCGTCGTGCCCTGGCCGCGGCCGAGCACCTGGATGGTCTGGGTGCGCGCGGCCCATGCGGCGTCGGGGTTCAGCTTGACGACGACCTGGCTGAGGTCCGCGTCAGCGCCCAGCTTCGTGGTGAGGGTGGCCGGGTAGGCCCCGCTCGCCCCTTCCCAGTACGTGCTGGTGGAGCCGTCGTTGGCGTTGGCCGCGAGGTAGGTGGAGTTGTTCGAGGACGCCTCGACGGGCTTGCCCTGGGCGAGGTCGGAGCCGGTGCCGCTGGTCGAGCCGGGGCGTGTGACGCTGTTGCTCGGCGCCGACGTGTTCCCGGCGGCGTCCTTCGCCCTCACGTGGTAGGTGACCGTGGAGGCCGCAGGCGGGCGGTGGGTGAACGTCGTGACATCACCAGCGACGGACTCGACGAGCCGGCCGTCCGCGTAGACGTCGTAGCCGCTGACCCGGGTGTCGTCCTGGGACGCCTGCCATCTGAGCTCGACGTCACCACCGGACTGCGTGTACGCGAGGTTGCCGGGAGCCGTGGGCGCCTGGGTGTCGCCGCCGGAGCCCTTGCGGGTGACGCTGTTGCTGTCGGAGGAGACGTTGCCCGCCGCGTCCTTGGCGCGGACGAAGTAGGTGACGTCGTCGGCGGCCGGCCGGTTGTCGGTGTACGTCAGGGTGTTCGCGGGGAGGCTCGCCCGCAACTGGCCGTTGGCGTAGACGTCGTAGCCGGTGACGCCCGTGTCGTCCGTCGACGCCTTCCAGCTGAGCGCGATCTGCCCGGTGGCGGGCTCGGTGTAACTGAGGCCGGAGGGAGCGGTGGGCGCCTGGACGTCACCGGCCGCGGGCCCGTACACCTCGAGCTCGGACAGCTGACCGGCCGGCCAGCCCGTGTTGGCGGTGATCAGCACCCGGACGTAGCGGGTCGTGGTGGTGTCGAAGCTGATGTCGGCCGACTGACCGCTGCCGCTGTCGAACGCGTACGCCTTCGATGCCGTCAGGTCGGTGAAGTTCCGGTTGTCGGTGGAACCCTGGAGCTTGAGTGTCTGGGTGCGGCCCGGCCATCCGCCCGGCAGGCGCAGCGCCACCTGGTTCACCTTGACGGAGGAGCCGAGGTCCACCTGCACCCACTGGGGGAACGCGTTGTTCTCGCTCTCCCAGTAGGTGTCGCGGTTGCCGTCCCCGGCGTTGGCCGCGCGGTACACGTCGGCGTGGCCGCTGGCGCTGAAGGGCTTGCCCTGCGCGAGGTCGGGGGTGGAGGCGGTGGTGGTGAGCACCCGCAGCTCGGCCAGTTGCGCGGTTGCGGCGCCGGAGTTCCCGCTGAAGTCGGCGCGGACGTGGCGGGCGAGGGTCGCGGGTACGGAGATCTTGACCGTGTTGCCGTTCCCGGGGCTGAAGACGTACTGCGCCGAGGTCTTGAGCGTGGTGAAGCTCTTGCCGTCGGCGCTTCCCTGCAGGGCCAGCGTCTGCTTGCGGGTCTGCCAGTGGGCGGGCAGACGCAACACGACCTCCCGGACGCGCCGGGCCCTCCCGAGATCGGTCTGCACCCACTGGGCCGACTTCTTGCCGGCCTGCCAGTAGGTGCGGGCGTCCCCGTCACTCACCTTGCCGGCGGAGTGCGCGCCGAGGGTGCTGCCTGCTCGGGCCGGGGCGCCGGCGGCGGTGTCCGGACCGCCGGCGGCGTGCGCGTCGATGGCCGGCAGTCCCAGGACCATGACGGTCGAGGCCAGTGCGGCGGTGGCGGTGCGCTGCTTCCAGCGACCGGCCTTGGATGGGGGCATGCGGGGTCCCTCCCTGCGAAGGCTCACGTACCGGGGGCAGTACGCGAGTGCGGCTCGTTAAGGGCTGAGCGGTGGCGCGGTACTGCGGGCGGATCCGGAAGTGGCCTGTGGGGTCATCGCGGGCATGAACGCGATCCCACCGTCACGGACATCAGCTTCTTGCGTCGATCGATCGCAATATTGCAGACTCCTGATGGAGCCGTCCATGGGTCTGACGCCATAAATTCTGTCCGTCCACGGAAAACCGACTACGCGCGGACTGCCGGGCCGTCGCGGTCCCGCACACCGCTCGCCCCTCGCAGCGCATGCGGGGTGAGACGACCGGGACGCGTCGGAGGGCAGGCCGGTCTGCCCTCGGCCGGTGAAGGTGGAAGAGCTCGGGGTCCCCCTCGTCGAGCCCGTGGAGAAGACCCACGGGGTCCCAGCCGGCTCCCCGGAGCAACCGCTGCATCGGCACGTCGGAGACGTGGGCCGAGGTGAACAGTTTCGGGGTCGTACACCGGGCCGCCGCGGCGGCCGGCAACCGGTGTCCGACCCCTCCGCGGCGCGCCGGCGGAGTCACCGTCAGCATCGGGACGAAGCCCTGGCCGAAGAACGTGTACTCCAGGACGCAGTAGCCGAGCGGGCGGTTCGCGTCCTGCGCCACGAGCGCCTGACCCGGTCGGCACCACCTTGCGATGCTCGTCCGCCGCTCGGCGTCACCCGCGACGGCGACCACGTCGATCGCGGCCGGCGCCTCCGCGTCCGACTCGGTCGCCCGGCGCACCGGATGACTCACCGCACGCGCAGCCAGACCGCGGTGTCCTGGGGCAGCCGTCCCTCGTCGTCGAGCGGTCCGCTGCTCAGGAGTCGGGTGTGGTGGGCCGGCAGGCCGACCGCTCCGGCGGAGAGGTTGACCACGCAGACGAGGCCGTCCGGCCGCGCGAAGGACAGCACACCCTCAGGCGCGGGGAGCCAGCTCATGGACCCGTCGCCGAATCCGGTCTCGGAACGCCTCAGGCGCAGGGCGTCGCGGTAGAGGGTGAGCATCGAGCCGGGTTCGGCGGTCTGGCGGTCGACGGCGTATCCCGACCAGTCGTCGGGCTGTGGCAGCCAGGGCTCCGCCTCGGTACCGAAGCCGTAGTGGGGCTCGTCAGCCGCCCATGGCATGGGTACCCGGCATCCGTCACGGCCCGGGTCCGTGCCCCCGGACCGGAAGTGCATGGGGTCCTGGATGCGGCCGTGCGGGATGTCCGCTTCGGGCAGGCCCAGTTCCTCGCCCTGATAGAGGTAGACCGAGCCCGGCAGGGCCAGCGTGAGCAGGGCGGCGGCCCGGCTCCGGCGGGTGCCGAGTGCGAGGTCGGTCGGGGTGCCGAAGACCTTGGTGGCGAAGTCGAAGCCCGTGTCCGCACGCCCGTAGCGGGTCACGGTCCGAGTCACGTCGTGGTTGCACAGGACCCAGGTGGCGGGTGCGCCGACGGGGGCGTGCTCGGCCAGTGTGTCCTCGATGGCGCGGCGCAGGCAGGCGGCGTCCCACGGGCAGGACAGGAAGTTGAAGTTGAAGGCGGTGTGCAGTTCGTCGGGTCGCAGGTAGCGGGCGAAGCGTTCGGAGTCGGGCAGCCAGACCTCGCCCACGAAGACCCCGTCGTACTCGTCGGCGATCGCCCGCCACGCGCGGTAGATGTCGTGCAGCTCGTCCTGGTCGATGTACGGATGGGGGTCCGCCCCCTCCACGAAGTCGGGCAGGCCCGGCGCCTTGGCGAGCAGCGCCGCGGAGTCGATGCGTACGCCCGAGACACCCCGCTCGAACCAGAAACGGAGTACGTCCTCGTGCTCGTGGCGGACCTCGGGGTTCGCCCAGTTGAGGTCGGGCTGCTCCGGAGTGAACAGGTGCAGGTACCACTCCCCGTCGGGGACCCGGGTCCATGTGGTGCCGGAGAACTGGGAGGGCCAGTCGTTGGGGGGCAGTTCGCCCTGCGGGCCGCGGCCCGGCCGGAAGTGGAAGCGCTCCCGCTCCGCGCTGCCGGGTCCGGCGGCGAGGGCCGCCCGGAACCAGGCATGCTGGTCGGAGACGTGGTTGGGCACGATGTCGACGATGGTGCGGATGCCGAGGTCGCGGGCCTCGGAGATCAGTTTCTCCGCCTCCGCCAGAGTGCCGAAGGCGGGGTCGATGGTGCGGTAGTCGGCGACGTCGTAGCCGCCGTCGACCAGTGGCGACGCGTACCAGGGCGTGAACCAGACCGCGTCGACACCCAGCTCGGCGAGGTAGGGCAGTTTCGCCCGGACGCCCGCGAGGTCTCCGGTGCCGTCACCGTCGCCGTCGGCGAAACTGCGCGGATATATCTGGTAGATGACGGCGTCGCGCCACCAGTCGTCGGAGCGGGGCGGGAGGGGGGCTGCCACGTTGTGGTCCTTTCGGGCAGGGTGGGTCCTCGCCGCCGGCACGGACAGCGGGGCGTCGGGACGTGCCGGCGGCGAAGTCTGGGGAGGTGCGTACGGGTGGCCGTCGACGCGGCCCGCTGGGTCTCAGCCCTTGAGCCCGCCGGCGGTCAGGCCGCTCATGATGTTGCGCTGGAAGATGAGGAAGATCAGTAGCGTGGGGAGCGAGGCGATCGTGAGGGCGGCGATCAGCACGTTCACGGGGACGCCGTTCGACAGGGAGTAGATGCCGACGTTGAGGGTCTGCATCGCCGGGTCGGGGAGGGTGAGCATCGGCCAGAGGAAGTCCTTCCAGACTCCGACGATCGCGAAGATGGACACGACTCCGAGGATCGGCCTGGAGATGGGCAGGACGATCGAGCGCAGGGTGCGCATGGGGCTCGCGCCGTCCATGGACGCGGCGTCCAGGAGTTCCTGCGGGATAGAGTCGAAGAACCGCTTCAGCAGGAAGATGTTGAAGGCGTTCGTCACCGACGGCAGCCAGATCGCCCAGGGCGTGTTGAGCAGGTTCCGCTCCACGATCGGGACGTCGAGCACGGTGAGGTACTGGGGGACGACGAGCACCGTCGCGGGGATCATCAGCGTGGCCAGCATCATGCCCAGGATCGCCTTGCCGAAGACCGGGCGGAGCTTGGAGAGCGAGTAGGCGGCGGCCACGTCGAACACGAGCTGGAAGGCCAGCGCGCCGAACGCGTAGTAAAGGGTGTTGAACAGCAGCCTGGCCAGGTCCATGACCTCCCAGGCCCGGGTGTAGTTGTCGGGCTCGAAAGAGCCGGGGACGAGGGTGGGCGGGCTCTGGATGACCTCCTGGGCGTCCTTGAACCCACTGGACACCAGCCAGTACAACGGTCCGAGGAACACGAGGGTGAAGCACCCGACGACCACGGCGAAGGCCACCCAGTAGACCGCTCTGCCACGAGGCCTGGCGAGTTGGGCCGGCGAAATGAGCGTGCGTGTAGACATGTCGGATCTCCCGGTCCTACTCGTCCTCGGAACGGCTGAGCTTGACGTACGCCGCCGAGAATCCGGCGAGGAGCACGAGCAGGAGCAGACCCAGGGCTGCCGCGGCGCCGTAGTTGTTGAAGTTGAAGGCGTACTGGTAGATGAGGTAGACGACCGTGGTGGTGGAACCCTCGGGCCCGGCGCCGCCTGTCAGCAGGAAGGGCTCGACGAAGACCTGCATGGTGGCGATGATCTGCATCAGCAGCATCAGCGAGAGGATCAGCCGCGTCTGGGGGATCGTGACGTGCCAGATCTTGCGGAGCACACCCGCGCCGTCGAGCTCGGCCGCCTCGTACAGCTCGCCCGGGATGCCCTGGAGCGCGGCGAGGTAGATCAGTGCCGCACCGCCCATGTTCATCCAGGTGGAGGCGACGACGACCGACAGCATGGAGGTGTCGGGGTCCTGCAGCCACTGCTGTGCGGGCAGCCCCAGGAAGCCGAACAGTTCGTTGAGCAGCCCGTACCCGGGGTCGTACAGGTATTTGAACAGGAGCACCGAGGCGACCGGGGGCAGCATCACGGGGAGGTAGACGAGCAGCCTGAGGTAGCCCTTGCCGTGCCGGAACTCGTTGATCACGATGGCGACGACGAAGGGCACGACGAAGCCCAGGACGAGCGCGAGGGCCGTGTAGAGCAGGGTGTTGCGCCACGCCTGCCAGAACGCGGGGTCGTTGACCACCGTGTTCAGGTTGTCCAGACCCACCCAGCTGACCTCGCCGCCCTCGGTCTTCTGGAAGGCGAGGAGGAACTCGCGGACCATCGGATACCAGGAGAACAGCGCGAAGCAGATCAGCGCGCCGATGAGGAAGCCATGGGCGGTGAGGTTGCGTCGCAGGTTCTTGGCGAAGCCGCCGCCGGACGGCACGGGACCCGCCGGGCGGCGCGGGGTGTGGCGGGGGCTGGCCGCCTTGCTTGTGGTCAGGCCGGGGGCCGACATCGATGCTCCTTGGTACGGACTGCTGGTGTCGTTCCCGCTCGCGGCGGTGCGCCGGCGCGGATCCGTGCAGGTGCCGGTGGATCACGGCGGGGCCGGGCGGTTCCGTCCGCCCCCGCCGCGGCGGCGTCACTGCGTGGCGAGGACCTGGTTGACCTGGCTCTCGGCGGTGTCGAGGAGCTTGTCGACGTCGGCGTCCTTGTTGGTGAGGATGCTGGACATGACGTTGTCCAGAACTTTGTAGACCTCCTGCGCCTTCGGCGGCTCGGCCTTGCCGTTGACGGGGTTGTCCATGAAGGTCTTGAAGTTCTCCACGGGCATGGTGGCGTGCTCGACCCGGGCGGCGTCGTCCTTGACCTTGGACTCGCCCAGCCAGAAGTTGGGCTGCGGAATGCCGACGGGCAGCTTGTCGGCCTTGGTGCGGGCCCAGTCGAACTGTCCCTTGCCGACGGTGAGGTTCTTGTAGTTCAGCCAGGCGATCGCGGCCTTGATCTTGTCGCCGGAGATCCCCTTCTTGACCATGTAGTTGTTGCCGCCGGCCAGGGTGTTATTCCCGCCCGGAATCGGCCCCATGCCGAAGTTCTCGTACTGGGCGCCGAGTTGCTGCACCATGTAGGCGATGTCGTCGGGGGCCGCGAGGAACATGCCGAGCTTGTCGGTGGCGATCTGCTTCTGAAGGTCGCCCCACTTGAGCAGCTGGGTCTTGCCCATGCTGTCGTCCTCCCAGCGCATGGCGTGGAGGTTCTTCGCGACCTGCTTGCCGGTCTCGTCGTTGAAGGCGGCCTTCTTGCCGCTCGCGTCGACGACGTCGCCGCCGAGGCTGTACATCTGCGCGGTGAAGTGCCAGCCGCCCGTGTTGCCCGCGCTGTACTCACCGAACCCGGCGATGCCCTCGCCGAGGCCGGCGATCTTCTCGGCCGCGGCCCTGACCTCTTCCCAGGTGCGCGGCGGGGCGTCGGGGTCGAGGCCGGCCTTCTCGAAGAGCTTGCGGTTGATCAGCAGGCCCATCGTGTAGTTGCTGGTGGGCAGGCCGTAGAGCTTGCCGTCCTGCTTCAGGGAGTTGAGGACGTTCGGGTCGATGTCCGCCAGGGCGGGAACGGTCTTGTCGCTGACGTACGCGGTGATGTCCTCGGCGCCGTCGTTGTCCAGGACCTGGGGGAGGTCGGTGAAGTAGGTGTAGAAGACGTCGGGCTGGGACTTGGCCTTCAGCATGGCGGTGAAACGCGGCGGCTCCAGACACTGGCCGGGCGTGGAGCGGCCCTCGATCGTGACGTTGGGGTACGTCTTGTTGAACTCCTTGACGTCCTCCTTCCACTCCTTCAGCTCGGCCGCCTTCGCCGTCGGCGGCATGCAGTCGATGGTGAGCGTGACCTTGGTCTTCGGGTCGAGCGGAGCCGCGGGGTCCGAGGAACCACTGTTCTTGGATCCGGTGTCGTCGTCGCTGCTGCTGCTCGTACCGCAGGCAGCCAGGGTGGTCAGCGCGAACGCGGAAACGAGAGTCATGGCGCCGACACTGCGGGCACGACGCATCTGGGCACTTCTCATGGGTGGACCCCTTCGGGCATGAACGTGGAAGGCGCCCCACCGCCGATGCGTTGTGGGGCGCCGCTCACTCAACCACCGCGACCAGGTGAACGCAATATCTCTTTCTAATTTCGTAATTGATTGACAGTGCAGTGTTAAGGGGGAGGCAGACGGCCTCAAGTGCCCTGCCAGGCCTACGCGGTGGCGGCCTCGGCCACTCGGGGCGAGACCCCGGCACGCAGGTCGGCCGCCTGGGCCGTCGAGGCGCGGACGACGAGCTCGGGCTCGAAGAGGAGTTCCGCCTGAGGGACGGCACTGCCCTGGATCTGGGTCACCAGAAGCTCCACGGCGGCGCGCCCCATGGCCTCGATCGGCTGGCGCACGGTGGTCAGCGGCGGCTCGGTGCACGTCATGAAGGCGGAGTCGTCGTAACCGACCACCGAGACGTCCTCGGGCACCCGGAGCCCTCGTCGGCGCGCGGCCCGCACGGCACCCAGGGCCAGGGGATCACTCGCGCACACGATCCCCGTCACACCCTGGTCCAGCAGCCGTGAAGCGGCCGCCTGGCCGCCCTCGAGCGAAAAGATCGAGCGCGCCACGAACTCGTCGGCCGGCGACCCGCCGGCGGCCTTCACCGCGGCGCGCAGACGGCGCTGCGACGGCAGGTGATCGGCGGGACCCAGCACCAGTCCGATCCGGTCGTGCCCCAGCGACACCAGGTGTCGCCAGGCCTGTTCCACCGCCACCTCGTCGTCACAGGCCACACAGGGGAAGTCGAGGCCCTCGATCGCCGCGTTCATCAGGACCACCGGGATCTTGCGCTCCGCGAGGAGCCGGTAGTGCTCGTGCGGGGCGTCGGCCTGGGCGAAGAAGCCTCCGACGAAGACCACGCCGGAGACCTGCTGCTGCAGCAACAGGTCCACGTAATCCGCTTCGGAGACCCCTCCCTTGGTCTGGGTGCACAGCACCGGGGTGAGCCCCTGCTGCGCCAGCGCACCGCCGATCACCTCGGCGAACGCCGGAAAGATCGGGTTCTGCAGCTCCGGCAGGACGAGGCCCACCAGCCGGGCACGCTCTCCACGCAGCTGGGTCGGACGCTCGTAGCCCAGCACGTCCAGCGCGGTCAGGACCGTCTGCCGGGTCGCTTCCGAGACCCCGGCCTTGCCGTTGAGCACCCGGCTGACCGTGGCTTCACTGACCCCAACCTTCTTCGCTACCTGAGCAAGTCGTCGCGTCATGCACGCAAGACTATCGCAAGGACCGCAAACTCTTGCGTCGCGCGTGCTCACGACGGTCCGGGGATGGCCGCCCGCCCTGTGTCCTCCACGCGGAATGGCGGCCGGAAGACGCGCACACCCCGAAGGGGTGACCGGGTGCACCGGCCACCCCCGAGGAGATCGGATCAGTCACGCGCCCCCTTCTCCCCCGACGCCGCGGAGTTCGCGTTCGGTACGCCGTTGATCACGAACTGGGAGCCGGGCTCGACCAGGACGTCGCCCTGCGCCGAGTTGGTGATGGTCACGTCGTTCAGGTCCGCGCTGCCGCGCGCGCCGCCCATCGCGAGGATCCCGGACCCGTTGACCGAGTTGTCTATGGTCACGTTCTCGATCGCGACGCCGGGCACCGTGCCGCCGCCGGTCTTGAACTGGATGCCGTCGTAGGTCGAGTCGTGGATGTCGGTGTCACGGATGGTGACACCGGGGATGTCGGGCCCCTGGGCGAACAGCGTGATGGCGCCGAACTCCTGGTCCTCGTTCCAGAACGCGCCGCCCGTGCGGTACAGGCCGTTGTTGGCGATGAGGGTCTTGCCCGAGAAGGGCAGCGGGTCGTGGTCCGTGGCCAGCATGATCCCCGGGTAGTTCATGGTGTCGGAGATCAGGTTGTTCTCGATGGTGTTGCCGTGACCGCCGTAGACCGCGATGCCGTTCGCGCGCCAGGGCAGCTGGATCGTGTTGTTGCGGAAGTGGTTGTCGTGGCCGATGTCGACCGCGGTGTCCTTGACGTACTTGTTGGCCCAGACGGCGAGCGCGTCGTCACCGGTGTTACGGAAGGAGGAGTTCGACACGGTCGAGTTGCGCGTGCCGTTGGAGAAGTTGACCCCGTCGGCGTAGGTGTTGCGGATCCGTACGCCGTCGAACTCGACGCCGTCGCCGGGGCCCCACAGCTCGGGGATGTTCGAGTAGTCGCGCCCGACCCAGGCAGCGACGTTCGCGTGCTCGATCCACACGTTCGTGATCTTGGTGTCCTCGCCGAAGCGGCCGTTCAGCGCGACACCGCCCTCCGCGTTGCCGTCACCGCCCCGGATGGTTCCGGAGCCGAAGACGGCGATGTCGGAGATCTTGGTGTTGTCGTCGATGTCGAAGCCGAAGTTGCCCTCGTGAGGGTGGTTGATGCCACCGGCCTCGTGGGGCGGGGTGAGGGAGTAGAGCTGGGAGTGCCACATGCCGGCTCCGCGGATGGTGACGTCCCGGATGCCCACCTGGTTGTACTGACCGCGGTTCTGCGGGTCGTCGGTGAGGATCTTCTTCTCCTGGCGCCACTGGCCGGCGGGTATCCACACGCAGGGGATCTCACCCTCCTGGTCCGCCGTGACGGCGCGCTGGATGGCGTCCGCGTCGTCGAGTCCGTCGTTGGGGACGGCACCGTACGCGGTGATGGAGGCGCACTGGTCAGGTTTGGCGGCGGGGGCCGCGACCTGCTCCAGGTCGATCAGATCCACGATGTAGAAGGCCGCGTCGTCACCGGCGTCGCGCTGGAGACGGAACTCGGTCCCGACCGGGTAGGTCTCCTCGAGCAGGGCGTGGGACTCGTCGAAGAGGCGCCGGGCGTCGCCGCCGGGCCGGTTGGTCAGTCCCTCCGGGTCGTCGGTCGAGCCGTACAGCCAGCTGTGCTTGGAAGAGAGGTCCAGCTTGCGGACGAACGTCCCGTCGGCGTAGAGGCTGAGCGTGGCCTCCTGGCCGCCGCCGCCCGCCGCGTCCGGGATCGAGTTGCGTACCACGATGGAGTTCGAGGGGGTGGTGGACGTGAACTCCACGTACTCACCCGTGGAGTTGAGCCGGACGGACTCCCGGCCGGAGGACTCGGTGGCGAAGTTGGTGTGGCCGAACGTGCGCTTGGCGTCCGACTTCAGCAGCGTGCCGTCGTAGCGCGCGTCCTCCGCCTCGTACTCGGTGTAGGGCACGGCGGCGCCACGTCCCACGACCAGGGAGCGGGCGAAGGTGTTGTTGTCCTCGTTGGTCTCGTCGACGACGGCGGTCGCGTCGGCGGTCGCGGTGAGTGAGGCACCACCACCCGTGGCGGTCCACGCGCCGCTGATGGCGACCGTGGCCGAGCCCCCGGCGGGGATGCTGGCGGTGGTGCCGTTCAGAGTGGTCCCGCCGACCGTGAGCCGGGTGACCGATCCGGCCGGCACGGCGCTGGTGCCGCTGTTGCGCACGGACACGGCGAACGTCACCTCGGTGCCCGGAGCCGGGCTCGCCGGGCTGGTGGTGATGCCCGTGACCTGAAGGTCCGGCCCCGGGGCCCGTACGACGACCAGTTCGTCGGCGGCGTTGCGGCTGTTGTTGCTGTTGTCGAGCTCGGCGACGGTGTCGGCCGGGTCGACCACCGCGGACACGGTGTAACTGCCCGCGGCCCGCTTGCCGGCCTCGACCGGCACCTTCACCGACGCGCCCGGGGCGAGAGTGCCGACGTCGCCGCTGCCCGCGACCTGGCCTTCCAGGCTGACGTCCACCGTGGTGGCGGACGCGGCGGTGGTCCCGGCGTTGCGGACGGTCGCCTCGACGGTGATGTCGTCCTTCTCGGACGGGGAGCCGGCGGGCCAGGTCAGATCGGTGACCATCAGGTCGGGAGCCGGCGCGGCATCGCCGACGACCTCGAACTCGGCGACCTGTCCCCCGGCGGCGCCGGTGTTGCCGAAGAACCGCAGCCGTATGTCGGCGGCGCGGCCGGTGACCGGGACGGTCACGGTGTTCTTGTTGCCCGAGGGGCTGAAGGCGTAGTCGGCCCGTGCCTTCAGGGAAGTGAAGCCGGACTCGCCGGCCTTCCGCCCCAGCACCTCGACGCTCTGGGTCCTGCTGCTCCAGGCGGCGTCAGGGTTCAGCTTGATGACGACACCGGTGACGTCGGCGTCGGCTCCGAGCTTCGCGGTCAGCGTCGAGTCCGGGCCCGCGGCCTCCCAGTAGGTGGAGGTGCTGCCGTCGTTGGCGTTGCCCGCGACGTAGTTCTGCGTGGTCGACGAGGCCTCGATGGCTTTGTGCAGGGCCAGGTTGGTCCCCGTCGGCGGGGAGGTGGGGTCTTCCCCGCCCGCCTCGCCGTGGACCTCCACCTCGGAGAGCTGAGCGGCGTTCCATCCGGTGTTGCCGCTGACCTGGACCCGCAGATACCGGGCTTCCCCGGTGACGTCGACTGTCACGGTGTTGCCGGAGGAAGGAGAGAAGGACTTCACCGAACTCGTGGCCAGGGTGCTGAAGTCCCTGCCGTCGGTGCTGCCCCGCACACTCAGGGTCTCGGTGCGCGACTCCCAGGAAGCGGGGAGTTTCAGCACCACGTCGTCGACATCGGCGGTGGCTCCGAGATCGATCTGCACCCACTGGGGGAACGAGCCGGCGGGGCCTTCCCAGTACGAAGCCTGGATGCCGTCGGTGACGTTGGCGGGGACATAGGAGCCGTTCTGCCCGCTGGCTGTCGCCGGTTTCCCGAGCGCCAGGTTCGGCCCCTCCACTGCCGCGTGGGCTGTCTGGGGCAGCAGCCCGACCGACAGCAGCCCGCCGGTCACCAGGCCGGCGAACATGCGCCGGCCGTGTCGTCTTCCTGTCATGGGGCCCTCTTGATTCGTTTCCTGGGCGAACCAGCACTCGCCGTGCCGCCCGGCCCCGGACAGCGGTGCGTCCGTGACGGGCGGTCATAGGGGCCGGTGCGCAGCGTGGACACTTAGCCGCTTTGGGCGGACATGGGCGGTACATGGCGAACCAAGCACTCGAACATCAATTTGTTGAGTGATTCAGTTCATCTTTTGCAAGCGGCAGGGCACAGGTTTCTATCACGTGACCAGTTTGTCAACGGCCTGTCACCCGAACTTTGCAAGCCCGGCTGCGCCGGCGTGAAGGGGACCGCACCTGACCAGGGGTGAAGCGCTTCCGCCCGGATGCCGGAGGCAGCGGGCATCCGGGCCGCCCTCAGCTGAAGGACCTCGGCGGCACGGTGATCAGCCGGGACCGGCCTTCACGGCAGCGTGAAGCGGAAGGAGCGCACGACCGCCAGCGTCGCCCCTCCGGCGAACAGCAACGCGAGAGTGGCCAACCGTGCTTCGGACGCTGCCTGTTCGCCCGGCTGCGCCATGCCCCGGACCGGCACGCGGCCCGTGGGGTCGTACAGCACCTGGAGCACGTCCCCCGGATCGGTGGAGCCGGTGCAGCCCCGCCAGATCTTCATACGCGGGGACGCCCCGGGCCCGTCAGGGTCCACTTCGCACAGGAAGCGACGCTGGTGGTGCCCACTGCTCTCGACCGACGTGACATGAGCGGACTGCACCTGTCCGCGGTCGGCCATCGCGAGGCCGGCGGCGGTCTGAGGTGCCGCGAAGGCGAGACACGTGCCCAGCACGCCGACGAGTCCGACGAGGATGCGCCCGGCCCGCAGAGCGGTCAGATACAGCACCAGCGCGGCGACGAGCACCAGACCGGCCTCACCGCTACGGAGGAACACGGGACCGGCCCACATGCCCATGGCCCCCGTGCCGGTGACCAGAATGCCGCTGAGGAGGCCGACCGCCAGACCATGCCCCAGAATGCCTGCCCCCGGAACACCGACGAACTCCGCCGGACCCCACAGAGCCGACCTGAGATGGGCCGCGAGACCGTGATCCGGAGCAGCCCTACGGCCGCGGCCACTCACGTGCAAGCGGGTTCCTCTCCCTTCCCGGATCGGCTGGGGCGCCGCGGACCGTGCCGGCCGACGCCGGCACTTCGCCGCCCACGACGATGTTCAGGCGCCGTGCCCCGTCGCCAGGTCCGCCCACCCCAGGGGGTGCGGAGCGCTGTCGTCGCGCGTCGGCACGGCCGGTTCCCCGCCCGCCTCGTTGAAGGCGGTCAGAGCGCTGACGAGGGCGAGGCGCTGGACGGGGTCGAGGCGCTCGACGATCGCGGCGATCTCCTGTTGCCGCCGTGTCGTCACGTCCTCGACCGTACGGCGGCCCTCGTCGGTGAGCTGGAGCAGCGTCTCACGGCGGTTGACCTGGTTGACCTGCCGGTCGGCGAGCCGGGCCGCGATGAGCCGGTCCACCATCCGCATCGCTGTCGAGGGGGCCACACCCAGCAGGTGCGCGAGGGTGACGAGCTTGGTCGCACCACGCGTGTCCAGGACTACGAGCATCCGGAACTGCGGCAGTGTCACGCGGTCCTCGACCTCGGCGAGCGAGCGTGCCGACACCGCGACGAGAAGCCGTGACGCCGTCAGCACCGCACGGGTCACGGCGTCCACATCAAACGTGCCCTCGACCGGGGCGTCTCGCTCAGCCATGTTCCCTTTCTACCGCGCTCACCAGCTTCGCCGTACCAGCCCGTGTCTCACCTCCGGTCCGGTGCACGCGGGAGTTGCTGCGGCACTTCCGCCGGGCGATTCCGCAGTCAGCCTGTGCGACCTTCCCCCGTGCGCCGGGGCCGGCCGGCAACCGGTCAGCCGAGCGAGGCCGACGGCGTACTCGGACGCCGGCAACACTCCTGCTCCTGCTCCTGCTCCTGCTCCTGCTCCTGCGACACGACGTCTCCCCGTCGGCTGTCATCGTCGTCCGGCACAGGCGTCCCCCTGGAGACTGTCAACAGGGCTGCTGTCATGACAATGACCACAAGGAGTGCCTGAGCCAGGTAGCGCCACCGCTCCCTTCCACTCATCTCCCGCCACGCCTGCTGCGGTCGGGGAACGTCGTAGCTCTCGCCGACCCACTCGGCGGGTCCGTCGACCGGTGCGGGGTGCACACCGCTCCACGCGCCGCCGGGGAGTTCCGCTGCTCGCTCGAGAGCGGAAGGCTCCCGGGGGGCGGACAGGCGTATCGCTGCCTCGTTGTCCTCGGCGAACTTCCGCCACACCGCGTTCGGCACGGACGAGTCTTCCTGGTCGCCCGAATCGTTCATTCACTCCCCCACTGGGATCCAGCCACTCGATGTCTTGCCTCAGGGCAGTCGTTGACCAGGCCCCGCATCCAGCCGCACGAAGGGAATCTCACGCCCCACGCGCCGGAAGGACCCCGGGGTCCCGTCGACCTCGAAGCCCATCATCGAAGAGAGACGGCGGGCGGTGCGCGGTCGGGCAAGCGCGTATCGGGCCATGACCTCGGCCCCTTCCGCCGCCGAGAGGGAATGGGCCGTGACGGCGTAGTGCCGGTTGCCGACCTGAACTGTGGTTTGGGGCGCCCTGCCCAGATTCTGATACCAATCGGCCGTCGGCCCGAACCCGGACGCCAGGGTCCAGCTGCCGTTCTCCCGGTCGTACGCGACGACCTCCAGAGCGACGGTCCGGTCGAAACCGGTCCTGCGGCCCTTGTGATGCAACAACAGCACCCGCCGCCCCAGGACCGGGCCCAGCCCGACCCGGAAGAGGACGAGAGGCAGACGCGCCACGCGCCGCCGCCACCCTCGCGGAAGCCCTGGGCGACCGGAAACCGCCCGCCGCCTCTCTGGCGCCATCACGCTGCCTCTCGGAGATCACTCGGTCCGGACGGGAAGCCAGGTCGGACCACGGCGCGCCGCTTCCCAACCATTAGATTGTGCAATCTTTGCACGATCTAAATAAGACTGGAAGCCGGAACGGGCGGAACCAGCGCCGGTGACGCGTCGGCAGGACCGGAGGAGCGACGCACCGATCCGCGGACACGGTGCTCCGCACGCCGGTCACCCCGCCGGCCCCACAGATAAGTGCAAGCAGCACACGTCCCTGCATGCGAATAACGGTCCCGTCTCGCTGGCTGGGACTTCCTCCGCACACCAGCCGTGACGTGAGATGCGTCACCCAAGGTTCGGTAAAGACGTGGTAGAAAATCGCAACTCCGCAGGTGGATCCACCGAGGACCGTGCTGCGGAGGCAGGCCCCCCACCCGCACTCGGCCCCGACGTGGCAACCGTACGAAGCCGTGCCACACGCCATCGGCCGCATACCGGACAACGACGTTCGATCAGAGAACACCCATCCGGCGACAACGCCTGCTTGCCGTCCCCGTGCCAACGAGGTAGTCACCTTGTCACTCGACTCAGTCACACAGTCCGTCGATGAAGCGGTCAGCGGATTCTTCGAGCCCATAGCCAAGTGGCTGGGGGAGGTGGTCTTCTACGCCGTTCCCGTGGGCGGGACCGACCTGCCTCTCATCGTCGCCTGGCTCGTCGTCGCCGGCCTGGTCTTCACCGGCTGGTTCGGTTTCATCCAGTTCCGCAAGTTCAGACTCGCCGTGGACGTGGTCAGGGGCAAGTACGACGAGGAGGGGTCTGCCGGCGAGGTGAACCACTTCCAGGCTCTGACCGCCGCCGTCTCCGGCACCGTCGGCCTCGGCAACATCGCCGGTGTGGCCGTCGCCGTCTCCATCGGCGGCCCGGGAGCCACCTTCTGGATGGTCCTGTGCGGCCTCCTCGGCATGGCCACCAAGTTCGTCGAGGTCACTCTCGGCGTGAAATACCGCGAGGTGCACGCGGACGGCACCGTCTCCGGCGGCCCCATGCACTACCTCCCCAAGGGCCTCGCCGAACGCTTCGGCAAGAACGGCAAGGCGCTCGGCAAGGTCCTCGCGGTCCTCGCCTCCTTCATGATCCTTTTCTTCGGCCTCTTCGGCGGCAACCTCTTCCAGGTCAACCAGTCCTACGCACAACTGGTCTCGGTCACCGGTGGCGAGGACGGCGCGCTGGGGTCCTCCGCCGGAGCCCTGCTCTTCGGCATCCTGGTCGCCGCACTCGTCGGCATCGTGCTCCTCGGCGGCATCCGCTCCATCGCCAACGTCACCAGCAGGCTCGTCCCGGCCATGGCCGGTATCTACATCGTCGCGTGCCTGGTCGTCATCCTGGTCAACGTCACCGCCGTACCGGACGCCGTGGCCACCATCGTCAAGGGCGCGTTCGACCCCGAGGGTGTTGCCGGCGGTGTGCTCGGCGCACTGATCATCGGCTTCAAACGAGCCGCCTTCTCCAACGAGGCCGGCCTCGGCTCCGCCCCGATCGCGCACTCCGCGGTCAAGACCAAGCACCCCGCCAGCGAGGGCCTGGTCGCGCTGCTGGAACCATTCATCGACACCGTCGTCATCTGCACGATGACCGCCCTGACCATCGTCATCGCCAACCCGGCCAGCTGGGCGGAGGCCCGAGGCGGCGAGGACATCGGTGGCGTCACCATCACCTCCGACGCCTTCGAGACGGTCCTGCCGTGGTTCCCGTACGTCCTCACCGTCGCGGTGCTGCTCTTCGCCGTCTCCACCGTGCTGACCTGGGGCTACTACGGCCTCAAGTCGTGGACGTACCTGTTCGGCCGCAGCCGGGCCAGCGAGCTGACCTTCAAGGTCCTCTACACCGTGTTCGCCGTCGCGGGATCACTGCTGACCCTGCAGACCCTGATCGACCTGGCCGACGCGGTCCTCTTCACCCTCGCCGTCATCAACATCATCGGCCTGTACCTCCTCGCTCCGGTCGTGAAGCGCGAACTCAACACCTTCCTGGCGTACGTGCGGGACCGGAAGGCGGGCAAGCCCTCGGTGAGCACGGAAGACGAGCGCCCGAAGAAGTCCGCGGTCTGACCTGCCGGCACGGCCGGGCTCTGACGGGTCCGCGTTCCCCTTGCGCCTCCGTGCGCACCGGGCGCGGGCCCGTCCGCTGCTCCGCAGCGGTGAAGGCAGCGGCTCGGATCCGTAACTTCTGCCGGCCACGGCGCCGTTCGAGGCGTAACGCCCGTTTCCCATGGGTGGCCGACTGGAGCACGGCGGTCGGTCAGTGCACCGGTCCGGCTGTTCCGCAGGTCAACTAGGCTGCGGTCAGTCATACTTACCCGGTCACTCACTGGAGTGGACCGACCGGAGAGGCAGCCGCAGGATGAGCAGCGAAAGCCGGGCGGTGAGGAAGGCCACGGTACGGCTCAAGTGGGACCCGAGCCCGTGGAACGAGTCACCTCAGCATCTGGACATCATCGCCACCACCTACTCGGAAGACGCCGCTTACGGACCGCCTGCTTACGTCGTCCACTTCGACAGCCGCTCGCCGGACGGCACCATCAACATGAGTCGGCACAGCCAGACGGGGCAAGGTCTCGGTTACGTCGAGGAGATGACCTTCGAGCTCGATCGTCTCGCTCCCTCCTTCACCCGGGTCGTCGTGGGTGTGGCGATCCACCAGAACAACGGCCGCAAGGTGTTCGCCGACATCTCGAACGCCGGAGTTCTGGTCGTCGAGGGGTACGAGGAGCTCCTCAAGGACGACTTTTCTCAGGTCGGTGAAGCCTGCGCGGCAACGGTCGCGGAGTTCGTACGGGGCACTTCCGGAGCATGGACGTTCCAGCAGGTGATCCGCGGGTTCGACGCTGATCCGGCACAGTTCACGGCAGAGATGGGCCGCTTCCGGCAGCCATGACTGCCGGCGTACCGACCACGCGCCGGGGGCCGGTGAACGGCCCCCTCAGCTCGTCCAGGGCGCTGATCGGAAGTGACCGAGCCCGGTGCACCGGGTGGCGGGGAAGCAGCCCTCACCTCCGCCCCACCGCCTCCGCCCCACCGCCTCCGGCAGTGCCGCCCTCCGGTGACCGCCCGTAGCCGCATCGCCACGGCAGGTCGGCCGGGCGCCCCGGGGGGTAGCTTGGTAGGGAAGGCCCCTCGAAGGAGGGCGGGACGATGCCGTGGTTCGTATGGCTGCTCGCCGCTGCGGCACTGGGTGCCGCAGAGTTCTTCACCCTGACGCTGGTCCTCGGGCTGCTGGCGGGCGCCGCGCTGGTTGCCGCCGTGGTCGCCGGTACGGGTGTCGGCCTGTTCGGCCAGCTCATAGCGCTGGGGGCGGCAGCGGCGGCAGGCCTCGTCATGGTCCGTCCCATCGCGCTGCGGCACATGGCGCGGCAACCCGTCACGCGCGAGGGCAGTGACGCACTGATCGGCAAGCGGGCCGAGGTCGTGCAGGAAGTGACCGCAACCCACGGCCTGGTCAAACTGTCCGGCGAGGAATGGTCCGCCCGCGCCCTCGACGAGAGCCAGGTGATCCCGGTGGGAGCGCTGGTACATGTCATGGAGATCGAAGGCGCCACAGCCATCGTCTACCCCCGCGAACTCCTTCCCTGACCGGCTGAACGCAGAGCAACACGAGGCAGGCGGCGATGGACCCAGTTGTCATACCCATCCTCGTGGCGGCCATTGTCGTCATCTTCCTGGTGGCTGCCACCGTACGGATCGTGCCGCAGGCGCGCCGTTACAACATCGAGCGGTTCGGCCGGTACCGCAGAACACTCCAGCCCGGCCTGAACCTGGTCCTGCCGGTGGCGGACCGCGTCAACTCCAAACTCGACGTGCGCGAGCAGGTCTACTCGTCCGAGCCCAAGCCGGTGATCACCGAGGACAACCTCGTGGTGAACATCGACACCGTGCTCTACTACCAGATCACTGATCCGCGATCGGCGGCCTACGAGGTCGCCGACTATCTGCACGCGATCGATCAGCTCACCGTGACCACACTGCGGAACGTCATCGGCAGCATGGACCTGGAGGGAACCCTCACCTCGCGTGAGGAGATCAACGCCCGGCTCCGCGCCGTCCTCGACGACGCCACCGGCAAGTGGGGCATCCGGGTCAACCGCGTCGAGATCAAGGCCATTGATCCGCCGAACACCATCAAGGAAGCGATGGAGAAGCAGATGCGGGCCGAGCGCGACAAGCGCGCGGCCATCCTGCACGCCGAAGGGGAGCGCCAGGCCAAGATCCTCACCGCGGAGGGCACGAAGCAGAAGGACATCCTCGAAGCCCAGGGCACGCAGCAGGCCATGATCCTGCGGGCGGACGGCGAGGCCAAGGCGGTGGAGCACGTATTCCAGGCCGTCCACCGCAACAACGCCGACCCGAAGGTCCTGGCCTACAAGTATCTGGAGACCCTCCCCCACCTGGCGAGCAGCGACAACAACACGTTCTGGGTGATCCCGGGTGAGTTGACCGAAGCGGTGCGGACCGTCACCAGTGCGTTCGGTGACCGGTCGACGGCGGATGGTCCCGCCCCGGCCCGGCCTGACGAAGCCGCCACCGACGGCACCGCCGACCCGGCGGACGAGGGCCGGCCCCCGGAGCTCGACGCGGGCTCGACACTCCCGCTCGATGCCGCCACGGCTACGGACGAGGCCGAGAAGCAGGCCGCCGCCGCAGTGAGCGACGCCAAGGCAGAGGCAGAGGCCGCACAGTCCTCCCAGCTCCCGCACACAGGACAGACTTCCGGCGGTTGAGCCTGAGCCACTCCGGGCGTCGCGGTTGCGCCGCGTCGTCGGCTGCGCGAAAGGACAGCAGCATGACGCCATCAGAGGACGAGGCTGTGCGGATACGGTTCGTCGGTAACGCGACCCTGCTCGTGCGCTACGGACCACTGACCCTGCTCACCGACCCCAACTTCCTGCACCGCGGCCAGCACGCCCACCTGGGATATGGGCTGCTGACGAAGCGGCTCAAGGAACCGGCGCTGAGTGTCGACCAGCTCCCCGATCTCGACGCTGTCGTCCTGTCCCACCTGCACGGCGATCACTGGGACCGGGTGGCTCGCAGAGACCTCGACCGGGCGTTGCCCGTCCTGACGACCCCGCAGGCGGCCCGGGTGCTGCGCACCTTCCAGGGCTTCCGCCGCGCAGAGGGGCTGAGGGACTGGGAGGACCACATGCTCGTCAAGGGCGGGCATCAGGTCCGGCTGACCGCGATGCCCGGGCGTCATGCGACCGGTCCGCTGCGCGGGCTGCTCCCGCGAGTCATGGGAAGCATGCTCGAGTTCGGCCCGAAGGGCGGCCCGGTGCGGCTGCGCGTCTATGTCTCCGGCGACACACTCCTCTTCGACGGACTCGAAGAAATCGGCCGCCGTTACCCCGGTACCGACGTCGCGGTCCTCCATCTGGGAGGGACCCGTTTGCCGGGTGGACTGCTGGTCACCATGGACGGACGGCAGGGTGCGGAACTGGCCCGGCGGCTGGGCCCACGGTTCGCGCTGCCCGTGCACTACGACGACTACAGCGTGATGAAGTCCCCGCTGACCGCGTTCCTGGACGAGATGGACCGGCGCGGCATCGGAGAACGGATCGTCCACTGCGACCGAGGCCAAGTCGCGACGTTCACGCCGGGAAGCCCGGGCGTCCACGTGGCCTGACTCCCGGCCCTCCGCAGCGCGCGGTCGGCGCCGGGCAGGCGGCGGACGACCGGCTCATCCTGGCGAGTACGGCGTGCGCGGCGTCGACGGCCGGCAGGGTCGCGCCGCGTAGGGGCGGCGGCGCACCGGGTCGAGCCGGCAGACGATGATGGTGAACAACAGTCCGACGGGAAGGTCAGCCGGCTGGTGGGGCGGCAGTGCACTCGTTCTCGTGATCACGATTTCCGCGCGGCGACCTATACAGCTTCGTCGACAGACCGATGCACGGTGTGCGACGCGAGCGGGGGGCGGGCCAGTTCCTCAGCGGCGCCGAGCTGCACCGGTGCCGGTTCCCTCCGCGGGCGCCGCGGTCCGACGTTGCGGCCCGCCCGGTTCGGGCAGGGACCGGAAGAGCAGCCAGCTCATCACGGGCATCAGGACGAGAGGTGCCAAGGCTGTTTGCAGGGACGTGGTGTCGGCGAGACTGCCGATGGCAGGGCCGGCCAGGCCGCCGATGCTGACGGTCAGGCCCAGGGTGATCCCGCTGGCGGTGCCGACACGGGAGGGCAGATAGTCCTGGCCGAGCGTGACCTGCAGCGAGAAGGGCACATACAGGCCGACCGAGGTCAGTGCCACGAACAGGTAGATGGCCGGGCCCGGTACCCACACCACGCCGGCGACGGCCGCAGCCGTGATCAGGTACGACCGGCGTGAGACCGTCACCCGGTCCCACCGGGTGGCCAAGCTCCCGCCGAGTACCGAGCCGATCGCACCGCCGAGGTAGAGCACGGACAGAGCCGCGGTGCCCGCGGCCGTGCTGCCGTCCAGGCGCTGGCGAGCGTACAGCGAGATGAAGGTGCTCAGACCGATGAACGCGATCGACCGGAAGACCACGGCTAGTGACAGTTTCACGAAGGAGGCGGTGTCGTCGCTCCCCGCAGGCACCCTCGTCGGGGTCCACCGGCCCGCCCTTGCTGGAGGGCACGTACGACGGGCAGGCACATCCCGGCACCGGCGAGAGCCGGCAGCACCAGCAGGGGCGTCCAGCTCAGTCCTCCGGTGGCCACCACCGCGGCGACCAGGAGCGGGGCCAGGGCGAAGCCGATGTTGCCGCCCGTGGAGAACCAGCTCATCGCCCGGTGGCTGCCCTCGCTGGCAATGCGGGCGACGCGGGCGGACTCGGGGTGGTAGGCGGCCACGCCGATCCCTGATATCGCGACGCACACGAGGGTGACCGTATAAGAACCGCTGAGACCGCTCAGCGCGATCCCGACGCCGCCGAGCAACGTGCTGACCGGCAGCAACCAGGGCAAGGCCCAGCGGTCGGTGAGCGCGCCGAACATCGGCTGCACCACCGAGGACAGCAGCGAGGCGGCCAGCACGATGCCCGAGGCGACCGCGTAGGTGTAGGCACGCTCGGCGATGAAGAACGGCACCAGTGCCGCCACGGCACCTTGGTAGACGTCGACACAGGCGTGGCCCACGGACAGCAGAACGATCGATGTGTTCCTTCGCATCCAGCCATGTTCCGAGCCCGACATCGTGTCGCGCTTCCGATAAACTGCCACATGGTAACGACAATCCGCCACGCTCCCGTAGCGCCCACCCGCACCCAGTCGCTGGCGCCAGGCGGCTCGATCGACGCCCACCGGCACGACGACCACCAGATCATCTATGCAGGCCGCGGGGTTCTGGCTGTCACGACCAGCGAGGGATCCTGGGTCGCCCCGGGCACGCGCGCCATCTGGGTGCCCGCCGGTACCGTGCACGGGCACCGTGCCTACGGCGCACTCGACCTGCACCTGGTGGGGCTACCCGCCACCGAGAACCCGCTCGGCCTCGACGCACCGACCGTGCTGGCTGTCAGCCCACTGCTGCGCGAACTGATCATCGCTCACACGCGCGCCGAGGACGATGGCGGGCCCGAACGGGCCCGCCTTCGCGCGGTGCTCCTCGACCAACTGCGGGTATCCCCCCAGCAGCCGTTGCATGTGCCTTCTCCCACCGCTCCCCTGCTGCGCGCCATGTGCGACATCTTGCAGGCCGACCCGGGCGATGGCCGCACGCTCGCCGAACTCGGCCGCGAGGTCGGGGCGAGCGACCGCACCCTGTCCCGGCTGTTCCACAGTGACCTCGGCATGACCTTCCCGCAGTGGCGCACCCAACTCCGTCTCCACCGCGCACTGCTCCTCCTGACCGAACGGACGCCGGTGACCGCGGTGGCCCATCAGTGCGGCTGGTCGTCCACCAGCGCCTTCATCGACGTCTTCCGCCGCACCTTCGGCCACACCCCGGGTTCCCACCCGACGGGCTGAGGGCACATACGAACCTGGACCCGGCGGCCTCCGGCCCCGGCAGCCAGAGGGCGTGGCGCGCACACGCCCATGCCTCGGCCGGCGCGGCCTGCGTGGCTCCTCGGTCAGGTGATGGGCTTGCCGGTGTTGCGGATCAGTTGCCGGAGCACCCTCACCGTCGTGACGTAGTCCGCGTCGTCGATGCCCCGGTGGAGGGTGGCGCGGATCGCGGGCGCGTTGCGTGCGAGGTCGACGCGAGCCCTTTCGCCCTCCTCGGTGAGCCACAGCCGGTCTCCTGCGTCCCGGATCAGCCAGCCGCGCGCCAGGAGCACCTCGGCCTCCGCCGCCAGATCGTCCTCTGGCCGGATGTAGGAGGTCATGGCCTCCCTGAGCTCGGGAATGGTCATTCCCTCTCCGTCGGGTGAGATGTCGTTCTCCGACAGGTTGCGCAGCAGCCAGAACTGGGGCTGGGTGTAACCCTTTTCGGCCTGCTGTGCCCGCGTGTATTCGATAAGTGCCTGGTAGGCGACGCCGGTCCAGTATGCCGCGGGCTGTCCGGCGAGTTCGGCGTCAGAGGTCGGTTGAGTCCCCATGGGATGCCCCTTTCAGGTTCGTCGGACAGGAGTTGTTTCCTTCGCGCAGCTGATAGGGAGACCGTAGGAACTCAAGTGCGGTTGAGGTCAAGTCGCAGCCCTTGTCGCGGAGCGGGCGACCTGGAGGGGTGCCGCGGAGCAGCGCGTTGATCTGACGCTCCGGCTCACGCGCACGAGTCCGGGTAGGCGGACTTCCGGCACTCAGATGATGGTCCTCGTTCTCCGCCAGGAACTGATCACCCGCTTGAAGCCGTGGCGCCGGCGCTCTCCCGAGATCACGGTGACCGAATATATCGAACAGGGATTCGCCGCGGAGATGCTGGTGACTCTGGCCGCCGGGGCTCAGCTTCTGGTCGTCGGGCGCAACAGCAAGACAGGGAGCCGCTACGTGGGGCACGTCGTCCATTCGACACCGCACGGGGCGGGGCACCCGCTCCGTGGTGTGCCCGACGATCCGGCCGACCACCTCGCTGTCATGCAGGTGGTCCGCCGCCGCAGGCACCGTCGTTCCAGGACGCCGTGTCGGCTCGACGCAGAACGGACGTCTCGTCGCGACGACCACGAGTTCTCCCGCGTCACCCTGACTGTTGCCGCCCGTGCACCTCGCCCCGTGGCGTCGTGACTACGAGACGGGCCCGGGGTGCGGTGATCACCTCCCGGAAGGCCGGGTCGGTAAGGAGCACGACCGGGGCTATCCGGTGCGGCGACTCGGAGTGCCAGTGGGGCAGAGCGCTCTCGATCACGGTCCATGCCTCGTCGGTGGAGCCGGACAGGGCGATCGTCCGGGCCGTGTCCAGAGCCGCCTGGAAGACGGGGGATTCGGGAAGCATCGGCGGGGCGGACGCGGCGGCGTGGGGGATCCAGTCCGTGACGGGTTTCCCCTCGGACATACGGAGCTCGGGCACGAGCACCGACGAGAAATTCGTCCCCGCTCCGTACTCCTCCACCGTACGACGCAGATACAGCGGCACGGCCTCCGCACGTACCTGTTCGAGGCCGACCGCCTCGATGACGTGCGGGCGCCCGAGGATGCCGTTGCGGACATGGTGATGCGCGTAGGTCAGGTCGAGGAAGGCGCCCAGTACGACAGCCAGGTAGGCACCGGCCCCCGATCCCTTGACCGCTGCCTGCTCGAAGGTGGCCGCCGCCCTCTCGGCCTCGCCCCGCAGGGCCTGCGCGCGGCCCTCGGCCACCAGCTGCTCGGCACCCTCTGGATTGACGGCGCGGCCTTCGTAGCCCTTGAGTACCTGGAACGAGTCGCGCTCCGCCGCGACCAACTCGGCGAAGGACCCGTACCGGTCGCTCAGACCCGGTTGCCAACTCGACCAGGTGTACGCGGCCCACTCCCCGTCGTGCGACACGTCCCCGGAGTCCAGCAGCCAGCACTGGGCGTCGCCCTCGTCCGCGATGAGCAGGACGGGGGCCCTGACGCGCTCGCCCGCGTCGTCCGGCTCATCGTCATAGGTGTCCATGTACATGTCGGCGTCATCGTCGTCGAGCCAGTCGACGGCGCCGGTCGTACGCATCTCATACATGAAAGGGCCGAGGCGCAACCAGCCGTCGGAGGCGCCCAGGAACGAGCGGTAGCTGGGCGGGAGCCGGGTGCCGAGCCGGTCCTCCAGAGCCGCGATCCGCAACTCGTCCGCGCCCTCGTAGCCCAGCCATCCGGTGGCCCGCTGCTCGTCGCTGACATTGAACAACTCGCGCTCGACCGACACCCGCAGAACGTCGGCACCGTACTCAGCCAGGAAGGAGCGCCACTGTTCGACGGTCCTGAGCCGCTCCGCGGCTGTCCCCGTTCCCGGGTCGGCGGCGGAATCCCCGAAGATCGATCGCACAGCACTCCTACGTTCTGATGTCCCGATGCCCGCATGGTCGCCGAACGGGCGGGGGCCTCGGGCCTGTTCAGCGCACTCGGCCCAACGCTCCGGCATCGGTCATGCTAGAGACGCCCACTGACATCGCGGCCGGGACCGTCGGCCCACCGGCACCGGACGCCTCAGTCGCCGTCGGTCAGCCGATGAGGTGGTACGTCCCCGATCCGGTGGCGAAGACGGCGCAGCTGTTCCCTCTCAGGGGGCCGTTCGAAATGTACTGGCGGTCGAGCCCGTTGGTGTTCTCGTCCGTTCTCGTCGGTGCCGCGCTGCGCTGCGCTGCCAGGGCCATGTGAGTCGGCGAAGTAGACCGCCCGGTGTCGATGCGCAGTCGAACGTGACCGTGGCGGCTACCACGTCCTTCACCGCCTCCACCCCGGCCGCAGGCGCCCTGCGACCGCCACGCGATCCGGACGCACCGGAACTGGACGGAAACGAGGACGAGTCGGCTGCCGTCTGAAGCGGGTCGTCAGCCGGCAGGCACCGACGCGGTGACGTACCGAACGACGGCTGAGCAGCTGTGTTCTGACGCTGACGTCTCAACCTCGTCGAAGGCCCGCCGTTGTCAGTGGCCCCCTGTTTACTCGGCATATGACCGACAAGGTGAGTCACAGCGATGTCTACCGAACCACGGCTCTCACTCCCGACACCGAGATGGTCGAGCCGTACGAGGGCGGGACGGGATTTCGGTTCAAGATCCGCAACGTGAGGATCGATGGCCAGGCCGAAGTGGTACACGTCCGCGAAGGAGGTTCGCACGAGGTCGGTTTCGAGGTGCTGCACGATTGCTCGGAGTGTGGCAACGCCATCAATCAGGTGATCGTTGGTCTGGCGGGCCAGGATCGTGCCCAGGCGTCGGTATGGAACGGTATGCGGCGCAGCGGGGGCGGATTGAAGGTGGTCAACGCCGGCACGCACGTCGAGGCCCTGGCGGAAGACAACCCAGGTCCGGCGGAGTGGGTGAGTGTCTCGTGCGACCTCGTTGTTCCCGACGAACCCGGCGTCTACTCGGTTCGAGCACGTTACGCCCAGGCGTATCAGGGACGCCTGATGACTGCCGAGGGACGTGCGATCCCACAGCCGGAGTACCAGGACGTGCTGGGTTGGTGGAAGGTCGACCGTCCGGAAGGGCCCGGCCCGGGATCGACCATAGGCACCATCATCGTCGAGGGGTGATGCTGCCCGGGCTCCGCGGCTCGTAGAGGTGGATGGGCATCCCGGTCTCGGCGCTGATGGTCAGGTGCTCGACGATCTCCCGGCTCTCGTGCCCCGGGGAACCCTTGACGTGTGACGCGTGCTTCTGGGTCAATTCCCGATCCCCTCCACTGGACGGTGCCGCTGACTCGGCCGTCGGCCGCAAGCCCTTGCGACCGAGTCAGCCACTTGTCGGTGGACCGAGCGGCCCGGTCGCCGCGGCTCGACGACGCCGCCAGTGTGCGTAGGTCAGTACGGCGAGCATCGGCCCCCCAGGTGGGGTGCCGGCCGCCGGTCACTTGGCGAGGAACGCCAGCAGGGCGTCGGTGACTTCCTCGGCGTGGGTCCACAACAGGCCGTGGGGGGCGCCGTCGACGACGACGTAGTCGGCATCCGGGACTGCCTGGTGGAAGAGTTCACCGGTGGCCTCGATGGGCAGGATGCGGTCGGCGGTGCCGTGCAGGATGAGCGCCGGTACGTCGATCTTGGGCAGGTCGGCACGGAAGTCGGTGGACCAGGTGGCCACGCAGGCCAGGGAGGCGTACGAGGAGGCCCCGGCGGCGACGTTCCAGCTGTTGCGGACGGCCTCCTCGCTGATCCGGGTGCCGAGGTTCTCGTCGAGGTTGTAGAAGTTCTCGTAGAACTCGGTGAAGTAGGCGTAGCGGTCAGCCGTGACGGCGCCTTCGATGTTCTCGAAGACGGTGCCGTCGACGCCGCCGGGGTTGTCGTCGGTCCTGAGGAGGAAGGGTTCGAGGGAGGCGAGAAAGGCGGCCTTGGCGATCCGGGCGGATCCGTAGGTGCCCAGGTAGCGGCCGACCTCGCCGGTGCCCATGGAGAAGCCCACCAGAACGACGTCGTTGAGGTCGAGGGTCTCCAGGACGACGTTCAGGTCGGCGGCGAAGGTGTCGTAGTCGTAACCGGTGGTGGGCTGGCTGGAGCGGCCGAAACCGCGCCGGTCGTACGTGATCACTCGGTAGCCGGCCGACAGGAGTGCGGCGGACTGCTTCTCCCAGGAGTGGCCGTCGAGCGGGTAGCCGTGGATCAGCACGACCGGCTGCCCCGTGCCGTGGTCCTCGTAGTACAGGTCGATGCTGGTGGAATTTTCCTGGTCGACGGTGATGAACGCCATGGTGGTTTCTGCCTTCCGGTGTGGATGCGTCTGATGGTGAGGTGCACGATCGGGAACGGTGTCGCGGGTGCGGTGAGGGGCGTCGGGCGACAGGGCGGGGCCGGCGGTCATCGGACCGTGCGGGCAGCCTGCTCGACGATGCGGGTGACGGCTTCGGGGCGCGACACGGACACCGCGTGCGACGCGTCGATCGTCGTCGTGCGGGCCTTGGCGCGGGCCGACATGAAGCGCTGGGCGGCCACGGGGATGTTGCGGTCCTCCGTGGTGACCAGCGACCAGGAGGGGATCGTCTTCCAGGCGGCCTGGGTGGACTTCTCCTCCAGTGCGGCGGCGGCGACGGGGCGCTGGCCGGCTGCCATGAGCCTGGCCTTGTCCGCCGGCACGTCCGCGGCGAACTGGTCGCGGAACTTCTCCGGCTTGATGTACACGTCCGCGCCCTGACCGCCATCGGGCAGGGAGTAGTTGACGGACTCGATGGCCTGGCCGAGCGTGCTGCCGGGGAACTTGTTCGTCAGCCCCAGCGAGCTCTCGCCCGCATCCGGCAGGAACGCGGCGATGTAGACGAGTGCCTTCACCTTGCCCTCCATGCCGACGGCGGCCTGGCTGATGACGGTGCCGCCGTAGGAGTGACCGACCAGGACGACGGGCCCGTCGATGTTCTCCACGACGCTGCGCAGGTAGGCGGCGTCGGTCGCCGGACCGCGCAGCGGGTTGGCGGCGGACACCACCGGGTAGCCGGCGCGCTGAAGCCGGGCGACGACACCGTCCCAGCTCGCGGCGTCGGCGAACGCCCCGTGTTCCAGCACGATCGTTGGGCGTACAGGGTGGTTGGGTGCCGCGCCGGCTGCGGTGGGCAGGGTGATGGCGGCCACGGACAGGCTTACGGCCGCGGTGACACCGAGCAGCGCGGATCTGCGACTCGGACGGGCCGGACGGGCGATGCGCATGAGTGAAATTCCTCTTGGTTGGTTGATGGTCCTCGACGGACCGTGCGGGCTGAGCAGGACTGGTGCGCCCGAGGAGCAGGGCCCCGGTCACCTCGCCGGTGCTCGGGTTCGCCTACGTCCGCCCGTGCTGTGTGATCAGCACGGATCGGACTGCTGGTGGCCGGCGGCGGCAGCGGCACGGGAGGCGGCTGCGGGTCTGCGGCTCGAGTGGCCCCGAGGTATCGATCTCGGCCGGTCACCGGGGAGCGGAGGGTGCTTCGTCTCGTACGACGACCGGACGGCCGGACCGGTTCACCCGAAAATGTGCTGCTCGTTCGGGGAGACGGCAGCCTGACCCACCGGTCGACAGCTCCGCGCACGTCCTGCCGAGCAAGGGACTGCGCGCCTCAGTCGGTGGATTCCAGGACTGCGTAGACGTGCTTGATGTAGTCGTGGGTGCGTTCCGAGCCGAGGATCCCGTCGCCCACCCGGTTCATCGTGTACGCGAACGTGACGCCCCGGTCGAGGTCCATCATGACGATCGAACCGCCCCGGCCGACCCAGAAGCAGATGTTGCCGGTGGGCATGTGCGGCATCGTCCTAGGGTCGGCGAGTGCGTAGCCGATGCCCCAGCGGACGGGGACGCCCAGGAACAGGTCGACACCGTCGGCCTGTACATCGAGCACCGTGTCCACTGTCTCCTCGGAGAGAAGCCGGAGGCCGTTCACCTGGCCGCGCCGTGAGATGACGGAGAGAGCACGGGCCATACCTCGTGCGTTGCCGTGGCCGTTGACTGCTCCGAGTTCCGCGGAGCGCCACTGCGGTGTGTCCACGTGCTCGTCACGGGCGGGGCTTCCGAGCAACGTCCTGGTGAAGATCCCTTCGGGATCGAGGCCGGTGGGTATCCCGGAAAGCTGCGAGGGGGCCACCAGTTCGGCGATGCGCGGCCAGTCAGCCTGACGCGCACCGATCTGGACATCGGCTTGCGCCGGCTTGGCGATCTCGGTGTCGACGAACTCCGTCAGCGTCCGGCCACTGACCCGCCGGACAAGCTCTCCCACCATCTGTCCCTGTGTCTGCACGTGGTAGCCCGAAGTGGAGCCCGGCTCCCACCACGGGGCCTGGGCGGCCAGCCGGGCACTCGCGGTAGGCCAGTCGTACAGGTCTTCCATGGTGAAGGGCTGCTCCCAGCCGGAAAGTCCCGAGGTGTGGGACAGGACGTGCCGCACCTCGATGTGTTCCTTTCCCCGGGCGGCGAACTCGGGCCAGTAGTGCGCCACGGGACGGTGCAGATCCAGTGCGCCCCGGTCGACGAGGATGAGGGCCGCGAGATTGGTGAGGGTCTTCGTGGTCGACCACATGCTCACCAAGGTGTCCCGCTGCCACGGCGACGTCCGCGCTCGATCCGCGTGGCCACCCCACAGATCGACTTCCATGACCCCGTCCACATCGACGGCAATCGATGCCCCCACCTCCTCGCCGGCTTCGAGGTGCGCTGCCAGCGCCGCTCGTACCGGTTCGAACCGGGCAGTGCTCGTTCCTTCGACGACCATGTTCTTCTCCACTCCGGACGACAGCCGTTCGCTCACTCAACGGGCTGAATGTCACATCGGTTCACGTATCGCCGCAGGCCATGAAATCTGTTCACATACCGCTCGTGCGGGGCGCGGACGGGTGCCCGACGAAATGGTCGCGAGCCGTCGGGCCCGGGCAACGCGGATTCCGGTCTGCGGAGGTCAGGACCGGTTCTCCGCCTGGAACATCCAGCTCTGCTTCTCAAGATCGGCCGTGAGTTCGATGAGGAGGTCCTCGGTGACGACGTCCACCGGGCCGATCTCGACGATGCGGTTACGCAGTCTCCCGGTCACTGCCGAGAGCGCGTGCGCAAGGGCCTCGACGGCGTCGCTGTCCTTGGTCCAGCCTGACGGAATGGCGGGCACCCCGCTGGTTCCCGCTATGGTCGCGGCCCGTCCGTCCGGGCTGATGCCCAAGGCGGCCGCACGCTCGGCCACCGTGTCGGCGTGGTTCCTGGCGATGGTGGCGACCTCGTCGAGCTGGACGTGGACCGAGCGGAAGCGCGGGCCGTACAGGTTCCAGTGAGCCTGCTTGGCCACCAGGGACAGGTCGAGAAGGTCGACCAGAGTCGCCTGCAGTGCCGCACCTGCGGACTCGCGGTCGCGCTTCGGCAGAGAGTTGTTGATGACCGGCATGAAGTGCGGTCCTTTCGTGAGTGGCACCGGCGTCCTGGGCGCGGCCGTCGGCGACTGCCGTTCGCAGAAACGTGCAGCAGCTCGTTTCTGTGAGGCGTGATGAGCCCGAGGCCAGGAACGGCGAAAGCCCTCCGCGGGTTCAGCTCGTCCGACACATGATTCCGAATCGAGCGCGCGGGATACTGCCGGAGGTCGCCGTTCCCCGGCTCGGGCTCGCCTGTCCACGCGTCCGTGAACGTGGCCGGCTGCGTTCCGGCTCATCCCTCGCCCCGCGCCCGGACCCGCCGACCGGACTCCGTCGGCCTCACGCCGCAGGACACGACACCCAGCGATCGCTGTGGCCCATCCTGTCCGCCTGAATCGGGCGCGTGAACGGCCGAGGAAGATCGCGACCTCCCTCGAAGTAAGGCACTCATGTGGTGAACGGGGGCGCGCTTTTCCACGTTGCGCTGATTGGACGCGCCTGCGTCCCTGCGATGCCGCCGTGCGCTACGGCCCTCGGCGGCACCTCCCCCCTCATGGAAGGAACAACTCACCGGTGAAGCGCTTCATCACACGCCTCGCGGTAGTAGCGGCGGCCGGGGCCATGGCCGTCGTGCTGCCTGCCTCGTCGGCGTCCGCCATCAACCGCACCGATTGCAATGGACTGGGTCTCCTGTCGCTTCACAACGCAGGCGGCTCCCTCTGCTTCGCCAACGCGGGCGTGCAGAGCGTGGCGATCTACGGCGTGGATCAGATCTGGACCGGAGACAACAAGGTCACCTTGGAGTACGTACCGAGGCTGGGCGCGTCTGCGACCAGCGCGACCGTGGACAAGTGGCATTTCGGCAATGTCCCCGGCGAGCCCATCCACAAGATCACAAAGATCAGGATCTGGTAGGCCCGCCGGCGCGAACGACGAAGGCGGAGGCCACGGCGGCGATGTACGTCATGCGGCTCGGGCTGTGGCGGCCCCGGCGGAGAATCCGCCGGGGCTTCCGGCTGGCGACGCCCCGTGGCCCCGTGGTGCCGTGCAACACGAGCGCGGGCCTGGGCGAGTGCCCGGTTCAGCGTCCGTTCGGTCGGTGACAGCCCGCCGTCGAGCGGGCGGCGGCCCAGGAGCCGGCACCGGTGCAGGTGCGCTCGACGATCGGAACGTCCTGGCGCTCGCGGATTCGGATGAGGCGGTGGGAGCGCGCGGCGATCAGTTCCTGAGCCCGGCACGGCAAGGTCTGCGAGATCCGCAGAGGGCCGGCCTTCGGGATCGGTGACGATCCGCTCGCCCTCACCGCGGCGCCGGTGTGTGTGCGCCATGTGCTCCGCCCTGCGGTCGCACTCATTGAGGGTGCCGTCCGCCGGCGCGCAGTTCGGGTCGTGCTCGCGCGATGTCTGAGCACGCCTGGCGTCCGAACGGCGAGGAGCCGCACGACGGTGGTGGCACACCACTGCATGGAGGCTCGTACGTCTCCTGGGTCCATGGGAGAGCACGCGCCTCGGGGCGGCTACACCCCCAGGATCCCCTGCTTCTCCAGCGCCTTGCGCAACGCCCGCACGGCATAGAACGCACGGCTCTTGACGGTGCCGGGCGGTATGCCGAGGTGCTCGGCAGCCTGATTTACGCTGCATTCCAGGAAGTACATGAGGCGGATGACGGTTTGCTGCTGCTCGTTCAGCTCCCCCAGGGCCTGCACCAACACGTGGGAGTTGATCGTGGATGCCGTGCTGTCGCTGGATGCGTCCAGCTCCTCCACGGGCATGAGCTCCAGCGGCCTGACCTGGCGTGCCCTGTAGTGGTCGATGACGAGATTCCTGACCACGGTGAACAGCCAGGGTCTGAGGCGTTCGTTGCGGCTGCCCAGGAAGCGGGCGTGCTTCCAGGCGCGGGCCGCGGTCTCCTGGAAGATGTCCTCCGCCTTGTGCCAGTCACCGTCCAGCAGCCGCGTGGCGTACCGGACGAGCAGATGGCCGTACTGGTCGTAGATGTCTTTGACGAAGGCGTCGCAGTCAGCGTCCGACGCGAGGTGCCGGGTCCGTGACGAAGCCGGAACGAGGGCAGTGGCCTCCGTTTCCATGATTGCGTTCATGAGCGGTGCCCAATCCTGTTCGAGTGTTCCGTGGCGTGCAGAGCGAAAGACACCGGCTTTCAGGTGGTGAGAAAGTCGATCAGAGCTGCGTTGACCTCGGCTGCGTGGGTGAGCAGCAGTCCGTGCGGAGCGCCGTCGATCTCGACGTAGCGCGCGTCGGGCAGGCGGCGGCGGAACTCGCGGGCTGTGGCGTCGATCGGCAGGATGCGGTCAGCGGTCCCGTGCAGGATCAGCGATGGCACATCGATGCGCTCCACGTCGGCCCGGAAGTCCGTCAGCCACGCCGGGACGCACGCGTACGCCGCCATGGGCGCCGAGCCGATGGCGGTGGCCCAGTTCGCCCGCAGCGCGGCTTCGCTGAGCCGCGTCCCGAGCGTCTCATCGGTGTTGAAGAAGTCGACGAAGAAGCTTTCGAACCAGGCGTAACGATCGGCCTCTGCCTGCTCCGCGATGCCGTCGAAGACGCCCTGCGGCACACCGGCGGGGTTGTCCGGCGTCTGCAACAGGAACGGCTGGAGCGAACCGAGGAACGCCGCCTTCGCCACCCGCTGCGAGCCGTGGACGCCGAGGTAGCGGGCGACCTCGCCCGAGCCCATCGAGAACCCGACGAGTACCACGTCCCGTAGGTCCAGCTGCGTCAGTACGGTGTCCAGGTCGGCGGCGAAGGTGTCGTAGTCGTAGCCCGTCGTGGTCTTGCTCGACCGGCCGAAGCCACGGCGGTCGTAGGTGATGACGCGGTAGCCGGCCTTGACCAGCGCATCGGTCTGCTTCTCCCACGACTGCCCGTCCAGTGGGTAGCCGTGGATCAGGACGACCGGCTGCCCCGTCCCGTGGTCCTCGTAGTAGAGCTCGACGCTGGTCGAGCCCTCGGCTCCGACGGTGATGGTTCCCATGGTGTGCCTTCCCGCCCGTCCGCCGTGTGCGAACCGGGCATGGCGCAAACCTAGGAAACAAGCAGGCGGGACCGCGTCCGTCGGACTACGTCTTCGGCGTACGTCATGACGCCGCGTCCTCGGCGTACGTCATGACCGCGCGCCTTCGGCGTACGTCATCGTGCCGCCCAGCACCGCGGCGAGCTCGCCGCGGGACGTCACCCCCAGTTTGGGGAACATCCGCTGGAGATGGGTGCTCACCGTCCTGGGCGAGACGTACAACCGCTCGCCGATCTCCCGGTTCGTCAGACCCTGCGCGGCGAGCTGTGCGACATGCAGCTCGGTGGAGGTCAGCTGGTCCACCGCGGCCGGATCCTGGCGAGGGGACGAGGCGCCCGCGGCGCGCAGCTCCTGCCGAGTCCGCTCCGCCCATGCCGACGCGCCGAGGGCGTCGAAGATCTCGCGCGCGGCCTGCAGGGAGGCTCGGGACTCCGCGGGCCGCCGGTGCCGCCGCAGCCACTCGCCGAGGGCGAGGCACGCACGCGCCCGCTCGAACGGCCATTCTGTCGGGACGGCGTCGAGGGCCGCTCTGTAGAGCGGCTCGGCGGCATCCTGTGGGCTCAGCAGGGCCCGGCCCAGTCGCAATCCGCAGAGCAGGGCGGGGGAAGAAGTTGCTTCCCCGAGCGGGGTCAGCTCCTGCACAAGGTTGCGCGCCACCTCCGGGGATTCGCTGCGCACTGCCGCCTCGACCAGTTCCGCGACCGCGTAGAAGCGCAACCAGGGGTGGAAGGCGGAGTCAGCCGGGTCGAAGACACGGTGCAGGTGCCCGTACGCGTCGCCGTAGCGGCCCTGGCAGAGCGCCGCCTGCCCGCGGGCCATCTGCACGATGGCCAGCACCGGACGCCCTCCGCTGGGCAGGGCCGCGCGCTCGGCTTCCGCCGCCCATGCCTCCGCCGCAGGGTCGCCGCTGACGGCGGCCAGCTGCGCGCGGATGGCGTTCACCATCGCGTGCACGAGCGGCTGACCGGTCTCGCGGGCCAGTGACGCGGCCTCCTCCGCGGCGAGGTGACCAGCGCGCACGTCACCCAGCCGTGCTGCGCTCCCTGCCTGGACGCAGAGGGCGCGGGCCAGCATCGACAGCCTGCCTTGCGCGCGCAGGGCGTCCAGCGACCTCGTCGTCAACCTGCTCGCCAGGGCGGGAGCACCCACCGTCACGGCGGCGCCCCCCAGGAGCTGGTCCCCCTCTGGGTTCTCCGACGAGCGCTCCATCTGCCCCGCCAGGCCTTCCATGACCCCTGCCCCGCGCTCGACCGGGGCTGAGTACGCCCGCAGAGCGACCAGGTCGGCGTTGTCGGTATCCACGGGCATCCGGTCGGCGGCCGCGGCGACCCGCTCGCGGGCGGCCGGCCCTGGCTCTCCCCAGAAGCATTGCAGGACCGCTCCCCACAGCATGCGCAGGCCCAGTGTCGGTTCGCCGCCAGCGGCGATCTCGACCGCCAGCTCGGCCAGTTCGGCGGTCGCGGCGCCCTCGCCCCGTGTCCCCTCGGCCAGAGCGATGCTCACCCAGGCCGCACGGCCTCGGTCCCGGACCGAAAGGTCCAGTGAGCGCGCCTGGGCCAGCAGAAGTGCCGCGACCTCTCCTTGGCCCGACTCAAGCGCGAGCTCCGACGCCCGGAGCAGCCGGTCCGCCCGCGCGGACGGATCCCTTGTCAGCTCCGTCGCCCGCATCAGCGCAGCGAGGGCTGCGGCGACACCGCCCCGCCGCAGGGCTCTGCCGGCAGTGGAGTCCAGATCCCGTGCTACTCGTTCGTCGGGCCCCGCTGTGGCGGCGGCACGGTGCCATGCCTGCCGGTCGGGCTGCCCCTGGAGCGCGGCGGCCAGAGCGGCGTGTGCGGTCTGCCGTTCCGCCGCGGTAGCGGCGTGGTACATGGCCGAGCGGATGAGCGGGTGCCTGAAGGCCAGCCCCTGGGCTTCGACCAGACCCGCGTCGATCGCTGTCTCGAGAGCGGCGACTTCGACCACCGTTCCGAGCATCCGGGTCGCCGCGGCGAGGCATTCGTCCATCGTTCCGTCACCGTTGAGGGCCGAGAGGAGCAGAACCGTATGGGTGTCGGCCGGAAGGCGGGAGACCCGTGCCGTGAAGGTCCTCTCCAGCCGTGCGGTGAGCGGCAACGGACCCGGGTTGAGTGCGTACGCCCCGCCGACCGACTGCAGGGCGACCGGCAGCTCGGTCAGCGCCAGCGGGTTTCCGGCGGACTCCTCCAGCAGCCGCCGCCTGACCTGCTGTCCCAGGCCGGGGGCCACCGCGTCCAGCACCTCGCCCGACACCTCATCCGTCAGCGGGCCCAGGTGCAGCACGGGCAGGCCGGCGGTGCTGAGGCGATCATCGAGGCGCCGGGTGACGGCGACCAGGACGAGGGGGTCGGACTCGATCCGCCGCGCCACGAACCCGAGCACGTCGAGGCTGGCATGATCCATCCAGTGGGCGTCCTCGACGACCACCAGCAGCGGCGCCTTTGCTGCCGCGTCCGTCAGCAAAGTCAGCGCGGCCAGGCCGACAAGGTACAGATCGGGGACGGCCTCGTCGACGAGCCCGACGGCTGCGAGCAGCGCCGTACGCTGGCGCTCCGGCAAGTCGTCGATTCCGTCCCGCAGTTGATGAACCAGCTGGTGCAGGCCGGCACAGGGCAGGTTCTCCTCCGACTGGACCCCCACAGCAGTGATCACATGGGTCCCGCCGCGCGCCGCCGCAGCCGCGGCCTCCGCGACCAGCGCCGATTTGCCGACCCCCGGCGCTCCGGTGATCACCGTCGCGCCGCCCGACCCGGCGGCCCCCTGCTCGACCAGGGCAGCCAGCGCGCGACGCTCCGTCTCGCGCCCCAGCAGCGCCCGCCTCTGCATGCCTCACTCCGATTCTCTGCATCTCACCGGCACGGAGGGTTCCGCGTCATCGCGGGACCCGGCACCCCGGCGACATCTGCACTGGCAGGCGACCTGGAGGCCGGGTCCGGATGCCAACCGCACAATGGTAGGCACGCCGCCGGGTGGAAACGACCGCGGTCCGCGCCCGTCGAACCGAGCAGCCGAGATCACGGCGGGGCCGAGCGGCTATCGGGCCTCGACCACAGGCCCGGGTTCACATCCGCCCTCCGGATGGTGGCCGGAGCCGCCCTCGCGGCGGGCATCATCGCCTGCCTCACAGGCACGCGTCGCATGAGAGGAAGTTCAGCCTTTCGTCCTGTCAGGCTCTCCCCTGCGTGCCGCCCGGCTCTGACAGCCTCGACCCACTCCTGCCCAGCCCGGCTCGGCGGAGAGCGCGCGCACAGGCGAAGCCGTCAACGATCACCTGGTGGCCGCTGCGCCGTCAGACTGCACTCCCCGTGCCAGCCCATGTTGCCCCTGGGCGAAGTACGGCGGACCGCGTCTGCCGCAGAGCGAGGTCCGGGCGAGTGGCGCGGGCGGTTTATGGGCGCGGACAAGGGCGGGGCTGCAAGCGGCCCCGGTCAGCGCTTGCCGCCCCGGCCGGCACGGAAGGCGGAGGGATCGGTCGAGACGAGCCGCTTGAGCAGGGCGGGAGTCCGCCCGCCCCGGTCCTCATGGTTCTCTACGGCGCGCAGCGCGGGCAGCAGGATGCCCGCTCCGGCGGACCGCAGCGGGTCCGGCGGTATCCAGCCGCCCGGGGTGCGGGCCAGGGCCGAGCGGCTCCACTCGTCGGTAACGCCGAGGGCGAACGAGGCGAGTATTCGGGCCATCAGCCGTGAGGGCCCCACCCCGTCGCCGGAGTAGCCGGTCGCGTAGCAGGCGTTCGGGACGGAGCGAAGCCAGCCCGCGAAGGGCAGTGAGGTGACGGAGTACTCGACGGGGGCGGTCCATGACGAGGCCACGGGCGCGTCGGCGAGGGAGGGGAAGAGCCGAACGAGGTGGCGGCGCATCTCGGCCATCCGCAGGGGCGGCCCCCACTGGGTGCTCGGCGCGGAGCCACCATAGGCCATCCCGGCACCGCCCTTGCCGAACAGCAGTCGGCCGTCCGGTGTCCTACGGTAATAGTTCAGCCGCCGCCGGGCGTCGCAGACCGAGGTGCCGTCGTCCCATCCCAGGGCGTCCAGCTCGTCGGCGATCGGCGCGGTCAGCAGGGTGTCGCTGGCTATGGTCACCATGGTGCGGCCCAGGTCTTCCAGGGAGGACGCCCAAGCGTTGATGGCCAGCACCACCCTGTCGGCGAGGACGCTCCCGTACGGGGTGACCGCCCGGGTCCGCGGGCCCGGGCGCAGGGCGAGCAGGGGGGTGCGCTCATGGATGCGCACCCCGGCGTCCAGGGCGACCCGGCGCAGCCCGCGGGCGAGCTCGGCGGGCTGCAGTGTGGCGCAGCCCGGGTCGATCAATCCGCCGTAGTGGCTCTCGACGCCGACAGCTTCGCGTGCCTCGGTCACGGAGACCTGGTGCAGTGGCTCGACGCCGGCGCGGTGCAGGTCCTCCAGGGTCTGCCGCCAGGAGCCGCGCTGCGCCGGGGACGACGCCGCGAGCAGCCACGGTCCGCGCCGGTGCCCGATGTCGATGGCGTGCTCGTCGGCGAAGTCGATGATCTCGTCGACCGCCCGGGCCGAGGCCTCCGCTATCCAGCGGGCCTCCTCCGGGCCGCTGAGGGCGACGAGGCTGCTGAACCGTGCCCACATCGGCATCAGGAAGCCGGCGTTGGCGCCGCTCGCTCCGCTGCCGCAAAGGTCCGCATCGATCAGCACCACGTCGGTACCGGGAGCCCTGCGAACGATCTCCAGAGCTGTCCAGAGGCCGGTGAAACCGCCGCCCACGATGCAGACGTCGCAGCGCAGTTCATCCTCCAGCATCGGTGAACGGCCGTCATCCGGCTCGTGCGCCAGGGCGTCGTGCAGCCATCCGGAGCGGTGTTGGGGAGCGGGGGCGTCGTGGTGCGGCCAGGTACGGGGCAGAACCAGATCGGTCACAGCGTCTCTCCGTCGGGCAGGGATACGGGTTACGGAATCGGGCGGGTGCGGTGCGATCAGCGCGGGTCCGGGTCCCGCAGGTCCGGAGCGACGGGGACGCCTGCCCGCACGGCGGCGTTGAGCAGGTCGATCCTGGAGCCCACGCCGAACGTCCGGAACAGTTTGCGGAGGTGGTAGTTGACCGTGTGGGGGGACAGCTGGAGGCGTCCGGCCATCTCCTGGTTGGTCAGCCCCTCGGCCACCAGCCGCAGAAGCAGGCGCTGCCGCTCATCGAGCTCGGGGCCCGCCAATTCGTCGAGGGGCGGCGGGGGCGCCGTCGGCCCGGCCAGGGCGGCCCGCTCGCGGCGCAACGCGGTCCGCAGCACCTGGGGGACCGTTTCCGCAACCAGGCAGCGCGCGAGCAGGCTGACGAAGGCGGGGGCCCCGCCCTGGTCATGGAGCAGGCCGGTCGCGTACGCCTCCTCCAGCACGGGGATGAGGGCGGCGGTGGAGGTGCCCAGGAGTCGGCCCAGCGTCTTGGGGCTGCACCCGTCGTCCAGCACGGCCATCAGGCACAGCAACTGACGGCAGAGGCCGGAGGAAACGGCGAGGGTGTCCCGGACGTAGAAGCCGGCCTGTTCCGAAACGCGGGAGGTGACCAGTTCGGCCACCCCGGACACGGTCCGCACGCTGCCCTCCTCCTGCAGCCCGCGCACAAATTCGATCAGCAGTCCGGGGTGCCCGCCGACCTGTTCCAGCAGCCGCAGCAGCGGTCCGTCGAGCCGCGCGTCGAGGAGGTCGGACGCCAGCTCACGGGCGGCGTCCCGGGACAGCGGGCCCAGCACCAGGCGCGTCGTGCAGAGGAAGGGAGACACGTCGATGCCGTCGGCCCGGCGCGGAGGCGTGCCCGCCGGGGAGGCCGTCATCCACACCGTGTGGCTGAACGGGCGGGGGCCAGGGCCTTCTCGGCCCAGCCCGCTGCCGGGGCGGAAGGGTTCGTCGACAACGACGAGAGTGGGCACGGAGTCACCGGGCGTGGCTGCCGGGGTCTCCCCGCGCAGCAGGCGGAATCCCCGCCTGCGCGCGGTCTCCGCCGCCTCCTGCAGCATCCTGGTCTTACCCATTCCCCGGGGGCCGACCACGTGCATCAGGGCGCTCCCGCCTGTGCAGGCGCAGTCGAGCGCTTCGTACACACGACGGGTCTCGGATTCCCTTCCGCGCTGGGGCAGAGCGGGCAGAGTGCTGGACAGAGGGCTCTCCTCGTCGGGGCCGGTGGTGCCGGCGCGGTCCGTGCGGTCGGGGCCAAAGCCCCTCCGGGGCGGCGGTCAGCGGGCGTCGCCGTAGCGGCGCACTCCTACGGTGCGGAAGCGTTCGGCCACGTAGGCGCCGTCGCAGTAGACGGAGTTGCCGGAGGGGTTGAGGCCGGTGCCGTGCAGGTCGGAGTAGACGGCGGACTGAGTGATGAACCAGTCGCCCATCAGATTCACCGAGAGCATCACCCCGGCGCGTTCGCACACCTCGGCGACAAGGGCCTCGACCTCGGGAGACGTGGTGTGGACGCCGACGGTCAGCGCACCGGCCCGCCGGGTCACGGCGCCCAGCACCTCGGCCCCGTGCGCGGCCGAGTCCACGGCCACCACGAAGCCGACCGGCCCGAACCACTCCCGCCCGAACGTCTTGTGGCTCTCCTCCCGGGAGGCGTCCAGCGCGACCAGGACCGGGGTGCGCAGGGTCGCTTGCGGGTGGTCGGGGTGCGCCACGGTACGCGGCGCCAAAGCCACCGGCCCGATGGCGCCGGAGGCCGCGTGTTCGACGTCCTCCAGGACGTCGGGCCCTACCAGCGCACCGAGCACCGCGATCGCGGACGTGTCCTCAGCGAGCAGAGCGGTGACGGTGGCCGCGAGGTCCCGCACCACTTCGGCGTACGTCCGGTGGCCTTCGTCCGTCGCGATCCCGCCACGGGGTACGAGCAGGTTCTGCGGGCTGGTGCACAGCTGGCCGCTGTACAGGGCCAGCGAGAAGGCGAGGTTGTGCAGCATGCCGCGGTAGTCGGCGGTGGACTCGACGAGAAGGGAGTTGACCGCCGACTTGGCGGTGAAGACCCGGGCCTGCCGGGCGTTGGCCTCCAGCCACTCGCCGAATTCCGATGTCCCGGCGTAGTCGACGATGCGTACCTCGGGACGGAGCGCGAGGGTCGCGGCCAGCCGTTCCCCCGGACGTTCGGGGGCCAGCGCGACGAGATTCGGGTCGAAGCCGGACTCCCGCAACACCTCGCGGGCGATGCGGACGGTCAGCGCGAGCGGGAGGACGGCCCCCGGGTGCGGCTTGACGAGCACGGCGTTGCCGGTGGCCAGCGAGGCGAAGAGGCCTGGGTAGCCGTTCCAGGTGGGAAAGACCCGGTTGGCGACCACCAGGCTCCCCCCGCGCGGGACCACGGTGAAGGTCTTGGCCAGGGAGAACACCCGGCCGTCGGGCATGGGTTTGCTCCAGGTCGCCTCGGTGGGCATCCGGGTCTGCTCGGACAGTGCGTAGGCGACCGCTTCCAGCCCCCGGTCCTGGGCGTGCACGGCTCCGGCGTGAAAGGCCATCAGGAAGTTGTGGCCGCTGGTGTGCACGGCCGCGTAGGCGAGTTCGAAGGAGCGCGCATTGATCCGTCGGAGGATCTCGGCGCACACCGCGGCGCGTCCCCACGGACCCGCTTCCCGCCATCCCGCCATCGCGGCCTCCATGGCCGGCAGCAGGACGTCGGGGTCGGCGTGCGCGTAGGTGATGCCCAGTCCGAATCCGTACGGGGAGGACTCGCCGCCGTCCTCGGGACCTGGCCCGACCGAACCGTCCCGGCCCGGCTGGTCCGAGGCGAACTCCTGGCCCAGTAACCGGTGGAAGGCCTCGTCGCCCGCCGTCCGGGCGAGCTCTCCGTAGGCGGCGGCCTCGTCCGGGTACGGGGACCAGTACTCCCTGGTGCGGATCGCCGTGACGGCACGTTCGAGTGGTGCTCGGTGACGCGTCAGCAGGTCCTGTGCCGCTTCGGCGGCTGCTCTTACGGACCGGGCGGTGGTCATGCGGTTGCCTCCAGGGGCAGAACGGTCGGGACGTCGGTACGCCGGGCCGGCGGGACGCGGTGGTTCCGCCGGCCCGGCATCGGAGCGGTCAGTCGGTACGGACCCGGAAGCGCCGGTCCAGCGCCCGATCCGACAGCACCCGCTTGAGGATGTGGAAGGAACGGGCGTCCTTGCCCACCTGATAGCGGGTTCGGGGTTCGGCGGCCGTCAGCGCCCGGTAGACCGCACGGGCGAAGTCCTCGGCGCTGGTGCCGGTCGCGGTCTGCTGCTCGTTCGCGTCGAGGAAGTGTCCGAACGCGGTGCGGTAGGGCTCGCTGACCGCCCGGGGAAGGTCGTCGAAGTCGCTCCGGGCGCCGGCCGTGAGCTTGGCCCAGATCGGCGTCATGATCGCCCCCGGCTGGACGACGCAGACGCCGACACCGGCCCCGCGCAGTTCCCGCCGCAGCACGTCCGACATCGCCTCCTTGGCGAACTGAGCCGTCGCGTAGGCCCCGAGGAAGGGCAGCGCGACGCTGCCTAGGCCGGAGGTCACGTTGACGATGCGCCCACCGGAGCGCCGCAGCTGCGGCAGGAATCCCTGGGTGACGGTCAGTTGACCGATGACGTTGGTGTCGAGCTGCTGCCGCATCCGCTGCGGGGTGACGCACTCCAGCGGCGCGGACACCGCGATGCCAGCGTTGTTGACGAGGCCCCAGAGCCCGGATCGGCCGGTCTCCGCGGCGACCTCCTTGACGGCGGCGGCTACCGACTCCTCGTCGGTGACGTCGATGTGGACGGGCCGGATGCGCCCGGAGGGGGACAGGGCTGCCAGCTCTTCGCCGTCACGCGTCCTGCGGACGCCGGCGAAGACCTGGAAGCCGACCCGGGCCAACTGCAGTGCGCAGGTGTGGCCGAGGCCCGAGGAAGCGCCCGTCACCAGAACGTGCTTGTCCCCGGGCGGGAGGAACTTCGCCGATCGGTAGGTCATGGTCGCTCCTTCTGTTCGGGCCGGTCGGGCGTGACGGCGGGGTAGGTGAGGGCGCTCTCCAGGGTGCGGGCCAGCCGTCGCTTCGGCAGGAACTTGAAGTAGGCGTCCCGGACCGGCCTGCGGACGGGGTTCTCGGACTGTTCGAAGGTGCTGATGGCGCGGGAGGCGGCGACCAGGGCGCGGGTGCGCTCACGGCGGTCGTCCTCGTAGCGGCGCAGCGCCGCCGGCAGATCGGTGGCACCGGCCAGCCTGCGGCCGAGCACGACGGCGTCCTCGATGGCCATGCACGAGCCCTGGCCCAGGCTGGTGAGCATCGGGTGCGCGGCGTCGCCGAGAAGCGTGACGGAGCCCTCGCCCCAGCGCTCCAGGAAGACCCGGTCCCGGGAGGGCACGGCGAGGATGTCCTCCTCGGGGGTGACCCGGACGGCTTCCTGGACGACGTCGGCCCAGCCCGCGTAGGCCCGCTGCACGTCGGCCTTGCAGCCCTTCCAGCCGTGGGACTCCTCGGTGGGCATGTTCTTGGTGCCCCACCAGTACAGGCGTCCGCCTCCCATGTCGACGAGGCCGAAACGGCTGCCGCTGCCCCAGTAGTGGGTGACGGACCCTGGTGCGAAGTGGGGGTGGGAGAAGGGGACGACGGCCAGCCAGCAGATGTATCCGCTGTCCATGGACTCCTCGGGGCCGGTCAACTGGCGGCGGACCACCGAGTTGAAGCCGTCGGCGCCGATGAGGACGTCCCCGCGCGCATCGGTGCCGTCCGCGAAGCGGACGCGTACGCCTCCGTCGGCCTGGCTCTCGTATCCGGTGGCCTGAGCACCGAGTGTGATCGAGATACCCGACGCGGCGTCGAGCAGGGCCTGCTGGAGGTCGGAGCGGGTGATCAGCACACTGGGTACGCCCAGCCTGCCGATGATTTCCGGGAACGGGAACTCGCGGATGAGGCGGCCCCTGGCGGTGCGGACGTGGTACGACTCCAGCACGCTGCCGCGCTTGGCCAAGTCGATGCCGAGGCCGAGCGAGTCCAGGGCGGCGATGGCGTTGCTCATCACGGAGAGCCCTGATCCGGCGGCCCGCAGTTCGCCCGCGCGCTCGTAGACCTCGACGTCGAGGCCCGCCGCGCGCAGCGCGACGGCCGCAGTCAGCCCGCCGATCCCGGCGCCGATGACGAGGGCCTTGCGCCGCGGGCCCCAGCCGGATCCGCCCGCTGTCCGATGGTCGGTTCGCAGTGTTGTCATCTCAGTGCCCGATCAGTTCGTCGACGGTCCTGACCATGTGGCCGATGTGCGGCTCCTCCATGATGGTCAGGTGGTCTCCGGGGACGAGGACGACGTCTAGCTTGCCGCTTGTGCGCTCCCGCCACCCGTTGGACGGGTCCTTGTGCATGCTGTCGATCGCGGTGTGCATGGTGTCGAGGACCGCGGGCAGCGGCTCGGTGGCCCGGATGAGCACCGTGTCCTGCTCGACCGGATCGGGGCGGTAGTCGAACGCCGCCCGCCAGTTCGCCTCGTACACCCGGAACAGCCTCCGTACGATCGTGCCGGTACTGCCGGCAGGGAGCACACCTTCGTCGATGGCGAGTTGGGCGATGAAATCGAACTTCTCCTCCAGCGTGTTCAGTTCGACAGGGATCAGCTCCATGGGCGAGTCCCCGCCCCGCCGGAGCCACAGCAGCTCCCAGAAGAACCAGCCGAGCAGCGCGTCGTCGTCAGTGGTGAGTCGGCGGCCTGGGTTGAGCGCCGTCGTGTCCAGCAGGACCAGGCGCTGGAGCCGCTCCCCTGCCGCCCGCAGCTGGCGGGCGATCTCGAAGGCCACGAACCCGCCGAAGGACCAGCCGCCGATGGTGTAGGGGCCGGTGGGCTGGACGCGCCGGATGGACTCGATGTAGCGGGCGGCGATCTCCTCGACCGTACGGAGCGGTTCGGTGCCGGCGTCGACACCGGCCGCCTGGAGCGCGTAGAACGGTTGGTCGTCCGGGAGATGGGCGGCGTACCGGAGATAGCAGAGCACGTTGCCGCCCATGGGGTGGACGAAGAACATCGGCCGCTTGGTGCCGTTCCCGCGAATCGGGACGAGCGGATCGAACGCACCCTCGGCCCCGCCGGAGCGCAGCCTGGCGGCGAGGGACGCGACGGTCGGCGCGGCGACGAACTCCGACATGGGGACGTTGATGCCGTAGCGCTGCTCGATCACGACCACCAGCCGCATCGCGGTGAGCGAGGTGCCGCCCAGGTCGAAGAAGTTCTGGTGGACTCCGAGTTCGGACAGCTGGAGGTGGTCGCGGACGATGTCGGCGAGTGTGTGTTCGTAGGCGTCGCGCGGCGGTGTGACGTCGTGCGCCGTGCTCGCGGCGAGCGGAACCCGCCTCAGCGCCGCGTCGTCCCGCTTCCCGCTCGGGGTGAGGGGCAGGGCATCCACGACCTGGTAGTGCGAGGGCACCATGTACTCGGGCAGCACGGTGCGCAGTTGCTTGTCCAGCAGGTCCCGCCCGGCGTCGGAGAGCCGCCCGACCAGGAAGGCGGCCAGGAACGACTCGTCGTCCCGGCGCCGGCGGGCGACGACGGCCGCTTCGGTCAGGCCCAAGTGGTCGCCGAGGAAACCGGTGATCGCGAGCTCCACCTCCGAGGGCTCCACGCGGTAGCCGCGAATCTTGACCTGGGAGTCCGCCCGGCCCAGGCACACGATCTCACCGCCCGGGAGAGTGAAGCCGAGGTCACCGGTCCGGTAGAGCCGCTCGCCGGGAGCCCCGAAGGGGTGCGGCAGGAAGCGCTCCTCGGTCAGTTCGGGCAGTCCCACATAGCCGTCGGCCAGGCAGGATCCGGCTAGGTAGATCTCGCCCTTCACGCCGGCGGGCACCGGTCGCAGCCGGGCGTCCAGGACCAGGGCCCGGCTCCCGTCGATGGCGGTGCCGATGGGAGGCATCGCCGGGAAGGCGGCGGGATCACCCGTCATGGTGTGACTAGTGACGACGTGCGACTCGGTAGGCCCGTACTGGTTCTCCAGGATGATCCCGGGCAACTGGGCGCACAGTCGGCGGATCTCGTCGGTGACCCGCAGCTGTTCCCCGGAGGAGAGCAGCGCCTTGAGATGGTGTGGGACCAGGCTCAGTGCCTGGGAGGTCTCGGCGAGCTGCTGGAGCGCCACGTAGGGCAGGCACACCCGTTGGACGCGCTCCTCGTCGAGCAGCCGCAGCAGGGCCGGCATGTCGCGGCGCTGCTCCTCGGCCAAGACGACCAGGGTGCCGCCGCCGCAGAGCGTGGAGAAGATCTCCTGGAAGGAGACGTCGAAGCTCATCGGCGCGTACTGCGCGGTGACGCCTCCCACGACGCCGCTGGGGATGCTGTTCTGCCAGGCGATCAGGCGGCCGAGCGTCCGGTGGGACTGGACGACTCCCTTGGGCCGGCCCGTGGATCCGGAGGTGAAGAGGATGTACGCCGTGTCCTCCGGCGCGATCCGGCGCGGCTCCGCCGAGGCGTCGTCGCCTTCGTCGGGCCCGGCGGCGAGCAGTTCGGCGGCGGGAACCAGGGGCGAGACGCTCCCGAGGCCCTCCGGCTGCTCGGCGCCGGTGATGATCCGGAAGGGACGGGCCTGCGCCACCATGTCCAGGAGCCGCTCGACCGGATAGGCGAGGTCCAGCGGTACGGTCGCGGCGCCCGCCTTCATCACACCGAGGATCACGGTGACGGTCTCCGGTGAGCGGTTCATGGCGATGCCGATCCGGTCGCCGGGCCGGGCGCCGAGGGCGATCAGCCGGCGCGCCACCCGGTCGGAGGCCTCGCCGAGTTCGGCGTAGGTGAGGCTCTCCCGGCCGTGGGCCACGGCCCTCGCGCCCGGGGTGCGCAGCGTCTGCTCCCGTACGGCGGCGACCACGTCCATGAACGGCTCGGCCGCGGTGTGTCCGGGTGCGGGAGCGGCGGTCGGCAGTTCCAGCAGCCCGGGATCGGCCGGTTCGTCGGGATGGCGGACCAGGTGCGCCAGGACGGCGGTGAAGCCTTCGGCGTACAGGTCGGCCTGGGCCGGGGTGAAGGTGCGTCCGTGGCAGTCGATCCGGAGCTGGATCCGGCCGTCGACCGGGTCGGTCATGGCGTTGACCAGAAGCTGGAAGTTGGTCTCCTCCCAGGTCCGGAAGGAGCGCATGGCGACGCCGGGTAGCGCGAACACCTCGGTCAGCTGCCGAAAGTGGATGTAGTTGAAGGCCGTCTCCAGGACGGTGACGCCGAGGTCCTCCTGGACGGCACTGAGCGGGTAGCGGCGGTGGGGGTAGGTGGCCCGTTCCTGGCGGAGCGCCTCCTCGACCACGTCGGCCCAGGTGGGCTGGGCGGTGTCGACGCGGACCGGGAGGGTGTTGAGGAACAGGCCGGCGGTGCGCTCGGCATCCTCGTACTCGGGACGTCCGTGGGTGACCAGGCCGGTGGTGACGTCCTCGGTGCCGGAGTACAGGCGGAGCGCGAGGACGTGCGCCGCGAACAGTACGGACTTCATGGTCAGCTGGCGGCCGGCGGCGAAGGCGCGCGCGTCGGCGGTGAGTTCGTCAGGCAGGTCGACGACGCGGGTGATCAGGTCGTCCGGGCCGGGCGCCTCGTGCTGCCGGAAGGATTCCAGGCGGAGCAGTTCGACGTCCTTGAGGTAGCCGGTCCAGAACTCCTTGCTCGACGCGGACTCCAGCGCGTTGCGCTCGGCGAGCACGTGGTGGGCGGCCGAGGGCAGCTCCCGTACGGGGACGGCCGGGATGTCCAGGCCCAGGCTGTGGAGGTAGTCCTGGAGCAGCTCCCGCACCAGGTTGGCGACGCTGCCGCCGTCGAGGATCGCGTGGTGGAAGCTCAGCACCAACTCCACGGTCTCCGGCCGCACGTGCACCCGGAAGTGGTAGAGGGGTGCCTGCTCCATGTCGTAGCGCCAGTAGCGGCGTTCGTCGACATGGGCGCCGATCTCCGCTTCCGCCTCCGCCTCGTCGCGGTCGCGGAGGTCGACGATGCGCAGACCGTGCGCGGCCGTGCGGTCCACGATCTGCAACGGTTCGGAGAAGCCTCCGAGGTCGAAGGCGGAGCGCAGGACGGGATGCCGGGCGACCAGGCGCGCGAACGCCTGCTCAAACCTTTCCGCATCCCATCCGAAGGTGAAGCTGTACCGGAAGACGTCGTGGTAGACGGCGGAGTCCTCCTGGGCCCGGCTGTGATAGATCAGGCCGAGCTGGAGGCGGGTGAGCGGATAGGCGTCCTCCCGGCCCGCCAGGCGGGCCCGGTCCACCCCGGAGACCAGCTCGAACGGCTCCAGCCGCCGGGACCCACCGGCCGCTCCGGTGGTGGCGCGTTCGGCCAGCGCCGCCACCGTGGGGTGGCTCACCACATCGTTGAGCGTGAAGTGAATGCCCTGCTTCTCGGCCAGCGCGCGCACCCGGAGCACGGTGATGGAGTCGCCGCCGAGCGCGAAGTAGTCCTCGTCGATACCGACGGCGTCCCGGCCGAGCACGTCGGCCCAGATCGCGGCGATCGTCTCCTCGACGGGATTGCGCGCGGTGGCCGGGGCGCTCTCGGGAGCGGTCACCGGTGCGGGCAGGGCGCGCCGGTCGGCCTTGCCGTTGGGTGTCAGCGGCACCCGGTCGATCCGTACGAAGTGGGCGGGCACCATGAAGGCGGGCAGGGCGGCACGGAGTTCGGCGTCCAGCCGTCGTACGTCCAGCTCCGCGTCGGAGACGTAGTAGGCGACGAGGTAGGCACCGCGCGCGGTGGAGTGGTGGTCCACAACCAGGGCGGTGCGCACCCCGGCCACCTGGGCGAGCTGGTTCTGCACCTCGCCCAGCTCCACCCGGTTGCCGCGGATCTTCACTTGCCCGTCGATCCGGCCGAGGTACTCCACGGTGCCGTCCGCCAGCCACCGGGCCAGGTCGCCGGTGCGATAGACGCGGCCTCCGGGTGCGAACGGGTCGTCGGTGAACTTCTCCGCGGTCAGCTCGGGGCGGTCCAGATAGCCTCGGGCCACCTGGACACCGCCGATGCATAGTTCGCCGGGTACGCCGCCGGGCTGGAGGTTTCCGTGCGTGTCCAGCACGTACAGCTGGGTGTTGTCGACGGGGCGGCCGATGGGCACCCGGGTCACGGAGGCCTCGGGGCCGGCGGGGCAGTCGTGGTAGGACACGTCGACGGTGGCCTCGGTCGGCCCGTACAGGTTCACCAGCAGCGGCGGCCGCCCCGCCCCGTCGAAGACTCGGTTGAACTGCTCGACGAGTGCGGCGGGCAGGGCCTCTCCGCTGCAGAAGACCCGGCGCAGCGAAGCCGCTTCCTGGCGCAGGTCGGGACGAACCTCCAGCAGGTCCAGGAACGGCCCGAGCATGGAGGGGACGAAGTGCGCGGTGGTGACCCTGTGCCTGGCCAGGGTGTCGAGGATGGTGCGCGGGTCCTTCTGGCCGTCCGGCGGCAACAGCGACAGGCTCGCGCCCTCGACGGCCCACCAGAACAGCTCCCACACCGAGACGTCGAACGAGATGGGCGTCTTCTGCAGCAGGACGTCGTCGTCGCCGATCGGGTAGCGGTTCTGCATCCAGGCCAGCCGGTTGACGACCGAGTGGTGCTCGACCATGACGCCTTTGGGCCTGCCGGTGGAGCCCGAGGTGTAGATGACGTAGGCGAGGCCGCGCGCGTCCGTGGCGGGTTCCGGCGGCGTGTCCGGGCCGTCGGCCAGTTCGTCGGCGCCGATCACCACGACGCCGTCCTCGGCCGGCGGAGGCGGCGATCCCGCGTCCACGAGCACCGCGCGAGCGCCGCTGTCGCGGAGAAGCAGGGCGATGCGTTCGGCGGGGTAGCCGGGGTCCACCGGCACGTAGGCGCCGCCTGCCTTGAGCACTCCCAGCAGGACGGCCAGCAGCTGAGGGCTGCGCTCCATCATCACGGCGACCCGGTCCTCGGCGCCGATGCCCCGGGCCCGCAGTCCGTGCGCCACCCGGTTCGCGAGGGTGTCCAGCGCACGGTAGGTGAGGGGTGCGGAGCCGTCCGAGGGCCGGACGGCGATCCGGTCGGGTGTCCGTGCGGCCTGCTCGGCAATCAGGTCGTGCAGCGTGCGGTCCCGGGCGTGGGCGACGACGGGGCCGCGGCTCTGCTCCAGGAGCCTGCGCCGCTCGTCCTCGGTCGTCAGCGGCAACTCCTCCGCCGGGCGCTCCGGTTCGGCGACGCCGCTCTCCAGCAGGGTGAGCAGATGCCCGGCGACGGCGTGGAGCGGGAAGTCGTCGTCGAAGACGTCGGGGGCGCCGTCGAGGTCGATGTGCAGGTCCCCGTCGTCACCGGAGACGTTGACCATGACGGACAGCGCGTCCTGGACGTGCACCGGGGCGAGTACGGCAGCGTGTCCCCGGCCGTCCGGGCGCGGGTGGCGCATGTAGGAGAGCGTGACGTCGAAGAGCTTGCGGGAACCGTCCGCGTCGGCCGGGAGATCGCGCAGTACGTCGCCGAGGGCGAGCCGCTCGTGGCCGCGTACGGCGTCGGCACCGGCCCGGACGCGTCGTGCGAGATGGTGCAGGGAGGCGCCGGGACGCGGGGCGACCCGTACCGGCAGGCTGTTCGCGCGCTGTCCGACGGCGGTGAGCTCGGCGTCGGTGGCCCGGTTACGGAAGGGGATGCCTAGGACGACCTCCTCGGTGCGGTGGAGCCGCGCCAGATACGTGCCGAGGGCCGCGGAGAGGAAGGCGAAGGGGGAGCTGCCCTGTCGGCGGATGCGTGTGGCCAGCTCGGCGTCCACGGTGAAGGAGTGGCGGACCCTCGGCCGTTCGGCGTCGGCCGGCCGCAGAGGGTTGCGCGTGAACAGAGCGGGGGCGACGCCCTCCAGCGCGGTGCGGTGGAAGGAACGGTCGCGTTCGTAGGCGATGGACCTGCGGTAGGCGACGTCCGCCTCGGCGAGGCGGCGGAAGGACGGCGGTCGCGGTGCGCCGCCGGTGGAGGCGCCGGGGTCGTTCCCGGCGGCCTGGACGCGGTCGTACTCCGCCCACATCTGGAGGCTGACCTGGTTGAGCGCCCAGGCGTCGGCTATGAGGTGATGGGCCTTGAGATGCAGCCGCGCGGGTCCGTGACCGGTCGCTAATATCGCGACCGCGAACATTGGTGAGCGGCGCAGGACGAACGGCCGGGCCAGCGAGCGGGCCTGCCAGGCGGCGCGTGCCGCGGCCGGGTCGCTCGCGCCGGAGAAGTCGACGACCGCCACCGGGGCCGCGCCGTCCTCCTCGTCGTCGGTGCCGTCGTGGAACCACTGGACGGGTATGCCGTCCTGTTCGTCGAAGCGCAGGGAGAAGGCGTCGTTGCGTGTGAGGACCCGCTCAAGGCACCCTCTCAGGATTTCGGTGTCCACGTCGGTACCGATCTCCTCCTCGAAGACGACGTTGAACTGTGGGTCCGGATATCCAATGGAATCGGACACCCAGATGTCCCGTTGGAATGAAGTAAGCGCAAAGCCATGATCAGGGGTCACCGCTACACCTTCCATAGGCATTCTGGCCGATTCATTTCGGCCACCATCGAAGCCCGGAACCGTCCGCGCTCCATCGAGCACCCTACTAACCGATCTGGTCGATACGGCTACTCGTTCGAGTAGTTTTTTGAAAACGCCACACAGATTTCATCGAGAGGCAGCAACGCGTACGAGAGACCACTTATGATCTCGGCATGGACATTGACGCAGGCTTGATACCCGACCCATTGAAAGTCGGCAAAGGACCAGGTCTTCTCCTTGCACATGGTGCGGGAAGTGACATTCAGGACAGTTATGGGCCGGTGATCGAGCGGCTCTCCGCAGTCAGCACCGTGGTCGGGCCCGATTTCCCCGGGTCCGGAAAATGCCCCTTACCTCAAGGCCCGCTCACACTGGACGGCACAGCGGATTACCTTGTGGCGAGCGCCGTGCGCGCAGGCATCGAATCCTTCGCCATATCCGGATTCTCCATGGGGACGGCCGTGGCCGTCCGAGCGGCCACCCGTCATCGCGAACGGGTGACCGGACTCATCCTGTCATCGGGTTTCGCCTATCCGAACTCCCGGCTGCGCCTCGTCATCGACACCTGGCGTGCGCTCGCCCGTGACACCGTCAATCCCAGGGCCCTCGCGTCTTATCTCTCTCTCGTTGTCGGCGGCCCGCAGTGGCTCGACGGACGCACCCCGGAGGAAGTCGAGGAGCAGCTGGTCCTGTTCTCCGCAGGAATGCCGGCCGGAGCCGACGCGCAGCTGGCGATGTTCGACCACATCGATGTGCGGGAAGATCTCCACTCGATCAGCGTTCCCACCCTCGTGATCTCCCCCCTGGCCGACCTGATCACCACTCCTTTTCACTCACGCGAACTCGCCGACGGCATCCCGCACGCCGAGCTGGTCACGCTGGACTGCGGCCACGCCATCGCCGCGGAACGCCCGGAGGCGTGGGCCGACGCGATGACCAAGTTCCTCGCCACCCTGCCGCGCACCGGGGAGCCGGCCGGCCGGCCGTAACCCGGACCGGACAGCCGCGCCACATCATCGGGCCGGACCTGTCCACGCCCGCGCCGGTGCCCGGGGGACGCTCACCCCCGGGCACCGTTCGCTTGACAGAGGTGCGGTGACTGCCCGTACGCCCGGGCGGTCAGGCTCCGACGGCCGGCGTGGGAGACCGGCCGACCGTCGTGGTCACCAGCGCGCCCACCGCGAGCGCTCCACCCACCCACATCACCGCCGTGATGCCGATGCCGTCCGCCGCGAGCCCGCCGATCAGCGCGCCGAGCGCGATGGCTCCGTTGAACACCCCGACGAACAGCGAGGATGCCGCCTCGCGGGCGTCCGGCGAGGCGAGCAGGATCCAGGTCTGCGTGCTGACCGAGACACCTCCGTAGCTCAGGCCCCAGACCACCATCAGCACGGCGGCGAGAGCCACCGACCCGCCCAGCCACGGCAGCGCGATCACGGTGGCCGCCATGACCGCGCTGATCACCAGCAGTGTCCTGCGCGGCGAGCGGGCCGCCCCGGCCCCGGCCAGGAAGTTCCCGGCCACACCGGCGACCCCGTACACCAGGAGCAGCGTGCCGATCATTCCCGCGCCGACGCCGGAGACGTCCTCCAGCACCGGCCTGATGTAGGTGTACGCGGCGAAGTGGCCGGTCACCACGAAGCCGACCACGATGAGGCCCGTACGCACCTGAGCATTGCCGAACAGCCCCATCACCCCGCCGAGCGGAAGCGCACGCTCCGCGGGCAGCCGGGGCAGCAGGACCGCCGCCGCGACCAGCACCACCAGTCCGAGCCCGGCGGCCGCGAGAAACGCGGACCGCCAGCCAGCCGCCGCTCCCAGGTACGTGCCGGCCGGAACGCCCAGCACGGATGCCACGGCGATGCCGCTGAAGACCAGCGAGGTGGCGGGGCCGACCGATTTCGCCGGCACCAGCCGCACGGTGAGGCCGGCTGCGATGGCCCAGACGCCACCCATGCCGATGCCGACCAGGACGCGGGCCACGATCATGATCCCGAAGTTCGGAGCCCAGGCCGCGCCCAGGTTGCCGATCACCAGCACGGCGACCAGCGCACAGAGCGCCATCCGGCGGTCGGTCCTGCCCAGCATCGAGACGAGCACCGGGGACGAGACCGCCGCGACCAGGCCGGTGATCGTCAGCGTGAGGCCCGCCACCCCTTCGGAGACCCTCAGCGACTCGCCCATCGGGGTCAGCAGCCCGACGGGCAGCATTTCGGACGTGACCACCGTGAACGTGCCCAGCGCCAGGGCCACCACGCCCAGCCAGCCACTGAGCGGCGACCTCTGTCGGGCGGGTGGTGTGCCTGTGGATTCCTCAACCTGCGTCATGCGTCCAGCCAACAGACCGCGCGGTGAGGGAACAACGGCCAACCTCTCATCCTTCTATGAGTAAAGCTCATCGATAGACCGGCCGTCCGCGACACCGGTGCCGCGATAAGGGAGAAACCGCTGTGAGCAGTCTGGACGCCCGCGAGTTGGAGGCCTTTCTCGCGCTGGCCGACGAACTTCACTTCGGACGGGCGGGAGAACGCCTGTACGTCTCGCAGAGCCGGATCAGCCAGCTGCTGCGGTCCCTGGAGAGCAAGATCGGTGCCCGGCTCGTCGAGCGCACCAGCCGCCGCGTCCGGCTCACGCCGCTCGGCGAGCAGTTCCTGGCGGGGCTGCGCCCGGCCTTCGACTCCATCGTGAAGACGATCGACGAGGCCCGGGACGTGGCGCGCGGAGTCGGCGGGCTGCTCCGCATCGGCTTCCAGGGCACGGCCAACGACCAGGTCATGAACGCCATCGCACTCTTCCAGAGCCGGTATCCGGAGTGTGCCACCGAGATCGTGGAGATCCCGTTCTCCGATCCCTTCGGCCCGGTGCACCGGCAGGAGGTCGACACGGCGGTGGTGCTGATGCCGGTCCAGGAGAGCGAGTTGGTGCTGGGACAGGTCTTCTCCAAGCAGCCGCAGTCCCTGGCCGTGTCCACCCGGCACCCCTTCGCGAAGCGCGACGCCCTCGGCGCCGAGGACCTTGCAGCCTGTTCGCTCATCGGCGTCCACGGCGCGGCCCCGGAGTACTGGCGCCGCGCCCAGGCCCCGGCCGTCACTCCTGGGGGCCGCCCCATCCCCGCCGGCCCCTCGGTAGGCACCCTCCAGGAGGGCCTGGCGCTGGTACAGGCGGACCGAGGCGCGATGCTGCTGTGTCACCCCACCGCCGACTACTACGGCCGCCGCGCGGTCACCTTCGTTCCCCTCACCGGCCTCCAGGACTCCTTTCTCGCCCTCGTGTGGCACCGCAACTACGAGACCGCCCGCACCCGCGCCTTCTCCCAGGCCCTCGCGGCCGTCGCCGACGCCGCCGGGTGAGCGGCCCGGCGGGGACCCGGCACACGGTCGCCCGGTGCGGAATCCGGATGGCCGTACCCGACGAACCCACAGACGCACAGCAAACTTCTGTCCGCCCAGGGGGCGTTCAGGCATGTTGCGGCGGCAGGCCGAACGCACTCCCATTCCCGGCATCGACAGACCGGGCAGCACGGTGGACGTCCAAACGCCGCAGCATCGATGATCTAGTGTGATGCGCCATAAATCCTGTGGTCCAGGTGGAGGCGTGGGAGCGTTCATAACGCTCCCACGGACACGGAACCGGAAAAGGCCCAGGTCACAGCCACGTAAGGCTTGCCGCGCCTGCCCCAAGCGCCACGTTCGCCGCACCTCCGTGCAGCGTCCGCTGCACGGAAAACGCCCCCGGAAAACGCGTTTCCCCAGGTCAGAACGATTCTGCCTGGGGATGCTGAGTGGGGCGGGTGGGACTCGAACCCACGGCCGACGGATTATGAGTCCGCTGCTCTAACCGGCTGAGCTACCGCCCCGTTACGGCGTGGCGCGTACAAGTGTGCGCGCCTTCTGCCGCAGCATAGCCGGTCATACGATCTCCTGCTGCGGATGGTCGGCTTCGCATGACCATGAAGACCGCGCTGCGTGCTGCCCGGTTCCGGGCCGGGCGGAAACACCCCGAAAGAGTCACGGAACGCCCTGTGCGGGCACACGAAAAAGGGCCCCGAAGGACCCTCTTCCGTATCGCTCCCCCGACTGGACTCGAACCAGTAACCCTCCGGTTAACAGCCGAATGCTCTGCCAATTGAGCTACAGGGGATCGCGCTCCCCCGACTGGACTCGAACCAGTAACCTGCCGGTTAACAGCCGGCTGCTCTGCCAATTGAGCTACAGGGGATTGCTGCGTTGCCTCGAAACGTACCTGCCTGGCGGCTGCCGAGCGGCGCGCGTTCGCTGCGACACATACATTAGCGCAACCAGGGGGGTGCTCCGCCAATCGGTATCTCCCGGGGTGATCTCGGCGAGTGCGGGTAGGCGGGCAGCACACGTCGCACGGAGCGAAGGAAGGGTGGCAGCCATGCGGTACCGGCTCACGTTCATCGCCGGAGTGGCGCTCGGTTACGTGCTCGGCACGCGAGCCGGGCGCGAGCGTTACGAGCAGCTCAAGAAGGCCGCGCAGACGCTGGCCGAGAACCCCGCTGTGCGGAACGCGGCGGAGTCCGCCGCGCACGGCGGCCGGGACTTCGCCGGCAAGGCGTACCACTCGGTGAGCGAGAAGGTCGGGGACAAGGTCCCCGTGTCCGTCTCCGACCGGGTGCGCTCGCTGCGGGAGCGCAACGGCCACGGCGCCGGCGACGACTGGGGGACGACGAACACCTGAGGCCCGTTCCGTACCGGGCACCCGCCCGGTACGGAACGGTCCGCGTACGCGACGGTCTCCGGGTGCGGCAGAATCATCCCCATGGGCATAGTGGCCGGCTTGGACAGTTCATCCGCCTTCACGCACATCGTGGTCTGCGACACGGACACCGGTGAGGTGCTGCGGCAGGGGTACGCCGCGCATCCCATCGAGGCCAAGTCCTCGGAGGTGGATCCGCAGGCGTGGCTGCTCTCCCTCGGGGAGGCGGCCTCCGGGGGGCTGCTCGAAGGCGTGCAGGCCATCGGTGTGTCCGCGCAGCAGCACGGGCTGGTGCCGCTGGATCACCAGGGCAATCTCGTACGGCCGGCGCTGCTCGGCAACGACCGGCGGGCGCAGGCCGCCGCGGCGGATCTGATCGACGGGCTCGGCGGGCGGCAGCCCTGGGCCGAGGCCGTGGGGGCCGTGCCGCAGGCCGCGCAGCCCGTGGCGAAGCTCCGCTGGCTGGTGCGGTCGGAGCCGGAGAACGCGCAGCGCGTCGCCGCCGTCCTGCAGCCGCACGACTGGCTGGTGTGGCAGCTCCTCGGCCGGCCCGCCCGGCGTACGACCGACCGCGGTGCCGCGTCCGGCACCGGTTACTGGTCGGCGGGGACCGGGTCCTACCGGCCCGATCTCGTGGAACTCGCGCTCGGCCACCAGGCCGCGCTGCCCGAGGTCCTCGGACCGGCCGACGCCGCGGGGACGACTCCGGAAGGCCTGCTGATCTCGGCGGGCACCGGCGAGACGATGGCCGCTGCCTTCGGGCTGGGCGTCGCGGTCGGGGACGCCGTGGTGTCGCTGGGCGCCTCGGGTTCGGTGATGGCCGTGCACCACGAGGCGCTGGCCGACCCCACGGGGATGATCACCTCCTTCGCCGACGCGACCGGGATGCATCTGCCGGTCGTCCACACGTCGAACGCCGTACGCGCACTGCGCGGCACGGCCGAGATGCTGGGCCTGGAGGGCCTCGACGAGCTGTCCGCGCTGGCTCTGAAGTCGACGCCGGGCTCCTCGGGTCTCGTCCTGCTCCCCTATCTGGAGGGTGAGCGCACCCCGCACCTGCCGCACACCGCGGGCACGCTGAGCGGGCTGCGGCGCGAGTCGATGAAGCCCGAGCACCTGGCGCGGGCGTCCTTCGAGGGGATGCTGTGTTCGCTGGCCGATGCCCTGGACGTGCTGCGGGACCGGGGCGTGGAGGTGCGGCGGGTGTTCCTGCTGGGTGCCGCCGCCGAACTGCCCGCCGTGCGGGCGCTGGCGCCCGCGTTGTTCGGGACCCAGGTCGTCGTGCCGCAGCCCGCCGAGTACGCGGCGCTGGGCGCGGCGCGGCAGGCGGCGTGGGCTCTCGGGGTCGCGGAGGGGAAGCTCGACCCGCGTACTCCCCCGGCCTGGCAGGGCGCGGCCGCGCAGGTGCTGGAGCCGGGGGATGAGCTCGCCGTGGGCAGCGCGGTACGCCAGCAGTACGGGGCGACCAGGGACCAGATCCATCCCGGGGCGTTCGGTGGAACCGCCTGAGCGGAGCGGTCCCGGGATTTGACCGGGACTTGGTCAAAAGCGTTGGCAGTCGGGGTGGGGGGTGCCGGAGTATGGACCGGCCTCTGCCCTCGCCGACTCCGAGAGACTCGTGTGCTCATAAAACTCCTGCGGACCCATCTGGGTCCGTACAGACGTCCCATCGTGCTGCTGGTGCTCCTCCAACTTCTGCAGACCTGCGCGAGTCTTTATCTGCCCAGCCTCAACGCGGACATCATCGACAACGGTGTCGTGAAGGGTGACACGGGTTACATCCTGGAATTCGGCGGCGTGATGATCGCCGTCAGCGTCATCCAGATCGTCTGCAACGTCGGGGCGGTCTACTACAGCGCCCGGACGGCCTCCGCCCTGGGACGCGATGTGCGGGCGTCGGTGTTCGGCCGGGTGCAGTCTTTCTCCGCCCGCGAGGTGGGGCGGTTCGGAGCGCCCTCGCTGATCACTCGTACGACCAATGACGTGCAGCAGGTCCAGATGCTCGTCCTGATGTCGTTCACCCTGATGGTGTCGGCGCCCATCATGTGTGTCGGCGGCGTCATCATGGCGCTGGGCCAGGACGTTCCGCTGTCGGCGGTGCTGCTGGCCGTGCTGCCCGTGCTCGGCGTCTCGGTGAGCCTCATCGTGCGCAGGATGCGGCCGCTGTTCCGCACGATGCAGGAGCGGCTGGACACGGTGAACCGTGTGCTGCGCGAGCAGATCACCGGCAACCGCGTCATCCGCGCCTTCATCCGTGACCGCTACGAGGAGGAACGCTTCCGCGGCGCCAACACGGATCTCACGGACGTCGCGGTGTCGACGGGCCGGCTGATGGCCCTGATGTTCCCGACGGTCATGACCGTGGTGAACCTGTCCTCCATCGCCGTGGTCTGGTTCGGGGCGCACCGCATCGACAGCGGCGGGATGCAGATCGGGGCGCTGACCGCGTTCCTCGCGTATCTGATGCAGATCGTCATGTCGGTGATGATGGCCACCTTCATGTTCATCATGGTGCCGCGCGCCGAGGTCTGCGCCGAGCGCATCCAGGAGGTGCTGGAGACCGAGTCGAGCGTGGTGCCGCCCACGGCCCCGGTCACGAAGCTGCTCAAGCACGGTCATCTGGAGATACGAGGGGCGGAGTTCCGCTTCCCGGGTGCCGAGGAACCGGTGCTGCGCTCGGTCGATCTCGAGGCGCGGCCCGGGGAGACGACCGCGATCATCGGGTCGACGGGCAGCGGGAAGTCGACGCTGCTCGGGCTCGTACCGCGGCTGTTCGACGCGACGGACGGCGATGTGCTCGTCGACGGTACGGACGTGCGGACGCTGGATCCGGTCCTGCTGGCGAAGACGGTGAGCCTGGTCCCGCAGAAGCCGTACCTCTTCTCGGGGACGGTCGCGACGAATCTGCGCTACGGCAATCCGGAGGCGACCGACGAGGAGCTGTGGCACGCGCTGGAGGTGGCGCAGGCCAAGGACTTCGTGGAGCGGCTGGAGCACGGTCTCGACGCGCCGATCGCCCAGGGCGGCACCAATGTCTCCGGCGGCCAGCGGCAGCGGCTGGCGATCGCGCGGACGCTGGTGCAGCAGCCGGAGATCTATCTCTTCGACGACTCGTTCTCGGCGCTGGACTACGCGACGGACGCCGCGCTGCGCGGTGCGCTGTCCCGCGAGACGGCGGGGGCGACCGTGGTGATCGTGGCGCAGCGGGTGTCCACGATCCGTGACGCCGACCGGATCCTGGTGCTCGACGAGGGCCGGGTCGTCGGGACGGGCAGCCATCACGAGCTGATGGAAGGCAACGAAACCTACCGGGAGATCGTGCTCTCCCAGCTGACGGAAGCGGAGGCCGCCTGATGGCAGGGCCGGGCGGACGGATGATGGCGGGGCCCACGGAGCGGTCCATGGACTTCAAGGGGTCGGGGAAGCGGCTCCTGAGACGGTTCAGCAAGGAGAAGTCCTCGCTGTATCTGATGCTGGGCGCGGGAACCCTGAGTGTGGCGCTCTCCGTCGTGGGGCCCAAGATCCTCGGCGGGGCCACCGACCTGATCTTCGCGGGTGTCGTCGGACGGCAGATGCCGGACGGCACGACGAAGGAACAGGCCATCGACGGCCTGCGCGAGCGGGGCGACGGCGGACTCGCCGACATGCTGACCGGGGTGGACTTCGTCCCCGGCGACGGCATCGACTTCGGCACGGTGGGCCAGGTCCTGCTGGCGGCGCTGGTGGTGTACGTCGGCGCGGGGCTGATGATGCTGGTGTCGACCCGGCTGTCGATCCGGGTGATCAACCGGGTCGTCTTCCAGCTGCGCGAGGATCTGCAGACCAAGTTGGCGCGGCTCCCGCTCTCCTACTTCGACCGGCAGCAGCGCGGTGAGGTGCTGAGCCGGGCGACGAACGACATCGACAACATCTCGCAGACGATGCAGCAGACGATGGGCCAGCTCATCAACTCCCTGCTGACCATCGTCGGCGTGCTGATCATGATGTTCTGGATCTCGCCACTGCTCGCCCTGGTGGCGCTGGTGACGATCCCGCTTTCCGTCTTCGTCGCGGCCCGGGTGGGCAAGCGGTCGCAGCCGCACTTCGTGGCGCAGTGGAAGGTGACGGGCAGGCTCAACGCGCACATCGAGGAGATGTACACCGGCCACGCCCTGGTGAAGGTCTTCGGGCGGCAGGAGGAGTCCGCGAAGGACTTCGCCGAGCAGAACGACGCGCTGTACGAGGCGGGCTTCAAGGCCCAGTTCAACAGCGGGATCATGCAGCCGCTGATGATGTTCGTGTCGAATCTGAACTACGTGCTGGTCGCGGTCGTCGGCGGTCTGCGGGTGGCGTCGGGCGCGCTGTCGATCGGTGACGTGCAGGCGTTCATCCAGTACTCACGGCAGTTCTCGATGCCGCTGACGCAGGTCGCCTCGATGGCGAACCTGGTGCAGTCGGGTATCGCGTCCGCGGAGCGGGTCTTCGGACTGCTGGACGCCGAGGAGCAGGAGCCCGACCCGGATCCGGCGGAGCGGCCCCAGGAGCGGCGCGGCAGCGTCTCGCTGGAGAACGTGTCCTTCCGCTACGACCCGGAGAAGCCCCTCATCGAGGATCTCTCGCTGAGCGTGGAGCCCGGCCACACGGTCGCCATCGTCGGCCCGACCGGCGCCGGCAAGACGACGCTGGTCAACCTGCTGATGCGGTTCTACGAGGTGACGGGCGGCCGGATCGTCCTGGACGGGGTCGACGCGGCGAAGATGTCGCGTGACGAACTCCGCTCGGGCATAGGCATGGTGCTCCAGGACACCTGGCTGTTCGGCGGCACGATCGCGGAGAACATCGCCTACGGCGCGTCGCGTGAGGTCACCCGGGAGGAGATCGAGGAGGCGGCGCGGGCCGCCCACGCCGACCGCTTCGTCCGTACCCTGCCCGACGGGTACGACACGGTGATCGACGACGACGGGGCCGGGGTCAGCGCGGGCGAGAAGCAGCTGATCACCATCGCCCGGGCGTTCCTGTCCGACCCGGTGATCCTGGTGCTCGACGAGGCCACCAGCTCGGTGGACACCCGGACCGAGGTGCTGATCCAGAAGGCGATGGCGCGGCTGGCCCACGGCCGTACCAGCTTCGTGATCGCGCACCGGCTCTCCACCATCCGGGACGCGGACGTGATCCTGGTGATGGAGAACGGCTCGATCGTCGAACAGGGCACGCACGAGGGGCTGCTGGCCGCCCGCGGGGCGTACGCCCGGCTGTACGCCGCGCAGTTCGCGGAGGCGCTGGCCGAGGTCGACTGACCGGGGCGGGCCGGGCCCGGTGGGCGCGGCCCGGCCGGGCTCGGTCCAGGTGGGCGCGGGCCGGCCCGGGGTTCAGTCGAGGTAGCCGCGGAGCTGGTCGGCGAAGGCGTGGTCACGCAGCTTGTCGAGCGTCTTGGACTCGATCTGGCGGATGCGCTCGCGTGTCACGCCGAAGATTCTTCCGATCTCCTCGAGCGTGCGGGGCCTGCCGTCGTCGAGCCCGTAGCGAAGCTGGACGACCTTCCTCTCCCGCTCCCCGAGGGTGGAGAGCACCGCCTCCAGGTGTTCGCGCAGCAGGAGGAAGGCGGCGGTCTCCACGGGTGAGGCGGCGTCCCCGTCCTCGATGAGGTCGCCGAAGGCGACGTCGTCCTCCTCGCCGACGGGGGCGTGCAGGGAGACGGGTTCCTGGGCGAGGCGCCGGACCTCGACGACCCGTTCGGGCGTCAGGTCCAGCTGGGCCGCGACTTCTTCGGCGGTGGGTTCGTAGCCGCGCTCCTGGAGCAGACGGCGCTGGACGCGCACGACCCGGTTGATCAGTTCGACGACATGCACGGGGACTCTTATGGTCCTGGCCTGGTCGGCCAGCGCGCGGGACATCGCCTGGCGGATCCACCACGTCGCGTACGTGGAGAATTTGTAGCCCCGGGCGTAGTCGAACTTCTCGACCGCCCTGATCAGTCCGAGGTTCCCCTCCTGGACCAGGTCGAGCATGGTCAGGCCCCGGCCCACGTAGCGCTTGGCCACGGAGACCACGAGGCGGAGGTTGGCCTCGATGAGGCGGCGCTTCGCCATCCGCCCCAGGACCACGAGCCGGTCCAGGTCGAAGGCGAGCCGGGAGTCGGGGTCCGGGGTGGAGGCGAGCCGCTCCTCGGCGAAGAGGCCGGCCTCGACACGGCGGGCGAGGTCCACTTCCTCGGCGGCGCTGAGCAGCGGTATCCGCCCGATCTCCCGTAAGTACTGGCGGAAGAGGTCGGAGGTCGGGCCGCCCGGTTCCGGGCGGCTGCGCGGTTCCGGTGCCTCCGGGGGCTCCACCGGTTCCTCCAGCACCGGCTGGGGCGTGCCCGCCGTCTCCGGGTGACGTGTGACCCGGTTCTGCGCGGGGATCGCCGGGACATGCTCGGTCATGGTCGGCACGGTCCGGGTCTGCACGGGGGCGACCTCCAGGTGATCGCTGGCGGACCGCGGGGATGGAGGTCCGCCCCGGGCGGACCGGCCGCGCTCCGACGATTCAGGAACCGTCACCCAGTGTGGGGTACGACACATCGCCGCCACGAGGGGCGTGCGGTGACTTTTTGCGTCCGGAGCGTGACGGGTCGCTGATGCGGCTCAGAGGGCGTCGGCGCCGTGGCTCCGCAGCGACTGTGCGTACTGCTGGAGGACCCAGACCTCGTTCTGCGCGGCGGCCAGATGGTCGGGGGCGACATTGCTGCCGAGGCGGGCGAGGCTGCTCTGTACGTCGTCGATCCTGCGGTCGACGGCGCGGAGGCGGACCTTGACCAGGTGCTGGCCCGCGTACGACTCGTCGATGGTCTTGCCGTGGAAGACCTCGACCGCGAGCTCGGTGACGAGCTTGCGCACCGTGTCGTCGGGCGTCGCGTCGAGCACCTGGACCAGGTACTCACGTGTCTCGGCGACGCCCAGCTCCGCGCCGCCCGCGTCCGCGATGCACTGGCGCACGGCGGCGTAGGGCGGGGCGGTGAATTCGTCGACCCCGTAGGCGTCGAACGCCGGGGAGACCAGGGCGGGCTTCTGCAGGGCGAGCTTGAGCAGCTCGCGCTCCGTGCGGTGCGCGGGGCTGCGGAGGTTGAGCGCGGGGCCGGACGGTGCCTTCGGGGCCTGCGTCTGCTGCTGCGGGGGTCCGCCCCGGGAGGGCCCGCCCCGAGCGGGTCCGCGCTCGCCCCGGTCGCGGGCCCAGCGGGCGAGCTGCCCGACGCGCTTGACCACGAACTGGGTGTCCAGGATGCCCAGCAGGCCGGCCAGCTGGACGGCGACCTCGTGTTGCGAGGAGCTGTTCTTGATGCGGGCGACCACGGGCCCCGCCTCGTCGAGCGCGGCGGCCCGGCCGGCCGGGGTCTCCAGGTCGTACCGGCCGACGATCTGGCGGAGCGCGAATTCGAAGAGCGGGGTGCGGGGCTCGACCAGGTCCCGCACGGCGTCGTCGCCCTTGGCGAGCCGCAGGTCGCACGGGTCCATGTTGTCCGGGGCGATCGCGATGTACGTCTCGGCGGCGAACTTCTGGTCGTCCTCGAAGGCGCGCAAGGCAGCCTTCTGGCCCGCCGCGTCACCGTCGAAGGTGAAGATGACCCGGGCGCTGCCGTTGTCCATCAGGAGCCGTCGGAGGATCTTGATGTGGTCGTTGCCGAACGAGGTGCCGCAGGTGGCGATGGCGGTGGTGACCCCGGCGAGGTGGCAGGCCATGACGTCGGTGTAGCCCTCGACGACGACGGCGCGGCTCGCCTTGGCGATGTCCTTCTTGGCCAGGTCGATGCCGTACAGCACCTGGGACTTCTTGTAGATCGAGGTCTCGGGGGTGTTGAGGTACTTCGGGCCGTTGTCGTCGTCGCGGAGCTTGCGGGCGCCGAAGCCGACGATGTCGCCCGAGGTGTCGCTGATCGGCCACATCAGCCGGCCGCGGAAGCGGTCGATGGGGCCGCGGCGGCCGTCCTGGGAGAGGCCGGAGCTGATGAGCTCCTTGTCGCTGAAGCCCTTGCCGCGCAGATAGCGGGTGAGGTGGTCCCAGCCCGCCGGGCTGTAGCCGACGCCGAAGTGGGCCGCCGCGTCCTGGTCGAAGCCGCGCGAGGCGAGGAACGCGCGGCCGATCTCCGCCTCCGGGCCGTTCAGCTGCTCGCGGTAGAAGTCCGCGGCGATCTTGTGGGCCTCGACCAGGCGGATGCGCTCGCCGCGCTGGTGGGAGGGGTTGTAGCCACCCTCCTCGTACCTCAGGGTGATGCCCGCCTGGCCGGCGAGGCGTTCGACCGTCTCGGAGAAGGTGAGGTGATCGATCTTCATCACGAAGGCGATCGTGTCGCCGCCCTCCTGGCAGCCGAAGCAGTGGAACAGGCCCTTGCCCGGACTCACCTGGAAGGAGGGGGACTTCTCGTCGTGGAAGGGGCAGAGACCCTTGAGGTTTCCGCCGCCCGCGTTGCGCAGCTGAAGGTACTCGGACACGACGGCGTCGATCGGGACCGCGTCCCGGACCGCCTTCACGTCGTCGTCATTGATCCTGCCTGCCACGCGTGAAGTCTACGGGTGGGGCCGGACGTCCGGGACCGGCGGCAGCGGGGGCGTATCCCCCGGTCGCCGGCCCGTCCCGGATGTCCGGGTCACCGGTCAGAGCAGGGATTCCAGGGGCACCGAGGGGTCGCCCAGGGTGTCCGGATCGACCGGCCTGGCGGCCTTGATCAGCTTCTGGATGCTTTCGGTGACGTCCCACACATTGACGTTCATCCCGGCGAGGACCCGGCGGTCCTTCAGCCAGAAGGCGATGAACTCGCGCTTGCCGGCGTCGCCCCTGATGACGACCTGGTCGTACGAGCCGGGCGGGGCCCAGCCGGAGTACTCCAGGCCGAGGTCGTACTGGTCGGAGAAGAAGTACGGCACCCGGTCGTACGCCACGTCCTGGCCGAGCATGGCCTTCGCGGCGGCCGGTCCGCTGTTCAGGGCGTTCGCCCAGTGCTCCACGCGGAGCCGGCCGCCGAAGAGCGGATGGTCGACGGACGCGATGTCCCCGGCGGCGTAGATGTGCGGGTCGGAGGTGCGCAGGGAGGCGTCGACGACGACACCGCCGCCCTCGGCCCGGCCCGCCATGTCGAGCCCCGCCGCCTCGGCGAGCGAGGTGCGCGGGGCCGCGCCGATCGCGGCGAGCACGTCGTGGGCGGGGTGCTCCTCGCCGTCGTCGGTGCGGGCCGCGAGGACCAGGCCGTCCTGTCCGGTGATCTCGGTGAGGCGGGCGCCGAAGTGGAAGCGGACGCCGTGCTCGGCGTGCAGATCGGTGAAGATCTGACCGACCTCCGGCCCGACGACGTGGTGCAGCGGGGTCGGCGAGGCAGCGACGACGGTCACCTCCGCGCCGTAGCCGCGGGCCGCCGCGGCTACCTCCAGGCCGATCCAGCCCGCTCCGGCGATCACCAGGTGGCCGTTGTCGCGGCCGAGGGCGGCGAGGACGTTGCGCAGCCGGTCGGAGTGGGCGAGACGGCGCAGGTGGTGGACGCCGACGAGGCCGGTGCCCGGGATGTCGAGACGGCGGGGCTCCGCGCCGGTGGCGAGCAGCAGCTTGTCGTAGCGGACGACCGTGTTGTCGCCGAGCTGCACGGAGCGGCCGGCCCGGTCGATGGAGGTGACCACCTGGCCGAGGTGGAGCTCGATGTCGGCTCCCGCGTACCAGGCGGTCCTGTGGACGAACACGGAGTCCCGCTCGTCCTTGCCCAGCAGGTACCCCTTGGACAGGGGAGGCCGCTCGTACGGGTGGTCGCGCTCGTCGCCGATGAGGATCACCCGGCCGCTGAAGCCCTCCGCCCGGAGTGTCTCGGCCGCCTTCGCTCCGGCGAGCCCTCCGCCGATGATGACGAACGTCCGATGTGCGTCGACCACTTGATGCCTCCTCGGTACTGTGCTGCGCGGCGCCGCCACCTGCGAGCGTCCCGCACGCAGCGTGATGGCGAAAGAGGGTGTACCCCGATCAGGTCACCGCCGCCGGCATGTGGCCCGGTCATGGTCCAGTCTGCCCAACACCCGTGAGACTTCCGTGGAGGGATCGTGCGGAGGCGTCCGTCAGCGCGGCGATCTGGTCGACGAGGACCCTCTTGCGGGCCCGGTCGTCGGCGGCCGCCGCGTACAGGGCACGGAACTGCGGTTCGAGTCCCTCGGGCGCGCGAGCGGTGAGCTCGGCGGCGAGCTCGGCGATGACGATCCGCTGATCGGCGCGGATGACCTCCTGCTCGGCGCGCTGCATGACGTAACGGTCCGCGACGGCTTTGAGTACGGCGCACTCGTTGCGCACCTCGCGCGGGACGATCAGCTGGGCGCCGTACCTGCCGAGCCGGCCGGGCCCGTACGCGGAATGGGTCGCGGCCTCGGCGGCGAGACAGAATCTGCCGATGAGCTGGCTCGTCGCGTCCTTCAGCCGGGCCTGGGCGACCGCCGTGCCGTCGTAGCCGTGCGGCCACCACTCCTGGGCGGTGAGCCGGTCGAGGGCGTCGGCGAGCTCCTGGGGGTCGGTGCCCGCCGGGACGTACCGTCCGATGGCGACGCCCCAGATCTCCGCGCGCTCCGGATCGGAGAAGAGGCAGCCGGGGTCGATGTGTCCGGCGTGCAGTCCGTCCTCGAAGTCGTGCACCGAGTAGGCGACGTCGTCGGACCAGTCCATGACCTGGGCCTCGAAGCAGGTGCCGTCCTGGGGCGCGCCCTCGCGGACCCAGGCGAAGACGGGCAGGTCGTCCTCGTACACCCCGAATTTCGGCGAGTCGGGGTCGGTGGGGTGTGCGCCCCGGGGCCACGGGTACTTCGTGGCGGCGTCCAGGGCGGCGCGGGTCAGATTGAGCCCGACGCTGACGAGTTCGCCGCTGCGGGGATCGCGGACGAAGCGCTTGGGTTCGAGGCGGGTCAGCAGACGCAGCGACTGCGCGTTGCCCTCGAAGCCGCCGCAGTCCGACGCGAAGTCGTTGAGGGCCTGCTCGCCGTTGTGCCCGAAGGGCGGGTGGCCCATGTCGTGGGAGAGACAGGCCGCCTCGACGAGGTCGGGATCGCAGCCGAGCGCGGCGCCGAGCTCCCGGCCGACCTGGGCGCACTCCAGGGAGTGGGTGAGCCGGGTGCGGGGGCTGGCGTCCCAGGACAGGCCGCGGGTGCCCGGAGTGACGACCTGGGTCTTGCCGGCGAGCCTGCGCAGGGCGGCGGAGTGGAGCACGCGGGCACGGTCGCGCTGGAAGGCCGTACGCCCGGGCCGTTTGTCGGGTTCGGTGTCCCAGCGCTCGGTGTCAGCGGTGCCGTAGGGCGTGTCCCTGGGGTCGTGCGTACCGTCCATGTTCCCGAGATTAGACGGACGGGCTGACAGGGCGGGTCAGGCGCTGGCGAGGAGGTGCGGGTGGGCCAGGGGGCCGTGCGCGGGGGCGGTGCGGGTCAGGGCCTGGTCGTAGCGGTGCAGCAGGAGGCGTGCCATGGCGGGGTGCGCCCCGAGCGGGGCGGCGGCGATGCCAGGGGCGGCGGCGGCCGAGACGGTCGCGAAGCGGCCGGGGGCCGTGAAGTACGAGGCGAGGGCCACCCGGTGGCGGCCACGGGCGGCGAGTGCGCGCAGGGCGGTGGGCACGTCGGGGGTGGCTGCCGAGGCGTAGGCGGGCACGACGGGAACTCCGCCGAGGCGGTCGCTGAGCATGGCGGCGGTGCGGCGCGCGTCGACGTCCGAATCGGGGTCGCGCGACCCGGCGGCGGCGAGCACGACGGCGGCGTCGCGGCTCGTGCCGTCCTCGTCACGCCAGCCGGCCTCGGCCAGTCGCTCGTACAGGGCCTCGACGAGCAGCGGATGCGGCCCGAGCGGGGCTGCCACCCGGGTCCGGAGGTGACCCGCGGCCGCCGCGGCGACGGGCAGGTCGTGCCGGACGTGGTGGCCGCGGCCGAGCAGCAGGGGCACGAGCACGGCGTCCCCGCGCCCGATGCCGTCCAGTGTGTCCGGCAGCAGGGGTTCGTTCAGCTCGATGTGACCGAGCCGGACGTCGAGGGCGGGCCGCAGCTCCCGTACCCGGTCCAGGAGCTCCAGGACGGTGCTCAGGGCCTGCGGGTCCCGGCTGCCGTGCGCGACGGCGACCAGGGTGGGTGCGGATCTCCGGATGCGGTGCATGGGCCTGCGGGTTCCGTTCGGGGAGACGAGGCTGAGCTGGGTTCCGAGCTGGGCGGTGATACGGGTCAGGAGTTGCGCCGTGCTGTCGAGGGGCAGGGACTCACGAGGGTGTTCCGGTGCCGTCTCCGTCATGGACCGATGGTGCCGGGCTGACGTTGCCGGGCCGTTTCGCACCGGTGACGGGTGTTTGCCTCTGCCTCACAGGGTGGGGGGACCGGGTGTCAGTGGGCGTTCACACCGGCGGGTGAATTCGGATCGGCCGCGAACCTTTCGCCCCCGTCGTTCGTCCCTTTCCTGAGGGATTTCGTTCCTTCCTGAGAGATCCGGTACGAGCGCGGGGGGCGCGGGCATGCGGCTGTGGACACCGGGAGGGCTCCGCCATGTGGGGCGCGCGGTGCTGAGGAGGCTCGCCGCGCGGCCGCGGCTGCCGCGGACGCGGCGGGGGCAGCGGCGGCTGGTGCAGGCGGTCATGGTCGTCTGCACGGTGGCGCTGGTGCCTGCGGCGTGGCTGCACACCACGGCCGACGCCCGGGTGCGGACGGCGGCGGACGCCCCGGCGCGGGAGGTCGCCGTGGTCTTCGGGGCCGGGCTGTGGGAGGGCCGGCCGTCGCCGTATCTCGCGCACCGGCTGGACACCGCCGCCGAGCTGTTCAGGACGGGCAAGGTCCGGGCCCTGCTGGTCACCGGGGACAACAGCCGCGTGGAGTACGACGAACCGGATGCCATGCGCACGTATCTCAGGGAGCGCGGGGTGCCGGACGGCCGGATCGTCAGCGACTACGCGGGCTTCGACACCTGGGACTCCTGCGTCCGGGCCAAGAAGATATTCGGGGTCGACCGGGCCGTCCTGGTGAGCCAGGGCTTCCACATACGCCGCGCGATCGCCCTGTGCCGCTCGGCGGGGATCGACGCGTACGGGGTGGGGGCCGACGACGTACACGACGTCACCTGGTACTACGGCGGGGCGCGGGAGGTGTTCGCGGCGGGCAAGGCGCTCCTGGACGTGGTCTTCGAGCCGGACCCGCACTTCCTGGGCCCACGGGAGCCGGGCATGGCGGAGGCGCTCGCCGGTGACCTCACGGCGGCGGGCGGGGCGGGCTGAGGTGTGCGTACCGGGGGCGTAACCGGACGCACCGGCACTCGTAATACCCGCCTCGCACGCTGGGGGCATGGCCCGCACCGAGACGTCCACCCACTGCCCGTACTGCGCGCTCCAGTGCGGGATGAAGCTTCGACCGGTCACCGACGGAGGGGTGGTCGAGGTCGTGGAGCGTACGGAATTCCCCGTCAACCGGGGAGCCCTGTGCGGCAAGGGGCGCACGGCCCCCGCCGTACTCGCCGCCGGGGTGCGGCTGACGGGTCCCCTCGTGCGCGATGTGGGCGGTGAGCTGGCGCCGGCGAGCTGGGAAGAGGCGCTGGAGAGGATCGCGGACGGGCTGCGCGGGACGCGTGCGGAACACGGCGCGGACGCCGTGGGTGTCTTCGGCGGCGGCGGGCTGACGAACGAGAAGGCGTACGCCCTCGGAAAGTTCGCCCGGGTGGTGCTCGGCACCTCGCAGATCGATTACAACGGCCGCTTCTGCATGTCCTCGGCGGCCGCAGCGCACCAGCGTGCCTTCGGCCTCGACCGGGGACTGCCGTTCCCGCTGGAGGACATCCCCCGGACCGGGTGCGTGATCCTGGTCGGCTCGAATCTCGCGGAGACGATGCCGCCCGCGCTGCGCTATCTCACCGAGCTGCGGGAGAACGGCGGCCGGCTGATCGTCATCGACCCGCGCCGGACCAGGACCGCCGAGCAGGCGGATCTGCACCTGGCGCCCCGGCCGGGCACCGACCTCGCCCTCGCGCTGGGCATGCTGCATATGGTCGTGGCGGACGGGCGGGTGGACGAGGAGTTCGTCCGTGCCCGGACGAGCGGCTGGGACGAGGCCAGGGCGGGTGCGATGGCGCACTGGCCGGAGCTGGTGGAGCGCCTCACCGGGGTGCCGGTGCCGCAGCTGCGCGAGGCCGTGGAGATGTTCTGCGGGGCGGAGAGCGGGATGGTGCTCACCGCACGGGGTCCCGAGCAGCAGTCGAAGGGAACGGACACGGTCGGCGCGTGGATCAACTTCTGTCTGGCCACCGGCCGGGCGGGCCGTCCACTGTCCGGGTACGGCTGCCTGACCGGCCAGGGCAACGGACAGGGCGGCCGGGAACACGGCCAGAAGGCCGACCAGCTGCCCGGCTACCGCAAGCTCACCGATCCGGCCGCGCGGCGCCATGTGGCCGGGGTCTGGGGCGTCGACCCCGATTCCCTGCCGGGGCCGGGGCGCAGTGCGTACGAGCTGCTGGACGCGCTGGGGCGGGATGTGCGCTCGCTGCTGGTCATGGGTTCCAACCCGGTCGTGTCGGCGCCGCACGCGGGGCACATCGAGGAGCGGTTGAAGTCGCTCGACTTCCTGGCGGTCGCGGATGTGGTGCTGTCGGAGACGGCGGCGCTCGCCGATGTGGTGCTGCCGGTGACGCAGTGGGCTGAGGAGAGCGGGACGACGACCAGCCTGGAGGGCCGGGTGCTGCTGCGGCAGCGCGCGGTCACCCCGCCGGTGGGGGTGCGCAGCGACCTGGAGGTGCTGAACGCGCTGGCCGGCCTCCTGGGGCACGGGAAGGGCTTTCCGGCTGACCCGGAGGAGGTCTTCGACGAGCTGCGGAGGGCCTCGGCGGGTGGTCCGGCCGACTACGCGGGCATCACCTACGCCCGGATCGCGGCGGAGGACGGGGTGTTCTGGCCCTGCCCGGACGAGGAGCACGCCGGGACGCCGAGGCTGTTCCTGGAGCGGTTCGCCACGGACGACGGGCGGGCCCGGTTCGTGCCCGTCACGCACCGGGCAGCCGCGGAGGAGACGGACGCGGAGTACCCGGTGGTGCTGACCACCGGGCGGGTCGTGTCCCAGTACCAGTCGGGGGCGCAGACCCGCCGGGTGCCCGAGCTGAACGCAGCCGCCCCCGGGCCGTTCGTCGAGCTGCATCCCCGGCTCGCCGAGCGGATCGGGGTGGTCGAGGGCGAGGACGTCGCGGTCACCTCTCGGCGGGGGCGGGCGGTGGCACCGGCGCGGATCACCGTGGGGATCCGGCAGGACACCGTGTTCATGCCGTTCCACTGGCCGGGCGCGGGCCGGGCCAACTCCCTGACGAACCCGGCGCTGGACCCGGTGTCACGCATGCCGGAGTTCAAGGTGTGCGCCGTGCGGGTGGAGGCGGCCGGCTGAGCCGGTCACCGCCCGGTACGAGTGTGCCGCCGGCGCGCAGGGAGCGGGCGACGGCCGCGTCGGCGAGGCAGCCCCGGGCACGCACGGGCTCGACGGAGACGGGGCCCACGGACCCGGACCCGGACCCGGCGAAGCCTGACCCGCCGCACCCTGCCCCCTGGAGCCGGGTCTCACAGCGCCGGACCCGCCGGACCAAGGGCGGCCGGGCGGCCGGGCGGCCGTCACAGCGTCGCGTCGGGCGCCGTCTCCGCGGCCACCCAGGCGAGGTAGCGGTCGCTGCCACGCACGACGGGTGTCGCGATGATCTCGGGTGTCTCATAGCCGTGGGCCACGACGAGGTGGGCCTCCAGCTCGTCGTAGCGCACGGCCGTCGTCTTGAACAGCACCTGCCATTCCTCGGCGGTCTCGACGGCTCCCTGCCACCGGTAGACGGAGGTGACGGGCGCCGAGATCTGGGCGCAGGCGGCGAGCCGCGCGTCCACCGCGCCCCGGGCCAGCGCCTGAGCCTTCTCCTCGCTGTCCGTCGTGGTCAGTACGGTCAGCCATGCGGGCTCGGTCATCCCGGGGTCTCCTCGTTCTCGGCGTCCGTCCCCCCGATTGTCGGCGCTCGCGGGCTCAGCCGGCGTACGGGTGCCGGATCCTGGCCTCGCGCAGGGCGCGGCCCCACCAGACCAGCTGGTCGAGCATCTTCTTGGCCGCCCCGCCTACCTGGTCCGGGTCCCTGTGTACGCCCCGGTCGTCGAAGAGCGCGCCCGCGTTGTGGAAGGAGACCGTGTCGCGGACGGAGACGGCGTGCAGTTCGGCGAAGACCTGGCGGAGGTGTTCGACGGCCCGCAGGCCGCCGGAGATCCCGCCGTACGACACGAAGGCGACCGGCTTGGCCTGCCATTCGGTGAAGTGCCGGTCGATGAGGTTCTTCAGCGGGGCCGGGTAGGAGTGGTTGTACTCGGGGGTCAGTACGACGAAGGCGTCGGCGTGTGCCAGCCGGGGGGCCACTTCGGCGGCGGCGGCCCCGGCGGCAGGCGGTTCGGTCCCGGCGACATCGATCAGCTCGGTCTCGACGTCCGGGTGGCCGGCGGCCCGCGCCAGGAACCATTCGGCGACGACGGGCCCGAAGCGGCCCTCGCGGTTGCTGCCGAGGATGACGGCGACCTTCAGCGGGGCGTCGGACGGGGCGGGAAAAGCTGTGGTGAGGTCCATGCACCACAGACTCACACCTCAATCATGATTGAGGTCAAGCGCCGGGGCGGACACCTACGCTGGAGGTCATGACGATCTTCGCACCGGACCTCTACGCCGAGTTCGACGGTCGCCCCGCCACCGGGGACGACCTGCGCATCCCTGCGTTCGCGAGCTACGGCCACTTCACCGCGATGCAGGTCAGGGACCGCACCGTACGAGGTCTCGCGCTGCATCTGGACCGGCTGGACTCCGCGAACCGCGAGCTGTTCGGATTCCCGCTCGCCGCGGAGCGCGTGCGCGAACTGATCGGGCACGCGCTCGACGGTGCCAGGAGATACGACGCGTCGGTCCGGGTCCACGGCTTCATGCCACCGGGGAGCACGGCGCCGGTGTCCATGGTGACGGTGCGGGGGCCGGTCCCGGAGGACCGTACGCCGCGCAGCCTGATGTCGGTCCCGTTCGCGCGCTCCCTGCCGCACATCAAGCGCCCCGGCGAGTTCTGCCAGGTCTACTACGGGCAGCAGGCCCGTCGGGCGGGATTCGACGAGGCACTGCTGACCTCACCGGGCGGCATGGTCACCGAGGGATCGATCACCAACATCGGCTTCTGGGACGGCGCCTCGGTCGTCTGGCCGGACGCCCCGGCGCTGACCGGCATCACGATGACACTGCTGGAGAGCGGACTCGCACGGACGGACCGGCCCTCGGTACGGCGTGGAGTGACGCTGGACGGGCTGGACGCGTACCGGGCGGCGTTCGTCACCAACTCGCTGGGCATCGCGCCGGTCCACCGGATCGACGACACGCCCTTCGCCGTCGACGAGGACCTGATGACCCTGCTCGGCCGGGTGTACGAGACCGCCCCTCGCGAGGCCGTCTGACCATCCCGGCATGCGGGAGCATGGGGCCATGCAGATCCATATCGAAGCATCGGAACTCCCGGGCCGCACCTGCGGCCCCGACACCGACTTCGCCGGTTTCGACAACATCCACGTCGGCGTGCAGCGCAAGGACCGGCCCGGCGAACTGCTCGGCCTGCACCCGGGCGACGCGGCCCGCGCTTCCTGGACCCTGGACTGCACCGCCGTATCCACCGCGGAGGGGGTCGAGGTGTCGGGGCCGTACGTCCAGGACCGGCTCGGGGGGCGCTTCGTCTATCTGTCCTGGGGCACCGTGGACGACTCCGGCCTCTTCACGATGTTCCGCCGCGCCAAGCTGATGATGAGCGACATCGGCACGGAGGTCCTGGAGGCGGCGTCACGGACGGGACACCTCACCGCGCGGCTGCGCCTGACCGACGGCAAGGGACAGCCGCGGTGCGCCCGCGTGCGCCCGCCGGACATCGAGTGGTCCGCGACGGACAGGACCGGCCCTCGGGGAAGCTGAGCCGAGGGGGAACGTCACCGAGAATGACACCACCCTCACCGGTCCCGGGGGGGGGGTGGGCCGGTGAGGGCGGTTGCCGTGGGGCCGGCGAGGGGCTGCCGTCCCGTGGGGGGGGTAGAGACCGTGTGCCCGGCCGAGGGAGACCCATTCGTGTGATCTGCGTCACACCTCCTCCTGGAGGCGGGTCACCCGATCGGCACCGGACCGGGCGATCCTCGAACTCACCGCCGCGACCTGCGCGGGGCCGGCCGGGCGGGCGCGTGCCCGGGTCCGTACGGGTGAAAGCTGACCCCGCGTCAGCATGCGGGCAGGGGCCGGGGCCCCTTACCTCGGAGGCAGGACACATCCGTCTGCCCGGAGGATTCCCATGCGCAGCCCTGCCCGCCTCGTGACCGGTACCGCCGCCGCGGCCCTCACCGCCGCCGCGCTCGGCCTCGCCGTCCCGTCCGCGCACGCGGCCGGCCTCGGCAGACCGGAGCTCACCGCGGCGACGGCCGCGCCGGGCCCGGCGGAGTGCGCGGCCGAGGAGGGATCGGCCGGCGTGGACGCGGCCGCCTTCTGCGAGAACGGCGGGGCGGCCGACGAACCGGGGGCGCTCGAAGACCTGGAGGCGGGGGACCCGGGACCGGCCGACGGTCCGGATCCGCTCGCGGGTCTGGAGACGGCCGAGGATCCGGCAGCGGTTCCGGGGGCCTCCTGGCCGGAGACGGAGGGTGAGGGCGAGGGGGAGGACGAGGCCGGCACAGGGACCGGGGCCGAGGCCGGAACGCTCCAGCGGCCCGGGACCGACACGGGGACAGCACCCGGAACGGGAAACCGGCCCGAACCCCCGCACACGACCGACCCCGGATCCGGGAAGCCGCCCGTGCCGCCGGGGCACAGGCCCACGGCCACGCCCAGCCCCAGCCGGCCCTCCGGCCACGTCGGGACGGGTGTCGGCGGCAGCGCCGCCCCCGACACCGCCCAGCTCGCCGCCGGCGCCGGCCTCGTCGGGGCGGCGGCCGTCAGCGGTCTCCTGCTCGTGCGCCGCCGCCGCGCCGACGGTCCGCGTCACTGAGGACGGCCCGCGTCACCGAGCGCGGCACCCGGCACCCAGGACGACCGGCGAAGGACGGGACGTGGACAGGACGGCACTGAGAGCGAGGGCCTGGCTGGCGGGCGTCGCCGCACTGTGCGGCATATGGCTGGTCCACAACGGCGCGGCCATCCGGACCGCCGCCCCCCAGCCTGCCACCGCCGAGGCCTTCGCGGCGGGCCCCGAGGTGCGCCCCGGCACCCGGGTCGCCGACCCGCTGCGCCCCTCCGAGCCTGTCAGGATCCGCATCCCCGGCATCGGTGTGGACGCGCCCATGACGGGGCTCGGGCTGACCGCGGACGGCAGCCTCGACGCACCGCCGGCCGGGAACCGCAATCTCGCGGGCTGGTTCGAGGGCGGCACACCACCCGGCGCCAAGGGCACCGCGATAGTGGCCGGTCATGTCGACAACGCCGAGGGGCCGTCCGTGTTCTACGGCCTGGGGTCCCTGAAGAAGGGGGCCGGGGTCGAGATCGACCGCGGGGACGGCAGCACCGCGGTCTTCTCGGTCGACGCGGTCGAGGTGTACGAGAACGACGAGTTCCCCGACAAACGCGTCTACGGCGCCACTCCGCACGCCTCCCTGCGGCTGATCACCTGCGGCGGCGACTTCACCCGCGAGACGGGCTACCAGGGCAACGTGGTGGCGTACGCCCACCTCACCGAGGTGCGCTGACCGGGCCGTGCGCCCGGTCCGGCGCCGCCCGCCGCCGGACCGTTCGCCTCAGGCCGTCCACTGGTCGAAGCCCAGCTTGGCGACCAGCGAGAACACCACGACCAGCAGCACCCCGCGGACGAAGTCGCTGCCCTTCCTGAGCGCCATCCGCGCCCCGAGCATCCCGCCGGCCAGATTGAATACGGCCATCAGCGCGGCCAGCTGCCACAGGACGGTGCCCTGGTAGGCGAACATCGCCAGCGCCCCGCCGTTGGTGCAGACGTTCACGATCTTGGCGGTCGCGGAGGCGGTGACCAGGTCGAGGTGGAGCACCGCGGTCAGCGCCAGCACCAGGAAGGTGCCCGTGCCCGGCCCGAAGAGCCCGTCGTAGAAACCGATGCCTCCGCCCACCAGCACGATCGCGGTGACGGTACGGGCCCTGGTGACCTTCTTCCCCGTGTCGCCGGCCGCCGCCGTGCCGAAGGACGGGCGCAGCATCACGAAGGCCGCGACCGCGAGCAGCACCACCATGATCACCGGACGCAGGACGTCGCTGCTGATGCCCGCGGCGAAGAAGGCACCCGTCATCGATCCCACGAGCGCCATGAGCCCGATCCGCACGGCGGTGCCCACCCGCACCGGCGCCTTGCGTACGTAGGTCACGGCGGCGCCCGAGGTGCCGACGATGGCGACGGCCTTGTTGGTGCCGAGCACGTGTGCGGCGGGGACGTGCGGGAGGCCCAGCAGCAGTGCGGGCAGGAGGAGCAGCCCGCCGCCGCCCACCACCGCGTCGATCCAGCCGGCCACGGCGGCGGCCAGGCAGAGCAGGACGAGGGTGGTCAGCGTTATCTCGGGCACGTCCGCGACCTTATAGGTGTCCAGGCCAACCAGTCGCCCGGCCCTCACAGAGGGCCTCCGTGCGTGCTGAGCGCAAGGTTCCTCCCGGGAAACAGGAGGGATGCGGTCGGGTAACACCCGCCGCGCACTCTCATGGGCATGAGGACACAGACGGAGAACGCGGCACGGGTGGTGGTGATCGGCGCCGGGATGGCGGGCGCGCGGCTCGCCGCCCGGGTCCCCGGTGTCACCGTCATCGGCGAGGAGGCGCACGCACCGTACAACAGGGTGCTGCTGGCCGAGGTGCTCGCCGGCAGGTACGAGCCGGACGTCATCGCGCTGCCGCCCGCCGAGGTGCGGCGCGGGGTGCGGGTCGTGCGGATCGACCGGGCGGAGCGGCTGGTGCACTGCGACGACGGCGGTGTCGTCGGGTACGAGCGCCTGGTGCTGGCCACCGGTTCCAACCCGGTGCTGCCGCCGCTGCGGGGCCTCGGCCACACGCTGCCCGACGGGGTGCACCCGTTCCGCACGCTCGACGACTGCCTGGCCCTGCGTGCCGCGGTACGCCCCGGCGTGCGCGCCGTCGTCATCGGCGGCGGGCTCCTCGGGGTGTCGGCCGCCCGCGCTCTCGCCGAGTGCGGCGCCCAGGTGGTGCTGGCCCAGCAGGGCGAGCACCTCATGGAGCGGCAGCTGGACGCCGAGGCGGCCGGGATGCTGCGCCGCCACCTGGAGGCCCTCGGCGTCGAGGTGCACACCGAGTGCCGGGTGCGGGGACTGCGCTGCACCGACGGGGAGACCCCGGCGGTGCGCGCCGTGGAGATGGCCGACGGCTACGAGCTGGAGGCCGAGATCACGGTGCTGGCCTGCGGCGTCCGCCCCCGGGCGGGTCTGGCGCAGGCGGCCGGTCTGGAGGTCCGCAAGGGCATCGTCGTCGACGACGAGCTGCGCACCTCGGACCCGTACATCCATGCCGTGGGCGACTGCGCCGAACACGCCGGGACGGTCTACGGGCTGGCGGGTGCCGCGCTCGAACAGGCCGACGTCCTGGCCGAGGTGCTGGCGGGCCGTCCCGCCCGCTACGGGGGCACCAGGGCCCTGACCAGGCTCACCCTGCGCTCCCCCGCCGCGGCCCCCGTCACCGCCGGGGCCGCCGGCGGGCTCGATCTGGCCGCCTTCGGCGACTCCCGCCCGATGCCCGGCGACGACGTGATCCGGCTGGCCGACGCCACCCGGGGCGCCTACCGCACGGTCGTCGTCCGGGGCGACCGGCTGGCGGGCGGGGTGCTGTTCGGCGATCTCGCCGCGGTCGGCACCCTCGCCCGGACCTGGCAGGACGACGACGCCCTCCCCGCCGACATGTCCCTGCTCCACCTGCTCACCAACGACGGAGGCTTCTGATGCCGGTGTCCACTCCCCCGACCGCCCCCACCGCAGGCGTGCCGACGATCGTGGTCGTCGGGCACGGCATGGTCGGGCAGCGGTTCCTGGAAGCGCTCGCCGACCGCGGCCTGACCGCCGCCGCGGGCACCGCCAGGGTCGTCGTCCTCTGCGAGGAGCCCCGACCCGCGTACGACCGGGTGCAGCTCACCTCGTACTTCTCCGGGAAGACCCCGGAGGACCTCTCACTCGTCGAGCCGGACTTCATGGCGCGCCACGGCATCGAACTGCGCGTCGGTGACCCGGCCGAGAGCGTCGACCGTGAGGCGCGCACCGTCACCGCGCGCTCCGGGGAGACCTTCTCCTACGACACGCTGGTACTGGCCACCGGCTCGTACCCCTTCGTCCCGCCCGTCCCCGGCAAGGACGCCGAGGGCTGTTTCGTCTACCGCACCATCGAGGACCTCCTCGCGATCGAGGAGTACGCGAAGACCGCGAAGACAGGCGCGGTCGTCGGCGGCGGGCTCCTCGGCCTGGAGGCCGCGGGCGCGCTGAAGGGGCTCGGACTCGACACGCACGTCGTGGAGTTCGCCCCCCGGCTGATGCCGGTCCAGGTCGACGACGGCGGCGGCGCGGCCCTGCTGCGCACCATCGAGAACATGGGCCTCTCCGTCCACACGGGTGTCGGCACCCAGGAGGTCACCTCGGGCGAGGACGGCCGGGTCGACGGCATGTCCCTGTCGGACGGCTCCTCGCTGGAGACCGACCTCGTGGTCTTCTCCGCCGGTGTACGCCCCCGGGACCAGCTGGCCCGCGACTGCGGACTGGCGGTCGGCCCGCGCGGCGGCATCGTCGTCGACGAGGAGTGCCGCACCTCGGACAGCGCCGTCTTCGCGATCGGCGAGTGCGCGCTGGCCTCGGACGGCCGGGTCTACGGGCTGGTGGCGCCGGGTTACGAGATGGCGCTGGCGGTCGCCGAGGTGATCGCGGGCAACGCGGCCTCCTTCACCGGCGCCGACCTCTCGACGAAGCTGAAGCTCCTCGGCGTGGACGTCGCCTCCTTCGGTGACGCGCACGGCGCGGCCGAGGGCTGCCTCGACGTCGTCTACGCGGACTCCCGCTCGGGTGTCTACAAGAAGCTGGTGATCGGCCAGGACGGCACGCTCCTCGGCGGTGTCCTGGTCGGTGACGCCGACCAGTACGGCACGCTGCGGCCGATGACCGGCACGGTCCTGCCCGTCGCCCCGGAGCAGCTGGTGCTGCCGGCCGGTGCGGGCGGCCCGGTCACCCTCGGCCCGTCCTCGCTGCCCGACGAGGCCGTGATCTGCTCCTGCCACAACGTCACGAAGGGCGCGATCTGCGAGCACACCACGCTGCCCGAGGTGAAGAAGTGCACCAAGGCCGGCACGGGCTGCGGAAGTTGCGTCAAGGTCATCGGCCAGCTGCTGCCGCAGCCCGAGGACCAGGGACTGTGCGGCTGCTTCGCGTACACCCGCAGCGAGCTGTACGAGATCGTCCGCACCCTCGGTGTCACCACGTACGCCGGCCTCCTCGACTCGCACGGCCGCGACGCGGCCCGCGGCGGGGACGGCTGCGAGGTCTGCAAGCCCACCGTCGGCTCGATCATCGCCTCGCTCGCCCCGACGGTCGGTGCGAGCGGCTACGTCCTGGACGGCGAGCAGGCGGCCCTCCAGGACACCAACGACCACTTCCTCGCCAACCTCCAGCGCAACGGCTCCTACTCGATCGTGCCGCGTATCCCGGGCGGTGAGATCACCCCGGAGAAGCTGATCGTGATCGGGGAGGTGGCCCGGGACTTCGGCCTCTACACGAAGATCACCGGCGGCCAGCGGATCGACCTGTTCGGCGCCCGCGTCGACCAGCTGCCGCTGATCTGGACGCGCCTGGTGGACGCGGGCTTCGAGTCCGGGCACGCGTACGGGAAGTCGCTGCGCACGGTCAAGTCCTGCGTGGGGCAGACCTGGTGCCGCTACGGCGTGCAGGACTCGGTGAAGATGGCGATCGACCTGGAGCTGCGCTACCGGGGCCTGCGCTCGCCGCACAAGCTGAAGTCGGCGGTCTCGGGCTGCGCCCGCGAGTGCGCGGAGGCCCGGGGCAAGGACTTCGGGATCATCGCCACCGCGCAGGGCTGGAACCTCTATGTGGGCGGCAACGGCGGCGCGACCCCGCGCCACGCCGACCTGCTCGCCCAGGACCTCTCGGACGCCGAACTGGTGCGCCTCATCGACCGGTTCCTGATGTTCTACATCCGCACGGCGGACCGCCTGGAGCGCACCTCGACCTGGCTGGACCGCATCGAGGGCGGCCTGGACCACGTGCGCGACGTCGTCGTCCACGACTCGCTCGGCCTCTGCGACGAGCTGGAGCGACTGATGGCCGACCACGTCCGCGGCTACCGCGACGAGTGGGCCGAGACCATCAACGACCCGGAGCGGCTGCGGCGCTTCGTCACCTTCGTCAACGCCCCCGACGCACCCGACCCCTCGGTCAGGTTCGTCCCGGAGCGCGACCAGGTCAAGCCCGACCTGGACATCCTCGCGGGCCCCGTGCTTGCCATCCGTACTCTCGAAGGGACTCCCTCCTGATGACGACCCAGGCGATGGAAACGGCGCAGGACACCCGGACGATCCAGCTCGCGGACGGGGACGGCTGGCTGACGGTCTGCGACCGCGCGCTGCTGACCCCGGGGCGGGGCGTGGCGGCCCTCCTCCCGGACGGCCGGCAGGTCGCGCTGTTCGTGGACCGCGCGGGCCGGGCGTACGCGATCGACAACCGCGACCCGTTCACCGGTGCGTACGTCCTCTCCCGCGGCCTGGTCGGCTCCGCGGGCGGGCGGCCGTTCGTCGCGTCTCCGCTGCTGAAGCAGCGCTTCGACCTGGAGACGGGCGCCTGCCTGGACGACGACGACGTCACCGTGCCGGTCTTCCCGGTCCGGGGGGACTGACTGCGCTCCGTTCATCAGCTGTTGACGCACCGTCAACTACGCGCCTCTACAGTCCTGACGTTCGACCCGCCGGGCCGCCCGGTCCGGTGGGCCCGCACGTCACCCGTGGAGTGATCGTGGAACGTCGGACCTTCTTGCGCACAGCGGTGATCGGCAGCTCGGCGGCGGCTTTCGGCGGCACCCTGTGGCGGGGTGCCGCCTTCGCGGATCCGGCCCAGCCGGCCGCGGGCCCCTACGGTGCGCTGCAGGCGGCGAACAGCAACGGCATCCTGCTGCCGAGCGGCTTCACGAGCAGGATCATCGCCCGCTCGGGGCAGACCGTCCCCGGCACCTCGTACACCTGGCACAGGGCCCCCGACGGCGGTGCCACCTTCACCGACGGCAGCGGCTGGATCTACGTCTCCAACGCGGAGGTGTCCGCGAGCAGCGGCGGCGGGGCGAGCGCGGTGCGCTTCGACTCCTCGGGGACCGTCACCTCGGCCTACCGGATCCTGTCCGGCACGAACACCAACTGCGCGGGCGGACGGACCCCCTGGAACACCTGGCTCTCCTGCGAGGAGGTCACCCGCGGCTTCGTGTACGAGACCGACCCGTGGGGGGTGAACGCCGCGGTGCAGCGCCCCGCGATGGGCCGGTTCAAGCACGAGGCCGCGGCCGCGGACCCCGACCACGGCTACGTCTATCTGACCGAGGACGAGACGGACGGCCGCTTCTACCGCTTCCGCCCCGCCACCTGGGGCAACCTCTCGTCCGGCACGCTCCAGGTGCTGGTGGCGGGCACCGGCACCTCCGGCCCGGTGACCTGGACGACCGTTCCCGATCCGGACGGATCGCCCACCCAGACTCGCTACCAGGTCTCCGGCGCCAAGGTGTTCAACGGCGGCGAGGGCTGCTTCTACGCGGCGGGCACCTGCTGGTTCACCACCAAGGGCGACAACCGGGTGTGGGCGTACGACGCGAACACCTCGTCCCTCTCGCTCGCCTACGACGACTCGCTCGTCACGGGCGGCGGCGCCCCGCTGACCGGCGTCGACAACGTCACCCGTGCCGCCTCCGGTGACCTGTACGTCGCGGAGGACGGCGGGAACATGGAGATCTGCCTGATCACCCCGGACGACACCGTCGCCCCGTTCCTGCGGATCAGCGGCCAGTCGGGTTCGGAGATCACCGGTCCGGCCTTCTCACCGGACGGCCGGCGGCTCTACTTCTCCTCGCAGCGCGGCACCAGCGGGAGCTCGTCCGGCGGTATCACCTACGAGGTCACGGGGCCGTTCCGCGGCTGAACGGGCTCCCGGGGCGGCTGCGACACCGCCGCCGCCCCGCACCGCCTTCAGGCCTGGCCGCCGTTGGCCACCGCCTCGGGGGACATCCACATGACCTCCCAGATGTGGCCGTCGGGGTCCTGGAACGAACGGCCGTACATGAAGCCCTCGTCCATGGGGTCGTTGGCGGGCGACCCGCCGTTGGCGAGCGCGGCGTCGGCCATCTCGTCGACCTTCTCGCGGCTCTCCGCGCTCAGGGCGAGGAGGACCTCGGTCGTTCTCGACGCGTCGGCGATCTCCTTCTTGGTGAACTCCTTGAAACGCGGCTCACTGATGAGCATCGAGAAGATCGTGTCGCTGATGACCAGACACGCCGTCGTCTCGTCGCTGAACTGCGGGTTGAATCCGAAGCCGAGCTTCGAGAAGAAGTTCTTCGACGTCTCGAGGTCCTTGACCGACAGGTTCACGAAGATCATCTGAGGCTGGGTCATGATGTGTTCCACTCTTCCGTCCGGCACCCTGGTGCTGCCGCGCGCTCCGTACGAGCGCTTACGAGAGGTGGACGACGGCGGTGCCCAGAACTCATCGCTCCCGGCGAGGGCAGCTGCCCGCGGGGAATGAAGGCCTGGCCACGCCGAAGGCCCTCCAGGAGGACGGGCCCCGCTGACCGGTCAGGGCACGGCGAGCGGGGCTCCACCCCTGAGCAGGGCGGAGCCCAGCGGGGTGAGGGTGTGCAGGACCGAGCTGCCGTGGCGCAGGGTGCGGACCAGGCCGGCCTCGCGCAGCACACAGGCGTGCTGGCTCGCCGAGGCCAGGGACACCCCGGTCCTGCGGGCCAGTTCACTCGTCGTGCAGCCGTTGCCTATGGACCGCAGGACCGCCGAGCGGGTGTGGCCCACGAGCCGGCCGAGCCACGGGCCGGGTTCGGCGTAGGACGGGGCGCCGGGGTGGGTGACCGGGTAGACGAGGACCGGCGGGAGGCACGGGTCGCGGTAGACGACGGGGGTACCACGGCAGAAGTACGACGGCTGGAGGAGCAGGCCCCGCCCGTCGAGGCGCAGTTCCCGGTCGACCGGGTAGTCCGCCTCCAGCACGGGGGCCCGCCAGCGGATCATCGGCGGCAGGGTGGCCAGGAGCTCGTCCGCGCCGCCGTCCAGCAGCGCGCGGCCCCGGACGGCGCGGTCGGCCTCGACGCTCGCCCGGATGTGCGGCCAGTACGGCTCGACCGCGGCGCGGTGATAGGCGCGCAGCGTGGAGATGAGCCGCCCCAGCGGCTCCGTACGCCCCTCGGCGAGCGCCTCCGCCAGGGCGCCGCCCGGGGGCCGTCGCGCGCGGGGGGCGTTCCCCGCCAGCAGTCCGATCTCCTCCCGGACGCGGTCCGCGGGGGTGTCGCGCAGGGCCTCCATCCCGGCGTCGAGCCCGAATGGCTCGGCGCCTGCCCCGGCAGGCGTCAGGAAGTCGGGGAAATAGCCTCGCGGCGGGACGACCGCGGACAGCAGACGCGCTTCACCATTCAACCGGGTACGGGATTCCTTCCGCCATTTCCCGAAGACCGTGGAACCCCGCCGGTCTCTCAGCCGGTGAAAGCTGAGAACGGTCTCCCACATCGCGTCCGGCCTCGTGGCCATCCGCACACGCGAAAGGTCCACCCCGGACACATGGATACGCAGCACCGATCCCCCACCTGTTGCACCCGCAATTGCCCCCACCGAAGCGTATGCGCGGCGTCACAGGAGGTCACCACGGGGTTTCGGCCACAGTTGAAATGTCTCGCCCGTATCCCCGCCGACCGAAAGGCTGTACGACGTCGGGTGCGCATCCGGCGTCACCGAAAGAGCGGGTGAGGGCCGTGGGGGGCTTCACCTGTTCGGCGGCGGTGAGCGACGGTGCGGCTCCGTACCCGGCAGGGGTAAGCGGGTGCGGCCCGGGGGTGGGGATCCCCGGGCCGCACCCGGTCCGTACACCCCTGGTTTGCGCACCGAACGGTGAAAAGCCGGCCGCCTTGAATGGTTCGAATTTCAATTGATGCGGCGTTCAATCGGTTCGCCGCGAATTGGCTCGGTGTTCATCGGTTCCGCGTCCCGATGACGAAGCGGCGGCACCCCCGCACAGGGTGCCGCCGCTTCCGGGAAATCCGGTTCCCGCCGGGGGACCGGTGAGGGTCCGCGATGGTCCGCCGACGGGTGTCCGGAGTCGTGGCGGTCGTCGGCCGCCGGGTCTCAGCGGCTGTCGCTGCCCCGCGATTCGGCCGCCGCCCGGCCCGCTTCCAGCCGGGCGACCGGAATGCGGAACGGCGAGCAGGAGACGTAGTCCAGGCCCACCTCGTGGAAGAAGTGCACCGACTCCGGGTCCCCGCCGTGCTCACCGCAGATGCCGAGCTTGAGGTCCGGGCGGGTGGCCCGGCCCGCTTCCACGGCGCTGCGCACGAGGGAGCCCACCCCGTCCTTGTCGATCGTCTCGAACGGCGACACCCCGAAGATGCCCTTCTCCAGGTACGCGGTGAAGAACGAGGCCTCCACGTCGTCACGGGAGAAGCCCCACACCGTCTGGGTGAGGTCGTTCGTGCCGAAGGAGAAGAACTCGGCGGCCTCGGCGATCTGACCGGCGGTCAACGCGGCACGGGGCAGCTCGATCATCGTGCCGATGCTCAGCCTCAGCTGTGTGCCGGTGGCCGCCTCGACCTCGGCGATGACGCCGTCGGCCTCCTCGCGGACGATCTCCAGCTCCTGGACCGTGCCGACGAGCGGGATCATGATCTCGGCGCGCGGGTCGCCCTTGGCGTTCTTGCGCTCCGCCGCCGCCTCGGCGATCGCCCGGACCTGCATCGCGAACAGCCCCGGGATGACCAGGCCGAGACGGACACCGCGCAGACCCAGCATCGGGTTCTGCTCGTGCAGCTTGTGCACGGCCTGCAGGAGGCGCAGGTCGTTCTCGTTGGCGTCCTTGCGGGACTCGGCGAGGGCGACCCGCACGGAGAGCTCCGTGATGTCGGGCAGGAACTCGTGCAGCGGCGGGTCGAGCAGCCGTACGGTGACGGGCAGCCCGTCCATCGACTCGAACAGCTCGATGAAGTCGGCCTTCTGGAGCGGCAGCAGCGCCGCCAGCGCGGCCTCGCGCTCGTCGTCGGTGTCCGCGAGGATCAGCTTCTCGACCATCTCGCGGCGCTCACCGAGGAACATGTGCTCGGTGCGGCACAGCCCGATGCCCTGGGCGCCGAAGCGGCGCGCCCGCGAGGCGTCCTCGGCGTTGTCCGCGTTCGCCCGTACCCGCAGCCGGCGCACCCGGTCGGCGTACGCCATGATCCGGTGCACGGCGGCGACGAGCTCGTCGGCGTCGTCGGCGCCCGCGTGCATGCGGCCCTCGAAGTACTCGACGACCGGGGAGGGTACGACCGGTACCTCGCCGAGGTACACCTTGCCGGTGGAACCGTCCACGGAGACGAGGTCGCCCTCCTCCACGACGGTGTCCCCGACCGTGAGCCGGCGGCGCTTGGTGTCGACCTCGATCTCCTCGGCGCCGCAGACACAGGTCTTGCCCATGCCGCGGGCGACGACGGCGGCGTGGGAGGTCTTGCCGCCGCGCGAGGTCAGGATGCCCTCGGCGGCGATCATGCCGTCGAGGTCGTCGGGGTTGGTCTCCCGGCGGATCAGGATGACCTTCTCGCCCGACCGCGACCACTTGACCGCGGTGTAGGAGTCGAAGACGGCCTTGCCGACGGCAGCGCCCGGCGAAGCGGCGATCCCGCGCCCGAGCAGGACGGTGGTGGCCGCGTCGTCGAAGCGGGGGAACATCAGCTGCGCGAGCTGGGCGCCGTTGACCCGCTGCAGCGCCTCGGCCTCGTCGATGAGGCCCTGGTCGACGAGCTGGGTGGCGATGCGGAAGGCGGCACCGGCGGTGCGCTTGCCGACCCGGGTCTGGAGCATCCAGAGCTGGCCGCGCTCGATCGTGAACTCGATGTCGCAGAGATCCTTGTAGTGGGTCTCCAGCGTCTCCATGATCTTCATCAGCTGGTCGTACGACGTCTTGTCGATGGACTCCAGCTCGGCGAGCGCCACCGTGTTGCGGATGCCCGCGACGACGTCCTCGCCCTGCGCGTTCTGGAGGTAGTCGCCGTAGACGCCCTGGTGGCCGCTGGCCGGGTCACGGGTGAAGGCGACGCCCGTACCGGAGTCGGGGCCGAGGTTGCCGAAGACCATCGAGCAGATGTTGACGGCCGTGCCGAGGTCGCCGGGGATGCGCTCCTGGCGGCGGTAGAGCTTGGCCCGGTCGGTGTTCCACGAGTCGAAGACCGCCTTTATGGCCAGGTCCATCTGGTCGCGGGGGTCCTGCGGGAAGTCGCGCCCCGCGTCCCGGGTGACGATCTTCTTGAACTCCTTGACCAGCTTCTTGAGGTCGGCGGCGTCCAGGTCCACGTCGACGGTGACGCCCTTGGCCTCCTTGGCGGCCTCCAGCGCCTCCTCGAAGAGATCGCCGTCGACCCCGAGCACGGTCTTGCCGAACATCTGGATGAGGCGGCGGTACGAGTCCCAGGCGAAGCGCTCGTCGCCGGCCTGGGCGGCGAGACCCACGACCGAGGCGTCGGAGAGACCGATGTTGAGGACCGTGTCCATCATGCCGGGCATCGAGAACTTCGCGCCCGAGCGGACGGAGACCAGCAGCGGGTCGTCGGCCTGGCCGAGGTTCTTGCCCATCCGCTTCTCGAGCGCTTCGAGGTGCGCGCTGACCTCGTCGCGCAGCTCGGCCGGCTCGTCACCGCTGTCGAGGTAGACCTTGCAGGCCTCGGTGGTGATGGTGAAGCCCGGAGGGACGGGCAGCCCGAGATTGGTCATCTCGGCGAGGTTGGCACCCTTGCCGCCGAGAAGATCTTTCAGATCCTTGTTGCCCTCGGTGAAGTCGTAGACGAACTTCTGGGGATCTTTGTGTTCCGACACGGGTCTCGACTCCTCGAGGACGCGGTGGCTGCCCTGACGGCGAGGAACATACCCAGATCGAAGGTGTCTGGGTACGGCCACTTGCGCGTCATGAGGGCTCAACCACCCGTCCGCCAGCAGATCGAAAGTAACGCGCCGGTACACAACAGGGAGGAGGCGCGTTCACCTCTTGGAGGCATCACCACGATGAGTACACGACATGGTGCGCATCGATGACGCAGGGTGAGGGATGCTTTGATCGATCAAAGTAAACTCACCTGGCACCCAGTGCCGTCATTTGAGAAGTACAGCAACCAAAAAAGCGCTCATCTGAGCCAAGCGCCCCTCAGGGGTGGCGAGAATCACGCCTGGACCCGCGCTCAGATGTCACCATCCGGACGCTCGCGCGCCGACGAACGGTCACCGCGAGGCCACTCGTGGCGCACACAGCGTCACCACCTGACCTCTTGAAGAGAGCGGGCACACACCCCTGTCGCGGAATCGTGTGGGAACGCACCGCATCCCAGCAGAAATGCCCGCTCATATGAGCGGGCATTTCGTGGGGCACTCGGTGCCCCGGCGTGGAGTCGGCCGCTCAGCCGCCCGAAGTGTCCAGCTCGGCCTCGGCGCCCACGCCCGCGCAGTCGTACGGGTCCTTGAGCCAGCCGTCCGGCAGCGCCACCCGGTTGTTGCCGGAGGTACGGCCACGGGGGCCGTCCGCGCCGTCCGGCCAGGGCTGGTCCAGGTCGAGTTCCTGGAGCTGGCCGCCCAGCTCCTCCAGCGACGAGGTGACCGCGAGCCTCCTGCGCATGTCCGAGCCGACCGCGAAGCCCTTGAGATACCACGCCACGTGCTTGCGGAAGTCGATCACGCCCCGGCTCTCGTCGCCGATCCACTCCCCCAGCAGCGTCGCGTGGCGCAGCATGACGTCCGCGACCTGGCGCAGGGCGGGCGCCTGACGCGTCCCCGTGCCCTCGAAGGCGCTCACCAGGTCACCGAAGAGCCAGGGGCGCCCGAGACAGCCACGGCCCACGACGACGCCGTCGCAGCCCGTCTCACGCATCATCCGCAGGGCGTCGTCGGCGCTCCAGATGTCGCCGTTGCCGAGGACGGGGATCTCGGGGACGTGCTCCTTGAGGCGCGCGATGGCGTCCCAGTCGGCCGTGCCGCCGTAGTGCTGGGCGGTGGTCCTGCCGTGCAGGGCGACCGCCGTGATGCCTTCCTCGACGGCGATGCGGCCCGCGTCGAGATAGGTGGTGTGGTCGTCGTCGATGCCCTTGCGCATCTTGATGGTGACCGGGAGGTCGCCCGCCTGCGCCACGGCCTCGCGGAGGATCGCGCGCAGCAGGGGCCGCTTGTACGGGAGCGCGGAGCCGCCGCCCTTGCGGGTGACCTTGGGGACGGGGCAGCCGAAGTTCAGGTCGATGTGGTCGGCGAGGTCCTCGTCGACGATCATGCGGACCGCCTTGCCGACGGTGACCGGGTCCACCCCGTACAGCTGGATGGAGCGGGGGGTCTCGCTCGCGTCGAAGTGGATGAGCTGCATGGTCTTCTCGTTGCGCTCGACCAGCGCCCGCGTCGTGATCATCTCGCTGACGAACAGTCCCTTGCCGCCCGAGAACTCTCGGCACAGGGTGCGGAAGGGCGCGTTGGTGATGCCGGCCATGGGGGCGAGCACGACCGGCGGCTGCACGGTGTGCGGGCCGATCCGGAGCAGCGGGAGGGCGGGGGCGAGCGTGGTCATGGCCCCATTGTCCCGTACGCCACCGCGGCGCGGATGCCCGCCCGCTCAGGCCCCGGCGGCGGATCCCGTGAGGGCCCCTGCGCGCGGTTCGGCGAGGGGCTCCGAGGAGGCCCCGGCCCGGGGCTCCGCGAGCACGGACTCCATCAGCCGCTCCAGTCCCAGCCGTGACTCCTCGTCCGAGGGGACGTACGTCACCATGCGCGGTCCCGCCGAGGGGCCGAGCCACAGGTCGGTGTGGTCGAGCCTGAGCAGACCGACCCGGGCGTTACGGAAGATCTTGGTGCGGTTCGAGGGTCCGACGACCTCGTGCCGGGCCCAGATCTCGCCGAATTCGGGCGACGCGGCCTCCAGACGCCGCAGCAGGGCCTTCCAGGCGGGCTCGGCGAGGTGCTCCGCCATGGAGGCGCGGAATTTGGCGGCCATCACCCGGTGCATGGCGGGCAGATCGACGACGGAGGCGCGCCAGTCCTCGTCGGTGTAGGCGAGCAGCATGCAGTTGCGGTCCTCGGGGGCGACGGCGTCCAGGTCGCACAGCAGCCGGCCGTAGGTGCGGTTGTACGCGAGGATGTCGTACCGGCTGTTCTGGATGCAGGCCGGGAAGGGCTCCAGGCGCCTGAGCATCTCGTGGAAGGCCGGGGTGATGCCCGTGCAGTCCGAGCCCGGCGCCGGGTCGACGGCCCCGGCGAGGGAGAAGAGGTGGCTGCGTTCGCTGCGGTCGAGCAGCAGGGCGCGGGCCAGGGAGTCGAGGACCTGCGGGGAGACCTGGATGTCGCGGGCCTGCTCCAGCCACGTGTACCAGGTGACGCCGACGGCCGAGAGCTGGGCGACCTCCTCGCGGCGCAGCCCGGGGGTGCGCCTGCGGCGGCCGCGCGGCAGACCGACCTGCTCGGGGGTGATCCGCTCACGGCGGCTGCGGAGGAACCCGGCGAGCTCGTGCCGCCGGATGTCGGTCTCGGGTGCCTCGGTCGCCACGGTCGTCATGCTCCCAGCGTGCCCAATGCCCCGGCGTATTGCCAGGTGCTCCGTGTACCAGGATAAAGAGACTCTGGTACCAGGCTGAGTGCCGGTCCATGGTCGATGACGTGAGTGAATCCTCTGTACTGACGAACGCGTCCGCCACCCGCACGCCGGGGGCGCGGTACGACCATCCCGCGCCGGTGCTCGGCGGACTCGGGCTGTTCACCGTGCTGCTCGGCGCAGCGCTCCCGCTCATCGACTTCTTCATCGTCAACGTCGCCCTGCCCACCATCGACCACGACCTGGCCGCGGGCCCCGCCCTGCTGGAGCTGGTCGTCGCGGGATACGGCCTCTCCTACGCCGTGCTGCTCGTCCTCGGCGGGCGGCTGGGCGACATGGCCGGACGGCGCAGGCTCTTCCTCGTCGGGATGGCCGCCTTCGGTCTCACCTCCCTCGCCTGCGGACTCGCTCCGGACGCCTGGACCCTCGTGGGGGCCCGGGTGGCGCAGGGCGCCGCCGCCGCCCTGATGCTGCCGCAGGTGCTCGCCACCATCCAGGCGGCCACGGCCGGACATCACAGGGCGCGAGCCATGAGCCTGTACGGGGCCACGGCGGGGCTCTCGATGGTCGCCGGCCAGATCCTCGGCGGCGTCCTGGTCTCCGCGGCCCCGCTGTCCTCGGTCTTCGGTGAGAGCGCCGGCTGGCGCTCGGTGTTCCTGGTGAACGTCCCGGTGGCGGTGGTCGGGCTGATCCTGGCCGCCCGCTCGATGCCCGAGTCCCGCTCGGACCGGCCCGCCCCCGTCGACGTACCGGGCACGCTGCTGCTGGCGGTCTCCCTGGTGACCCTGCTGGCCCCGCTGACGGAGGGGCGGGCGGCGGGCTGGCCGCTCTGGACCTGGTTGTCCCTGGGCCTGTTCCCGTTCGCCGCGGCGGCGTTCTACCGGGTGGAGCGCCGGGCCGACGCCCAGGGGCGGACGCCGCTCGTGCCGCCGAGCCTGCTGCGGCTGGAGTCGCTGCGGCGCGGACTGGTCCTGGTGGTGCCGTTCTCGATCGGCTTCGGCGGATTCATGTTCGTGATCGCGGTCGCCCTCCAGCAGGGCCTGGAGATGGGTCCGGCCGAGGCGGGGCTGTCCCTGGCGCCGATGGCCGCCGCCTTCTTCGCCGCCTCGCTGGCCGGCCCCCGGCTCGTACGGCGCTTCGGCAGCCGGGTCGTGACGGCCGGCGGGCTGATCCAGGGGGCGGGCGTGACGGTGCTGGCGCTGACCGTGTGGAGCTCCTGGCCCGGCCTCGGACTGCTGGGCCTGCTGCCCGGCATGGCGGTCTCGGGTCTGGGGCAGGGGCTGCAGCTCCCCGTCCTGATCCGGATCGTGCTGTCCGACGTACCGGCCGAGCGGGCGGGGGTGGGAGGCGGCGTGATGACCACGACCCAGCAGGCCGCCCTGGCGCTCGGGGTCGCCACGCTCGGGACGCTCTTCCTCTCGCTGGCATCCGGCTCGGGGATGCGGGACGCGCTGGTCGTGACGCTGCTGGTGCAGCTGGCGGCCGTGGTCCTGACGACCCTGCTGAGCCTGCGGCTGCCCCGCACGGTGGGGTGAGGCCGGACGGAGACGGGCCCGGATCACCGAGGTGATCCGGGCCCGTGGTCGTACGGGTGGTGCGAGGAGGTCAGCTCCCGGCCGGTGCGTCCTGCTCCGGGGCGGCCTCGGCGGCGGCGCGCTCACGCATCTTGCGCACCAGCTCCTGCTTCTTGTCCTCGGCGGCCTTGCGGTCGTTGTTGCGCGCGGGGCCCGCGCCCTGCCGTTCGGCGCGGGACAGCTTCTTGCGCTGTCCGCCCACGCCGAGGAGGTTGTTGCGGCTCTTGGCCACGGCGTTCTCCCGTTCTTGAGTTGAGGAAGTGAGGATGACGTGTCGTGTATCGATCCGATGGGCGACGGGCGGTCGGGCCCGTCGCGCGCTCACTCGTAGATCTGGAAGAACGAAGACATGCCGAAAAGGTACCCCGGCCGGAGGCGTGCCTCATCCGGTTTTTCCGGCCGGGCCCCGTCGCCGGCTCAGGCGGTCGGGTCGACCGTGGCCTGATGGGCCTCGGTCAGGTGCTCCTCGGCCTTGAGCCAGGGCAGGAACTGCGCCCCCTTGCGCCACCCGCAGGTGCCGCAGGTCAGCTGCCGCTGCATCCCCGACTTCCTTACGTGGACGGTGTGTTCACGGCCGTGCTGGTCCCATCTGGTGACCTTGCTCGTGGTCATGGACGGCATGTGGGGCCTCCCTGTGGACGAGTGCGCCCAGTCTGCACGACGCCCCCGGTTCCGTACGCCGGAACCGGGGGCATCGTCATGAGGCCGCGTGCGTTCAGCAGCCCAGGAGGCGGGAACCGAGGTAGCTCTGGATCTGGTCCAGGGAGACGCGCTCCTGCTTCATCGTGTCGCGCTCGCGCACGGTCACCGCGTTGTCGTCCAGGGTGTCGAAGTCGACGGTGACGCAGAACGGCGTGCCGATCTCGTCCTGGCGGCGGTAGCGGCGGCCGATGGCGCCCGCGTCGTCGAACTCGATGTTCCAGTTCTGCCGCAGGTCGGCGGCGAGGCCCTTGGCCTTCGGCGACAGCTGCGGGTTGCGGGACAGCGGCAGGACGGCGACCTTGACCGGCGCGAGGCGCGGGTCGAGACGCATCACGGCGCGCTTCTCCATGACGCCCTTGGCGTTGGGGGCCTCGTCCTCGTTGTACGCGTCGAGGAGGAACGCCAGCAGCGAGCGGCCGACACCTGCCGCGGGCTCGATGACGTACGGCGTGTAGCGCTCGCCCTTCTCCTGGTCGAAGTAGGAGAGGTCCGTGCCGGACGCCTTGGAGTGCGCCGTCAGGTCGTAGTCGGTGCGGTTGGCGACGCCCTCGAGCTCGCCCCACTCGCTGCCGCCGAAGCGGAAGCGGTACTCGATGTCAGCGGTGCGCTTCGAGTAGTGGGAGAGCTTCTCCGCGGGGTGCTCGAACCACCGCATGTTCTCCTCGCGCAGGCCGAGACCGGTGTACCAGTTCCAGCGCTGCTCCATCCAGTACTCCTGCCACTGCTCGTCCTCGCCCGGCTTGACGAAGAACTCCATCTCCATCTGCTCGAACTCGCGCGTGCGGAAGATGAAGTTGCCCGGAGTGATCTCGTTCCGGAAGGACTTGCCCATCTGCGCGATGCCGAACGGCGGCTTCTTGCGCGAAGTCTGCTGCACCTGACCGAAGTTGGTGAAGATGCCCTGGGCGGTCTCGGGGCGCAGGTAGGCGACCGACCCGGAGTCCTGGGTCGGGCCGAGGTGCGTGGAGAGCAGGCCGGAGAACTGCTTGGGCTCGGTGAAGGTGCCCTTGTTGCCGCAGTTGGGGCAGTTGAGGTCGGCCAGGCCGTTCACGGGCGGCTTGCCGTGCTTCTCCTCGTACGCCTCCTCCAGGTGGTCCGCGCGGTAGCGCTTGTGGCAGGAGGTGCACTCGGTGAGCGGGTCGGAGAACGTGGCCACGTGGCCGGACGCGACCCAGACCTCGGGGGCCAGGATGACCGACGAGTCGAGACCGACCACGTCCTCGCGCGAGGTGACCATGTAGCGCCACCACTGACGCTTGAGGTTCTCCTTCAGCTCGACGCCCAGGGGCCCGTAGTCCCAGGCGGCCTTCTGGCCGCCGTAGATCTCACTGCAGGGGTAGACGAAGCCACGGCGCTTGCTCAGGCTGACGATGGTGTCGATCTTGTCGGCGGCCACGGTGCTCTCTTCATTACGACGGCGGAACTGGACAGGTGGGCGGCGCGAACGCCTCGGTGAGGGAAGACGTACACACAGGGGCGCGGAGCGCCTCGGTGGGGGGTGGTGGTCGGGTGACGGGCGGGTGAATACCCCAGATTACCGGCGGGCGCACCCCCCATATCAAATCGGTGGGGCGCATCGCGGTCACCGGCTCCGGATCCGGGCATCTCATCAGCCTTGTTGACAATCGTTTCCACTTTTGTTGAAAATGACTGTCATGAACGTACGTCGCCTCATACCCACAGCCGTCGTCGCCGGAGCAGTCACCCTCGGCCTCACCGCGCTCTCCGCCTGCTCCTCCTCCGACGCGGCCGAGGGCGGGAGCGACGGCAAGCTGGACGTCGTGGCGTCCTTCTACCCGATGCAGTTCCTCGCCGAGGAGATCGGCGGGTCGCACGTCTCCGTCACCTCGCTGACGAAGCCGGGCGTCGAGCCGCACGACCTGGAGCTCTCCCCCAGGCAGATCGGCGGCCTCGGTGACGCCGACTACATCCTGTACCTCAAGAACGTCCAGCCCGCCGTGGACGACGCCGTCACGCAGGCCGGCGTCGAGAACACCGTGGACGCGGCCGGCCTCACCACGCTCGAGAGCCACGGCTCGGAGGTCGACGGACACGACCACGGCGCCGAGGAGCACGCCGGGGAGCACGAGGGCGAGGAGGAGGCGGCCCTCGACCCGCACGTCTGGCTGGACCCGGTGAAGTACGCCGAGGTCGCCGAAGGCGTCGGGAAGTCGCTCGAGAAGGCCGACCCGGACAACGCCGCCGACTACCGCAAGAACACCGAGACCCTGGTCGCCGAGCTGAACAAGCTGGACAAGGCCTACGAGACCGGACTGAAGAACACCGCGACGAAGACGTTCATCACGACGCACTCCGCCTTCGGGTACCTCGCCGAGCGCTACGGCCTCACCCAGGAGGGCATCGCCGGCCTCGACCCCGAGACCGAGCCCAGCCCCGCCCGCATCGACGAGATCCACCACGTCGCCGAGGAGAACAAGGCCACCACCGTATTCTTCGAGACGCTCGCCAGCGACAAGACCGCCAAGACCCTGGCGAAGGACCTCGGCCTGAAGACCGGCGTCCTCGACCCGCTGGAGGGAATCACCGACAAGTCCGCGGGCGCTGACTACATCGAGGTCATGGAGTCCAACCTGGCCGCGCTGCAGAAGGCCCTCGGCGCGAAGTGACCCGAGCAGTACCCGAACCAGCCGCAGCACCGGAGGCGACCATGCCTGAGCCCAGTACGCCACAACCCGTGATCAGCATGCGCGGAGCCACGGCGACGCTCGGTGCCCGCCCGGTGCTGCGCGGTGTCGACCTCACCGTCGACCGCGGCGAGGTCGTCGCCCTGCTCGGGGCCAACGGCTCCGGCAAGTCCACGGCCGTACGCTCCGTCATCGGCCAGGTGCCGCTCACCGGCGGGAGCGTCGAGCTGTTCGGCACGCCGCTGCGCCGCTTCCGCCGGTGGGGCCGCGTCGGATACGTACCGCAGCGCACCACTGCGGCAGGCGGCGTCCCCGCCACGATCCGCGAGGTCGTCGCCTCGGGGCGGCTGTCGCGTACGAGGTTCGGACGGCTCGGCAAGGCCGACCGGGCGGCTGTGGACCGGGCCATAGGGCTCGTCGGGCTCACCGACCGCGCCAGGGACTCCGTGAACGCCCTCTCCGGCGGCCAGCACCAGCGGGTCCTGATCGCCCGCGCGCTCGCCGCCGAGCCCGAGGTGCTGATCATGGACGAGCCGATGGCCGGGGTCGACCTGGCCAGCCAGGAGATCCTCGCCACGACGCTGCGCGAGCAGGTCGCCGGCGGGGCGACCGTGCTGCTCGTCCTGCACGAGCTCGGCGCCCTGGAGCCGCTGATCGACCGGGCGATCGTCCTGCGCGACGGCTGTGTCACGCACGACGGGCCGCCCCCCGAGGCCGTCGGCCAGCACGCGCTGCCCGGCCATGACCACGTACACCCCCACGCGGCCTCCGAGCCCGTCCGGACGGGACTGCTGACCTGATCATGCTGGAATTCCTGAACCCCCCCTTCATGCAGCGGGCGCTGCTCGCTGCCGTCCTGGTCGGGATCACCGCCCCCGCCATCGGCATCTATCTGGTCCAGCGCCGCCAGGCCCTGATGGGCGACGGCATCGGGCACGTCGCGATGACCGGTGTCGGTCTCGGCTTCCTGCTCTCCACCAACCCCGTCTGGATGGCGACGCTCGTCGCCGTGGCGGGCTCGGTCGTGATGGAGCTGATCCGCTGGTACGGACGCACGCGCGGCGACATCGCCCTGGCCATGCTGTTCTACGGCGGCATGGCGGGCGGGGTGATGCTGATCAACCTCTCGGACACCGGCTCCAACGCCAATCTGACGTCGTTCCTCTTCGGCTCCCTTTCCACGGTCTCCGAGGAGGACATCACCGCGATCGTCGTGCTGGCCGCCTTCGTGGTGCTGGTCACCGTCGGGCTGCGGCGGCAGCTGTTCGCGGTCAGCCAGGACGAGGAGTTCGCCCGGGTCACCGGGCTGCCGGTGCGCGCGCTCAACCTGCTGGTCGCCGTGACCGCAGCCGTCACCGTCACCGTCGCCATGCGGGTCGTCGGTCTGCTGCTGGTCAGCGCGCTGATGGTGGTGCCGGTCGCCGCCGCCCAGCAGATCTCGAAGTCCTTCAGGGTGACGTTCGTCCTCGCCGTCGTCATCGGGACGGCCGTCACCCTGGCCGGCACCGTGACCTCGTACTACCAGGACGTGCCGCCCGGCGCGACGATCGTGCTGCTGGCCATCGCCGCGTTCGTCCTGCTGACGGCGCTCGCCACGCCGCTGGCCCGCAGGCGCGCCAAGGGCCGCGGGAGTGAGGAGGACCGGTGCACCCTTGAGGTACCGGCGGCCCGCCCGGCCTCGGACGACGTTCGGGTGTGACCGTGCCGCCGGAGCGGGCTGGCACAATGGCCCGACATACGTACGGGCGACATGAGGAGGCAGCTGTGGCGACGGCGCCGATCAGTGGCACGAACGCGGCTCCGGTGCGCGGCCGGTCCACCCGGCAGCGGGCGGCGGTCGCTGCGGCGCTCGACGAGGTCGACGAGTTCCGCAGTGCCCAGGACCTGCACGATGTGCTCAAGCACCGGGGTGACTCGGTCGGGCTGACCACGGTCTACCGCACGCTCCAGTCCCTCGCCGACGCGGGCGAGGTCGACGTGCTGCGCACGACCGACGGTGAGGCGGTCTACCGGCGGTGCTCGACCGGTGACCATCATCACCACCTGGTCTGCCGCGTCTGCGGCAAGGCCGTCGAGGTGGAGGGTCCCGCCGTGGAGCAGTGGGCCGAGACCATCGCCGCACAGCACGGCTATGTCAACGTGGCCCACACGGTGGAGATCTTCGGGACCTGCTCGGACTGCGCGGGCGCCAAGGGCTGAGCCCCGGCACAGGCTGACCGACCCCGGAGGGGCCCCGCGATGGGGCCCCTCCGCGTCGTCTCAGGCCTTGGTGATCTCCTCGGCCCCGCCGAAGCGCCGGTCGCGCCGGGCGAATTCCAGACAGGCGTTCCACAGGTCACGCCGGTCGAAGTCCGGCCACAGCACGTCCTGGAAGACCATCTCGGCGTACGCGCTCTGCCAGATGAGGTAGTTGGACGTGCGCTGCTCGCCGCTGGGGCGCACGAAGAGGTCCACGTCCGGCATGTCCGGGTAGTAGATGTACTTCGCGAACGTCTTCTCGTTGACCTTCGCGGGGTCGAGCTTCCCGGCCGCGACGTCCTCGGCGATGCGCTGCGCGGCGTCGGCGATCTCGGCCCGCCCGCCGTAGTTGACGCAGAAGTACAGCGTCATCTTGTCGTTGTCCTTGGTCTGCTCCTGGGCGACCTGGAGCTCCTGGACGACGGACTTCCACAGCTTGGGCATGCGGCCGACCCAGCGGATCCGGATGCCGAGCTCGTCCATCTCGTCGCGCCGGCGCCGGATGACGTCGCGGTTGAAGTTCATCAGGAACTTCACCTCGTCCGGTGAACGCTTCCAGTTCTCCGTGGAGAAGGCGTACAGCGAGAGGTTCTTGACGCCCATCTCGATACAGCCCTTGAGGACGTCCATGACGACGCTCTCACCGACCTTGTGACCCTCGGTGCGCGGAAGACCCCGCTCCTTGGCCCAGCGGCCGTTCCCGTCCATCACGACGGCGACGTGCTTGGGCACCAGCTCGCCGGGGATCTTCGGCGGGGTGGCGCCGGAGGGGTGCGGCTCGGGGGTCTTGTACTCACGCCGGTTACGGCCGCCGAGCATCCCGCGTACTGCCATGGGCTTCTCTCGTCTCCCTGTGTCACTTTTCCACGTACCGCAGTGAGCGCAGACCGCGCTCCAGATGCCAGTGCAGATAGGCGGACACCAGCCCGCTCCCCTCCCTGACATGGCGCGCCTCGGACGCGTCCGCCGTCTCCCAGTCGCCGCTGAGCAACGCGCTCAGCAGTTCGACGGCCTCAGCCGAGGGTACGACGCTGCCGGGCACCCGGCAGTCGCCGCATATGACGCCGCCCGCCGCGACGGAGAAGAACCGGTTCGGGCCGGGCATTCCGCACTTGGCGCAGTCGACGAAGCTGGGGGCGTAGCCGTTGACGGCCAGGGAGCGCAGCAGGAACGCGTCCAGGATGAGGTTCGGCGCGTGTTCGGCGCGGGCGAGGGTGCGCAGCCCGCCGACCAGCAGCAGATACTGCTGGACCGCGGGCTCACCCTCGTGGTCGGTGAACCGCTCGGCGGTCTCCAGCATCGCGGTGCCGGCGGTGTAACGGGCGTAGTCGGAGACGATCCCACCACCGTACGGAGCGATCGTCTCGCTCTGGGTGCAGAGGGGAAGGCCCCGGCCGATCAGCTCGCTGCCGCGCGCGAAGAACTGCACGTCCACGTGGGAGAAGGGTTCGAGCCGCGCCCCGAATTTGGACTTGGTGCGGCGCACACCGCGCGCCACGGCACGCACCCGCCCGTGGCCGCGGGTCAGGATCGTGATGATCCGGTCGGCCTCGCCCAGCTTCTGCGTACGCAGCACGACGCCGTCGTCCCGGAACAAGCTCATGCACCCATTGTCGCCCACCGGTGCCCCGGTGGGCCCCCGAGGGCGTACGAGGGCCTACGACGGCGTACGCGCCGCCTCCAGCAGCTTGACCGTGTCCGCGGGGCAGAGCTGGAGCGCGCCGCCCACCGTGGTCAGCACCTCGCGCTCGGCCGGGCTGTAGGGACCGTCGGCGAGTGCGATCCTGGCGCCCTGCAGCAGAACCGATTCCCGTCCCGCGGTGGCGAGGTGCGGGGCGAGTGGCTTCAGGACCTCGTGCAGCTCGATCGCCAGGGCCGCCCCGCAGGCCTCGGCCGCGGGGTCGGTGCCGTCACCGGGCCCGGTGTCGGCGGCAAGCACCTCGACGATGGTGAAGAGCTGTTCCTGGGTGCAGTCGTCGAGCCCCGCGTCGCGGACGATGGCCGCGGCGGTCTCCAGGACCGTACGGGAGGTGGTGCCGCCCGCGGCGAGCACGGCGAGGGTGACGGTGTGCACGGCCTCCCGCAGCATGGCCGAGAAGCGGGTGGTGGTGGGGTGGTCGAGAACGTCGGGCGCGAAGTGCGTCCCGCAGGCGGCGCATTCGACGACGGGCCCGGCGCTCCCCCGGGCGAGCAGCGGCAGCCCGAGGACGGTGAGGCGGTGGCGTCCCGTGAGGCGCCGGTAGTTGCGGTCGCCCCCGCAGCACGGGCAGAAGAACTCCCCGTCGCCGACGGTGTCCCAGACGGTACGGATGCCGTAGAGGCGCGGTCCTACGGCGCGTTGTCCTTTGGCTGTCCGCACGTCGCACACCTCCGTAACCCCACGGCAACATTGCCGCGCTGGACGTGATGTTAGCCACATGCGTGATGTGGCGTCAGTATCCCGGAGGTCAAAACCCCGGTATATGGCCGAACCCCGCCCACCCTCGGCGGGTGAACGGGGCTCTCGGGCCGGGCAGTTCAGCGGCGTATCAGACGTATGCCCGGAATGCCGCGTTACGGGATCAGCGGGTCGCGCGGTTGACCGCGGAGACGACCGCCTTGAGCGAGGCGCGCGTGGTGTTGGCGTCGATACCGATGCCCCACAGCACCTTGCCGTCGATCGCGCACTCGATGTAGGAGGCGGCCTGCGCGCTCGCGCCCTCGCTCATCGTGTGCTCGGTGTAGTCCAGCAGACGGGCGTCGATGCCGATGGCCTGCAGCGCTTCGAAGAACGCGGAGATCGGGCCGTTGCCCGTGCCGGTCAGCACCGTGTCCGAGCCGTCGACGGTGGCCTCGACGGTGATCGTGTCCTGGCCGTCGGAACCGGTCGTCGTCTGACCCGAGCGGATCTGCACGCGTCCCCAGGCGTTCTCCGGGCTCGGCAGGTACTCGTCCCGGAAGGTCGACCAGATCTGCGTCGGGGTGACCTCGCCGCCCTCGGCGTCGGTCTTGGCCTGAATGATCCGGGAGAACTCGATCTGCATCCGGCGCGGCAGGTCCAGCTTGTGGTCGTTCTTCAGGACGTAGGCGATTCCGCCCTTGCCGGACTGCGAGTTGACCCGGATGACCGCCTCGTAGGAGCGGCCGACGTCCTTCGGGTCGATCGGCAGGTAGGGCACCGCCCACTCGATGTCGTCGACGGTCTTGCCCTGGGAGGCGGCGTCGGCCTCCATGGCGTCGAAGCCCTTCTTGATGGCGTCCTGGTGGGAGCCGGAGAAGGCGGTGTAGACCAGGTCGCCCGCGTAGGGGTGGCGCGGGTGGACCTCCATCTGGTTGCAGTACTCGCTGGTGCGGCGGATCTCGTCGATCTGCGAGAAGTCGATCTGCGGGTCGACGCCCTGCGAGAAGAGGTTCATGCCCAGGGTGACCAGGTCGACGTTGCCGGTGCGCTCGCCCTGACCGAACAGGCAGCCCTCGATGCGGTCGGCACCCGCCATGATCGCCAGCTCGGCGGCGGCGACGGCGGTGCCCCGGTCGTTGTGCGGGTGGACGGACAGGCAGACGTGCTCGCGGCGGGTCAGATTGCGGGACATCCACTCGAAGCGGTCCGCGTGGGTGGAGGGCGTCGAACGCTCCACGGTGGCGGGCAGGTTGAGGATGATCTCGCGCCCCTCCTCCGGCTGCCAGACGTCACAGACGGCCTCGCAGACCTCCAGGGCGAAGTCCAGCTCGGTGTCGGTGAAGATCTCCGGGCTGTACTGGTAGCCGAAGATCGTCTCGTCGCCCAGGATCTTGTCCGCGTACTCCATGACCAGGCGGGTGCCGTCCACGGCGATCTGCTTGACCTCTTCCTTCGAGCCGCGGAAGACCACACGGCGGAAGGTGGGTGCGGTGGCGTTGTACAGGTGGACGGTGGCGCGCCGCGCACCGACCAGCGACTCGACGGTGCGCTCGATCAGTTCCTCGCGGGCCTGCGTCAGGACGGAGATCGTCACGTCCTCGGGGATCGCCCCCTCTTCGATGATGGAGCGTACGAACGCGAAGTCCGTCTCGCCGGAGGACGGGAACCCGACCTCGATCTCCTTGTAGCCCATGCGTACGAGCAGGTCGAACATCTCGCGCTTACGGGCCGGCGACATCGGGTCGATCAGGGCCTGGTTGCCGTCACGCAGGTCGGTGGACAGCCACCGGGGCGCCACGGTGATGCGGTTGTCCGGCCAGGTGCGGTCGGAGATGTCCACGGCCTCGTAACCGCGGTACTTGTGGACCGGCATCCCGGAAGGCTTCTGCAGCTGCTTCGCGTTGGTCACCGGCGTGGGGCCACCGACGGGGGTGGGGACGGCATCGGTGTGCGCGGAGGGATTCACTGCGGTCATGGCGTACGGCTCCTCGGAGGTCCAGCAGGGGCGGCCGACTGTGTCGCTGCAACAGCGAACTCCGCGGGGAGGGAGCCGGCCTACGACTACAGGCCCTCGCCGCGGCAGCTAAGAAGGAGCAGCCCGAAACGCATGATGCGGCAACACTAACCGAGGGGCGCCTGGTGCGTCGGTCCGTATCAGTATGCGGGATCGCCTCTTCATGGAGGCGGAACAGTGATACACCACTCTATTTCGTCAATCACGATCGCAACCAGTGACAGCGCGGTGACGGAGTGCCACAGTCGTTTGCATGCAGCCTCGACCGAACAACGGGTTCCAGCCCGTCTTCTGCACCATCGTGCCGCCCCACGTCCTCGACAAGCTGTCCCAGGCAGACGATCCGCTCCTGGCCGATCCCGCACGGCGCACCCTGGAGGCCGACGGGGCCCGGCGCCACCACCGGCGGGTGACCGCGCTGGCCAGGACACCCCAGACCGCCCGCACCTCCGCCCCGGTCCCCACCAAGCCCCACCGCGTCCTCCACGACTGCCGGCACGGCACGGACCTGCCGGGCGTCAAGGTCCGTGAGGAGGGGGAGGAAGCCACCCAGGACGCCAGCGTCAACCGTGCGTACGCGGGGCTCGGCGCCACCTTCGACCTGCTGCTCACCGAGTACGGCCGCAGCTCGATCGACGGCAAGGGGCTGCCGCTCATCGGCTCCGTGCACTACGACGAGAAGTACAACAACGCGTTCTTCGACGGCGAGCAGATGGTCTTCGGGGACGGCGACGGCGAGATCTTCCTCGACTTCACCGTCGCGATCGACGTGATCGCCCACGAGCTGGCGCACGGCCTCACCCAGTACACGGCCAATCTGGCGTACGAGGGCCAGTCGGGCGCGCTCAACGAGTCCGTCTCGGACGTCTTCGGCTCCCTGGTCAAGCAGCACTCGCTGGGCCAGAGCGCGGACCAGGGCGACTGGCTGATCGGCGCGGGGCTGCTCGCCCCCCGGGTCAGTGGCGTCGCGCTGCGCTCGATGAAGGCTCCGGGCACGGCGTACGACGACGATGTGCTCGGGAAGGACCCGCAGCCCGGGTCGATGGACGACTACGTCGAGACGGACGAGGACAACGGCGGGGTCCACATCAACTCCGGCATCCCCAACCGGGCGTTCTACCTGCTGGCCACGGCGCTCGGCGGTAACGCCTGGGAGCGGGCGGGGCGGATCTGGTTCGACGTGCTGACCGGCGGTGAGCTGGCCCAGGACGCGTCCTTCACGGACTTCGCCAAGCTGACCGTCGCGGCGGCGCGGCACAGGTTCGGGGAGGGCGACGAGGCCGAGGCGGTGCTCAAGGCATGGTCGGAGGTGGGCGTGCCGACCCGTTGACCGGGTAGATACACGCGGAGCCGTCCGAGCGGGTCGAGGTGTCAGGCAGGAGCCGGTACGCATGCGCATCAAGGTGAGCCGGACCGGCGGGTTCGCCGGCATCGCACGCCACGGTGAGATCGAGACCTCCGGGCGGCCCGACGCGGGCGACTGGGAGGCCCTGGCCGAGTCGGCGCTCGCCGCCGGCCGGGGCGGCCCGCCCGCCGGTGTGCCGGACGGCTTCCGCTACCGGATCACGGTGGGCGACCGGACGGTCGACTGCGCGGACCCACGGCTGACCGAGGCGCAGCGGACGCTGATCTCCCGGGTCCTCAAGGAAGGCGCGTAGGCCCGGGAGACCGGCCTCAGAACCCCAGCTTCCTCAGCTGCTTCGGGTCGCGCTGCCAGTCCTTGGCGACCTTCACGTGCAGGTCCAGGAAGACCGGTGTGCCCAGCAGTGCTTCGATGTGCTTGCGTGACTTGGTGCCGACGTCCTTGAGCCGCTTCCCCTTCGGGCCGATGATGATGCCCTTCTGGCTGGGCCGCTCGATGTAGACGTTCGCGTGGATGTCCAGCAGCGGCTTGTCCGCCGGCCGGTCCTCGCGGGGCAGCATCTCCTCGACGACGACGGCGATGGAGTGGGGAAGCTCGTCCCGTACGCCCTCCAGCGCGGCCTCGCGGATGAGCTCCGCGACCATGACCATCTCGGGCTCGTCGGTGAGGTCGCCCTCCGGGTAGAGCGGGGGGCTCTCCGGAAGCAGCGGGGCGATCAGGTCGGCCAGCAGGCTCACCTGCTGGTCCTTGACCGCCGAGACGGGGATGATCTCGGCCCACTCGAAGCCGAGCTCGTCGGCCAGCGCGGAGACGGCGAGGAGCTGCTCGGCGAGCGCCTTGGACTCCACCAGGTCGGTCTTGGTGATGATCGCGATCTTCGGGGTCTTCTTGATCCCGGCGAGCTCCTTGACGATGAACTTGTCGCCGGGGCCGAGCTTCTGGTCGGCGGGCAGGCAGAAGCCGATGACGTCGACCTCGGCCCAGGTGGTCCGCACGACGTCGTTCAGCCGCTCCCCGAGCAGCGTGCGCGGCTTGTGGAGGCCGGGCGTGTCGACCAGGATCAGCTGGGCGTCGTCGCGGTGCACGATGCCGCGCACCGTGTGCCGGGTGGTCTGGGGGCGGTTGGAGGTGATCGCCACCTTCTGACCGACCAGAGCGTTCGTGAGGGTGGACTTGCCCGCGTTGGGGCGGCCCACGAAGCAGGCGAAGCCGGCCCGGTGGGGGGCGGTGTTCTCAGCCTGCTGCGCAGCAGCTTCTGTGTTCGGTCGAGCGCTCATGGCGCCCATTCTCCCCGATCCCGGCGGCGGCGTTGCACAGCAGGGCGCCGCCGGCCCGGATCAGCCCGCGGCGGTCGTGGACCGGAGCGTGCCGTCGGGCCCCGCGAGCAGCACGGGAGTGCCGGGCCCGCCCAGGTCACGGACGGCGGCCCGGTCGGCGTCCGAGGAGGTCGCGGCCTCGGAGACCACGGCCGCCGCCTCCAGGGACGTGGCGCCGCCGGCCACCGCCATCGCGACGGCGGTCTGCAGTGCGCTGAGCTTCAGCGAGTCCAGGGTCACGGTGCCGGCGGCGTACGTACGTCCCGTCTCGTCCCGTACGGCGGCGCCCTCCGGCACTCCGTTGCGGGCGCGGACGCTGCGCGCCAGAGTGACGATCTTGCGGTCCTCGGCGCCGAGGTCAGTGCTGTCGGTCATGTGCTGAGCATACGAAGGAGGCGTGCGCCTGTCCGTCGACGGGGTCACTTCATCCCGGCACCGGGCACATCGAGCCGCGCCGGTCTGCGGCGGGCCGGCTGAGCCCCGCCCCTACGGCCGGTCCAGGCGCAGCCGTTCCGCCTTGGGCAGCCCGGCCACCACGAGGTCGTAACTGTCCTCCACGAGCTCCCTGACCATCCTGTCCGGGAGCTCGGAGACCGTCACGGTGTTCCAGTGGCGCTTGTTCAGGTGCCGGCCGGGGACGATCGCGGCGTGCTCCTTGCGGAGCCGCAGCGCCTCGTCCGGGTCGCACTTGAGGCTGACCTGCAGGGGCCGTCCGTCCAGCGCGCTCAGGGCGAACATCTTTCCCAGGACCTTGAAGACCGAGGCCTCGGGCCCGAAGGGGAACTCCTCCGCGCTCGCGTTGAACTCCAGGCAGAACGTGCGCAGCTCCTGGGGAGTCATGGCGTTTGTGTTCCCTCCGGTTCCACCAGCACCGTGACGATCTTGTTCCTGCGGCCCGCCGGGGACTCCGCGGTGAGGCGGAGCTTGCGCCCGTCGGGAAGGTCGACGATCGAGGAGGCACCGGAGATCGGGACCCGCCCGAGCGCCTTCGCCAGCAGTCCGCCGACGGTCTCCACGTCCTCGTCGTCGTACGCGTCGAGACCGAACAGCTCTCCGAGGTCGCCGATGTCGAGCCGGGCGGTCACCCGGAAGCAGCCGTTCTCCAGCTCCTGGACCGGTGGCAGTTCGCGGTCGTACTCGTCGGTGATCTCGCCGACGATCTCCTCGAGGATGTCCTCGATGGTGACGATGCCGGCCGTGCCGCCGTACTCGTCGATGACGACGGCGACGTGGCTGCGGTCCTGCTGCATCTCGCGCAGCAGGTCACCGGCGTTCTTCGTGTCGGGGACGAACGCGGCGGGGCGCATCGCCGTGGAGACCAGGTCGGCCTCCGCGTCCCGGTTGACGTGCGTCTTGCGGACCAGGTCCTTGAGGTAGACGATCCCGACGATGTCGTCCTCGTTCTCGCCGGTGACCGGGATCCGCGAGAAGCCGGAGCGCAGCGCGAGGGTCAGAGCCTGACGGACCGTCTTGTACCGCTCGATGCAGACCAGGTCCGTACGGGGCACCATGACCTCGCGCACGAGGGTGTCGCCGAGCTCGAAGACCGAGTGCACCATGCGGCGCTCCTCGTCCTCGATGAGCGACTCCTGCTCGGCGAGGTCGACCATCGCGCGCAGTTCCGCCTCACTGGCGAAGGGGCCCTTGCGGAAGCCCTTGCCCGGGGTCAGCGCGTTGCCCAGGAGGATCAGCAGCTGCGGGACCGGGCCCATGATCCTGGCCAGCGGCAGCAGGGCGTACGCCGCGGCCGTGGCCGTGTTCAGCGGGTGCTGGCGGCCGATGGTGCGCGGCGAGACCCCGATGGCGACGTAGCTGACGAGGACCATGACACCCATGGCGACGGCGAGCGCCTCCCAGGTCTCGGGGAACTCCTTGAGGCAGGCGTACGTGACGAGCACCCCGGCCGACATCTCGCAGGCGACCCGCACGAGCAGGGCCACGTTGAGATAGCGGGTGGGGTCGGCGGCGACCTGCTCCAGCTTCGCGCTGCCCCGGCGTCCTGCCCGCACGGCCTCCGCCGCACGGAAGCTCGACGTCCGCGCGATGCCGGCCTCGGCGCAGGCCGCGAGCCAGCCCACGACGACCAGCAGGACGGCGCCGGCGATGAGGGGCACGCTCACGAGACGGTGGGGGCGGGGGACGGGCCGGTCAGGCCGCGCTCGCCGCGCCAGCCGTCGACGATCGCCGCCTGGAGGCCGAACATCTCGGCCTTCTCGTCCGGCTCCTCGTGGTCGTACCCGAGGAGGTGCAGCACCCCGTGGACGGTGAGGAGCTGGAGCTCCTCGTCCATCGAGTGCCGTGTCTCGGCGTCCTCGCCCTGCTTCTTCGCGACCTCGGGGCAGAGCACGATGTCACCGAGGAGCCCCTGCGGGGGCTCCTCGTCGTCCTTGACCGGGGGACGGAGCTCGTCCATCGGGAAGGACATGACGTCCGTCGGGCCGGGGAGGTCCATCCACTGGATGTGGAGCTGCTCCATGGCGGCGGTGTCCACCACGATCACCGAGAGTTCGGACAGGGGGTGGATCCGCATCCGGGCGAGGGCGTAGCGGGCGATGTCGAGGATCGCCTGCTCGTCGACCTCGGTTCCGGACTCGTTGTTGACGTCGATCGACATGGTGCGCTGCGACTACTTCCCGTTGCGGCCCTTGGGGCCCTCTGCGTTGTCGTACTTCTCGTACGCGTCGACGATACGGCCGACGAGCTTGTGCCGGACCACATCCTGGGAGGTGAGCCGGGAGAAGTGCACGTCGTCCACGTCCTGGAGGATCTCCTGGACCTGGCGCAGACCGCTCTTGGTGCCGGTCGGCAGGTCCACCTGGGTGACGTCACCGGTGACGACGATCTTCGAGTCGAAGCCGAGGCGGGTGAGGAACATCTTCATCTGCTCGGCGCTGGTGTTCTGCGCCTCGTCGAGGATGATGAACGCGTCGTTCAGGGTCCGGCCACGCATGTACGCCAGCGGCGCGACCTCGATCGTGCCCGCGGCCATCAGCCGGGGGATCGAGTCGGGGTCGAGCATGTCGTGCAGGGCGTCGTAGAGCGGACGCAGATACGGGTCGATCTTGTCGAAGAGCGTGCCGGGCAGGAAGCCGAGCCGCTCCCCCGCCTCGACGGCGGGCCGGGTGAGGATGATCCGGCTGACCTGCTTGGACTGCAGGGCCTGGACCGCCTTGGCCATGGCGAGATAGGTCTTGCCGGTGCCCGCGGGGCCGATGCCGAAGACGATGGTGTGCTTGTCGATCGCGTCGACGTAACGCTTCTGGTTGAGCGTCTTGGGGCGGATGGTGCGGCCACGGCTGGAGAGGATGTTCTGGGTGAGCACCTCCGCGGGGGTCTCGGCGCCGTCCCCGGTGCCGTTCCCGCTCGCCCTGAGCATGGCGATCGAGCGTTCCACAGCATCCTCCGTCATCGGCAGCCCGGTGCGGAGCACCAGCACCATCTCGTCGAACAGGCGCTGGATGAGGGCGACGTCCGCCGCGCTTCCAGTCGCGCTTATCTCATTGCCCCGGACATGGATGTCGACGGCCGGGAACGCCGTTTCGATGACGCGCAACAGCGAGTCGCCCGACCCCAGGAGCATCACCATGGGGTGTGCGGCCGGAATGCTGATCTGGGCGCGCGCCTGCGGCTGTGTCGGTGACTGAGTCATGGGCCGGCCCTCGGGCCTGCGCATACCTCCCGTTGCAGGGCAGTCGCGGCTCGACCGCCTCTGGAGTACCAGCGTACGACTCCCCGCCGACAACGCCGAGAGGTTTTACCCGGTGATCATCAGGGCTTCACCGGCGGAAGCCGATGGTCGGGACGGCGCGGCGCAGGGGCCACGCCCTGCTGGAGGCGGGCAGCAGCTCGTCCAGGAAGGCGTAGCGCTCCAGGGCCGCCGGGTCCTGGCCGGCGCAGGTGCGTACCTGCTGCCACCAGCCGGCGATCTCCGCCCATCCGGGTGCGGACAGTGATCCACCGAACTCCTGCACGGACAGCGCGGCCGTCAGTCCCGCGAAGGCGAGGCGGTCGGCGAGCGGCCAGCCGGCCAGCGTCCCGGTGACGAATCCGGCCACGAAGACGTCACCCGCGCCGGTGGGGTCCAGGGCCTCCACCGCGATGGCGGGCACCTCGGCGGCCGTGCCGCTCTCCCGGTCCACCGCGTAGGCGCCCTCCGCGCCCAGGGTGACCACGGCCAGGGGGACCCGCTCGGCCAGGGCGTGGGCGGCGGCGCGCGGACAGTCCGTACGGGTGTAGCGCATGGCCTCCTCGGCGTTCGGGAGGAAGGCCAGGCAGTGCCCGAGGTCGGGCAGGGCGTCCAGGTCCCAGCGGCCGGTCTCGTCCCAGCCGACGTCGGCGAAGACCATCGCTCCGTTGCGGGCGGCCCCGGCCACCCAGGGCTCGCTGCGGCCGGGGGTCAGCGAGGCGACGGCGGCACGGGCGCGGGGCGGGCAGTGCGGGAACGTACGGCCGGGGGCCACGGCGGGGGCCGGCGCCTCGTGACCGTGCGAGACCATCGTGCGCTCGCCCTCGTAAGCCATGGAGACGGTGACGGGCGAGTGCCAGCCGGGGACCGTGTGCGACATGGCCAGATCGATGCCCTCACCCTGTTCGAGGGCGTCCCAGCAGTACTCGCCGTAGTGGTCGTCACCGAACGCGGCGGCCAGCGAGGTGTGGAGGCCGAGCCGGGCGAGGGCGGTGGCCATGTTGGCGACGCCTCCGGGGCTGGAACCCATCCCCCGCGCCCAGGACTCCGTCCCGCGCACCGGGGCGCTGTCCAGGCCGGTGAAGATGATGTCGAGAAAGACCGTGCCGGTCAGGAAGACATCGCAGGCCGGGTCCTGCGGAGCTCGCAGCCCGACCAGCGGGTCGATGCCTGGATCAGCTGTGCTCACCGTGCGCTCCCCGGCCTCGGCAGATCTGAACAGTGCGGGATGCGGCCAGTGTGCCGGATCGGCCGCCGCATCCGGAGGGTCCGCGCCGTACCGCGCAGACTCACTCCCACCTGCATAAACATGCGCAGCTACCCGGCTCTGACACCTATAAACCTGTGTGTGATCCAGATCACATCGAGCCGACTTTCCGTTGCCTGGGCGCGCTTGATACAAATTGCCCCGCGAGCACCGTTCGGGACCGTTGACGAGAGTGCCGCTTCTCTCGCGTTTTTCTCGCTCCACCCTCCCCTGCCCTGCCTCGCACCACCCTCCCCTGCTCCACCTCTGCCTTGCCCTCCCCTGCCTTCTTCCGCCTGCTCAGGCATGTCTTCAGGAACGCCCATGTCCTCGCGCCCTCGCGCCGCGTGGCCCCTGGTCGCCGTGTTCACCGCCGGTTACCTCGCCGCCTATCTGCTCCCCACCATCGTCGGCCGCCTCAGCACCTATCTGGGCCTGAGCTCCGCCCAGGCCGGCCTCGTCGGCAGTGCCCTCCTGCTCAGCTCGGCCTCGGCCGGCTTCGCGCTGGCGGGGCGCGTCGAGAGATTCGGGTCGTGCCGCCCGGCGCGCGCAGGACTGCTGCTGGCGATACTCGGCTACGGCTGCGCGGCGTCGACCACCTCGATGCCGCTGGTGATCACGGGTGTCGTGGTCGGCGGCCTCGGATCGGGCACGGCGACCGCCGTCGCGGCGTCCGGCATCGCGGCGCAGAGCGATCCGCACCGGACCTCGTCGCTCGGCCTGCTCAGCGTCTCGGCCACGGCGGGGGCCCTCTACCTGACGATCCCCCACATGGGCGGCGGCCACCGGCTGCCGTTCGCCTCCATCGCGCTGGTCGCGCTGCTCGTCTGGCCCGCGACCTCCCGGCTGGGCGGCTCCTCCCAGGCAGGCGGCATGTCGCCGGCGCAGGGAAGGCTGCCGCACCGGCGGTCGGGGCTGGTGCTGGCGGGCGGGATGCTCGTCTGGTCCATGGCACAGAACGCCCTGTGGGGCGTGAGCAGCCGCATCGGCGCCGTCCAGGTCGGACTCTCCGAGGTGACCATCGGCGCCGTGTTCGCCGCCGCGCTGGGAGCGGGACTCCTCGGCGTGATGGGTGCGGGCGTGCTGGGGGCCCGGCTCGGGCGGGCGGTGCCGATCGGCCTCGGGACGATGATCATCGCGGGGAGCATCGTGCTCAGCTCGTCGGCCGAGGACCTGGGGTCGTTCGCGACCGGTGAGATCGCGTGGAACACCTTCTACCCGGTGGTCCTGTCGTATCTGATCGGGCTGGCCGCGTCGCTGGACGTGCGCGGCCGCTGGGCGGTCCTCGCGGGTTCGGCGGCGTCCGTCGGCACGGCCTGCGGGCCTCTCCTCGGCAGCGTGCTCTCCGAGCAGGCGGGCTACGCGGTGATGGGCCTGATCCTGGGGGCCGCCACGCTCCTGGTCGCGGTCCCCGTCACGGCGGTGGCGCTGCACACCGGCGGCCGGCCCCTGGTGCCCGGCTCCGTCCGGCGCAGGGGCGGTGCCCCGGCCGCGCTCCTCGCCGCCACGACCAACAGCCTCTCCGGCGCGGTGCCCAGGCTGGGCGCGCCGGAGCAGGAGGTCGCGGAGATCAGTGTGCCCGCGCTGCGGCGCAGGCGGCTGGTGCGGAGCGCGATCCGGGCGGCGGGACCGGACGGCGGAACCGGTCAGTCGAACGTGTAGGCCTCGACCTCGGAGAGATAGCGTGCCCTGCGCTCCTCGTCGTGGTCGAGGAAAGCCGCCTCGAAGGAGTTGCGGGCCAGGGCGCGCAGCTGCTCACGGTCCAGGCCCAGCGCCTCGTGCACGGCGTGGAAGGTGTCCCCGACGTATCCGCCGAAGTAGGCCGGGTCGTCGGAGTTCACCGTGCAGAGCAGGCCGGCGTCCATCATGGACCGCAGCGGGTGCTCCTCCAGGACGTCGATGGCGCGCAGCCGCACGTTGGAGAGCGGGCAGAGGGTCAGCGGGATCCGCTCGGACACCAGCCGGTCCACCAGCTCCGGGTCCTCCATACAGCGCAGGCCGTGGTCGATCCGTTCGACGCCGAGGACGTCGAGGGCCTCCCGGATGTACTCCGGCGGGCCCTCCTCGCCCGCGTGGGCGACCTTGCGCAGGCCGAGGGCCGTCGCGGCGGCGTACACCTCGCGGAACTTCGCGGGCGGGTGTCCGACCTCCGCCGAGTCCAGGCCCACGGCGCTGATGCGGTGCAGGTACGGCTTCGCGGCCTCCAGGGTCTCCAGCGCGGACTCGGCGGACTTGTCGCGCAGGAAGCACATGATCAGCTGGGTGGAGACGCCGTGCGTCTCCTCGCTGCGGTCCAGCGCCCTGCCGAGTCCCTCGATCACGGTGCCGATCGGGACGCCCCGGTCGGTGTGGGCCTGCGGGTCGAAGAAGATCTCCGCGTGCCGGACGCCCTGGGCGGCGGCGCGGGCGAGGTAGGCGTCGGCCAGTTCGGTGAAGTCGTCCTCGGTGCGCAGCACCGCCATGAGGGCGTAGTAGAGGTCGAGGAAGCTCTGCAGGTCGTCGAAGAGGTAGGCGGTGCGCAGCTCTTCGGTGTCCGCGTAGGGCAGGTCCACGCCGTTGCGTGCGGCGAGCGCGAAGGCCAGCTCGGGTTCGAGGGTGCCTTCGATGTGGAGGTGGAGTTCGGCCTTGGGGAGGTGCACGGGGGTTCTCGTTACGTGTGGCGGGTGGGTACCGGGACCCTGATCAGGTCCTGGGCGATGGTCAGTTCACCTTCGAAGCCGGCTGCCCTGGCCTGGCGCTCGAAGACGTCGGGGTCGGTGTAGCGCTGGGAGAAGTGCGTCAGCACGAGGTGCCGGACGTCCGACTCCTTCGCCACCCGGGCCGCCTGGCCGGCCGTGAGGTGACCGTGGTCGGCGGCGAGCCTGCCGTCCTCGTCGAGGAACGTGGACTCGATGACCAGCATGTCGCATCCCTCGGCGAGGGCGAACGCGCCGTCGCAGAGCCGGGTGTCCATGACGAACGCGAACCGCTGTCCGCGGCGGGGTTCGGAGACCTCCTCCAGCGGGATGCCGCGCAGTACCCCGTCGCGCTGGATCCGTCCGACGTCGGGCCCGCCGATGCCGTGCTCGGCCAGCTTCGCGGGCAGCATGCGCAGCCGGTCGGGCTCGGTGAGGCGGTAGCCGTAGGACTCCACGGGGTGCGAGAGCCGGCGGCTGTCCAGGGTGTACGCGTCGGTGGTGGCGAGGACGCCGTCGGCGGCGACCGGGACCTCGGTCAGCTCGACGGACTCGCGGTAGGCGGTCGCGTACCGCAGCCGGTCGAAGAAGCGCTGTCCGCTCGCCGGGAAGTGGGCGGTGACGGGGTGCGGGACCTGGTCGAGGTTGATCCGCTGGATCACGCCGGCCAGGCCCAGCGAGTGGTCGCCGTGGAAGTGCGTGACGCAGATCCGGTCGATGTCATGAGCGGCCACGCCCGCCCGCAGCATCTGGCGCTGGGTGCCCTCTCCCGGGTCGAAGAGGATGCCCTGACCGTCCCAGCGCAGCAGATAGCCGTTGTGGTTGCGGTGGCGGGTCGGCACCTGGCTGGCGGTGCCGAGGATCACGAGTTCTCGTACGGACACGGTGTCAGCCGGGGGGCCACTGCATCCCGCGGCCGCCCAGGACGTGGGCGTGCGCGTGGAAGACGGTCTGCCCGGCGCCGGCACCGGTGTTGAGCACGATGCGGTAGCCGGTGTCGGTGAGCTTCTCGTCGGCGGCGACCAGACCCGCCTCGCGCAGCACGTCCGCGGCGGCCTGCGGGTCGGCGGCGGCGAGCGAGGCGGCGTCCGGGTAGTGCGCCTTGGGGATGACGAGGACGTGGGTCGGGGCCTGGGGGTTTATGTCGCGGAAGGCGACGGTCGTCGCGCTCTCGCGGACGATGGTGGCCGGGATGTCACCCGTGACGATCTTGCAGAACAGACAGTCGGTCTGCGGCTCTCCCGCCATGGGGTGCTCCTGGGTCGTGGTGATCGGCTACGGGCAGCCTAGCGGGCGCCGCGCGGCGGAAGACGGCCGACTCGGGGCCCGGGGCGATCGGGGGCGGTGGCGCGGGTCCCGCCCGCGCCACCGCCCGCGCCGTGCTACCGCGCCCCGTCCGCCGACGGCAGTCGCGGGGCCGTCTTCGCCGGCGTCCGCGTCAGCGACTCCAGCGCGATCCGGACCGCTTCGTCCAGCTGCGGGTCCCGTCCCGCCGCGTGGTCCTGCGGGGCCGTCACGACCTCGACGTCCGGGTCGACGCCGTGGTTCTCGACGCCCCAGCCGTACCCCTCCAGCCAGAAGGCGTACTTCGGCTGGGTGACCAGCGTGCCGTCGACCAGGCGGTAGCGGCTGTCGATGCCCACGACACCGCCCCAGGTGCGCGTGCCCACCACCGGGCCGATGCCGAGCGCCTTGATGGCCGCGTTCACGATGTCGCCGTCCGAGCCGGAGAACTCGTTCGCCACGGCCACGACCGGTCCGCGCGGCGCGTCAGCGGGGTAGCTGGAGGGCCGCATGCCGCGCGGCAGGTCCCAGCCGACGATGCGGCGGGCCAGCTTCTCGACGACCAGCTGCGAGGTGTGGCCGCCCCGGTTCTCCCGTACGTCCACCACCAGCCCTTCGCGGGCGACCTCGGTGCGCAGGTCCCGGTGGATCTGCGCCCAGCCCGAGCCGACCATGTCGGGGACGTGGAGGTAACCGAGGCGGCCGGCCGACCGCTCGTGCACGTACGCACGCCGGCCGGCGACCCACGCGTGGTAGCGCAGTGCCTCCTCGTCGGCGACGGGGACGACGACCACATGGCGGGGCTCGCCGCCGTCGACCGGTGAGACGGTCAGCTCGACCGGCTTGCCTGCCGCGCCGGCGAGCAGGGGGGCGGGGCCGGTGAGGGTGTCGACGGGGTGCCCGTCGACCGCCAGGATCACGTCACCGGGGCGCACCGCGACGCCGGGCGCGGCGAGCGGGGACCAGGCCGCGGGGTCGGAGGTCTCCGAGGGCAGGATCCGGTCGACGCGCCAGCCCCCGTCGCCGGCGCGGGAGAGGTCGGCGCCGAGCAGTCCCTGCCGGGCGAAGTCGTCGCCGTGGCCACCGGACGGCGTCACGTAGGCGTGGGAGGTGCCGAGTTCGCCCTGCACCTCCCAGAGCAGATCCATCAGGTCGTCGTGGGTGGAGACCCGGTCCAGCAGCGGCCGGTAGCGGTCCAGGACGGCGTCCCAGTCGACCCCGCCCATGTCGGGGCGCCAGAAGTTGTCCCGCATGACGCGGCCGGCCTCGTCGTACATCTGGCGCCATTCGGCGGCCGGGTCGAGGGTGCGGCGGACGCGGGAGAGATCGACGGTGACGTGGGTGTCGCCGTCGTCGTCGGACTCCCCCGACACCCGGCTGTCGGAGGGGACGACCCGCAGGGTGCCGTGGCTGTGCAGGACCAGCCGCCTGCCGTCGCCGCTGACCGCGAACCGGCTGATGCCGGAGGCGACTTCCTCGCAGCGCAGCTTCTCCAGGTCGTACCGCTCCAGGGTGGGTCCGGGGCTGGGTGCGCCGGGCGTGGCGGCGCCGGCACCGAGCACTCCGTTCACCGGGTGGCGCAGCCACAGCAGCCCGTCCCTGGCGGCCCGGAGCGAGGAGTAGCCGGCGGCCTCGACGGGGAACGGCACGATCCGGTCGGCGAGACCGTCGAGGTCGACGCGGGTGATGGGGAGCGCGGTGGGGTTGTCCTCGCCGTCACCGCCCTTCTCCTTCTCGGCCGGGCGGCCGTGGAGCTGCGGCCCGAACGGGGAGGGCGTGGTGGCGGCGAGTGTCAGCAGGTGCGGCCGGCAGGATCCGCCGAACGCCATGTCGAAGACGTGCGCGTCGTAGATCGGGTCGAAGACGCGCTCGGAGAGGAAGGCCAGGTGCTTCCCGTCGGTGGTGAAGGCGGGGGCGTAGTCCCGGAACCGCAACGGGGTGGCCTCGGTGACCGACAGGTCCGCGAGGTGGGCCAGTCTGAGCTGGCTGAGCGGCTCGGGGCCGGGGTGCGACCAGGCGAGCCAGGCGGAGTCGGGCGAGAAGACGAGTCCGGACGCGTCCCCGTCCTCGCTGCGGTCCACCTCGTGCACCTCGCCGCTCTCCCGTTCGACGATCAGCACCCGTCCGTCGTGGGCGGCGACGGCGAAGCGGCTGCCGTCGGGGGCGGGGGCCAGATCCAGGACCCGGCCGATCCGGCCGGCCGCGAGGCGGCGCGGCGCGGTGCCGGGAGCGGTGCCGGTGGCCGGCGCACACTCCAGCGCGTCATCGCCTTCGGCGTCGGTGACCCAGACGACGTGCTGGCCGCCGTCGGCCTGGAAGGTGTGCGGGAGCCTGGCCCGCACACCGGGTTCGGCGGCGAGCGCGCGGGCCGGACCCTCCCGGTGCGTGACCCAGTGGACGGCGCCGCGGGACCCGACCGCGCTGCCTCGGCCGGTGCGGTCCGGGGACGCGCTGTACGGATGGCTGCCGGCGTCCACCGGATGCGGTTGCAGGTCGGCGCGCTGTCCGCCGAGCCGGATGTCGAGACGGCGGGGGCCGTCGCTCTCCAGACCGTCCAGGAGCCAGAGTTCACCGGCGCGGGCGTAGCTGATCCGGGTGCCGTCGGTGGTGGCGTGCCGGGCGTAGAAGCCGTCGACGCCGCTGTGGCGGCGCAGGTCCGTGCCGTCGGGCAGGGACGAGTACAGCGCGCCGACGCCCTCGTGGTCGCTGAGGAAGGCGATGCGCTCACCGACCCACATCGGGCATTCGAGGTTGCCGTCGAGGCCCGCGTGGACGCGGGTGAACTCCTCGGGGGCGCCGTCCGTGGGCCGGTCGGCCGCGGCGATCCAGAGCTTGCCGGCCGTCCCGCCCCGGTAGCGCTTCCAGGCGGCGGCCTCGCGTCCCATCGTGGCCGAGAGCAGCAGGGGCCGCCCGCCGGGTCCGTACGCGAGCGAGCCGACCGGTCCGTACGGCAGGGTGCGGGCGGGGCCGCCGTCGACCGGGACGGCGCGGGCCCAGCTGCGCCGCAGGGACACCTGGCCCTGGGTGCTGATCGCCAGCACATCGCCGTCGGGCGTCCAGCCGCGTACGGACGTGCGCGCGTCGCCCCAGTGGGTCAGCCGCCTGGAGGGGCCGCCGTCGGCCGGCGCGATATGCACCTCGGGGGCCCCGTCCCGGGTGGACGTCCAGGCGACGAGAGTGCCGTCGGGAGAGATCCGCGGCTGGCTGACCGGGCGGTTGTCGGCGCTCACACGCCAGGCACGGCCGCCGTCGAGCGGCGCGAGCCAGACGTCGTCCTCGGCCGTGAAGGCGATCAAGTCGCCCTGGACATGGGGATACCGGAGGTAGGAAGGCTGCGTCACACGGATCACCCTAGGCTGCGGCACCGCTCCGGGTACCGGAGTTGGCCGGAGTCCGCCGTAGGGCCGGTGGCCCGCGCACTCACATTCCGCGGAGGTTCTCGGTGACCACGGCGGTCCCCCTCCCTCCCCCTCACCACGCGGTGCTGTGCGGGTGAGATCCGGCCCGCCCCGTGGCCCTCGGCTACGACCAGCGCCCGGTGCGTCCCATCAGGAGGGCCGCCGCGGCGGTCCCCGCGGTCGAGGTGCGCAGGACGCTCGGGCCGAGCCGGTAGGCGGGCGCCCCCGCCTCGGCGAAGGCCGCCAGCTCCTGGGGCGACACCCCGCCCTCAGGGCCCACGACCAGCACGATCGTGCCGCCGGCGGGGAGCTCGGCGGTGGCCAGCGGCTCGCTGCCGCTGTCCCGGTCCTCGTGCAGCACGCCCGCGAAGTCCGCCCCCGCCAGCAGGGCGGCGACCTGCTTGGTCGTCATGGCCTCCGCGACCTCGGGGAAACGCACCCGGCGCGACTGCTTCCCCGCCTCGCGCGCGGTCGTGCGCCACTTGGCGAGGGACTTGAGACCACGGTCGCCCTTCCACTGCGTGATGCAGCGCGCGGCCTGCCAGGGCACGATCGCGTCGACGCCCGTCTCGGTCATCGTCTCCACGGCGAGCTCGCCGCGGTCACCCTTGGGCAGCGCCTGGACGACGGTGATGCGGGGCGCGGGCCCGTCCTCCTCGTGGACGCTCGTGAGGCCGGCCACCACGAGCCGGTCCTTGCCCTCGGCCGCCCGTACGACGCCTTCCGCCCAGCGGCCCCGCCCGTCGGTCAGGACGACGTCCTCCCCGGGGTTCAGCCGCTTCACGGACACGGCGTGCCGTCCCTCGGGGCCGTCCAGGACGAACTCCGGCCCGGCGGGCAGCTGATCGACGACGAAGACTGGTGCCGTCACCGGGCACTCCTCACACTCACTGCCGCACGCGCGGCTTCCGTTTCGGCGGCGAGCAGGCCCACGAGCTCCCCGGCGGGCAGCTCGCGTGCCATCCGGTGTCCCTGGCCCGCCCACAGGGCCATGCCCTGGGCGTCCCCGGTCTTCGCCGCGGCCTTGCGCAGTCCGCCGGTCAGCTGGTGCACCTGCGGGTAGGCGGCGGGGGCGTACGGCCCGTGTTCCCGCACGAACCGGTTGACCAGTCCACGCGCGGGGCGGCCGGAGAAGGCCCGGGTCAGGGCCGTGGTCACGAACAGCGGGTTGGTCAGGGCCTGCTTGTGCAGCGGGTGGGCTCCGGACTCCGGGCACGGCAGGAACGCCGTGCCGAGCTGGGCGGCGTCGGCTCCGGCCGCCAGGACGGCCGTGATCTGGGAACCGCGCATCAGCCCGCCGGCCGCGACGACCGGCAGCGGCACGGACTCGCGGACCTCGGTGACCAGGGCGAGGAGCCCGGTGCCGGAGAGACCGCCCTGCGGGTCGTCCCGGTGCGTGGACTGGTGGCCGCCCGCCTCGGTGCCCTGCACACAGACCGCGCCCGCGCCCGCCCACCTGGCGTTGCGCGCCTCCTGGGCCGAGGTGACCGTGACGACGGTGAACGTGCCGGCGGCGGCGAACGCGTCGAGGACCTCGCGTGTGGGGCAGCCGAAGGTGAAGGACACCACCGGGACCGGATCCTCCAGCAGGATCGCGATCTTGGCCTCGTAACCGTCGTCGCCGCTGGAGTCCGGGTCGCCGAGCGGGGTCTCGTACCAGGAGGCCTCACCGGCGAGCTGCTCGCGGTAGACCTCGACGGCGCTGGGGTCGGCGACCAGCGGCTGGGGCATGAAGAGGTTGACGCCGAAGGGCCTGCCGGTCATCCGCCTGAGCTGCTCGACCTCGTTGTACATCCCGTCCGCCGTCTTGTAGCCGGCGGCGAGGAAACCGAGCCCTCCGGCCTCGGAGACGGCGGCGGCCAGCTCCGGGCGGGAGACGCCTCCCGCCATCGGGGCCTGCACGATCGGGTACCGGCAGAGATCGGTCAGCGCCAAGGACATGCCCGCATCGTGCCACGTCCCGCGGACCGTGCCGAATCAGCCCCTTTCGCACGGCGGAGGACCACCGCACGCACCGCACCGCCCGCCGGTACGGGACCGGCGGGCGGTGCGGTGACAGGGTTCAGCGGCCGTTGAAGGCGTCCTTCAGACGGGAGAAGAGCCCCTGCTGCCCGGGCTGGAACTGACCGGTGGGCCGCTCCTCGCCACGCAGCTTGGACAGCTCCCGCAGGAGGCGCTCCTGCTCGGGGTCCATCTTCGTCGGGGTCAGGACCTCGACGTGCACGATCAGGTCGCCGCGCCCGCCGCCACGCAGGTGCGTGATGCCGCGCCCGTGCAGCGGGACCGACTGGCCGGACTGGGTGCCCGGCCTGATGTCGATCTCCTCCAGCCCGTCGAGCGTCTCCAGCGGCACCTGGGTGCCGAGCGCCGCGGCCGTCATCGGGATGGTGACCGTGCAGTGCAGGTCGTCGCCGCGCCGCTGGAACACGGCGTGCGAGACCTCGTGGATCTCGACGTACAGGTCGCCGGCGGGGCCGCCGCCGGGGCCGACCTCGCCCTCGCCCGCGAGCTGGATCCGGGTGCCGTTGTCGACACCGGCGGGGATCTTCACGGTGAGGGTGCGCCGCGAGCGGATGCGGCCGTCACCGGCGCACTCGGGGCAGGGGGTCGGCACGACCGTGCCGAAGCCCTGGCACTGCGGGCAGGGCCGCGAGGTCATGACCTGGCCGAGGAAGGACCTCGTGACCTGGGAGACCTCGCCACGGCCGCGGCACATGTCACAGGTCTGCGCGGAGGTGCCGGGTGCGGCGCCCTCGCCACTGCAGGTCGTACAGACGACCGCCGTGTCGACCTGGATGTCCTTGGTCGTGCCGAAGGCCGCCTCGTTGAGGTCGATCTCCAGGCGGATCATGGCGTCCTGGCCGCGACGGGTCCGCGAACGGGGCCCGCGCTGTGCGGCGTTGCCGAAGAACGCGTCCATGATGTCGCTGAAGTTGCCGAAGCCGCCGGCTCCGAACCCTCCAGCGCCACCGCCGCCGCCCGACTGGGACAGCGGGTCGCCACCGAGGTCGTAGACCTGCTTCTTCTGCGGGTCCGACAGAACCTCGTAAGCGGCGTTGATCTCCTTGAACCGCTCCTGGGTCTTCGGATCCGGGTTGACATCCGGGTGCAGCTCGCGGGCGAGCCGACGGAATGCCTTCTTGATCTCGTCCTGAGATGCGTCGCGGCGCACGCCTAGTACGGCGTAGTAGTCCGTGGCCACTTACGAATCCGCCAGGATCTGTCCGACGTAACGTGCCACTGCGCGTACCGCTCCCATCGTTCCGGGGTAGTCCATGCGGGTCGGTCCGACCACGCCGAGTTTGGCGACTGCCTCGTCGCCCGAACCGTAGCCGACCGCGACGACGGACGTGGAGTTGAGGCCCTCGTGGGCGTTCTCGTGCCCGATCCGTACGGTCATGCCTGAGTCCGTTGCCTCACCGAGCAGCTTCAGCAGCACGACCTGCTCCTCCAATGCCTCCAGCACCGGCCGGATCATCACAGGGAAGTCGTGCCCGAAACGGGTGAGATTGGAGGTGCCGCCGATGATCAGCCGCTCCTCCGTTTCTTCGACCAGAGTCTCGAGGAGGACGGAGAGGACCGTCGATACGGTTCCCCGGTCCTCGGTCTCGAAGGACTCCGGCAGGTCCTGCACCAGCCGCGGGACGTCCGCGAAGCGTCGTCCGACGACCCGGCTGTTGAGCCGGGCCCGCAGATCCGCCAGCGAGGTGTCACCGAACGGCGCGGGACAGTCGATCATACGCTGTTCGACCCGGCCCGTGTCCGTGATCAGGACGAGCATCAGGCGGGCCGGAGCCAGCGACAGCAGCTCCACGTGCCGGACCGTCGACCGGGTCAGCGAGGGGTACTGCACGACGGCGACCTGCCTGGTCAGCTGCGCGAGCAGCCGGACCGTGCGGCCCACGACGTCGTCGAGGTCGACCGCGCCGTCGAGGAAATTCTGAATGGCCCTGCGCTCCGGCGACGACAGGGGCTTGACGCCCGCGAGCTTGTCGACAAAGAGACGGTAGCCCTTGTCCGTCGGAATGCGCCCCGCACTCGTGTGAGGCTGGGCGATGAAGCCCTCGTCCTCCAGCACCGCCATGTCGTTGCGGACAGTCGCCGGGGAGACCCCGAGGCTGTGCCGCTCCGTGAGCGCCTTGGAGCCGACGGGCTCCTCGGTGCCGACATAGTCCTGAACGATGGCGCGCAGCACTTCGAGTCTGCGTTCGCTGAGCACCGCGCACACCTCCAGCTGTGGTTCTTCGGCGTCTGCCTGGCACTCTGTGCGTTCGAGTGCCAGCAATCCCCCCGGTCAGTGTACGGGGGCGGGGTGGGCCCGGGGCAAGGGCGACCGGCCACGCCGTCGTGGGACCGCGCAGGTCGTTGCCGATAGCGTCGTCGTATGGACGTCTCTTGGGAAGAGTTCGGCTGGGAGCGGTTGGGCAACGCTACGGGGCGGCGGCGCCTCCCCGTCTGGGACGCGACCGCCGCGCTGGTGGCGGGGCCGGACGGTGCGCTGCTCTACGACACCGGCGCGACGCTCCGCGAGGGGGCCGGACTGCGCACCCAGGCCGAGGGCCTGCTGGGCCGCAGGGTGACGCATATCGCACTGAGCCATCCGCACTTCGACCATGTGCTGGGCACCGCCGCCTTCTCCGGGGCGGAGGTCTACGGGGCGGTCGGCACGGCGGAGCTGCTGGGGCGGGGTGCCGAGGAGCTGCGCGCCGACGCGCTGCGGCACGGGATGAGCGAGGCGGACGCCACGGCGGCCACGGACGCCCTGGTGGCCCCGCGGCACCAGGTGAGCGGCGAGTGGACGCTCGATCTCGGCGGCGGCTTCCAGGTGCTGCTGGCCAATGTGGGGCCCGGTCACAGCGGCCACGACCTCGTGGTGCTGGTACCGGGCTCGCCCGTCGTGGTGCTTTGCGGCGATCTGGTCGAGGAGTCCGGCGAACCGCAGGCGGGCCGGGACGCGGTCCCCTCCCACTGGCCGGCCGCGCTGGACCGGCTGCTGGAGCTGGGTGGCGAGGACGCGCTGTACGTGCCGGGGCACGGGGCGGTGGTGGACGCGGCGTTCGTCCGGGCGCAGCGTGAGCACCTGGCGGTCCGGTTCGGCGTGTCGTGAACGCTGCCCCGATTATCGTGCTGCCATGCGCAGCTACCAGCCGGATCTGACCCCGCCGTGGAAGAAGTCCGCCCCCGCCCCCGAGGTCCCCGCCGAGCCCGGTCTGGTGGTCGAGGAGGCCGTCACCGGCTTCTGCGGGGCGGTGATCCGGTGTGAGAAGACGGCCCAGGGGCCGACGGTCACCCTGGAGGACCGCTTCGGCAAGCACCGGGTCTTCCCGATGGAGCCGCGCGGCTTCCTGCTGGAGGGCCGGGGTGTCACCCTGGTGCGCCCGTCGGCCGCCGGTCCCGCCCGGCCCGCGCGTACGGCCTCCGGTTCGGTGGCGGTGCCCGGGGCGCGGGCGAGGGTCGCCCGGGCGGGCCGGATCTATGTGGAGGGGCGGCACGACGCCGAGCTCGTCGAGCGGGTGTGGGGCGACGACCTGCGCATCGAGGGCGTGGTCGTGGAGTACCTGGAGGGCGTCGACGACCTCCCGGCGATCGTGCGCGAGTTCGCGCCCGGTCCGGACGCCCGGCTCGGTGTCCTGGTCGACCATCTGGTGCCCGGTTCCAAGGAGTCCCGGATCGCCGCCCAGGTCACCGACGCGGACGTGCTGGTGGTGGGGCACCCGTACATCGACGTCTGGGAGGCCGTGAAGCCGTCGTCCGTGGGCATCCCCGGGTGGCCGGCGGTTCCGCGCGGTCAGGACTGGAAGACGGGCGTGTGCCGTGCGCTGGGCTGGCCGGAGAACACCGGTGCGGCCTGGCAGCACATCCTTTCCAGGGTCGGCTCGTACAAGGACCTGGAACCGCAGCTTCTGGGCCGCGTCGAGGAATTGATCGACTTCGTCACCCTTCCTTCCTGATGTCCCGGGAGCGTTGAAGAGGATCAGGTATCGATCCCCGCGAACACCTGCGCCGCACACGCACCATCCGTTATTGAGAGGTGACGGCAAGGCCCGGCACAGGGGAAGGCACGGGGCGGATGACGCGTGAAGTGTGGCGGGACAGCGCGGACAACGAGGCGGCCTCCGCCGTTTTCCACCTCATGCAGGAGCTGATCGACCAGTACCGGGTCAACCGGCCCGTGATGCCCCTGGTCGTGGCACAGGCGGAGGACGCCGCCGCCGGTACGGAGATCGACGACAGGGTCGAGCGCATCGTCCATCAGGTCCACCGGGCGAACCAGCTGCGCCGGGTCCCGGTGAAGCTGCTCGACGGCCACGGCACCACCCCGTACGAGGCGGCCCTCTCCATGGTCCGCACCCTCACCGAGCGGCCCTGGGAGACCCGGGGCACCTCGCAGTACAAGCCCTTCACGTTTCCCCGCTCCCGGCTGCTCGCCGCCATCGAGCAGGCCACGGCGACGGTCGTCGCACAGCAGGACGTCAGATCCCCCCGAGAGCGCGACGAACGGATCCTGGAACAGCTGGGCAGCCTGCGGTGGCGGGCGAGCCGGTCGGGCGGCTCCAACTGGTGGGACTCGCTGCGCGCCTCGATCCGTCCGGAGACCTTCGTCGGGGCCGTCTTCATCGCGGTGCTCAGCGTGCTGCTGGGGGAGATCGGCTGGGTGCTGACGGCGCTGGTCGCCGCCTCGGCCCTGCTCGGCCTGGCGGTCGTACGCCTGGTGACCACGTCGGCGCCGCCGCTGCTGTGGCTGCGCCGGGCCAGCCGATGGCTCGCGACCACGTCCTCACTGGCCGCGTCCAGCACCGCGTACCCCTCCGACGGTTGGTCGTGGTTCTCCCCCAGCGGTTCGTGGCGGGTGATCCGGGCACGGGCGGCCGCCGTCGCGGAACGGGTGGCCGACGCGGGGACGGGCGACGAGCACGCGCGCCAGTTCCACCTGGAGCTCCGGGTCCAGGCGCTGCTGGAGGACCTGCTGGACAACTACCGGCCGCACGCCCTGGACTGGAGGCGCGGCAAGCGCACCGTCCCGCCGGTGGTCTTCCTGCCGACCGCCACCCACGACAACGGCGGCATCCTGCTGATCAACGCCGTCAACAACGTGCGGTCACGGCGCAGCGAGGTGGATCCGCTGCTGCTCCTGGCCTCGCTGCCCGCCGACCGGATCATGCGGCACACCCCGCCGCTGCCTCCGGAGCCGTCCGTGCCCGCCGGCGTCAGGTCGGGCGCGCGCGCCCGGTACGAGAGCTGGGTCGACGACCTGAGTGTCGGCCAGGCGCCGGCGGCGGCCGTGACGCTGGCCTGGGTGCTGCGGCTGCCGCTGTCCACCGGCCAGCTGACCCATGAGTACGCCCACGCCCAGCTCGTCACCCATCGGGTCCGCCGGACCTGGGCCTGGTGGGTGATGTCGAGGACGACCGTCGCCCTCGCGCTGGTCGGCGCGCTGCTGGGGACCTTCCTGTGGAGCGAGCACCTGAAGGAGAAGTACTGCTACGGCCCGCTCGTCGGCGTCAGCACCGACGCGGTCAGGCTGACCGGTCCTGGAGGTGTCAAGGAGTGCATCGGGGTGGCGACGGTCCCCGAGGTGCGCTTCGCCGAGGGCAACAGCCTCCCGCTGAACGGGGTGGGCAAGGGCGTCACCTTCGAACGGATCGAGCAGGCGATACGGGAGCAGAACGCCTCCATCGGGCCGGGCGAACCGCGTGTCACGGTCGTCTACGCGGGCCCGCTCACCGGCACCGACAAGAACCGGGAGGACACCCGCAAGGGCCTGGAGGAGCTGACCGGCGTCTATCTCCACCAGCGGTTCGTCAACGACACGGCGAATCGTTCCGTCAAGCTCCGGGTCCTGACGGCCAACGGCGGCCAGGACATGCTGCGGCAGACGACCGCGGTCGGGAAGATCATCGAGGTCGCCCGCCGGGACTCCTCCGTCGTCGGTGTGGTCGGCCTCGGCCGCAACACCACGGAGAGCGCCGAGGCCACCGGACTCCTCCAGCGCGCGGGACTGCCCGTGGTGGACAGCACGAACTCCGGCAGCGAACTGGCCCGTGAGTACCCGAACTACTTCGGCACGTCCGCGACCGACGAGGAGCAGGCGGACGCCCTCGGGCTGATCGCGGGCCGGCTGGCGGACGGGCTGGACGATCCGCAGGCCGTCGTCCTGTCCAGGAAGGTGGGCAACGAGGACAAGGACCGCTACACCACCGAGCAGCGCAGGGTCGGTCTGGAGATGCTGAAGGAGTCCGGCTTCACCGTGGCCTCCGACACCCAGTACTCCCTGTCCAAGGACGGCGGCTCCGCGAACCTCGACGCACCCCTGCACGCGATCTGCGGGGCGGAACGCGTGCCCGACGCGCTCTACTTCGCCGGCCGGGTCGAGGACGTCAACACGCTGATGTCCGGCCTCGGACAGACCGCGGGCTGCTCGGACAAGAAGATGACGGTCTTCACCGGGGACGACCTGACCAAGGCGCGTTTCGACGACTCGACGAAGCTCGCGGACAAGGTCACGCTCTACTACGGCGCCCTCGCGCCCATGAGCCAGGGCGGCGGCCGGGCGTTCTACGAGGACTCCCGCAAGGCCCTGGAAGCGCTGCTTCCCGAGGGGCAGCGGCTGCCGGCGCTGCCGAAGGTGCGCCCGTACGAGGACAGGCTGTTCGCCAGCGGGCAGACCGTGATCTCCTACCAGGCCACGGCCGCCCTCTACGCGGCCGCGACCCGCAGCGACAACCCGCAGAGCGCGGCGGAGACCTGGGCGACGCTCTACTCGGTGGCCCTGCACGACATGCCGACCGGGACCATCACCTTCCGGGGGACGATCCCGTACGCCGACCAGAAGGTGCACGGCCTGAACATCGTCGAGGTCACCCGTCCAGGGCCGGACGCGCAGAGCCGCGTCGTGTGCGGCCGGGCCGCGGGCGACCGGACACCGCTCACCCGCGCGGACTGTCCGGTGGGGTAGGCCCGGCGCGCCGGCCGCCTCGTACGGGCCGGGCGGGTGCTCAGTCGACCAGGTCCCGCACCACGGCGTCGGCCAGCAGCCGCCCCCGCAGCGTGAGGACCGCGCGGCCCTCGCCGTACGGTCCGGGTTCCAGCAGGCCGTCCTTCACCGCGCGGCCCGCTGCGGCGAGGCCGGCGGGGGCGAGCAGCGAGAGCGGGCAGCCCTCGACGAGCCGCAGCTCCAGCAGGATGCGCTCGACCCGGCGGTCCTCGTCGCCGAGCACCTCACGGCCGGCGCCGGGCGAGCGGCCCTCGGCCAGGGCCTGCGCGTAGGCCCCGGGGTGCTTGACGTTCCACCACCGCACCCCGCCGACGTGACTGTGGGCCCCGGGGCCCGCGCCCCACCAGTCGGCCCCGCGCCAGTACAGCTCGTTGTGCAGGCAGCGGCCCTCGGGCGTACGGGACCAGTTCGACACCTCGTACCAGGAGAAGCCCGCGGCGGCCATCGCCTCGTCGGCGATCAGATAGCGGTCGGCGTGGACGTCGTCGTCCGTCATCGGGACCTCGCCGCGGCGGATGCGCCGGGCGAGCTGGGTCCCCTCCTCGACGATCAGCGCGTACGCCGACACGTGGTCGGGCCCGGCGCCGATCGCCGCGTCGAGCGAGGCCCGCCAGTCGTCGTCGGACTCGCCGGGCGTCCCGTAGATCAGGTCGAGGTTGACGTGCTCGAAGCCGGCCTCGCGGGCCTCTGCGACGCAGGCCTCGGGCCGGCCGGGCGTGTGGGTGCGGTCCAGGACCTTCAGGACGTGCTGCCGGGCGCTCTGCATGCCGAAGGAGACGCGGTTGAAGCCGCCCTCCCGCAGCGCCGCGAGATACGCCGGGCCGACGGACTCCGGATTGGCCTCCGTGGTGATCTCGGCGTCCTCCGCCAGCCCGAACTCCTCACGGATCGCCGCGAGCATCCGGACGAGGTCGGCCGCGGGCAGCAGCGTCGGCGTGCCGCCGCCGACGAAGACCGTGCGGACCGGACGGGGGTCGTCGCCGAGCACCTTGCGGGCCTGGCGGACCTCCTCGACGAGGTGGGCCGCGTAGTTGTCCCGGGAGGCCAGGGCCCCGCCGGAGCCGCGCAGCTCGGTCGCGGTGTAGGTGTTGAAGTCGCAGTAGCCGCAGCGGGTGGCGCAGTAGGGCACGTGGAGGTAGAAGCCGAGCGGCCGGTCGACGGCGCCTTCCAGGGCATGGCGGGGCAGCGCCCCGTCGTCGGGCACGGGCTCACCATCGGGCAGTACGGAAGGCATACCGTCCATTGTCACTCGCCGGCGGAGCTGTCCCGCACATCCGCGGATCCGTCGACCTGGAGCACGAGCAGGGCCAGGTCGTCGTCGGGCGGTCGCTCGGCGAAGGTGTGGACGGCGCGCTTGATCCGGTCGGCTATCCCGGCGGCCGGCAGCCCCGCACAGCCGGCGAGGACCCGGGCGAGGCCGTCGCCGTCGTCGAACATCAGCCGCCCGGAGCGCCGCTCCGTGACCCCGTCGGTGACGCAGAGGAGGCTGTCGCCGGGCATCAGCACGAAGCTCTGGCTCCCGTACGCCACGTCCTCCACGACGCCGAGCAGCACCTGGGACTCGGCGGCCGGGCGTACGGAGCCGTCAGGACGCAGCAGCAGCGGGAGCGGATGGCCGGCGCTCGCCACGGTGCAGCGCACACCGCCGTCCGGGAGCGGCACGAGATCGCCGTACAGCAGGGACAGGAAGCGGGACTGGGAGCCGTCCTGGGTCTGCTCGCCGCCCTGGAGCTGCTGGCCGCCCGCCGCCGCGACCATGAGGGCGGCGGCCTCGGCCGCCTCCATGGCGTCGTCCAGGAGGAGCCGGTTGAGCCGGTCGAGGACCTCGCCGACGCGGAAGCCCTCCCGGGACAGCAGGCGCAGCCAGGGGCGGGCGAGACCGGTGACGACGGCGGCTTCGGGGCCGCTGCCCTGGACGTCCCCCAGGACGAAGCACCAGCGGCCGCCGGGGCACGGGAAGAGGTCGTAGAAGTCGCCGCCGACCACGCCGTCGTCCCCGGGCTCGTACACCAGCGCGCTGCTGACCCCTGGTATCTCGGCGACCTTGCTCGGCAGCAGGCCGCGCTGCAGGATGCGGCTGATGGTGGCCTGGCGGGTGTAGGCGCGGGCGGCTCCGACGGCGAGGCCGACCCGGCGCACGAAGTCCGCGAGGAGGGCGGCGGCCTCGTCGGGGATGTGGTCGGTGCCCTCGCGGCCGACCAGGACCGCGCCGAGCGTGCGCCCGCCCGAGACGATGCGGTGGGCGAGCGCGGCGCCTCCTGTGCCGTCCTCACGCCCGGCCGTGGCGCCTCCCGGCCACGGGATGGGCACGGGGCCCGTACCGACGCTGCCGGGCAGGCGCAGCGGCTCCTTCTCCAGTGCGGGGCGCAGCAGCGCGGTCCGGGCCTCGTCGCGGTGCCAGACCCCGGCGAGCCTGGGGGCGGCCGCGGGGCCGCCGCCCTCGCTCTCCAGCCAGATCGCGCACCAGTCGGCGATCCGGGGCACCAGGAGCCGGCCCGCTGTCGCGGCCACCAGGTCCTCGTCGAGCTGGCCCGCGAGGAGACCGGATGCCTCGGCGAGGAAGGAGAGGCCGCCGCCGCGCCCGCCCCAGCGCTCGTCGTCGCGCGCCGCGCGCCCGGTGGCCGGGGCGAGGACCCGGCCGGTGCGCGGACCCGGGCCGCGGGCGTCGTCGTCGGCCGGGGAGTCGGGCAGTCCGTAGCGGTCGTCGCCGGGGAGGCGGGCCCAGACGGTCTTGAGGCCGGTGCGGTAGGTGATGCCCCAGGACTCGGCGAGGGTGGCGACGAGCTGCAGCCCCCGGCCGTACTCGGCGGGGTCGGGCCGTTCGGCGCGCTCGTCGCGCACCGACCGGGCGGGATGGTGGTCGGTGACCTCCAGCACCAGCGCGGCCGGCTCGTGCCCGGCGGAGTCCTCCAGCCTGAGGAGCAGCTCGACCGTCGTGCCGGCGTGCACGACCGCGTTGGTGACCAGTTCGCTCGCCACGGTCAGCGCGTCGTCGGTGAGCCGTTCGCCGAACTCGGCGGCGGAGGGCAGGCCGAGTCCGGTCCACTCGGCGAGCGCCGCCCGGACGAATCTGCGGGCCGCGGCCGAGGCCTGCGGGACTCCGGGCAGGCTGGTGCGCGCGACCGGACGCGGATCACCGCCCTGACCGGCGACGAGGGTGCCGGGACGCTGGACGATGTCCCGCTGCAAGGGAATGGGCCCCACGGTGCGGCTCCTGACAGTCTCGCGAAACGCCGCTGACGTATCCCGACAGGGTGACAGACCGGGCGTGTCCATAAGCGCCGAGTGACGGAAGTGGCCGGAGGCGTACAGGAGACGGGCCGGGGCCGGTGGGTGCTCCCGCACCCACCGGCCCCGGCTCCGAACTGCTCTTCGGCTGTCACACCTCGCGGGAGCCCGCGTACATGTCCTCGATGAGGTCCTTGTACTCGCGCTCCACGACCGGCCTCTTCAGCTTGAGGCTGGGGGTCAGCTCACCGTGCTCGATGTCGAGGTCGCGCGGCAGGAGCCGGAACTTCTTGATGGTCTGCCAGCGCTGCAGACCCTCGTTGAGTCGCTGCACATAGCCCTCGATGAGCTCCACGGCCTGCGGGGACGCCACCACGTCGGCGTACGGCTTGCCGCCCAGCCCGTTCTCCTGCGCCCAGCCGAGGATGGTCGGCTCGTCGAGCGCGATGAGGGCGGTGCAGAAGTTACGGTCCGCGCCGTGCACGAGGATGTTGGAGACGAACGGGCAGACGGCCTTGAACTGCCCCTCGACCTCGGCCGGGGCGATGTACTTGCCGCCGGACGTCTTGATCAGGTCCTTCTTGCGGTCGGTGATCCGCAGGTAGCCGTCCTGGGAGAGCTCGCCGATGTCACCGGTGTGGAACCAGCCGTCCGACTCCAGGACCTCGGCGGTCTTCTCCGGCAGCCGGTGGTAGCCCTCCATGAGGCCGGGGCCGCGCAGCAGGATCTCGCCGTCGTCCGCGATCCGGACCTCGGTGCCGGGGAGCGGCTTGCCGACGGTTCCGGTGCGGTAGGCCTCGCCCGGGTTGACGAAGGAGGCGGCGCTGGACTCGGTGAGTCCGTAGCCCTCCAGGATGTGGATACCGGCGCCCGAGAAGAAGAGGCCGATGTCGGGAGCGAGCGCGGCCGAGCCGGAGACACAGGCCCGGAGCCGCCCGCCGAAGGCCTCGCGGATCTTCGCGAAGACGAGGGTGTCGGCGACCTTGTGCTTGGCGCCCAGCCCGAACGGCACGGAGGCCTTGCCGGTGCGTCGGAAGTTGTCCTGCGAGACCGTGGCGTACTCCCGGGCGACCCCGGCCGCCCACTGGAAGATCTTGTACTTGGCGCCACCGCCGGCCCGGGCCTTGGCCGCGACCCCGTTGTAGACCTTCTCGAAGATGCGGGGGACGGCCGCCATGTAGGTCGGCCGGACCACCGGAAGGTTCTCGATGATCTTGTCGACGCGTCCGTCGACGGCCGTGACGTGACCGACCTCGATCTGGCCGGAGGTGAGCACCTTGCCGAAGACGTGGGCGAGCGGCAGCCAGAGGTACTGGACGTCGTCCGCGGTGATGAGCCCGGTCGCGACGGTCGCCTTGGCCATGTACGACCAGTTGTCGTGCGGCAGCCGTACGCCCTTGGGACGGCCGGTGGTGCCCGAGGTGTAGATCAGGGTCGCCAGCTGGCCGGGGGTGATCGCGGCGACCCGGTCGGTGATCGCGTCCGGGTTCTTCACCAGGTGTTCCGCGCCCCGGGCCTCGAGGTCGGCCAGGGTGAGCACCCAGCCCTCGGGGTCGCCCTCCACGGCCTGCGCGCCGGCGGGATCGATGACGACGACATGCGCCAGGTCGGGCAGCCCGGCCCTGTTCTCCCGTGCCTTCGCCAGCTGGACGGCGTCCTCGGCGATCAGGACGCGGCTGTCGGAGTCGGCCAGGATGAAAGCGGACTCCTCGGTGTTCGTGGAGGGGTAGATCGTCGTGGTCGCGGCGCCCGCGCACATCACACCGAGGTCGGCGAGGATCCACTCGACGCGGGTGGAGGAGGCGAGCGCGACCCGCTCCTCCGGCCGGACACCGAGAGCGATCAGACCGGCCGCGATGGCGTACACCCGCTCGGCGGCCTGCGCCCAGGTGAGCGACTTCCAGTCGTCCGGGCCCTGACCGGAGGCGGCGGGCACCGGATAGCGGTACGCCTCTCCGTCCGGGGTGGCCGCCACGCGGTCGATGAAGAGAGTCGCCACGGAGGGCGGTCGGCTATCGATCAAGGTCTGTGTGTCGCTCACGACGTCCTCCGGGCCTGCGGCATTGCTACGACCGGCTTATGGGTGCTGCTGCTTGTATGTCCTGCTTCTCGTTCCCGCTCGGCCTGCTTGTTTAACTGGCGAGTAACTAACGGGTGGTGATCAGAGTAGAGCGCGCCGGACCGTCACGTAAGAGGCAACAGGCCGCCGCTTGATAACGAACCGGGCCCCCGGACCGCGGTGTCCGCGGTCCAGGGGCCCGTTGAGCTACTCCCGGGTACGCCCGACTACGTACTCCCGGGTGGCCCCGGGCGGGCCGGGAGGGCCGGCTCGGGGTCGGTGCTAGTTCTTTCCCTTGCTCTCACCGGCCGACTCGTCGGTCGACAGGACGGAGATGAACGCGTCCTGCGGCACCTCCACATTGCCGACCATCTTCATCCGCTTCTTGCCTTCCTTCTGCTTCTCCAGCAGCTTCCGCTTACGGGAGATGTCACCGCCGTAGCACTTGGCGAGGACGTCCTTGCGGATGGCGCGGACGGTCTCACGGGCGATGACCCGGGACCCGATGGCCGCCTGGATCGGCACCTCGAAGTTCTGCCGGGGGATGAGCTTCTGCAGCTTGGCCACGAGCCGGACGCCGTACGCGTACGCCTTGTCCTTGTGCGTGACGGCCGAGAAGGCGTCGACCTTGTCGCCGTGGAGCAGGATGTCCACCTTGACGAGCTGGGCGGACTGCTCGCCGGTGGGCTCGTAGTCGAGCGAGGCGTAACCACGGGTCTTGGACTTCAGCTGGTCGAAGAAGTCGAAGACGATCTCGGCGAGCGGCAGGGTGTAGCGGATCTCGACCCGGTCCTCGGAGAGGTAGTCCATGCCGAGCATGGTGCCGCGCCGGTTCTGGCAGAGCTCCATGATCGCGCCGATGAACTCGCTGGGCGCCAGGACCGTGGCCCTGACGACCGGCTCGTGCACCTTGTCGATCTTCCCCTCGGGGAACTCGCTCGGGTTGGTGACGGTGTGCTCGGTGCCGTCCTCCATCTCGACGCGGTAGACCACGTTGGGGGCGGTGGCGATGAGCTCGAGACCGAACTCGCGCTCGAGGCGCTCGCGGATCACGTCGAGGTGCAGCAGGCCGAGGAAGCCGACACGGAAGCCGAAGCCCAGCGCGGCCGAGGTCTCCGGCTCGTACACCAGGGCGGCGTCGTTGAGCTGGAGCTTGTCCAGGGCCTCGCGCAGGTCCGGATAGTCGGACCCGTCCAGGGGGTAGAGCCCCGAGAACACCATCGGCTTGGGGTCCTTGTAGCCGCCCAGCGCCTCGGTCGCCCCCTTGCTCAGGGAGGTGATGGTGTCACCGACCTTGGACTGCCGGACGTCCTTGACACCGGTGATGATGTAGCCGACCTCGCCCACACCGATACCGTCGGCCGGGGTCATCTCCGGGGAGGAGACACCGATCTCCAGCAGCTCGTGGGTGGCGCCCGTCGACATCATGCGGATGCGCTCGCGCTTGTTGAGCTGGCCGTCGACGACCCTGACGTAGGTGACGACACCGCGGTAGGCGTCGTAGACCGAGTCGAAGATCATCGCCCGGGCGGGGGCGTCCGCCTGGCCGATCGGGGCCGGGACGTCCCTGACGACCCGGTCGAGCAGCGCGTCCACGCCGATGCCGGTCTTCGCGGAGACCTTGAGCACGTCCTCCGGCTGGCAGCCGATGAGGTTGGCCAGCTCCTCGGAGAACTTCTCGGGCTGGGCGGCGGGCAGGTCGATCTTGTTGAGCACCGGGACGATGGTGAGGTCGTTCTCCATCGCCAGGTAGAGGTTGGCCAGCGTCTGCGCCTCGATGCCCTGGGCCGCGTCGACGAGGAGGACGGTGCCCTCGCACGCGGCCAGCGAGCGGGACACCTCGTAGGTGAAGTCCACGTGGCCCGGGGTGTCGATCATGTTGAGGACGTGGGTCGTGCCCTTGTCCTCACCCTCGTTGGGCGCCCACGGCAGACGTACGGCCTGGGACTTGATGGTGATGCCGCGCTCGCGCTCGATGTCCATCCGGTCGAGATACTGGGCGCGCATCTGCCGCTGGTCGACCACTCCCGTCAGCTGGAGCATCCGGTCGGCAAGGGTCGACTTGCCGTGGTCGATGTGCGCGATGATGCAGAAGTTGCGGATCAGCGCCGGGTCGGTACGGCTCGGCTCGGGCACGTTGGTAGGAGTCGCGGGCACGCAGGGTCCTGATTCTTGAGACGCCGGACGCCGTGTCTCGGGTCGATGTCGGGTCGGACGGATCGATACGTAGCCTCCATGCTCCCACGCCCGCGGGGCCGGGACCGGTTTGGGCCGGTCCGAGGGTGGCTGCTACCGTGGACAGCTGTGCCTCGTGGCCCTCAGAAGCGGCGTGGCGCACATAGAAGATCCAACGAACCTGAAAAGGCTCTTTCGTGGCGAACATCAAGTCCCAGATCAAGCGGAACAAGACGAACGAGAAGGCGCGCCTGCGTAACAAGGCCGTCAAGTCCTCGCTCAAGACCTCGATCCGCAAGGCCCGTGAGGCTGCCGCTGCCGGTGACGTCGAGAAGGCCACTGTGGCCGTCCGCGACGCCTCCCGCCAGCTCGACAAGGCTGTCTCGAAGGGTGTCATCCACAAGAACTCCGCCGCCAACAAGAAGTCGGCGCTTGCTTCCAAGGTTGCCGCCCTCCAGGGCTGAGCTACTGATGTGATCGCCGGAACGGACTCAGCGGGCCCTCTCTCCCGCTCCTGACCGGCACCCGCGCCGCACACCGAACCTGCGTTCGCCACGCGGGTGCGGCGCACCGAGCGTGAACCGAAGGCCCCGGCCGCGCGTCCTCCCCAGGACGCCGGCCGGGGCCTTCGGCGTGCCCCTCACGGGTTCAGCGGCCGCCGGAGCGGGCGGCGCGGGCCACCGCGACCACGGCCTTCTCCAGGGCGTACTCGGGATCGTCCCCGCCGCCCTTCACACCGGCGTCGGCCGCGGCCACCGCGATGAGCGCCGCCGCCACGCCGTCCGGGGTCCATCCGCGCATCTGCTGACGCACCCGGTCGATCTTCCAGGGCGGCATGCCGAGCTCGCGGGCCAGGTCCGCGGGCCGGCCGCCCCGGGCGGAGGAGAGCTTGCCGATCGCCCGGACACCCTGCGCGAGGGCGCTGGTGATCAGGACGGGGGCGACGCCGGTGGACAGCGACCAGCGCAGCGCCTCCAGCGCCTCCGCGGCCCGGCCCTCGACCGCGCGGTCGGCGACCGTGAAGGAGGACGCCTCGGCGCGGCCCGTGTAGTAGCGGCCGACGACCGCTTCGTCGATGGTGCCCTCGACATCCGCGGCCAGCTGGGAAACGGCGCTCGCAAGCTCCCGCAGGTCACTGCCGATGGAGTCCACCAGCGCCTGGCAGGCCTCCGGGGTCGCGGAACGCCCGAGCGCCCGGAACTCCGACCGCACGAAGGACAGCCGCTCCGCGGGTTTGGTGGTCTTGGGGCAGGCCACCTCACGCGCCCCCGCCTTCCGCACCGCGTCCAGCAGGCTCTTGCCCTTGGCTCCGCCCGCGTGCAGGAGGACGAGGGTGATCTCCTCGGCGGGGGCGCCCAGGTACGCCTTGACGTCCTTGACCGTGTCGGCGGAGAGATCCTGCGCGTTGCGCACGATCACCACCTTGCGCTCGGCGAAGAGCGAGGGGCTGGTGAGCTCGGCGAGCGTGCCGGGCTGCAACTGGTCCGGGGTGAGGTCGCGGACGTCCGTGTCGGCGTCGGAGGCGCGGGCCGCGGCCACCACATGCTGCACGGCACGGTCCAGGAGCAGGTCTTCCTGGCCCACGGCGAGCGTGACGGGGGCGAGCGGATCGTCGGTGGAACTACGTCTGGTGGCCATCGCGGTCCAGCATCCCACGGCCCTGTGACAAGGCTGCCGGGCAGCCGACCCCGCGCATCGCTCAGCCGGGCGTACCGGAGAATGACCGGGTGAGCGATGTGAGACATGTGCTGGTGCTGCCGGACCGCGACGCGGCCGAGGAGGTCGCCGGGGAGCTGTCCGACCGTTTCGGCGTCACCGAGGAGCCACAGCTCGTGCGGGACGCCCTGGCGGGCGAGGACGACGCCGAGGACGCCCAGTGGCTGGTGGTGGTGGAGGACCCGGCCGCACGGCTTGACCCGGCGGCGCTCGACGCGTTCGCCGCGGAGTACGAAGGATGGCTGGAGACGCCGTAGCGGCCCGGCCGCAGGGGACACGCGGCCGGGTGTCGGCGGGCCGGTGCGTCGGTGGGCCCGGGCCTCGGTGGGCCCGGGCCTCGGTGGGCGGAGTGGGATTCCTGCGGAGCGGGGTCAGCCCTTGGGGACGATCTGGATGTCCATCTCGATCTTGATGCTCGGGCCGACGACGGCGATGCCCCGCGCCACCATCGTCTGCCACGTCAGCGTGAAGTCCTCGCGGTGCAGCTCGGTGGTCGCCCGGCAGGCGGCCCGGGTCTCGCCCTCCAGGCCGTTGCCCAGGCCGAGGTACTGGGTGTCCAGCGTGACGGTACGGCTCACACCGTGCAGGGTGAGCGCACCGGTGACACCCCAGCGGGTGCCGCCGCGGTGGACGAAGCGCTCGCTGTAGAACTCGAGGGTCGGGTAGCGCTCGACATCGAGAAAGTCGCCGGACCGCAGGTGGTCGTCGCGCATCCGGACGTTCGTGTCGATCGACGAGGCGTCGATGATGACGTGCATGGCGGAGTCCTCCATGCGGTCGGCGATCCGCACGGCACCGGCGAAGGTGTTGAACCTGCCGTGGATACGGGCCATGCCGATATGACGTGCCGTGAAACCGATCTGGGTGTGCGACGGCTCGATCTCCCAGTCCCCCGGGTCCGGGAGCTGCGGGGGCTGGGCCACCTGGAGGGAGACGTCGCCGAGGCTCGCGTGACCGCCCTGGGCCACGGTGGCCGAACCGTGGAACGGGGTGAAGCCCTCAGCCGTGACACCGAGGCGGTAGTCGCCGACCGGGACGGTGGCCACTACGTTTCCGAAGGGGTCTGTCTCTCCGCCGACGACCTTGCGGCCCGCGCTGTCGGTGACGACGAACTCGGCCTGCCGTACGGGCTCGGAGACGGGGTCCAGTACACGACAGCTCAGCACTCCGGCGTTCTGCGGCACCGGCAGCCCGGGGAGGGGGTTGCTCTGTGCGGGGCCGGTCTTCGCTCTGCTGCCTAGCCAACGGCCGAACATGTGCACGTACTCCCCAGGGGCGGTTCTCACCTCGGGCCCCTGACAGCCGGACGTCGTTGTCGGAGCAGCGGCCCGCCGACGAATGGGTATTCGATCACCGTTGCGACGTTCGAGGCAAACGCAGCAGCTCAGAGAAGGTTGTGCCGAGCTGTCCCAGCTGTGCGCTGCTGTACGCACGTACCACCTAAGGTCCGTAATGACCGGGGAGCCGACGTGCGCACGGTCAGCTCCGGGGGCTCACCGTGGGCAGGTGGGTGAGCGTCAGGCCGAAGTGGTCGCGGTAGGCGGCGAGTACCTCGGCGTCGCCCCTCAGCTCCGTCTCGTGCCGCTCGCCCCGCACGGTGGTGATCAGGGTGCGGCCTCGGAGCGTCACCCGGCCGTCCGCGGTGCGGCGGGAGCAGATGAGGAACCGTGAGAAGTGGGAGTCCGGCGAGGTCCGGTGGTACCAGCAACCGGCCCGGAAGTCCGCCAGCACCCGAGGGCGCGGATCCAGGCGGAACTGGCGCGAACCGTCGCGCAGCAGATCGAGGTCTCCCTGCGGCGCCTCCCTCAGCCGGAACCTGCCGCAGGGATCGTCCTGCTCGGTGCGGGCCTCCAGCTCGAGCGGGTACAGGGCGTGGTTTCCGAATCCGACATCGGCGAGCCACGGGCCCGTACCGTCGTCGGTCCCGACGCGCAGCGCGACATGGTCGTACGGGATACCCAGACGTCCGCCGTCGCCGAACACCCGCGCCTGGAGCAGAGTGACGCGGAATCCCAGCTCCCGGAGCAGCACGGCGAAGGCGCCGTTGAGCTCGTAACAGAAGCCGCCCCGGCGGTCCGTGACGATCTTGTCGACGAGCTTCTCCTCCTCCAGCACGATGTCGTGGCCGAGATGGATCGAAAGGTTCTCGAAGGGCACGGCCATGAGGTGGCGGAGCTGCAGCTCGCGCAGTGCCGCGGCGTCGGCACGCGCGGGGCGGGTCGCACCGATGCGTTCCAGGTAGGCGTCCACCCGGGCGGAGGCGGGCGCGTGGGCCGGTGGCTGCGGTTCCTCGTCCATCCGTGAAGTCTCTCGCGGTGCGCCGGACGGCGCCATGAGCCGGTGGGCCTAGGACTGCCGACGGATGCGGCGCCGCCTGCCGGTGGTTAGCGTGCCGGCCATGACGGAGCGAGAGCCGGCGCGCGGCCATGAACAGCGCAAGCAGGACGTACTCGATCGCCTGGAGAAGGACGAGGACGTATGGGTGGCGACGGCCTCCGCCGACGGGATGCCGTGCCTGGTGCCGTTGTCGTACGTCTGGGACCGGGGCACGCTGCTGCTGGCGACCCGGCGCAGCAATCCGACGGCCGTCAACGTGACGCCGTCCGGGCAGGTCAGGCTCACGCTCGGGCACACCCGTGACGTGGTGCTGATCGAGGGAACGGCCGAGACCGTGGAGGGGCCGGACCTCCCCGCCGAGTCGGGGGACGCCTTCGCCGAGAAGCTCCACTGGGACGTGCGGGAGCGCGCGGCATGGGTCTATCTGCGCGTCACGCCGTCCACCGTCAAGGCGTGGCGCGAGGCGAACGAGCTGGCGGGGCGCGATCTGATGCTCGACGGCATCTGGCTGGTCTGACAGCCGGTGCCGGGCGCTGCTCGTCTTCATGACCGGCCTGCCGCACGCAGCCCGGCGCCGGAACCCGTCACCGCGATCGCACCGTGGAGGTCGGTACGCAGGACCTTCGCTCCCACCGCTTCGAGTGCTTCGACCGTACGGGCCGCCGGGTGGCCGTACGGGTTGTCCCTGCCACAGCTGATCAGCGCGAACCTCGGGCGTGCGCTGCGCAGGAGTGCGGCGTCCTGGTGGGCGGAGCCGTGGTGTGCGACCTTCAGCACGTCCACCCGGGGCAGCACCGGGTAGCTGCGCAACACCCCTTGCTGTGCCGGGGGTTCCAGGTCCCCGAGGAGCAACAGGGTCAGGCCGCCGGACCTGACGAGGAACGTGACGCTGGAATCGTTCGGCTCCTCGGTCACGTAGGCCGCTGCCGCCCCCGGCGCGCCGGGCCAGAGCACCTGCCAGTCGAGGGGCCCCGTCCGGCGCCGCTCCCCCGCGACCGCCCGGACCATCGGGACACGCGCCGCCGCGGCCGTTCTCTTCACGAAGGCCGCCTGCTCCGGCGGTTCGTCGAGACCCGTCGTCTGGATCGTGCCGACCTCGCGTCCCCTCAGCACGCCGGGGAGGCCGCGTACATGGTCGGCGTGGAAGTGGGTGAGCAGCAGAAGCGGCACACGGGTGATGCCGAGGTCGCGCAGGCACCGGTCCACGGGGCGGGGGTCAGGACCGGTGTCCACGACCACTCCCGTGCCGTCCCCGGCGGCGAGCACCATGGCGTCTCCCTGTCCCACGTCACAGAGCGCGAAGGCCCAGCCCGGCGGCGGCCAGCCCGTCATGATCCGGGTGAGCGGTACCGGTCTCAGCACCGCGAGCACCAGAACGAGCGCGGCGGCGGAGCAGACCCAGGGGTGACGGGCCAGGCGGCGGGCCGACAGCACCAGCAGGGCGGTGAGGACCGCCAGGAGGGCCGCGCCGCGCCAGCCACCCGGCCAGTCGGCCTCCGCGCCGGGAAGTGCCGCCCCGGTGCGGGCCACGGACGCGATCCACCCGACCGGCCAGCCGGCGATCCCCGCCAGCACCTCCGCGGCCGGCATGGACACCGGGGCCGCGGCGAGGGCGGCGAACCCCAGGACCGTCGCCGGAGCCACCGCGAATTCGGCCAGCAGATTGCAGGGGATCGCGACCAGGCTGACCCGGGACGCGAGGACCACGACCACGGGTGCGCAGACCGCCTGGGCGGCTCCGGCGGCGGCCAGCATCTCCGCGAGCCGTGCCGGGACCCCGTGCCGCTGAAGAGCGCCGCTCCATCTGGGCGCGAGGGTGAGGAGCGCCCCGGTAGCCAGCACGGACAGCAGGAACCCGTAGCTTCGGGCCAGCCACGGGTCGTACAGCACCAGCAGCAGAACGGCCGCTGCCAGTGCGGGAATCAGCGATCTGCGCCGGCCCGTCCCGATGGCGAGCAGCGTGATCAGGCCGCACGCGGCCGCACGCAGGACGCTCGGCTCGGGGCGGCAGACGATCACGAAGGCCAGCGCGATACCGCCCCCCGTCAGGGCGGTCATGCGCAGGGAGATGCCCAGCCGGGGTGCCAGCCCGCGGCGTTCGCTGCGCGCCGCCGTTCCCGGCGGACCGATGAGGAGGAAGAGCAGGATCGACAGGTTGGCGCCCGAGACGGCGAGCAGATGCGTGAGGTCGGTGGCCTTGAAGGCGTCGTGCAGGTCGGGTGGGACCCGTGAGGTGTCGCCGACCACCAGCCCCGGCAGGAGGGCCCGCGCATCGGCGTCGAGCCCGTCGGTGGCTTCTCGCAGGCCGGACCGAAGGCGCCCTGCCGCGCGTTGGAGGAGGGTGGGCTCGGTGGTGACCTGTGGCGGGTCGTCCGCGTCGGTGCCCAGTACGGCCGCGATGCGCTCCCCCTCATGACGCGGAGGTGCGAGCCGACCGCTGATGCGGAGGCCTGTCGAGGGCAGCAGCCGCTGCCACCGCGCCGCCGCGCCGCCCGGGGCGACCATGACGAGAACGGGGGTGCTGAGTCCGGTGACCGTGCCGTCGGGGGCGGTCAGCCGGTCGACCTCGGCCTCCAGGAGCAGGGACACGGGCGTGCTGTGATCCCCCTGCACGCGCGGCCGGGTCCGGCGGGGGTCGGAGGTTACGGTCACCTCCGCGACGACGCGCGCGTACGACTCCGCCAGCCCGGGTACGGGGCCACTACGGGAATCCGCGCCGTGAAGCCCGGCCGCAGCCGCTCCGGCCGCCGCGCAGAGCAGGACCCCGGCAGCGGCGGTGGTCCGCGTCCCGGCGCGGCGGAGCGCCCTCGCCGGCCCGCCGTCCGCAGCCGCGGTATCCACCGCGCCCGCCGGATCCGCGACCCTCACGACACCCCGGGGCTCGGCTCGCGCCACGATCCGGGGTACGGCGATGAGGCCGAGCCCCGCGCACCCGCAGAGGACCGCCCCGACCGCCACCCACCGGCCGGGCGCCCCCAGTGCCAGGACGGAGGCCGCCCAGGCCGCCAGGGCCGGAGGGACCAGCCGCAGATCGGCCGGGGCATCCTGGCGCGGGTCGGCGGCACCCAGCCGGCGGCCCGAGTCCGCGTGGACGTCAGGTCCGGTCATGCGACGGCCCGAGTCCGCGTGGACGTCAGGCCCGGTCATGGCCTGACCAGCGGCCGGAGATCCGCGAACCGGCGGTCCCCGATGCCGTCGACCTCGCGGAGCTCGTCGACCGAGCGGTAACCCCCGTGTTCCGTGCGGTAGTCGACGATGTGCTGGGCGAGCACCGGTCCGACGCCCGGCAGGGTTTCGAGCTGCTCGACGGTGGCCGTGCCGAGACTCACCGGCACAGTCGGCCCGCCCTGTCCCGCCGCGCCGCCCCCCGCTCCCGTTCCGCCGGCGGGCGGTGGGGCCGCGGGCAGGCCCACCGCTACCTGCTCACCGTCCGCCAGGACACGCGCCCGGTTGAGCGCGGAGACATCGGTACCCGCGCGGACACCTCCCGCGGCGCGAAGGGCGTCCGCGACGCGGGAGCCGGCCGGCAGATGCTGGATCCCCGGCCGGCGCACCTTGCCGCTCACGTCGACGATGATCTGCCCGCCGGACGCTGCGCCCGTCCGCGCTGCCGCGTCGGGACCCGGCGCGAGGCCCGGCAGAGCCTTCGGTGACCCCGGCCCGCCGTCCTGGACCGCCCCGGCCTCCGCGACCCGGTCGGGCGCGCGTACGGGCTCGGGGCGGGCCGACCAGAAGTGCGCCGCCGCGAACACCGCGGCCCCGACCAGGACGACGGCGAGGGCGGCGAGAGCGCGTGGCTCCAGGCCACATCGCAGCCGCACCCACAGAGGTAAGCGATCCCGCAGAGCGGGCCCTGCTTCTCGCCACCACGGTCTCCGCCCGCCGGACCCGTCGGGCACCGCGCGGCGCGGCGGTCCCTGGGGGACCGTCGCGGAATCCGCGTCGGAAGCTGGGCGGGGTGGCGTGGCCACTGCCCAGGAAGGGGCCACGCGGGCACTCCGGTGCCCACCGGCCGTCCCTGCGGCCGTGCCCGCTGCAGGCAGCACCGTGGCAGACGCAGGCACCGGCCCAGCGGACCCGGAGACAAGCCCGGGCGCGGACGCGGGCCCGGACGCGGCCCCCGCCCCGGACACGAGCCTGGTCCCGGGCGCGGGCGCAGACGGGGCGGCGGCCATGAGCGCGTCCGCTCGGAGCCGGGAAGCTGCCGCGACCTCGGCGTCCGACCCGCGCGGAGTGCGCCGTCGGCGCCCGTGCCGGCCGCCGGACGCGGCACCGGGCGAGCTGCCGGCCGCTCCGCCGGGGCGGACACCGGGCCCGGGCCGAACGCGCGCGGGGCCGGGCCCGTGGGACACACGGCGTGCGGCGCGATGCGTGGCCCGCCGCGTGGGCGGGTCCATGGCCGCGTGTGCGGGCAGATCCGCGGACCTGTGCACGGGCTTGGCCGCGTCGGCACGGCTCTGCCTGTCGGTGGCACGGTCAGCTGCGAGAAGTGAACGGAGTGTCATGCCTCACGACGCTAGACACTTCCGGGAAAATCCGCCGAGCTGCCCCAATTACGGTGGATAACTCGCCAGTTGTGAATATCCGCGTCACCCGCAGGGGTGACTCAGCGCGGCGCGACCACGGCTCCGAGCAGCCCCGGCCCGGTGTGCGCCCCGATCACCGCGCCCACCTCGCTCACATGCAGGTCCACGAGTCCCGGAACCCTGCCCCGCAACCGCTCCGCCAGTCGCTCCGCCCCGTCCGGAGCGGCCAGGTGATGGACGGCGATGTCCACAGCCCCCGTTCCCGCCCGCGCGGCGACGATCTCCTCGAGCCGTGCGACCGCCTTGGACGCCGTCCGCACCTTCTCCAGCATCTCGATGCGCCCGCCGTCGAGTTGAAGGAGCGGCTTGACGGCCAGGGCCGATCCCAGCAACGCCTGCGCCGCACCGATGCGCCCACCCCTGCGCAGATAGTCCAGCGTGTCGACGTAGAAGAACGCCGATGTGCCCGCCGCCCGCTTCTCGGCCGCGGCCACCGCCTCGTCCAGCCCGCCGCCCGTCCCGGCGGTCTCGGCCGCGGTGAGCGCGCAGAATCCCAGAGCCATGGCGACCATGCCGGTGTCGACCACGCGTACCGGCACGGGCGCGTCCTTCGCCGCGACCACGGCGGCGTCGTAGGTGCCGGAGAACTCGGCCGACAGGTGGAGGGAGACGATGCCCGTGGCGCCCGCCTCGGCCGCGGCGCGGTACGCGGCGGAGAAGACTTCCGGGCTGGGCCGTGACGTGGTCACGGAGCTGCGCTTCTGCAGGGCGAGCGCCAGCGACCGGGCCGAGATCTCCGTGCCCTCCTCCAGTGCCTGGTCGCCCAGGACAACGGTCAGCGGCACCGCGGTGATGCCGTGCCGTTCCATCGTCTGGGGCGGCAGGTAGGCCGTTGAATCGGTGACGATCGCGACATGGCGGGACATGAGCCGGAGGTTACCTTCCGGGGTGGGAGCACGGCAGCCCGGGACCGACGTGCTGATCATTTCGGGTCGTCCCCGTGTCCGCCCATGACGCACCTTGGACTTTTCGGGAGACGTTCAGGGCGCGCCCGTGCCCGTCACCCGGACAGGTCGAGGACATCCCGCGTCTTCGTCGTCGCCAAGGCACCCGTCAGTTCGTGGTCTCCGGCCTGGCCGACTTCTGCCACGGGTAGTCCGCGCGCAGTCGCGGGTCCGGAGGGGTGAGCGAGGGCGGCGGCGCCTCCTCGGCGGGTCCGTCCCAGCTGTGCCCGGCCGCATTCGCCCGTGCCGCCGGCTCCTCGGTCGTCCAGTGCCGCAGAGCGCCGGACTCCAGGTCGATCTGCGCGTTGAGTGCGGCCAGATCATCGTCGGCGAACTGCCGGGCCCGGTCACGCGCCGCCCAGCGCAGCGACTCCGCCGAATGTGTGATGCGCTCCGTTCGCTCCTTCAGGGCGGGTAGCAGCGTGGCCACCGTCGCCCGGTCCGGCTCGCGCTCCAGGCGCTTGAGTTCGTCGTCGAGCTCGCGTCCGTGCACGCTCAGGCGCTGGAAGAGCCCCAACGACTCCGACAGGGACGCGTCCTCCGCCGCCCCGGCGTTCAGCGCGTCCTGGGTGGCCCGCATCGACGTACGCAGCGTGAGCCTCAGCTGCGCGAGCTCCCCCGGCACGCCCGGCTGGCCGTAGCTCTTGGCCCGCAGGGTGGTGTCCTCGACGGAGCGGCGTGCCTGCGTGATCGTCCGGTCCACACCCCGCTTGGCGGCGCGCACCGTCTTCACACCGGCGTACACCCCGAGCGCCATGAACGCCACGAACAGCAGCGTCAGGATCAGGATCACGGCTTCCATGAACGCCCCTCGGGTTGTCGGTCGGCGGCCGGCGTGCGGCCGCCCCTTCTACCGTAAACGGAACGGGCAGGCCGAGGGTTCCACCGGAACCCCCAACCTGCCCGTAGGGGAAAGCCCTGGCACGCCCGCCGGGCCGCCCGCACCGTTACGCGGGGACCGCCACGCCGTTACGCCGGGACGATGTTGACCAGCTTCGGCGCCCGCACGATCACCTTGCGGATCCCGGCCCCGCCCAGTGCGGCGACGACGTTCTCGTCGGCCAGGGCCAGGGCTTCCAGTTCCTCGTCCGAGATCGACGGGGAGATCTCCAGGCGCGCCTTGACCTTGCCCTTGACCTGCACCACACAGGTCACGGTCTCGTCCACGACGTACGCCGGGTCCGCGACCGGGAAGTCCTGGTGCACGACGGACTCGGTGTGCCCCAGTCGGCGCCACAGCTCCTCCGCCACGTGCGGCGCCAGCGGTGCGACCAGCAGGACCAGCCGCTCGGCGACCGACCGCGACAGCGGCCCGCCCGCCTTCGTCAGGTGGTTGTTCAGCTCGGTGACCTTGGCGATGGCGGTGTTGAACCGCATCCCCGCCATGTCCTGGCCGACACCGTCGATGGCCTTGTGCAGCGCCCGCAGCGTGTCCTCGCCGGGCTCCGTGTCCACGACGGTGACCTCACCGGTCTCCTCGTCGACGACGTTGCGCCACAGCCGCTGCAGCAGCCGGTACTGGCCGACGACGGCCCGGGTGTCCCACGGACGCGAGACGTCCAGCGGGCCCATGGCCATCTCGTACAGCCGCAGGGTGTCCGCCCCGTACTCGCCGCAGATCTCGTCCGGCGTCACGGCGTTCTTCAGGGACTTGCCCATCTTGCCCAGGACGCGGCTGACCTTCTCGCCGCCGTGGTAGAACGCTCCGTCGCGCTCCTCGACCTCGGCTGCCGGCACCGCGATCCCGCGGCTGTCCCGGTAGACGAAGGCCTGGATCATGCCCTGGTTGTACAGCTTGTGGAACGGCTCGACGGACGAGATGTGCCCCAGGTCGTGCAGCACCTTCGACCAGAAGCGCGCGTACAGCAGGTGCAGCACGGCGTGCTCCGCACCACCGACGTACAGGTCGACGCCGCCGGAAGGGCGGCCCTCGCGCGGCCCCATCCAGTACTGCTCGATGGCCGGGTCGACCAGCCGCTGGTCGTTGTGCGGGTCCAGGTAGCGCAGTTCGTACCAGCAGGAACCCGCCCAGTTCGGCATGGTGTTGGTCTCGCGGCGGTACTTTCGCGGACCGGCGCCGTCACCCAGGTCCAGGGTGACGTTGACCCAGTCGGCGTTCCGGGACAGCGGGGTCTCGGGCTGGGTGTCGGCGTCCTCCGGGTCGAAGGTGCGCGGCGAGTAGTCGTCGACCTCGGGCAGTTCCAGCGGCAGCATCGACTCGGGCAGCGGGTGGGCGATGCCCTCCTCGTCGTACACGATCGGGAAGGGCTCGCCCCAGTAGCGCTGACGGCTGAACAGCCAGTCACGCAGGCGGAAGTTGACGGTGCCCTCGCCGACGCCGCGCGCCTGCAGCCACTCGGTGATCTTCGCCTTGGCGTCGACGACGCCCAGGCCGTCCAGCGAGATCTCCTCGTTGGCGGAGTTGACCAGCTTCGCGTCGTACGAACCGAACGCGTCCTCCCACGTCGAGGGGTCCAGGCCGCGGTCGTCAGCCGGCTCGACGACACAGCGCATCGGCAGCTCGAAGGCGCGCGCGAAGGCGAAGTCGCGCGCGTCGTGCGCCGGTACGGCCATGATCGCGCCGGTGCCGTACCCCATCAGGACGTAGTCGGCGATGAAGACGGGGACCTTGTCGCCGCTGACCGGATTCGTCGCGTAGGCGCCGGTGAAGACACCGGTCTTGTCCTTGGCCTCCGCCTGCCGTTCCACATCGGACTTGGCCGCGGCCTGCTTGCGGTACGCGGTGACGGCCTCGGCCGGGTTCGCGTGGCCGCCGGTCCACACCGGGTGGGTGCCCTCGGGCCAGGCGGCGGGGATGATCCGTTCGACCAGCTCGTGCTCGGGCGCCAGCACCATGTAGGTCGCGCCGAACAGCGTGTCCTGGCGGGTGGTGAAGACCGTGATGTCCCCGGCCCCGTCGACGGGGAAGTCGACGCGCGCACCCTCGGAACGGCCGATCCAGTTGCGCTGCTGCAGCTTGATTGCCTCGGGCCAGTCCAGGCCGTCCAGGTCGTTCAGCAGCCGGTCAGCGTAGGCCGTGATGCGCATGTTCCACTGGCGCAGCTTGGCCTTGAAGACCGGGAAGTTACCGCGCTCGGAGCGACCGTCGGCCGTCACCTCCTCGTTGGCCAGCACGGTGCCCAGCCCGGGCGACCAGTTGACTGGGGCGTCCGAGGCGTACGCCAGGCGGTACTGCCCCAGGATGTCGGCACGGTCGGCGGCGCTCAGCGCGGCCCACTCGCCGCCGCCGGGGACGGGGCGCTCACCGCTCTCGAACTGCGCGACCAGTTCGGCGATCGGGCGGGCCCGGTCGGCCTCGGTGTCGTACCAGGAGTTGAAGATCTGCAGGAAGATCCACTGGGTCCACTTGTAGTAGTCCGCGTCGATCGTCGCGAAGGAGCGGCGCTTGTCGTGCCCCAGGCCCAGCCGGCGCAGCTGGACCTTCATGTTCTCCATGTTGGCCTCGGTGGAGGCCCGCGGGTGTGTGCCCGTCTGCACGGCGTACTGCTCGGCCGGCAGGCCGAAGGCGTCGAAGCCCAGGGTGTGCAGGACGTTGTGCCCCGTCATCCGCTGGTGGCGGGCGTAGACGTCGGTGGCGATGTAGCCCAGCGGGTGACCGACATGCAGCCCGGACCCCGAGGGGTACGGGAACATGTCCATGATGAACTTCTTGGGCTTGGCGGCCAGCTCCGGATCGTCCGCCAGGTCACCGGTCGGGTTGGGCGCCTCGTACGTCCCCTCGGCGTCCCAGAAGTCCTGCCAGCGTGCCTCGATGTCGGCGGCCATCGCTGCCGTGTAGCGGTGCGGCGCGGCCACCTCGGCCGCGGAATTCGTCTCGCTCATGATCCTCAAAGCTCCATCGATCGTCATCTGCCGGCGCCCACGTCTACGGACACACGTCTACGGAAACGAAAAATCCCCTCGCACAGGAGGGGACGCCGCGCCGAGTCCGACCAGGCATTCTCACCGGTCGGGAATGATCAGCGCGGCTCGCTAAGCAGAAGGCGTACGGCACGCATGGCGTCAGGGTACCGCACAGGCACGGGGCCCGGCCCGGCACATATGCGGCGGAGGGGCCGCCCGGCGGCCGCCGCCCCGCGCCCGGAAGGCACGCCACCTGCGCCAACCCTCCACATGACCCGCACACTCCGGAGGTTACTCCGCGTACTGCCTCCTATCGGGGCAACACTTCAAACCTCGTACCGGCCGGTATACGGCGACCTAGCATGCCGCAACGGGACCGCATTGCCGAGCCATTCGGAGTCGCCCCCCATGAAGCCTCATCGCAGGATCCGTACCTCCCCCTCCATGAGTTCCGGCCCAGGGATGAGCCGCCCGGTGCAGGGCGGACTGACCGTCGCGGCGCTGGTTCTCATCCCTCTGCTCGCCGTCGCGGGGAGCGGCGGCACGCGCGCCGCGTTCGACTTCACCACCGGCGTCCTGACGCTGGTCTCCCTCACCGCCACGGTGGCCTGGGGCCTGCTGGCCACCGACCGGGTGTTCCTCTCGGCCCGCCGGCGGATCGTCTGCCAGGGCATCCACCGGGCCGCCGCCGTCGCCTCGCTCGGATTCCTCCTGCTGCACGGCACCGTGAAGGTCGCCCTGGGCCACGTCGGTCTGCTCGGCGCCCTCATACCGTTCGGCACAGGCGTGAGCGGCACCGCGGGACTCATCGGCTTCGGCTCGCTCGCCGGGCTGCTGATGATCGCCACGGCGGCGACCGGCGCCCTGCGCGGCGCCTTCGCCACTCCGGGCCGGGTCGCCGGCCGCTGGCGCGCGCTGCACGCGCTGGCCTACCCGGCCTGGTGCTCCGCACTGGTGCACGGTCTCCACACCGGCCGGCAACCCGCGACCTGGGTCGTCGTGACGTACGTCCTCTGTCTGACTGCGGTGGCGGCCGCGCTCTCCCTGCGACTGCTTCCCGGGCCGGCCAAGCGCCTGCTCACCGATCTGGTCACCGGGCTGGTCCGCCCGGACGGTTCTCCCGCCGCGCCCGATCCGGTCATACGCTCTTCCCCGCTCCCCCGCCCTGAACACACGGTTCCCCCGGCCGGCCGGGGCCTGCCTCCCGACGCGCCCGGCTGGGGTGACGACGACCACGCGGCGCGCGGTACCCCGGTCCGCCCCAGGACGCTTGCGGCCCCGCCACCAGGAGCCTTCGAACCGCAGGAGTACGGGCCGCAGCCCCACGACCGGCCGCCGTACGTACATCAGCGGTACACCGCGCCTCCGTACGAACCCCCGCCGCGCAGCTCCGAGCGGCTGATCCCGAGTCCGGTTCCGGCGCCGGCGGCAGGGCCCCGGCCCGGCATCTTCGCTGCGTACCGGGCCGTCTCCCGTCCTTCCGCCCGTCCGCCGGAGCGGAAGGACGACCGCTGGCCCACTCCGGCCCCCACGCCTCCCGCACAGGCGCTCAGGCCCGCGTACGTCCCGCCCCCCGGCCCCGCCTCCGCCCAGGAGACCGTGCAGCTGCCGGGCCCGCTCTACCCGCCCTCGGCGGGAGAGCCCTGGAACACACCGGCAGGAGACCGACCGTGAACGTCCCTCTCCCCGATGTGCCCGAGGTCCGCGTCGTCGGACTTCCCCAGATGACCACCGGTTTCGACCTGGTGGAACGTCTCGACCTCGCCATGCATCTGAGGGTGCACGGTCCGCTCGAGCCGATGACGGGCCAGCGGCTCGCCGAACTGGCCGAGTCCATCTCGCTGTGCGGCCGGGGCGGCGCGGGCTTCCCGTTCGGGAAGAAGCTGCGCGCGGTGGCGAAGTCCGCGGTACGGCGCGGCGTGCGGCCGGCCGTCGTGATCAACGGCAGCGAGGGCGAGCCCGCCTGCCGCAAGGACACCGTGCTGCTCAACCGCACCCCGCACCTCATCCTCGACGGCGCTCTGCTCGCCGCGGAGGCCCTCGGCGCCCGCACGCTGGTCGTGGCCGTCACACGCGACTCGACGGAGATCTCCGTACGGGCCGCCCTGGCCGAACGCGGTCTGTCCGACCGGCGCGGCCGGCATCTCCGTGCCCGGGTGGTGCGCACCCCGGAACGTATGGTCTCCGGGGAGGCCTCAGCGGTCATCCGCGCGGTGAACGGCGGTCCCGCCCTGCCGCCGGGCCGCCGCGAGCGGGCTGCGGAGTCCGGCGTCGGCGGCGCCCCGACCCTCCTGTCCAACGCGGAGACCTACGCTCAGCTCGCCGTCGCCGCACGGCTCGGCTCCCGCCGCTACGGGCACACCGGCCTGCCCGACGAACCAGGCACGGTCCTGCTCACCGTCTCCGGGGCGGTGGCACGCCCGATGGTGATCGAGGTGCCCACCGGCGTGCCCCTGCGCTACGTCCTGCAGCTGGCCGGCGCCCCACCCCTGCCCCAGGGCGTACTCACCGGCGGCTACCACGGCAACTGGATCGACGGGCTCGCCGCGCACGACGCCATGATCTCCAAAGCCTCCCTGGCCGCGGTGGGCGGCGCACTCGGCGCCGGCGCCATCCTGCCGATCGGGCCGGAGACCTGCCCGATCGGTGAGTCGCTGAGGATCGCGACCTGGCTGGCCGCCGAGACGGCGGGTCAGTGCGGCCCGTGCAAGCTGGGGCTGCCTGCCGCAGCGGGCGGTCTCTCCGACGTACTGAACGGCGGCGGCCCCGCCGCCCTGGAGGCGCTCACCGAGGTGACCCAGGCGGTGAAGGGCCGCGGGGCGTGCAAACACCCGGACGGATCCGCCCGGTTCCTGGCCTCCACCCTCTCCGCGTTCACGGACGATCTCGCCGCGCACGTGCTGGACGGAGGCTGCGGACGGGAGACGCTCGGGGTACTGCCGCTGCCCGCACCCGGCTACGACGGCCTGGCGGAGTCCGTACCGAGCGGTCACAAGCTGGCGGTGGACTGGACGCTCTGCCAGGGCCACGGCCTCTGCGCGGACATCGTCCCCGAGCTGATCAGACTCGGACCCGACGGCTACCCGGCGCTCGCGGACGCCACTGTGCCGACGCACCTGCGGGGCCGCGCCCAGCGGGCCGTCCGGAGGTGCCCCGCCCTGGCACTCCGTATCGAACAGGTGCCCGCGGAACGCCCCGCGCTCCCGAGCACACAGCGCAGAGCCCTGGACAGCGGACGCGGCTGACGCGCCCCGGTGGCGACAGAGGTGACGGACACAACAAGAAGCGGGTCATCCGATTCGGATGACCCGCTTCCTCACTGTGGAGCTAAGGAGAATTGAACTCCTGACCTCCTGCATGCCATGCAGGCGCTCTACCAACTGAGCTATAGCCCCGTGTTGTCCGCCGCCCGGTTCCCCCGGCGACATCGAGAACATTACACGGTCCTACCGGCCCATCAAAAATCGTTTCCACTCTGTCCGCATATGACCGGTGCGCACTGCTCTGACCAGCGGTTGCTCCGGCCATGAGGAGCGTGCACCGGAGGCGCACATCACGTCAGGCGGTGGCGAAGGAGTAGAACCTCTTCAGGGTGCAGTGCTCCTCGAGGAGCCGGCCGTAGATGGGCTCCCCTTCGAGCTCCCGGTACGTCTCGATGGGGTCCCCTTTTATGACCAGCGCCCGCGCGCACTCCTCGCACCAGTACTGGAACTCCGTGTTGACGGGGTCCATGTCCCGGACGATCGGCGTACCGCTGCCGCACCAGTCGCACTTCCTCCTGTGTGCACCCATCCGGTCAGCTCCGGGGGTGGCCGCAGGCCGCGCACGCGGAGGAGCCCTCTTGCGAGACGTCGGGGGAACGGGTTGCGGTGGATCCCCGAGCGGCGGAGCGGTGACCGGCGGAGCGATGGGGCGCGGTGCGGGTAAAGGGCGGGCCCGGGGCCCGTACGCGGCTCGCAGGCATCGCGCTCCCTCCCGATCGGTCCGTCGCCCCCTCCGGCGCTCCGATTCTGCCATGGCCCCGCAAGGAGGTCAGCCCGACGACCGCCCCGCTGGGCGGCTTTGCCCTGAACGAAGGAGGCCGGAGCGTCCGCCGTACCTGCGGAGAAGGAGCGGTAGCGCCCTGTCGGCCCTTGTCCCAGGCGGGCCAGGGCAGTTGAGGCTTGCCGGCGCGGACCACCGCACCGGTCACTCATGAACGGCAAAAAAAGATCCCGCCCCCTGCCGGGGACGGGATCCTCACTGTGGAGCTAAGGAGAATTGAACTCCTGACCTCCTGCATGCCATGCAGGCGCTCTACCAACTGAGCTATAGCCCCGCTGTCCGCTGTGTTTCCCTGCGTTTCCGCGCTGCGAACAAGAAGAACTTTAGCCTGCGACGAGCCGGAAAGTGAAATCCGGCCCCCGGCGCCCCGCAGGGGCCTGGGGGCACCCGCTAGTCGTCGTCCCCGAGCACCGGTTCGGGAAGTGTCCCGGCGTTGTGCTCGAGGAGGCGCCAGCCGCGCGCACCCTCGCCCAGCACGGACCAGCAGCAGTTGGACAGCCCGCCGAGCCCCTCCCAGTGGTGGGCCTCGAGACCGAGCAGCCGGCCGATGGTCGTGCGGATGGTGCCGCCGTGGCTCACGACCACGAGCGTGCCCGCGTCGGGCAGCTTGCCGGCGTGTTCCAGGACCACCGGGGCCGCCCGGTCGGCGACCTCGGTCTCCAGCTCGCCGCCGCCTCTGCGGACCGGCTCACCGCGTTTCCACGCGGCGTACTGCTCGCCGTACTGCCCGACGATCTCCTCGTGCGTGAGGCCCTGCCAGGCACCCGCGTACGTCTCACGCAGCGCCGAGTCGTGCGCGACGCCGAGACCGGTGACCGAGGCGAGCTCGGCAGCCGTGGCCGCCGCCCGCCGCAGGTCGGACGCCACGATCGCGTCCGGCTTCAGCGAGGCCAGCAGCCGGGCGGCGCGGCGGGCCTGGCCGACACCGGTCTCGGTCAGCTCGATGTCCGTGGAACCCTGGAAGCGGCGCTCCAGATTCCACGCCGTCTGCCCGTGCCGCCAGAGGACGATCTTGCGGCCCCTGCCGCTGCTGCTGCCGTTCAGCTCTGGTCACCTTCCGTGCCGCCGTTGAGCTGGGCGTGCTCCTCGGCCTTGCCCCGGGTCTTGAGCGCGTCCTCGGGGAGGGCGATCTCGGGGCAGTCCTTCCACAGCCGCTCGAGCGCGTAGAACACGCGCTCCTCGCTGTGCTGGACGTGGATCACGATGTCGACGTAGTCGAGAAGGATCCAGCGGGCGTCGCGGTCGCCCTCGCGGCGCACCGGCTTGGCGCCGAGCTCCTTCTGCAGCCGCTCCTCGATCTCGTCGACGATCGACTTGACCTGGCGGTCGTTGGGAGCCGAGGCCAGCAGGAAGGCGTCGGTGATCGACAGCACGTCGCTGACGTCGTAGGCGATGATGTCGTGCGCGAGCCGGTCGGCCGCCGCCTGGGCGGCGGCGTTGATGAGCTCGATGGAGCGGTCCGTGGCGGTCACATGCAGGCTTTCGTCGGCGGTCAGATCGACCTCTAGGGTCTCACGGACCGCCGACAGCCCTTACGACGTCGGCTCGGAGATCTTGTAGTCCTGTCCGAGGGCGACGGACACGTCGGCGTTCGCGGCCGGCTTGCCCTTCTTCACGGCGCTCTCCGGCAGACCCAGAGTCTTGGCGACCTCGACCGCCTTCGCCTTGTCCTCGGCGGCCCCGTAGACCACCTCGGACGACGCCACGGTGTCCGCCTTGCCGCTGTCGACGAAGGAATAGCCCCCGTTGACGAGCTGCACCCTGGCGTTCTCCGTACCCTTCGTGTCGCCCGTGGCGTTCCTGATGCCGACGCGTACCGCCGCGCCCTGCTCCGGAGCCTTGACCTTGCCGCCCAGGACGTCCTTGACGACGCTCTCGGTCGCCGCGTCGGTGAGGGTCCCGTCGCTCTGGACCGGGAGCAGCTCCGTCTCGTAGTCGCCCACCTTGGCGTGCCCGGCGAGCTTCGCCAGGGAGGCGCCGAGGTCCTGCTCCGGCAGGGACGGGTCGAGGATCTGCGCGAGGGTCTCGATGGTGACGGTGGCGGCCTTGGGGTCCTCGGACAGCTTGCGCAGCACGCTGCGCATCACCTGCCCGAAGCGCATCAGCTGCTTGGCCTCCGGCTCGCCCGCGCCCTGGTAGGTGGCGTACGCGACGGCCATCGGACCGCTCAGCGTCTGTGCCTCCCCCTTGTTCACCAAGGGCGCCGCGCCCTTCTTGGAGTCGGGCACGGCGGTGTCGGTGTCGACCTCGATGTTTCCCACGAGCTCGACGAGGTTCTCGAGGTACGGGGTGTCGAGGCGCCAGGTTCCGCTGATGCTGGTGCCGAGCAGGGTGTCGATCGCCTCACGGGTGCCGGTGGACCCGTCGTCGTCGACGGACTTGCCGAGCGTGGTGGTGGACCCGTCGTCGGCGGCCACGGCCAGCGAGTTGGGGAGCAGGACGGTGGTGCCCCGCTCGGTGGTGACGTTGTCGACGAGCAGCGCCGTCGAGGTGCCGCCCTTCTTGGTGTTGTGCAGGTGGACGACGATGACGTCCCGCTTCTGGGGCCCCGTCGCCGCGGCGTTCTGCTCGTCGCTGCCCGAGACTCCCGGGATCTTCCCGGCGAACCAGAGGTAGCCCGCTCCGCCGACGACCACGAGAGCCACGACGACTATGAGCGCGATCATCCGGTTGTGCCCGCGCCGGCGGGCTTCCTCGCGCCGCTCGCTGCGGCTCTCGGTGAATTTGAGCCAGTCGATGACATCTTCGGAGTCCTCGTCGGGCTCCTCGATGAAGGAGAACTGATCGGTGCGGTGGTCGCGGTCGGCACGGCGTTGCCCGGGGAGGGCCGGGTCCGCCGGCGGTTCCGGTTCACTCCGCTGTTCCGGGAAGGGGGGCGGGGGCGCGGGCGCGGCCGCCGGCGCGGCGGTGGCCTGGGGAGCGTTCCACTGGTGGGTGGAGTCGTCCCCGGCGGGCTGCCGGCCGGTGTCGTAGCCGTACGCGCCGTAGCCGCCGCCGTCGTAGCCGTACCCCTGCTGCGTCGGCTGGGCCTGCTGCGTCGGCTGGGCCTGCTGGGTGGCGTACGGGTCGTACTGCTGCTGCGTGCCGGCGTACGGGTCGTAGCCGTAGCCCTGCTGCGGCTGCCCGTCATGCTGGGGCTGCTGGGGCTGCTGGGGCTGCTGGGGCTGCTGGGCATACGGGTCGTACTGCTGCTGGCCCTGCTGCTGGTAGACCGGCTGCCCGTACTCGTCGTAGCCGATGATCTGCGGCTGCTGGTACGGGTCGTACGGGTCGTGTCGGTCGGTCACAGGTGCCCCTCTCCGTGGCTCATTCGCCGCGGTACAGCTGGCGCTTGTCGATGTAGCGGACGACACCGTCCGGCACGAGGTACCAGACCGGCTCTCCCTGCGCGACCCTGGCACGGCAGTCCGTGGACGAGATCGCCAGCGCGGGAACCTCCATCAGTGAGACGCCGCCCTTGGGCAGCCCGTCGTCCGTCAGCAGGTGCCCCGGCCGGGTGACGCCGATGAAGTGGGAGAGCGAGAAGAGCTCCTCGGCGTCCCGCCAGGTCAGGATCTGCGAAAGGGCGTCGGCGCCGGTGATGAAGAAGAGGTCGGCGTCGCCGTGGACCGCGTGCAGGTCCCGCAGCGTATCGATCGTGTACGTCGGTCCGCCACGGTCGATGTCGCTGCGGCTGACCGAGAACTGCGGGTTCGACGCCGTCGCGATGACCGTCATCAGGTAGCGGTCCTCGGCCGGCGAGACCTGCTTGTGGCTCTTCTGCCAGGGCTGCCCGGTCGGGACGAAGACGACCTCGTCCAGGTGGAAGTGGGCCGCCACTTCGCTCGCCGCCACCAGGTGTCCGTGGTGGATCGGGTCAAATGTCCCGCCCATCACGCCGATTCGGCGCTTGCCGCGGCCGGTAGGCACTTCCTGCTCTTCCATGCGTGCAGACCCTACTGGCACAGCTGTTCGCCTCTGCCTCAGCGGTCTCGGTTGAAGCGGGTGGTGATCCACAGCAGGAGCAGCAGCACGAGGAGCGCGCCGCCACCGGTGAGGTACGGGCTGAGGCTTTCGTGGTTGCCACCCTGCTCGCCTTCGGAGGCGAGGGTGACCAGCTGGTGCGCGGTGCTCGAGAGGCTCATCTTCTGCAGGACCTATCCATCGGGAATCAGGAGGGAGACGTCGCGCACATCGTATGCGGGCGCCCCGGGCACGCTCACGCCGACTCAGTCGTTGTTGTCGTCGTTGCGGTATCCACGCAGGAGGAACCAGGCGAGCAGGGCGGCGCCGACGAGCGAGACGAGCAGCACGATCCGGAGCGTGTTGCCAGGTCCCTGGTCCTCGGACACGGCGGCGAGCATGACGGCGGTGTGCGGCATTCCGGGCGCTCCTCAAAGTTATCCACAGCCCCCCGCACACCGTAGCGCCAGCGCATACGCTGGCTTTTGTCAGGGGGACGAGCAACGTCTCGTACGAACAGGGGGCCATCCATGACCGACGCCAGTCACGAGAGCGTGCCGAGCAGGCACCGCAAGCGATTCCCGGACATCTCCTCACGGGCCTACGAGCACCCGGCGGACCGCTCGGCCCTCGTGGCCCTGCGCAAGCTCAGCGGTTTCGACACCGTGTTCAAGGCGCTGAGCGGCCTCCTGCCCGAGCGCAGTCTGCGGCTGCTCTTCCTCTCGGACTCCGTCCGGGTGAGCGACGCCCAGTTCACGCATCTCAACGACATGCTGCGGGACGCGTGTTACATCCTGGACCTGAAGAAGGTCCCGCCGATGTATGTGAATCAGGACCCGCAGCCCAACGCCATGTGCATCGGTCTCGACGAACCGATCATCGTGGTGACCACCGGACTCGTGGAGCTGCTCGACGAGGAGGAGATGCGGGCAGTCGTCGGCCACGAGGTGGGTCACGCCCTCTCCGGCCACGCGGTGTACCGCACGATATTGCTCTTCCTCACCAATCTGGCGCTCAAGGTGGCGTGGATCCCGCTCGGCAATGTCGCGATCATGGCGATAGTGACCGCGCTGCGCGAGTGGTTCCGCAAGTCGGAGCTCTCCGCCGACCGTGCCGGCCTGCTGGTCGGACAGGATCTGCGCGCCTCGATGCGCGGGCTGATGAAGATCGCCGGCGGCAATCATCTCCACGAGATGAATGTGGACGCCTTCCTCGCCCAGGCCGACGAGTACGAGAAGGGCGGCGACCTCCGCGACTCCGTGCTCAAGATCCTCAATGTGCTTCCCCGGACGCATCCGTTCACCACGGTCCGCGCGGCCGAGCTGAAGAAGTGGTCGGAGACCCGCGACTTCCAGCGCATCATGGACGGCCACTACCCCAAGCGCGACGAGGACAAGGACACCTCGGTGACTGACTCCTTCCGTGAGTCCGCGTCGCACTACGCCGACACGGTGCGCACCAGCAAGGACCCGCTGATGAAGCTGGTCGGTGACATCGCCGGCGGTGCGGGCGACCTCGGCGGCAAGCTCCGCGACAGGTTCACGGGAGCCGCGGGCGGGGGCGCCGCCGGTGGTGGCGCGGGCAAGGGCGGCGCTGCGGCCCCGGACGCTACGGACGACTCCGAGGGGACCTGGCGACGCCCGGATCCCGAAGAGGGCTCCGGGTCGGGGAGCTGACGGCCAGCGTGCCGCAGAGCGCCGCCGCGGGCACACCCGTGGCATAGGGATCGGTGCCTGCGGGCCCCCGGGTGTCCGCCCGCTCGCCCGCGAGCAGCGGGCGCAGCGCTCCCGTCGTATCGGCCGAGCACGCCTGCGGGCCGGCCTGGACATAGGCGCTGCGGACCTCCAGCCGGTGCAGCCGGATGTCCTCACGGTCGAGCAGGAAACGCAAGACGCGGCGCACGGTGAAGAGCGAGGCTCCGTCGGCCCGGTGGGGCCCGGACACGACGGGCCGCAGTGCGTAGGTGAAGGTGTGGTCGGACACCACCTCCAGGGTGTCCGCCCCCGCTTCCGCGTAGGAGAGGGTGCCCTGGACCCTGATGTCGGAATCGGCCAGTTCCACCTCGGCCGGGTCGAAGCGCACCAGCCAGCCGGTCGCACTGTGCTCGCCGTCGTCGGCCGGTGAGTCCATGCTCCGGTCGAACTGCGCCGTCTGATCCGGATCGAGCAGCCGGCCGACCGGCCTCACGACCCCTGCGGTGAGTACGTCGGGGTCGAGGGAGGAGCCCACCAGGTAATCCTTCACCGTGGTCAGGGCGATGGTCACCTGGCTGTCCGAGAAGTTCGTCGTCCGCCGGACCGACGGGAAGTTGATGCCCGCCGCGCCCGTCCGGTGCCCGGCGGCCGGACCGTCGGCGAGGAGCGACTCGGCGACTCCTCCAGGTACGGGGCTTCGGGGGGCGAGCGGGATAACCGTGGTCTGCAGGGGTTCCGCGCGCCTGCCGACGGGCGTCGGGTAGGGGTTGCGGAAGCCGAAGTAGACGGCGGTGGCGAATGCCAGCGCGATCAGCACGACGAGGGCGATGCCCGCCCTGGAGCGGTGCCGGCGGGTGGGGCGGCCGGGGAGGGAGCGTACGGCGCGCGCGTGGTCACCCATGCGCTCCTGGGCGGAGAACTCCTGCAGCCGGGCAGCGCGGACGAACGATTCGTCGAAGACGACTGAGCGGTACTCGTCCTCCCCACCCGAGGGGTTGTCGGGCGGACCTTCCGGCGGTTCTCCGCGGCCTGTCATGACTTCTCCCGATCTCCGCGCCACCGGCGGGGCTGGCGCTGGGATCCGCCTCAGCCGCTCGGCATCGGGCGGACCTGTCCGTCACGGGTTCGACACATGGACACGTGACCTGCCCTCTTCCCGGGGACGGGGACGAGAGAAGGGATCACAAGGTCATACCTTCAGATTGGGTCGATCCTCATCAAGGTAAACGCCCCGCAGGTGGGAGCGCAGGTGGAGCGCCGCCGGGAGAGCGGTCGAGGCAGGCAGGGAGGAGCCACGGCCGGGAGGAGTGACGGAGGGGGAGGATGCCGGTGCGGGAGCGCGGCTCAGGGGGTACGGGGAACGGCCGGTACCGCAGGGCGGGAGTAGTCGGCCGAGGCGGAGGGGGCCACGCCCGGCTTGTCGACACCGCTGGTCGCCGGGGGCGGCACCTGGTCCTGCCGGCTCCCCGCGGCGCCGCGGTACACGGCGCTGAAGGCCAGCGCCACCATCCCGATACCCATCAGCAGGGCGAGCAGCCAGGCGACCGGCCGGTGCCAGCGCGACGCACCCCGGTAAGGGCGCAGGGAGCCGCCGTGGGGCCCGTAGGGGCCGTTACCGTCCTCGTGGAGGCCGTCGGGGTCATCGGGGTCGTAGAAGTCGCCGAAGGCTCTCTCGCGGCCGTACGCCCCGTCCGGGCCGTAGCCGTCGTCGTAGAGGTCGTCGTCCGGAGGGCCGCCGCCGGAGCGCGCCCTGCTCGCCTCGGCTTCGGCGCGGGCCTGCGCGGCGGCCAGCAGGCGCTCGACGGCGGTGGGTTCGTGGATCTCGGCGGACCTGACGAAGTCCTCGTCGAACACCACGGAGGCGAAGTCCTCGTCCGCGCCCCCGCGGTCGTCGTCGGGCTCCCAGCCGTCCGGGAACGGCCTGCCCCCCACGTCGTCCGGCACGGCTTCAGCGTAGCCCCGGCGGGGCGTTTTGGGCAGGGAGCCCGCGCATTCGCCCGGACACGCCGCCCTCCCTGCCCGCCCCGTCCGGGGCCCCGGGCTAACGGATGTGGCCGTCGCCGGTGACGATGTACTTCGTGGACGTCAGCTCCGGCAGCCCCATCGGCCCCCGGGCGTGCAGCTTCTGCGTGGAGATGCCGATCTCGGCGCCGAAGCCGAACTGGCTGCCGTCCGTGAAGCGGGTGGACGCGTTCACGGCGACCGTCGTGGAATCCACCAACTGGGTGAACCGGCGGGCCGCGGCCTGCGAGGTGGTGACGATCGCCTCGGTGTGGCCGGAGGACCAGAGCCGGATGTGCGCCACAGCCGATTCCAGCGACTCCACCACCGCGGCGGCGATGTCGTACGAGAGGTATTCGGTCTCCCAGTCCTCCGGGGTCGCCGCCACGACGGTGGCCTTGGACCCCTCGGCGTACGCGAGCACCCGCTCGTCGCCGTGCACCGTGACGCCGGCCTCGGCCAGCGCGTCCAGGGCGAGGGGCAGGAAGTCCGCCGCGACGTCCTTGTGGACCAGGAGCGTCTCGGCGGCGTTGCAGACGCTCGGCCGTTGCGCCTTGGAGTTGACCAGAATCTCGACGGCCATGGAGAGGTCGGTCTGCGCGTCGACGTACACGTGGCAGTTGCCGGTGCCCGTCTCGATGACGGGAACCGTCGACTCCTCCACGACCGTGCGGATCAGGGAGGCGCCACCGCGCGGGATCAGCACGTCGACGAGGCCGCGGGCCCGCATCAGCTCGCGGACCGAGTCGCGGTTCTCGCCCGGGACGAGTTGCACCGCGTCCGCCGGGAGGCCGGACCCGCCCACCGCGTCACGGAGCACCCGCACGAGAGCGCTGTTCGAGGCGTACGCCGACGAGGACCCGCGCAGCAGTACCGCGTTCCCCGACTTCAGACAGAGCGCGGCGGCGTCGACCGTCACATTGGGCCGGGCCTCGTAGATGATGCCGACCACCCCGAGCGGCACCCGCACCTGGCGCAGGTCGATCCCGTTGGGAAGGGTCGAGCCCCGGACCACCTCTCCGACCGGGTCGGGCAGCGCCGCCACGTCGCGTACGTCGGCGGCGATCGCGCGGATGCGCTCCGGGGTGAGCGTGAGCCGGTCGACGACCGACTCACTCGTCCCGGCCTCCCGGGCCTTCGCGACGTCCTCGGCGTTGGCCTCGACGATCTCGCTGGTGCGCACCTCGAGGGCGTCCGCGATCGCGAGCAGGGCGTCGTCCTTCGCCGCGCGCGGGAGTGGCGCGATGTCGTCGGCGGCGGCGCGTGCCCGGTAGGCGGCCTGGGCGACCGGGGACATGTTGTCGTAGGGCGAAAGCGTGGTCATGCCCGCAGGGTAATGCGCACACCGCGGGCATCCGTCACGTATCCCGTGATGCGAGACGGGCGTATCAGCGTCCGCACACCCGGTCCGGCACGCCCCCGTCAGTACGGGTGCACCCCGACGGGGGCGGCCGGTGGCGGTCCGTAGCCCTCGGCGATGCGCAGGTGGTAGGTCTCCCGGTCGATGACCTCCAGGCCCACGATCTCCCAGGGCGGGAGCTTCGCGCTGGACCGGTGTTCGCCCCACAGCCGCAGCGCCACCGCCGCGGCGTCGTGGAGGTCCCGGGCCTCTTCCCAGTAGCGGATCTCCGCATGGTCGTTGGCATACCGGCTGGTCAGCAGGAACGGGTGGTCGTGCGCCAGCTGTTCCAGTCCGCGCCTGACCTCCTTCAGCGGTGTCTCACCGCCGGAGACGCTCAGGGTGATGTGCCACAGCTTGGAGCGGGTCAGCTCCTCGTCCGTCACCACCGGTTCCTGCTCGATGGTCCGGTCGGAGGGCGTGCCGACGAAGTCGGCTCCCGCCCCGACGCTGGTCAGGGCACGGCTGCCCGTTCCGCGGGGCAGCGCCCCCGGGCGCGCTCGTCTCACCGGCGGCCTCCTGTGAATGTGTAGCTGTGCCGACCCCACTGTGTCCCCGTGACAAAGTTGACCAGCCCGGGGCCGGATGTGGGGCGCTTTTCGTGAAGGTCTCCGCCCGAAGGCTGGACTTTCAGCCGTTTCAGGGGGTCGGGCGAGGCGTGAGGACGACGAGATCGTCCCTGTGTACGACTTCACGCTCGTAGGCCGGGCCCAGCTCGCGCGCGAGGTCGCGGGTGGACCGGCCGAGCAGCTGCGGGATCTCCTTGGCGTCGAAGTTGACCAGCCCGCGGGCGACGGCCGTGCCGGCCGGGTCCCGCAGCTCGACCGGGTCCCCCGCGGAGAACTCGCCCTCGACCGCGGAGATACCGGCGGGAAGCAGGGACGTGCGGCGCTCGACGACCGCGCGCACGGCCCCGTCGTCGAGCACGAGTGCGCCCTGCGGTGTCGAGGCGTGGGCCAGCCAGAGGAGCCGGTCGGCCGAGCGGCGCCCGGTGCGGTGGAAGTACGTGCCGGTGTCACGCCCGCCGAGGGCGTCGGCGACATGGCTCGCGGAGGTGAGGACGACCGGGATCCCGGCGGCGGTGGCGATCCGGGCCGCCTCCACCTTGGTGACCATGCCTCCGGTGCCGACACCCGCCTTCCCCGCGCTGCCGATGGTGACGCCTTCCAGGTCGGCCGGTCCGCTCACCTCCGCGATGCGGGAGGTGTCCGGCCGGCTCGGGTCCCCGTCGTAGAGGCCGTCGACGTCGGACAGGAGGACGAGCAGATCCGCGTGCACCAGATGGGCGACGAGTGCGGCGAGCCGGTCGTTGTCCCCGAACCGGATCTCGTCCGTGGCGACCGTGTCGTTCTCGTTGACGACGGGGAACGCGCCCATCTCCAGGAGCTGGTCGAGCGTGCTGTAGGCGTTGCGGTAGTGGGCGCGCCGGCTGGTGTCGTCCGAGGTCAGCAGAACCTGCCCGACGCGTACGCCGTACCGGGCGAAGGACGCGGTGTAGCGGGCGACGAGGAGTCCCTGGCCCACACTGGCCGCGGCCTGCTGGCGGGCCAGGTCCTTGGGCCTTCGGACGAGACCGAGGGGGGCGAGGCCTGCCGCGATGGCGCCGCTGGAGACGAGGACGATCTCGCGCTCCCCGCCGCTCCTCACCTTGGCGAGGACGTCGACGAGCGCGTCCACCCGATCGGCGTCAAGCCCTCCCGCCGCCGTGGTGAGCGAGGAGGAGCCGACCTTGACCACGATCCGGCGGGCGTCGGTCACACCGGGCCTGCGCCCCGCGCCGCTCCCGGAGGGTGTGCGGAGCGCGCCTTCGGGCTCCCTTGCCGCGCCTTCGGATTCCCTTGCCCCTGACACGTACGCCCGTCCCCATCACGTCGTCCTGCTCGGTTCCGCTCAATCTACGCGAGGGGGCGGGGCCGGCACCGAGCCGTCTCAGCTGCTGTCGCCGCGCGGACGTCATTACACAGACCGACCGGCCCGGATCACGTTTCGACATGCCCCCGAATGGGGTCATTTACGCAATCTCCACCCGCCATTCATAGAGCTACCCTCTATTGCGTGACAGATGAACTCTCCCGCCAGAAGCGCATTCTCCTCAGATCGGGCAAAAGCCCCTTCGATGTGGCTTCGCTCGAACAGTCCCTCGACAGAGATGTCTTCGCGACCAACGCGGGCAACCTGATCTTCAGTGACGCGGCGCACAAGCTTCTGACGACCCCGCGGGCAGAGGTCTTCTCCAACGGCATCCGCACGGATCCAGCGGCTGCCGAACGCATGAACGAGGAGTTCGACGTATTCGTCGTCCCCCTGGCGAACGCCTTCCGCCCGACGTTCGAGCGGCCCCTGAAGCGGATGACGCAGCTGATCAAGAAGCTGCGCATCCCCGTGGTCGTCCTGGGAGTCGGCGCGCAGGCCGACCTCAAGTACGACGCCTCCCGGCTCAAGGCCATGGAGCCGACCGTCAGGGAGTTCGTCACCGAGGTGCTCAACCGCAGCGCCTCCATCGGAGTGCGCGGTGAGTTCACCGAGCAGTACCTCAAGAACATGGGATTCCGGGACGTCGAGGTCATCGGCTGCCCCTCCATGTTCATGAACGGCGAGACGTTCACGCTCGACAAGAAGACCGAGTCGCTCACGGCGGAATCCCGCATCTCGGTGAACGGATCGCACAGCGCCGTACGTTCGCACGGCCTCGACGCCATCATCCGTCAGGCCCACAAGCGCTATCCGAACCTGCGGTTCATCGGGCAGAACCTTCTCGAGGCCGAGCTCCTCCACTGGCGGGAGACGTCGAACCCGATCGGTGCCCAGACCTCGATGCCGACCCACCCCTCCCACCCGATGTACCGCGAGGGCAAGGTCCGGCTCTACGTCGACCCGGCCACCTGGATCGAGGAGCTGCGCGCGTTCGACTTCTCGTTCGGCTCGCGTATCCACGGGAACATCGCCGCGCTGCTGGCCGGCGTCCCGAGCACCGTGCTCTGCAGCGACTCGCGGACCCTGGAGCTCTGCCGTTACTTCGGCATCCCGCACCGCAAGATCTCCGAGACGCCCAAGAACATCGACCCCACCGAGCTCTACGAGGCGGCGGACTTCGGCGAGCTGGTGAACGGCCACAAGGAACGCTTCCTCCGTTTCACCGGCTTCATGGAGAAGAACGGCCTGGAGAACACCTTCCACCACGGCGACGGCGGCAAGGCGTTCGACGCACAGATGTCCAAGCTCGTCCTGCCGCCCGCCGTCCGGCCGTGGACCGACACCGACCCGGAGACCCTGAGCAGCCGCTTCGGCTGGCTGCAGAGCAGGCTCCAGGAGCTGACGGAGGAGAACAACGAGCTACGGCGGGCCCAGCTCACCGGCAGGCCCGACCGCTTCGGCACCAGGGCACGCGGCGGCGCGGGCGCCACGTACCGGCGCGCCCGGCGCGTGGTGGGCAGGCCCGTCAGGAAGTTCCTCCGCCCGGAGCAGTGAGCCGGACCGGGCCGGAGCAGTGAGGGCGGGCCGTCCCCGCGGCCGCCCGGGTCCTAATGCGCGCGGTGCGGGGTGCGCCGGGCCGACCGGGCAGCCCTGCCCGCCCTGCGGACGAGGCGACGCGTGATCGAGGTGACGGTCTGCTGCTTCGGCACCTCGATCCGCTTGCCGCCGACCCACTCCCTCACGGTCAGCTCGTAGGCGGAGTCCGGCAGCCCCGAGTCCTCGCCGAAGCGCGGATAGGCCAGGTACACCCTGCCCCGGAGCCCCTTGCGGACCACGTCGGGCTCCTGCTTGTCCGCCATGAACCGGAGGACGTCCAGGAGAAGATCGAGCCGGCCGCGGGCCACGCAGGCCAGCCGAAGCCGCTCGTGGACCTTGAGGCGACGGCCCAGACCCGCCGACCAGTAGGCCTTGAGCAGCGGGGCGGCCAGCTCCATCTTCTCCCTGCGCACCGCCTCGGACTGCCGCAGCAGGGACGGGCCGAACTGCGGCAGCAGGGTGATGACGAAGGGCCGGACCATCAGGTCGTCCCGCTCGGGCCCCGGCGGAAGCTGCGCCGCGATGAGCTCCGTCAGCGCCCGCGCGGAGTCGAAGCGCAGCCGGTAGCTCCCGCTGCGGGTCACGTGCTTGCCGTCGTCCCGGCCCACCAGGTAGTAGCAGGTGTAGTCGGCGACGACGGACACCCCGTCGCCGCGCAGGTACGCCTCCATGGTGAAGAGCGCGTCCTCGCCCGTCTTCAGCGCTTCGTCGAAGGTCAGCCCGAGTCGCACGAGCATCTCGCGCCGGAAGAGCTTCTGCGCGCTGAGGGTGAACTTGATGCGCGAGGAGAAGAGGTCGGCACGCTCGACCGTCTCCTTCCACATCGACTTCGGCGCTCCGCGGTTGACGCCGACGACCTTGCCGAGCACCACGTCGGTACCGGCCCGGTCGCCCATCGCGACCAGCCGCTCCAGTGCCTCCTCGCCGAAGTAGTCGTCCGCGTCGAGGAAGAAGACGTAGCGCCCGCGGGCCAGCCCCAGTCCGACGTTGCGCGGCCCGCTGGGCCCGCCGGAGTTCTCCTGGTGGACGACACGGGTCTCGATCGCGGTACGCGCGGCGAACTCGTCCAGGTACTCCCCCGTGCCGTCCGTGGACCCGTCGTCGACGGCGATGATCTCCATCCGCCCGGCGGGCAGGGTCTGTGCCTCCACGGACTCCAGGCAGCGGATCAGGTACGGCATCGCCTCGTAAGCCCCGATGACGATGCTGACGTCTGGTGCGCTTGTGCTCATCTCTCCCCGGTCCGCACACTTCGCTCTTCAGGAGAAGACGGTGGAACTGCGGTTCATGCCGCGTTCTTCGCGCAGACACACGAAAGCGGCCTGCCCGTTCCCCTCTTGACAAAGGAGACGGACAGACCGTTCATAAGGTTGCCTCTGATACCGGACTACCTGTGGACATGCGGGATACGACTCCGCGCGGGCCGGGAACCCGCGGGCCGGATCAGCGTGCGCGCAGCTGCTCCCGGAAGGAGACGCAGTCCTCGTAGCGGGGCAGCAGGCCACGCTCCTCCGCCTCGGCGAGCGTCGGCGCCTGCTCGTCCTTCGGGGAGAGCAGAGGTGCGATGCCCTCGGGCCAGGTGATGGCCAGACCGGGGTCGAGCGGGTTGATGCCGTGCTCACGCTCGGGGGCGTATCCCTCGGAGCAGAGGTAGACGACGGTGGCGTCGTCGCTCAGGGCGAAGAAGGCGTGTCCGAGGCCTTCGGAGAGGTAGACCGCGTGGTGGGTCTCGTCGTCGAGCCGGACGATCTCCCACTGCTTGTACGTCGGGGAGCCGACCCTGATGTCGACGATGACGTCGAGAACCGCGCCCCGCACACACTTGACGTACTTCGCCTGGCTCGGCGGCACGTCCGCGTAGTGGATGCCGCGCAGGGTGCCGCGCTTCGACACCGAGCAGTTCGCCTGGACGAGGCTGAGTTCCTGTCCGGTCGCGGTACGGAAGTCCGCGCCCCGGAACCACTCGTGGAAGCTGCCGCGGTCGTCCGGGAACACCTTCGGCTCGTGCACCCAGGCGCCTTCGATGGACAGAGGTCGCATACGTCTCTACTTCTTTCTCGACTGACTGTGCTGTGCGCTGCGGTGTGACGCCGCCGGATCCGGAGGCCGGCCCGCCGTCGTGGCGGGCCGGCCCTCAGCCGAACAGGCCGCGCTTGAGCCTGCCCGCCACGCGTCGGGAGAAGGATCGCTTCTTCGGAGCGATCACGGGCTTCTTGGCGGCGGGCTTGGCTGCGGGCTTGGCTGCGGGCTTCTTCGTGGGAGCGGGCTCCACGGCCTCGACGGTGCCGTCGTCCGCGACCCGGAGCACCGCGGGGAGCGCGCTCCACCGCGGCTTGCCGCGCCTGGCCGAGGGCATGCCCAGCCCCATGTCCCAGACCTGCCCCGGGAGCAGGCCGCCGGGGAGTTCGGCGGTCAGCAAGGCGCCCTCGGGTGCCGCGGTGAGGGTGGCGTCCGCCTGGACCGTGTCGGCGCCCGCGGACTTGAAGCGCAGGACCACGGGCTCGGTGCCGGCCGCGGGGCCCACCGCGAGCGGCAGCGGCAGCTTCACCCGGCCGCTCTCGATCCGGACGTCCTCGGGCGCGAGCCGTCGCACGTCCCGGTCGATACGGCTGGTGGCGAGGTCCACGTCGAGGGAGAGGTTGCCGTGCGGCTCGGTCCAGTAGGGCAGGACCACCCTGCGCGGCGAGCCGGTCAGGCGGCCGAGGCGGCCTTCCTCGACCTGGTCGGCGCGGACCGATCCCAGACGGGTCTCCTTGGTCCAGCCACAGGAGCTTATCCGGAAGAGGATGTCCCAGATACCGTCCCCGAGCGGCGCCCCGTTGGCGGCGGTCTCCGGGTCGATCGTCGCCGAGGCCCGGAGTTCCTGCCGGAACGTGGGGCCGTCCCCTACCGGGATCCGCTCCCTCGTGAACTCCACCGGCTGGAAGAACTCGGCAGCCGTGGTGCGCTCACGCACGACGAGGTCGACCTTGGACTTCGCGACCGGCGCCACGGTGCTGACCCCGAGGCCGGCGATCCTGCTCAGGGTCTCCTCGGCGAGCGGCGGGGCGAGCAGGTCCTCGCCGTCCACGGAGCGGAAGGTCATCGGCGCGTCCGACACCTGGTACTCGGCGGTGAAGCCGACATTCAGGGTGCCGCCGTCCCAGGCGAGGCTCTCGAGTCGCCCCGCGGGCTTGATGCCGGACTCCCAGCGGGCCAGCTCCTCGATGTCACCGAGGCGGTCGTCCACGATGAGCGCGGCGACTATCTGCTGGGTCGGCTGCATGCCCGCGGCGACGCCCGGACCGAACCGCTCGGTGACCACACCGCGGATCTCGGTGAAGATCTCCGCGCGGTAGTCCTCGGGAAGGCTCAGCAACCGCTTGCCGCGGAGCCGCTCCACCATCTCGTTGCGCAGCCAGCGGCGGTAGAGGCCGTCACGGATCTTCCCCGGCTCGGTGTACTGCTCGACGATGTCGAGCGCTTCACGGAGGTTGCCGTAGTAGCCCACCGGGTCGAAGCGCTGGAAGCCGGCGTTCGAGGCGTCCTCGCGCTTGATGTGGTAGTAGCACAGGTAGTCGCTGAGGACGGAGATGTTCGCCGCCCGCAGGTAGGTCTCCACGACGAAGACGTGGTCCTCCAGGCGCCTGCGTCCCTCACGGAACTTGATGCCCTTGCTCTCCAGGAACTCCCTGCGGAACATCTTGTGCGGCGTCAGGCTGTCGATCAGCGGGGCGTTGGAGACGCTCGCCCTCGGGCGGTTGACGCGGAAGAGCTCCACCGGGACCGGACGTCCCTTGCCCGCCATCTTCCCGATGATGACGTCGGAGCCGTTCTCCACGCCGTAGCGGTACATGCGTTCGAGCGCCTCGTCGCCGAGCCAGTCGTCGTTGTCGACGTACATGACGAACTCGCCCTTGGCCGCCGCCGTCCCGACGTTGCGCGGCTTGCCCGACCAGCCGGACGACTCCTGGTGGATGACGTGCATGTTCGGGTGGGCGGCGGCGAGTTCGTCCAGGCGGGCGGGGGTGGCGTCCGTGGAGCCGTCGTCGACGAAGATGGCCTCGTACTCGTCGTCCGGCAGGGACTGCCGCAACAAGGAGGAAATGCAGTCCTCGATGTACTCGCCCGGGTTGTAGACGGGAATGACGACGCTGACCTTGACGGACATGCAGAACCTCATCTGGTAATCAGGAAAAATCGGCGCTGAATCCCACCCGGGACGCCCGCCCGACAGGATATATCCGGAGAGGAGGACCCTTCTCCGGGATGGGTGTTGGGTAATCAGGCGAGGACAATGAGTAACGGGCCGGTACGGGGGCGAACGCCGAGCCGCCGGGCCCAGAATGTGCCCGGCGGCGATCGGAGTCCGGCGTCTTCAGGAACGGACGCCGGACGGGCCACGCATTCAGCTCTTGGCGCCTTCCTCGCTGTAGCGCTTCTTGAGCACCCGCTTCTTGTTCGTGCCTTCTGCGTTCTTACCCTTCTCGATGATGACAAGGTTGTGGTAGAAGTGCATGCCCACAATGTTGAGGTCGGTGTAGGACGGCTCGTAACCCTCGTCCACGAACTCCTCGTAGTTGAGGCCGTCGGCGAGCTTTTTCAGCATCGACATGCTGGTCTTCGGGTCGTCCCGGTCCTCGCTGCCCTGCCATTCCGGCCAGTACGAGGTCTGCGTGTCCTCGACGGCATAGATACCGCCGTCCTTGAGCAGCGGAAAAAGCGTCTCGAACGTGGTCAGAATGTGCGGACTCAGATGGCTGCCGTCGTCGATGATGACGTCCAGCGTGCCGATCTTCGAGGCCACACCGATGAGGGAACCGGGGTCGGACTGGTCGCCGATGAAGGTCGTGATCCGATCCTCGTCGACAAATGACTTGTCCTGGATGTCCATTCCGAAGATCTGCGCCTTCGGGAAGAAGTGCTTCCACATACGCAGCGACGCGCCGCCCTGTCCCGCTCTGCTGTAACCGCCGATACCGATCTCCAGCAGATTGAAGGAGTCATTCTTCAGATGCTCGAGGTGCCGCTGATAGTGCTGCGCATAGCGGTGGGTTCCCCACTTGTCCGTCCTGAAGTGCTGGGCGAGCTTGCGCAGGTCGTGCGAGATCGCAGCGATTCCCGTAGGTGCGGCGGGGCGCGGAACAGGGGCGGGCGCGCCCGCCAGTCTCCTCCGGAGGCGGCGCAGCCGCTTCCACCCCGCCTCTCCGACAATTGCCCTGACCATCTTCTTTGCAGCCGTCGTTGTTGCCATCGTACGGATCCCCTTCCGTATGGAACACTGCGCGGGCATCACAACGGTGGGTCGTGACACCTAGAAGTCCAGCTCGTCAGCGATTCGTGGACCCCGGAGTTCGGAGACGATTCGCCGGCTCGGCCGGCACAGGAACAGCGTGGACGCCGAAATGCGTCAGTCCCGCGCCGACCGGCTCGATAAGCAGTGAACTTACTGGGTCCGGGCAACAGTCGGCAATCACCACAGGTCACGGAGTTCCGTGGAGATCCTTGAAAGACTCCGCGAGCGCCTCCCGCCAATTCCGGATGGGCTCTAGACCGGCTTTCGCCCAGCGGTCGTGACCCAGCACGCTGTACGCGGGACGCGGAGCCGGCCGGGCGAAGGCAGCGCTGGTGGTCGGGCGGACACGCTCCGGGTCGGCGCCCAGCTGCTCGAAGATGGCCCGGGTGAAACCGAACCACGTGGTCCGGCCGCTACTGGTTCCGTGGTAGATGCCGGCCGGTGCCGTACCGGCCAAGGCGCCCTGTCCCAGCCGTACGAGCCGGTCGGCCAGGTCACCGGTCCAGGTGGGCTGGCCCAGCTGGTCGTCCACCACGTCCAGTGTGTCCTTGATGCCCTCGAGCTTGATCATCGTACGGACGAAGTTGCCCCCGCCCGCTCCGTACAGCCACGCGGTGCGGACGACGTAGCCCCTGTCGGGCAGCAGAGAGAGGACGGCCCGCTCGCCAGCCAGCTTGGTCCGCCCATAGGCGCTCCTCGGCGCGGTGGGCGCGTCCTCGGCGTACGGCTCGCCCGCCTGCCCGTCGAACACGTAGTCGGTGGAGACCTGGAGGAGCACGATTCCGCGCTCGGCGCAGACCTCGGCGAGGAGCCGGGGGCCCTCGCCGTTGATGCGCAGCGCCTCGTCCTCGCGGGTCTCGGCGTCGTCCACCGCGGTCCAGGCGGCGCAGTTGACGATCACGGACGGGCCGTGCTCCTCGACGGCCCGTCGCACGGAACCCGCGTCGGTGATGTCCAGCGCCTTGCGGTCCAGGCCCACGGCGCTCTCGCCGTCCTGGGCAAGCCGGGCCAGGACGTCCTGCCCGAGCATCCCGCCCGCTCCTGTGACCAGCCAACTGCCGCTCATACCGCATCCCGCTTTCTGTTGTGCCTGCCGGCGTGAACCGTGAGCCGGCGAACCCGGCAGAAGGGGAGCCCGAGCCCCTTCGGTCCGGCTCCCGCGTCGCTCACCGCCGGGCTTCACCGGCATCGTAGGGCGTAGGGCTCAGAGCGCCGCGCGGTCCTTCAGCGGCTCCCACCAGCCGCGGTTGTCGCGGTACCACTGGACGGTCTCGGCGAGCCCCTGCTTGAAGTCCTTGCGGGGCACGTAGCCGAGCTCTTCCCTGATCTTGGCGCAGTCCACCGAGTAGCGGCGGTCGTGACCCTTGCGGTCCTCGACGTAGGTCACGCTGGTCTCCCAGTCGGCGCCGCAGGCCTCGAGCAGCAGGCCGGTCAGCTCCTTGTTGGAGAGTTCGGTGCCACCGCCGATGTTGTAGACCTCGCCGGCCCGTCCCTTCGTGCGCACCAGCTCGATGCCCTGGACGTGGTCGTCGATGTGCAGCCAGTCGCGGACGTTCGCCCCGTCGCCGTACAGCGGGACGGTCTTGCCGTCCAGCAGGTTGGTGACGAAGAGCGGGATGACCTTCTCGGGGAAGTGGTGGTGCCCGTAGTTGTTGGAGCACCGGGTCACCCGCACGTCGAGACCGTGTGTGCGGTGGTACGAGAGGGCGATCAGGTCGCTGGACGCCTTGGCGGAGGAGTACGGCGAGTTGGGCTGGAGCGGGTGCGTCTCCGGCCAGGAGCCCTCGTCGATCGACCCGTAGACCTCGTCCGTCGAGATGTGCACGAAGGTCTTGATCCCGGCCAGGTGCGCGGCGTGGATCAGGGTGTGCGTGCCCACGACGTTCGTGCGGACGAACTCGGCTCCGCCGTCGATGGAGCGGTCCACGTGGGACTCGGCGGCGAAGTGCACCACCTGGTCGTGCTCCGCCATCAGCTTGCCGACGAGTTCGGGATCGCAGATGTCGCCCTCGACGAAGGCGAAGCCGGGATGGTCACGGACCTCGTCGAGGTTGGCCGGGTTGCCCGCGTAGGTGAGCTTGTCGAGCACCGTGACAGCCACGTCGCCCGGCCCCTCGGGGCCCAGCACCGTGCGGACGTAGTGGGAACCGATGAAGCCGGCCCCGCCGGTCACCAGGATGTTGGTCGTCATGAGGAGATCTGTACCTTGCTGTGGTCGCCGAGCACGAGTCGGTGGGCGGACGGGCTGCGGGGCGCGGGGGTCACTTCGACGTTGCGGCCGATGAGCGACGCCTCGACCCGCCGGACCCCGATGATGGAGGCGTCCTTGAGGACGATGGAGTACTCGATCTCGCTGTCCGCGATGTTGCAGCCTTCGGAGACCGAGGTGAACGGGCCGACGTAGGAGTCGCTGATCACCGAGTCCGCCCCGATGATCACGGGGCCCACGATGCGGCTCCCGGTCACCTTGGCCCCCTTCTCGATGCGGACCCGGCCGATGATCTCGCTGGCGTCGTCGACCTCCGCCTCCTCGGCGTGCGGCTCGACGGTCTCCAGCACCGAGCGGTTGACCTCCAGCATGTCGGTGACGTTGCCGGTGTCCTTCCAGTACCCGGAGATCGTGGTGGAGCGCACGTTCCGCTGCTGGTCGATCAGCCACTGGATGGCGTGGGTGATCTCCAGCTCGCCCCGCCAGGACGGCTCGATCGAGCGGACCGCCTCGTGGATGGAGGGGGTGAAGAGGTAGACGCCGACCAGGGCCAGATCGCTCTTGGGGGCCTTCGGCTTCTCCTCCAGGGCGACGACCCGCCCGTCGGAGTCGAGCTCCGCGACACCGAAGGAGGTGGGGTTGGGGACATGCGTCAGCAGGATCTGGGCGTCCGGCCGGTCGCTGCGGAACTCCTCCACCAGCCCGCTGATGCCGCCGACGATGAAGTTGTCGCCGAGGTACATGACGAAGTCGTCGTCGCCGAGGAACTCCCGGGAGATGAGCACGGCGTGGGCCAGGCCCAGCGGCTCGTCCTGGGGGATGTAGGTGACCTCGATACCGAACTCGGAGCCGTCACCCACCGCTTCCCGGATCTCGTCGACCGTGTCACCGACGACGATGCCGACCTCGGTGATGCCCGCGTCGGCGATGGCCTCGAGACCGTAGAAGAGAACCGGCTTGTTGGCGACCGGCACCAGCTGCTTGGCCGAGGTGTGGGTGATGGGGCGCAGACGGGTGCCCGCCCCACCTGAGAGTACGAGAGCCTTCACGTTTTTCTGTCCCCATATTGAGAGTGTGGTGATCGAGTGCCGGACACCGGTGCGAACGAAGCATGCTGAACGCGATGTGATTTTACTGTGAAATCCCTTGCTCCCCTGCCGCACGGAAGGGTGGGACCGACGCGTCCACCCGGTCGCGCGGGCCGAGGAGTGAACACGGCATCACCGGTGTACACCCCGGCGACGTCGTGCAGCCGCCGGGAATCGCACTGTCGTTCACGTTCAATTGAGACAACCGATACGGCGCGTTGGTTGTGCGCGACACGCTTTTTCGGCCTGTGAGCTGCACCACAAAGGCCCGCCGAAACCCGTTTCCAGGTTTCGACGGGCCCATGCCCGATGTGTGCTCTCGCGGGATCAGCCGCCCACGGGTTCGCCGAGGCTCCGGGCGACGCCGATGTTGCGCGCCTCCGCCTTGGCGGCCAGTTCCCGGACCGCCGTGTCGAACTGCTCGATGGAGGTGGGCTCGTCGGGGCCGAGCAGATACTGCTTCAGCTCGCGCCGGTCCTCGCCCAGGGAGTCGGCCGCCGGGTCGGTGACGGCGGCCATCAGCTCGTCCAGCTCGACCGCGGAGTTCGAGAGGATCACCGCGGCGCGCACCGCGGTGTTCTGGCGCCGGAATTCCTCCACGCCCATCGCGGCCGAGTCGGTCACGGCGTACGGCTTGCCGCTCGCGATGAAGTCCGAGACCACGCTGGAGATGTCCGAGACCATGGCGTCCGACTCGTTGAAGCAGTCGTACAGACGGGGTGCGGCCCCGACGATGACCTTGTGCTCCCACCAGCCGGTGGAGCGCCAGTAGGCGTCGTTCCACTCTTCCCTGAGCTTCGCGGTCTCCGCCTCGGTCCCGGGGTCGACCTTGGCGTCCCTGGACTGCTCGGCCTCGTCCCGGTCGGTCTGCGAACTGCCGGCGAGCCGGGACAGCTGCGTCTCGATGCGGAGCATCGCGGCCCGCGCCTCGGCCTGGCCGGCGCGCAGCGCCTCGCGCTCCTTCGCCCACCGGGGGTCGGTCGCGCGTTCGGCGGCGGCCTGCTCGATCATCGCGGTGATACGGGCGTGCACGGCCTTCGCCTGCCGGCTGCGGGTGCCGGTGAAGGGGTGCGGCTTGTAGAGCAACCGCACCGGCTCGTCTGCGGTGAGCAGACGCCTGACGATGTTCTCGCCCGCCAGCAGCAGCGAGGTGTTGCCGGGGTTGTCGTCCCAGCCCTCCCAGGTGGGGGCGTACAGCACGGTCGGGACCGGGTTCTTGGGGGCGCCGGTCCACGGCTTGATCGAGGCGAGCTGGGGGCGCCCCACCTCGACGATGTCCTCGTCGCGGATGCCGACGTCGGCCAGCGCGTAGCGGTCCCGCCCGGCCTTCCCCGCGGTCCACACCTCGTCGTACACCTTGCTGTACGGGTTGACGCTGGCGAGCTTGTCGCTGTCGCCGTGCCCGATGAAGACGTGCTTCATGGTCGGGACCCGCAGCATGTGGATGTTCTTTCCGACGTTCGCCGCGTACAGCGCCACACGCACCGACGAGAGGTCCAGGTTCATCAGGTGGACCCCCCCGGGCACGCAGAGCACCGGAACCGAGGTCATGGCCAGCTGCGGGACGATGTTGCGCTCACGCAGGAAGATCAGCGGCCGCCCGCCGAGCTGGGCCATCGTCTCCAGCCACATGTTCACCTGGTACGCCGAATCCTTCGATCCGGAGAAGTACATGATCACCGTCGGCCGGTAGGTGCGCAGCCAGTCGTCGACCGCCGCGAGGACCTTGGCCTCCGGCGGGACGAGGCGGCTGGGGCGCGCGTAGGGCAGCAGCGCGGCGAGGTAGAGGACGGCGAAGCCGAGCATGAGCGCCAGGCCGGCGTACGCGAAGGCGGCGGTGCCGGTCTGGATGGCGATCAGCACGCCGATCAGGCCGAACAGGTCCAGGTGGAGCATCTTCTCGGCCGGACGGCTCATCAGCCTGCGCGGCGGGGCGTTCCCGATGGACACGGCACTCAGGTCGATGTTCCGTGTGACCACCGGCAGCTTGCGGCGCAGCCTGATGAGGGTGACTATCGCGCTCTGCGGCGCCTGGAGGCCGTAGAAGGCCAGCAGGCAGGCCACGGTCACGTAGAAGAGGGTCGCCTCGCCGTAGCCCATGCGCGAGAGCAGCAGGACCAGCAGCAGCTGACGCACCAGGAAGCGGATCGAAAGGCCCGCGCGCACCGCGGCGAGCCGGTTGATGAGGTAGCTGCCGCAGCGGTGCAGATACTGGTCCGCCGCATACGTCACGAAGGCTGCCGCCGCGAAGAACCACAGGTTGGGGGCTATGGCCGCGGCCATGACGCACGGGAAGCCCAGACCCAGGAGAAGCGCGGCGGCCAGCTCCGAACCGCTGCCGACACGAGCCAACCGAATGGCTTTCGAAATCACGAAGTACCGCTCCTGAGAACGCCGACTGGATAACCTTGCGGGGAAATTGTGAAGAGCGCATTCACGCATTCGGACCCCGCCGGTTTCGCCCTTACGGCGAACCGACGGGGTCCGAATAGTCGATCACTGATTATGGCACATCGATCTGACGGTCCAGCACCGAGGCCAGGGCCTGCTCGAAGCCCGACGCCTCGCTGGCGCCCCGGGTCGGGTCCTGCTGGCGGACGTCGATCACATGGCCGGTCATCTCGGACAGCAGGACGTCCACGGACGTCCTGGCCACGGCCTCGGAGGAGAGCAGCGAGCCCACCGGCTCCTCGCCGAACGCCTTGGTCCGCATCGGCGTCGCGGTCCGCTCGGGATTGACGCAGTTCACCCGGACCCCGTCCGCCGCCCACTCGTCCGAGAGCGCCTGGGTGAGGTTCACCATGGCGGCCTTGGTGGAGGAGTAGAGGCTGTACTCGGCGCGGCCTCGGGTGTAGCTGCTGGAGGTGTACAGCAGCAGCTGGCCCTTGGTCTCCGCGAGGTACTTGTACGAGGCGCGGGCGATCTGGACGGGCGCCAGGTAGTTGACGTTCAGCGCCTCCTGGATCGTCGCGCTGTCGGTCTCGGCCAGCTTGCCGATGCGCAGCACGCCGGCGGTGTTGACCACGTAGTCGATGCGCCCGGTCTCCGCGTACGCCGTGGAGAGCGCCTCCTCGACGTGCTCCGGGTTCTCGATGTGCGTCCCCGTGGTGGAGCGCCCCAGGGCGTACACCTTGGCGCCGAACGACTCCGCGAGCGACGCGATGTCGGCCCCGATGCCGTACGACCCGCCGAAGACCACCATGGTCTTGCCGGTGAGCAGCTCCCGGTAGCCCGCCTCGCCCGTCGGCTGCGGCACGGCGGTCGAGGCCAGCTGGAACAGCTTGTCCGCGATGAAGACGTCGACCGGCTGGGTGACCTTCATGTTGTACTCGTCGCCCGCGACGACGTAGATCGGCACGTCCGGAAGGTACTTCAGGACCACCGAACAGTCGTCGGTGGCCTGGAAGTTGGGGTCACCCGAGGCGACCTCGTAGGCCCGCCGGATGGTCGACAGCTTGAACGCCTGGGGCGTCTGGCCGCGACGCAGCCGGGAGCGGTCGGGTACGTCCGTGATGAACGCGCCGTCCTCGCCGTGGGTGCGGGTCACGATGATGGTGTCGGCGGAGGGGATGGCGACGTCCACCGCCTGGTAGCGGTCGAGGGCCTCGACGCAGTCCTTGATCACCCGCTGGGAGAGCAGAGGACGCACGGCGTCGTGGAACAGTACGTTGCGGTCCTCCCCCTCGGCCAGACCCTCGCCGAGTGCCGCGATGGCACGCTCGGTGGTCTCGTTGCGGGTCGAACCGCCCTCGATCACCTTGATGACCTTGGTCAGGCCGGCCTTCGCGACGATCTTCTCGACATCGGCGACATACCCCGGCGCCATCAGGACGATGACGTCGTCGATCGATTCGGCCTGCTGGAAGATGCTCAGAGTGTGCTCGATGACGGCTTTGCCGGCGATCTTCAGCAGCTGCTTCGGTATCGACAGACCCACGCGCTGACCGGTACCGCCGGCGAGTACGACTGCCGTGGTGCGGACTTGGGCTATGTACTGCTCAGACACAGACGACCTACCTTGCGAGGGCTGGGGAACATCCCGATGGTTACACTCTCCGTTACCATCTCGCAAGGTGAACGTCGAGTGCGCCTCACCCTGTGAACACCTGCCGTTCCCCTGCCACACAGGAGAAACACCTGAACGGCGGCCCTGCGGGCAGGTGACCGACGCCACACGCGTGAGCGGCATGGAGCACCTATGAGCGGGGCCTGAGCGCGCCGGATTTCACCCGGGCGGCCCATCGGCACCCTCTGTACTCCCGTGTCCCGCCCGGGCGGCTTGCCGTCGCCGGGCGGGACCGCGTCGTCAGTCGCTGAAGGGCTCGAACCCTTCGTACTCGCGCTGCGCGACGTCGCGCTCGGACTCGCGCTCGCGGCGGCGCTGCGCGGCGGGGCGGGGTGCCTCCAGGCGGTGGTCCTCGCCACGGCGGCCCAGCATCTCGGCCCCGGCGGCCATGGTCGGCTCCCAGTCGAAGACGACCGCGTTGTCCTCGGCGCCGATGGCCACGCCGTCGCCCGCCCGGGCGCCCGCCTTACGCAGCTCGTCCTCGACACCGAGCCGGTTGAGCCGGTCCGCGAGGTAGCCGACGGCCTCGTCGTTGTTGAAGTCGGTCTGCCGGATCCAGCGCTCGGGCTTCTCACCGCGCACGCGGTAGATGCCGTCGTCCTCCACCGTCACGGTGAAGCCGGCGTCGTCGACGGCCTTGGGACGGATGACGACCCGCGTCGACTCCTCCTTCGGCTTGCTGGCCCGCGCCTCGGCGATGATCCCGGCGAGGGCGTACGAGAGGTCGTTGAGCCCCTTGTGCGCGATGGCCGAGACCTCGAAGACGCGGTAGCCGCGCGCCTCCAGGTCGGGGCGGATCATGTCGGCGAGGTCCTGGCCGTCCGGGATGTCGACCTTGTTGAGGGCGACGATGCGCGGGCGGTCCTCGAGGCCGCCGTACAGCCGCAGCTCCTCCTCGATCATGTCGAGGTCGGAGACCGGGTCGCGGTCCGACTCCACCGTCGCGGTGTCCAGGACGTGCACCAGGACGGAGCAGCGCTCGACGTGCCGCAGGAACTCCAGGCCGAGGCCCTTGCCCTCGCTGGCGCCGGGGATGAGCCCCGGGACGTCCGCGACGGTGTAGACGGTCGAGCCGGCGGTGACGACGCCCAGGTTGGGGACGAGGGTGGTGAACGGGTAGTCCGCGATCTTCGGCTTGGCGGCGGAGAGCACCGAGATCAGCGAGGACTTGCCGGCGCTCGGGTAGCCCACGAGCGCGACGTCGGCGACGGTCTTGAGCTCCAGGACGATGTCACGGCTCTCCCCGGGCTCGCCGAGCAGCGCGAAGCCGGGCGCCTTGCGGCGGGCGGAGGCCAGCGCGGCGTTGCCGAGGCCGCCGCGGCCGCCCTGGCCCGCGACGAAGGTGGTCCCCTGGCCGACCAGGTCGGCGAGGACGTTGCCGGCCTTGTCGAGGACGACGGTGCCGTCCGGGACGGGCAGCACGAGGTCCTGGCCGTCCTTGCCGGAGCGGTTGTCACCGGCGCCGGGCTGGCCGTTCGTGGCCTTGCGGTGGGGGTGGTGGTGGTAGTCCAGCAGCGTGGTCACGGCCTGCTCGACGACGAGGATGACATCGCCGCCGCGTCCGCCGTTGCCCCCGTCGGGACCGCCGAGCGGCTTGAACTTCTCACGGTGTACGGAGGCCACGCCGTGGCCTCCGTTACCCGCGGCGGCATGGAGCTCGACGCGGTCCACGAAGGTGGTCATGGTGGGTGCCTCCAGGTACTACGGAAAAATACGGGAATGTCTCTTGACGTAACGCGCCGAGGGCGGACCCGCTTCCCCGGATACCGGGAAAGCTGAGATCCGCCCTCGGAAGGTGCTGTGTCGTCTCGCCGTTGCCTGACTCAGGCAGCGACGGGAACGATGTTCACGACCTTGCGGCCACGGTGCGTACCGAACTCCACCGCACCGGCGGTCAGCGCGAACAGCGTGTCGTCGCCGCCACGGCCGACGCCCGTGCCCGGGTGGAAGTGGGTGCCGCGCTGGCGGACCAGGATCTCACCGGCGTTCACGGCCTGACCGCCGAAGCGCTTCACGCCGAGCCGCTGGGAATTGGAATCGCGCCCGTTCCGAGTGGACGATGCGCCCTTCTTGTGTGCCATGTCTCCTCAGTCCCTTACTTCGCAGCCGCGGGGATACCGGTGACCTTGATCGCCGTGTACTGCTGGCGGTGACCCTGGCGACGGCGGTAACCCGTCTTGTTCTTGTAGCGAAGGATGTCGATCTTCGCGCCCTTGTGGTGGTCCACGATCTCGGCCTGGACCTTGATGCCGTCCAGGACCCAGGGGTCGCTGGTCACGGCGTCGCCGTCGACAACGAGCAGGGTCGAGAGCTCGACCGTGTCGCCAACCTTGGCGGTGGAAATCTTGTCAACCTCAACGATGTCGCCGACAGCAACCTTGTGCTGGCGACCACCGCTGCGCACGATGGCGTACACGCGGATCTCTCTCTCACTCGGAACGGATCCCCTGATGCCAGCCGCTCGCACGGGCCGGGGCCCGGGACGATCCGGAAGGATGAGCGGCCTCTGCCGGCAGGTGCGCGATGCGCGCGCCGAATCCGGTAGGGATGTGCTCAGGGGTAGGTGCGTACGGAAACACACCGAGCGTTAAGACTACGGACAGCCGCCTTGCCGGTCAAACCGGCTCCCGCCCGGCAGCGGAAGCGCCCGGAAGGCTCCCCGGGAGCCCCCGAGAACCGCCTCAGGACGGACCAGGACGGGCGTGCCGGGCGGGAGGCCCACGACTCCAGCGGAACGACGCTCAGGGCCCCGTGGCGGCGGCGCTGCGGTCCTCCGCGCGCCGCCCTGCCCTTGGCCGCGGGGGTACGGGGCGGTTGGTGCGCCCCTCCCCGCCACGGCCCCTGTCCCCGCCCGCACACGTCTGTGGGCCCCGCCTCGGTCGAGGCGGGGCCCACTGACGCTGTCACTGTCCGGCCGGCCCCTGGAGGTCGGTCGAGGCCGTCACGGAAGGCGACGACTGCTCGGCGGCGACGGTCTTCTTGGCCGCTGCCTTCTTGGTCGTCGTCTTCTTCGCAGCGGTCTTCTTCGCGACCGTCTTGGCGGCCGTCTTCTTGGTGGCCGCCTTCTTCGCCGTGGCCTTCTTGGCGGTCTTCCGCGCCGCGGCCTTCTTCACCGGAGCTTCTGACTCCGCCGCCTCGGTCTCAGGCACGTCGGACGGCCCGGAACCGGCGTCCGTGACCACGACGGCCGCGGCCTCTTCGGTGCCGGCCGGCGACCCCGCCGGGGCGGTGGCCTTCCGGGTCGCCCTGCGACGGGCACGCGGCGGGGCGGCCTCCGTGCCAGCCGCCGGAGCCTCGGGCGCCGGAGCATTCTCCGAGGGAGCGGGCGCCGGTGCCGCGGCGGCCTCGACGACCGGGTCCTCGGCCGCGACGGGCTCCGCCGCGGGCTCGGCCGGATGGACCGGCGGTGTCACGTCGGCCTGCTTGGGCGAGCCCGCCGGGGCGGTCGCCTTCCGGGTCGCCCTGCGACGCGTACGCGCCGGAGGCGCGGCCTCGGGCTCAGGGACGGCGGGAACCTCCACGGGGGTCTCGGCCACCGGCTCGGGCTGCTGCTCCTCGGCCGCCGGGGCCACCGGCGCGGGCTCGGCCACCGGGGCGGGCGTGCTGACCGGAGCCGTGACCTTACGGGTCGCGCGCCGACGGCCGCGGCCGCGCGACGCCGCCGCCTCGGCCTCGGCCGCGCTGCTGTACAGCTCCTCGTCGGCGACGAACTCCGGCTCGGGCAGCGCCACCGGGGCGGCGACCTCGGCGGCCACCTCGGCCTCGGTCTCGGCCTGCTGCTCGTGCTCGTGCTCCTGGCCGTGCTCGTGCTCGTGTCCCGCGCCGCCGCGACCGCGCTTCTTGGAGCGCTTGCCACCGCCGCCACCGGCGGCCGTGGGCTGCTCCATGTGGACGATCACGCCGCGCCCGTTGCAGTGGACGCAGGTCTCGGAGAAGGACTCCAGCAGACCCTGGCCCACCCGCTTACGGGTCATCTGGACCAGGCCCAGCGAGGTGACCTCGGCGACCTGGTGCTTCGTACGGTCGCGGCCCAGGCACTCCAGGAGCCGCCGCAGGACCAGGTCCCGGTTGGACTCCAGCACCATGTCGATGAAGTCGACGACGACGATGCCGCCGAGGTCGCGCAGCCGCAGCTGGCGGACGATCTCCTCGGCCGCCTCCAGGTTGTTCTTGGTGACGGTCTCCTCGAGGTTTCCGCCCTGGCCGGTGAACTTGCCGGTGTTGACGTCGACGACGACCATCGCCTCGGTCTTGTCGATCACCAGCGAGCCGCCGCTCGGCAGATAGACCTTGCGGTCCAGCGCCTTCATCAGCTGCTCGTCGATGCGGTACGTCGCGAAGACGTCGACCTCGGAGGTCCAGCGCGACAGCCGGTCCTTGAGGTCCGGTGCCACGTGCGAGACGTAGCCGTGGATGGTGTCCCAGGCGTCGTCACCGCTGACGATCACCTTCGAGAAGTCCTCGTTGAAGATGTCGCGGACCACCCGGACGGTCATGTCCGGCTCGCCGTAGAGCAGCGTCGGCGCGTTGGAGCTGCTGGTGCTCTTCGACTTCTTCTGGATCTCTTCCCACTGGCCCTGCAGCCGCTCGACGTCGCGGCGCAGCTCGTCCTCGCTCGCGCCCTCGGCGGCGGTGCGCACGATGACACCCGCGTCCTCGGGGACGATCTTCTTGAGGATGGTCTTCAGCCGGGCGCGCTCGGTGTCGGGCAGCTTGCGGCTGATGCCGGTCATCGAGCCCTCGGGCACGTAGACCAGGTACCGGCCGGGCAGCGAGACCTGGCTGGTCAGGCGGGCGCCCTTGTGGCCGATCGGGTCCTTCGTCACCTGGACGAGGACGGACTGGCCCGACTTGAGCGCGGTCTCGATGCGGCGCGGCCCGTGGGCCATGCCGAGTGCCTCGAAGTTGACCTCGCCCGCGTACAGGACGGCGTTGCGGCCCTTGCCGATGTCGACGAAGGCGGCCTCCATGGACGGCAGTACGTTCTGCACCTTGCCCAGGTAGACGTTGCCGACGTAGCTGGTGGCCTGCTCCTTGTTGACGTAGTGCTCGACGAGCACGTTGTCCTCGAGGACGCCGATCTGGGTGCGCTCGCCGCTCTGGCGGACGACCATGACGCGCTCGACGGCCTCACGGCGGGCCAGGAACTCGGCCTCGGTGATGATCGGGACACGGCGGCGGCCCTGCTCACGCCCCTCGCGGCGGCGCTGCTTCTTGGCCTCCATGCGGGTCGAGCCCTTGATGGACTGGACCTCGTCGAAGCCGGTGCCGGGCTCGCGCTCGGCCTCCTTCTTACGGGGCTCGCGGACCTTGACGACCGTACGCTCCGGGTCGTCGGCGCCCGTGCCCGTGTCCTCGCCGGCGGCGTCCCCGCTGCGGCGGCGGCGACGGCGGCGGCGACGGCTGCTGCTGGAACCGGAGGACTCGTGCTCCTCCTCGTCCTCGTCGTCGTGCGCCTGCTGCTCGTCCTCGGAGCGGTCCGAGGCGGCGTCGTCCTGCTGCTCGGCGTCGTCCGTGTCGTTGGCCTCGCCGCGACGGCGGCGACGGCCACCACGGCGGCGACGGCGCGAGGGACGGTCCCCGTACTCGTCCGTCTCGTCGCCCTCGTGCTCGGCGTCGGTCTCGGGCTCGGCCTCGTGCTCGTGCTCGTCCTCGACGGGGGCGGCGGGAGCCGCCTGCTCGGCCGGAAGTGTCACCGGGGTCGCGGCCGGCTCGGTCTCGACGGCCTCGCCACGGCGGCGGCGACGGCGGCGCGAACCGCCCTGGGGTGCGGACTCGGCGGCTTCGGCGGGTGCGGCGGCCTCGGCGGCCTGCCTGCTCTCGGCCTTGCGCGGCGCGCGGTCCGCGCTCTTCTGCTCCTCGGTGCCGTCGCTCTCGTCGTAGGACGGGGCGGAAGTCACGGCGGCAGCGGCGGCAGCCGCGGTCTCCGGGGTCTGGAACATCGGCTCGGAGAAGACCGGGGCCTGGAAGACGGCCACGGCGGGGCGCGTCGCGCGGCGTCCCTTGCGGGCGGGCTCCTCGGTCTTCCCGGTGAACTCGGGGCGGCCGGCGGCGGCGGTGGCGCGGCGGCGCTGGCGGCCGCGCGGCGCGGCCTCCTCGACCTGCTCGGCCTCGGAGGCCAGCTCCTCGGCCACTGCGGCGGGGAGGTCCTCGCCCTTCTCGGCGGCCGCCTCGGCGACCTCCTCGACGGGCTGCGGGGCACCGGCCGGCGCGGACGCCTTACGGGAGGCACGGCGGCGGCCACGCGCGGGCGGCGCGGCCTCGGCGACGGGCGCCTCGACGGTCTCCTCGGCGCGGTCGGGTCCGGCGGCGGCCACGGCGGCCGGCTCGGCGGCCTCAGCGACCGGTTCGGCCACGATCGCGGCCGACGGCTCCGCGGTCCGGGCACCCTGCGGCGTACCGGCCGGGGCCGACGCACGACGGCGGGTACGGCCTCGCGGCGCGGCGGCGGGCTCGGCCGGCTCCGCGAGGGCCTCGGCGACGGGCTCGGGAGCCTTCACCGGCTCGGCCACGATGTCCTGCGCGGCGGTCTCGGCCGTCTGAGGGGCACCCGCGGGAGCGGTGGCCTTGCGGGTGGCGCGGCGACGGCCGCGGGGAGCCTCCACGACGGGGGCCTCGACGGCCTCCTCGGCCTCATCCTCGGCCGGGACCTCGGCGGCGGGCTCGGTGACCGGCTCCACGACCTCGGCGGCGGCCTGCGGCGCACCCGCCGGAGCGGTCGCCTTACGGACCGCACGACGGCGGGCGCGCGCGGGCGGTGCGGCCTCGGCCGGCTCGTCGCTCACAGCAGGGGCCTCGGGGGTGGCCGGGCTCTCGGCGGCGGGCTCGGTGACCGGCTCCACGACCTCGGCGGCGGCCTGCGGCGCACCCGCCGGAGCGGTCGCCTTACGGACCGCACGACGGCGGGC
>NZ_JBVHKB010000001.1:894790-998154 GCF_055559735.1 Streptomyces sp. NPDC023573
CGCGCGCGGGCGGTGCGGCCTCGGCGGCGGGCTCGGCGGAGGCGGCCGGTGCGGCCGGAGTGACGTCCTCGGCGGTGGACGCGCCCGGCGCGCCCGACGGCGGGCCGGCGGGCCGGGACGCCGCGCGGCGCCTGCGGCGCGGCGGCAGCTTGTCCCCGGGGGCGTTGTTGTCCTCCGTGTTCACGGGGTTTCCGGTGTTACCGGGTTCGTTCGGCTCGTGCATGCGGGCGGTTCTCCCGTCGCGCTCCCGGGCGCCACGCCTTGTTCCGGTCCGACGCGATTCGCGTGATGTGCGCGATACCGCCGTCCGGGGCGCGGGCGCCGCACGGGAGCTGATGTCTGGCTCGCCGGTTCCGTACGCGTACGCACGGCCTGGCGAAAGTCTTATGGGGCGGTGCGCGGCCCGACCCAGGTGGCTCCCGGGTCCGAGGGCTGCGCTACAACGACCGCCTTACGCGGAACCTGCACCTTCCGGCGCCGTCGCGGCGGCTGCCGGATCGGCCGTGGGAACGGCCGGGGCTGCCTCGCGGTCAGGCGCGAGCGGGTCGGTCACCGTGCCGGACTCCTCGTCGAAGAGCCCCTGCGCCAGCCTGGTCACCGCTGCGGGGACCGGCGGCTTCAGGTCGGCCACAGCTTGGAGACCGGACAGGACGTCGTCGGGTCGCACGGCAGGTGTCAAGTGCCGCACTACCAGCCGCAGTATCGCACAGGGCCTCTCCCCGGACCTATCAGGCTGTGGATCAAGGGCCTGAAGACCGGCGACCGCCGCACGGGCGTCGAAGGTCCGCATGCCGTTCTTCGCGCGGCGCTGGACCTCCACGGTCTCCGCGCCCAGGAATGCGGCGACGGCCTTCTCGGCGTCCTCGACGGTGACCCCGTCCAGCCGCATCTCCCATACGGAGGCGGTCAGCCGGTCCGCGAGGCCCGACGTACGGGCCTCCACCGCGTCGATGACGTCGAGGCCCTCGGGCATCGACGCGTCGAGCAGCCTGCGCAGTGTGTCCGGGTCCCGCGCCTCGGTGAGGGCGATCTCCAGGAACTCGGCCTCGCTGCCCGTGCCCGTGGGGGCGGCGTTGGCGTACGACACCTTCGGGTGCGGGGTGAAGCCGGCCGAGTAGGCCATCGGCACCTCGGAGCGGCGCAGCGCCCGCTCGAAGGCACGCTGGAAGTCTCTGTGGCTGGTGAACCGGAGGCGGCCCCGCTTGGTGTAGCGCAGTCGGATGCGCTGCACCGCCGGTGCGGGCGGCGGGCCTTCGGGCTGTCGCTTGCCCAGTGGTTCTTCTCCTCGGTGCGGGGCGGCCGCGGTGGCGTGCCGCCCACGAAGTACGGGGTGCCCCGGGGTGCCGCTCCGGCTCACCCCCGCTTGACGGTTTTGTCGGCAAGCAGGGAGATCTCTGGTGCGGGCGCCGCGCTGGGGACAGTCGTTGTCCTACCCAGGGTACGCGCAGCGGACCCTTCGAGTTCCCGCGCGTCCGTGACCTGCGGTGGTCCCACCAGGGCGCGCCACGCGTCCCTGCGGGCCGTGCGGAGGGTCGCGCGGGCCGAGGCGAGCGCGCCGCGGGCCGCGCGACCGGCCTCCAGAGCGGCCCGCTTGACGGGGGCCCAGGCGACGTCGCGCACGAAGTGCCCGACCGGCGTGCACACGGCACGGTAGACCCAGGTCACCGGCGCACCGACCAGGTGCCACGCCAGCCAGGCCAGGGCCCGGCCGACGGCGCGGGAGATGAACCCGGCGATCCGCCAGGCGACACCGAAGGCGGCCGCGACCTCCCGGCCCACGGGCGCGAGGATCCGGCGGTACACCCAGGCGATCGGCAGCACGAGCAGGGTCATGACCAGCCACACGACGGCGGTCCAGAGCCCCCGGCCGGCAGCGGCGATCCCCTTTCCGGCCATCAGGAGCGTCCACGCGATGCCCTGTCCCAGCGGGGTCAGCACGTGCCGGTGGATCCACACGAGCGGCAGCACGACCAGGTACGTGACCAGCCGGTCCACCGCGATACCGAGCGGCTTGAGGACGTACCGCCACACGCCGACGGCGGGCCACACCAGGAGGAAGGTGACGAGTCCGGTGACCGCCGGGACGAGCAGCTCGGCGTACACCCACCGCAGCCCGTGTCCGGCCGGGGTGAGTACGGCTCCGTAGAGCCACACCAGCGGGACGACGACCCCGTACCGGACGACCGGGACGACGACGTGGCGCCACAGGCCCACCCACGGCCATACGAGAAGGGCCACGGTCAGCCAGGCGAGCGCCCTTCCGACCGGGACGAGCACCTGGTCGTACAGCCACTCCAGCGCCCGTCCGAGGGGGCGCAGCAGCACCCGTTCCGCGAGACGGCCTCCCGCGACGAGAAGGTCCCAGAGCATCCGGACCGGCAGGACCAGGACGAGCACCACGATCCTCACGGGGATCCTGACGAGGGTCGTCAGGCAGCCTTCTCCGCCTTCGTACGGCGCGGGCGTGCGGTGCTTGTCGAGGTCCATGCCGTTAGGGACGCGAAGAGCCTCCCCAGGGTTTCCCGGCGGGGAAGAACTCAGCAGAGGGCCATGGCCCGCACGGACCCGCCGAGGTTCTCGTCGTCGGTGCCGAGGAGCGCGTCGGCCGACGCCGGCAGGCACTCCACCGCTTCGATCTTGTACCGGGGGAAGGTGCCGAGCACGGCCGGGGCGGTCGCGAGCGTGACCCGCACCGCGCCGCCGGCCGGGACGCCGATCCTGCCCGCTTCGCTCACCGCGGAGTCGAACGGGCCGTCGTCACCCGCGTCCGCGGCCGAACTCACGAGGATCCGGCCCGAGCCGGTCACCGTGATGTCGGAGATGTGACGGGTGCCGGCGTCGGCCGGGTGGGCCGCACGGTAGGCCCGGCTGGTCACGGCGCCGAACTGGGGCTGCCCCCACGAGGCGAAGGTGAGGGGCGCCGCGTACAGCGTGGCGGGTCGGCCGTCACCCGCTCCCCGGTCGGCCCACAGGGCGGCCAGTTTCCCGTTCCGTGCGACCAGCGCGAAGCTCTCGAAGTCGTCGCCCTCGCCGATCGACGGGAGCGGCGAGTGGTCGACGACCGTGGCGGTCGACCCGGTGACCTCCAGCCGGTAGAGGATGCCTCGGGCGGTGAGCGCCATATACTCCCCCGGCGTCCCCGGGATGCCCTCGATGGCTTCGAGGTCCACGGGCTCCGGTCCGTCCCAGATGACCGGGGAGATGTCGTCGGAGTCCGCCGTGTGGGTGATCCGGGAGATCCGCTGCTGCCCGGACCTCTTGTTGTCGTGCACGACGAGCGCGGTCACCCCGGTCCCGTCCCCGGTGGGACCTTCGTACGCGAGGCCGCTGACACCGCTGCGGACGTCGCCGCCGGTCCTGTGCCATGCGCCGTCCGCGCCGGCGGGGGCGGCGCCGAGCACGGTCAGCAGCGCGGTGGCCGCGGTGAGCCAGGCCATGGACTGCAACGTCGGGAGTTTCACCGGGTGCGCTCGCCTTCTCCGTAAGACCTTCTCCGTGGGGCCGGCGCACAAGCGCGCCGGACGTCAGGTTATTGATCTTGGTGAGCGTTCCCTGACACCGCTACGCCGTTCGCCGGAGCGCGACGGGCGGTCCGGAAGGGGGCGCGCTGCCCTGACAGCGGTCCGCCCCGCCCGGCGGAGGCCGGGCGGGGCGGGAACGGCTGTCACTCGTACGAGGGCGAAGTCACTTCACCACTGTGAGCGGCAGGAGCTTCTTGCCGGTGGGGCCGATCTGGATGTCCAGGTCGAGCTGCGGGCACACGCCGCAGTCGAAGCAGGGCGTCCAGCGGCAGTCCTCGACCTCGGTCTCGTCGAGGGAGTCCTGCCAGTCCTCCCAGAGCCAGTCCTTGTCGAGACCGGAGTCCAGGTGGTCCCAGGGCAGGACCTCCTCGTACGTCCGCTCACGGGTGGTGTACCAGTCGACGTCGACGCCGAAGGCCGGGAGCGCCTTCTCCGCGCTCCTCATCCAGAGGTCGTAGCTGAAGTGCTCGCGCCAGCCGTCGAAGCGGCCGCCGGCCTCGTAGACCTCGCGGATGACCGCACCGACCCGGCGGTCACCGCGGGAGAGCAGGCCCTCGACGATGCCGGGCTTGCCGTCGTGGTAGCGGAAGCCGATGGAACGGCCGTACTTCTTGTCGTCGCGGATCTTGTCCCGGAGCTTCTTCAGCCGGGCGTCGGTGGCCTCGGCGCTGAGCTGCGGGGCCCACTGGAAGGGGGTGTGCGGCTTGGGCACGAAGCCGCCGATGGAGACGGTGCAGCGGATGTCGTTCTGTCCGGAGACCTCACGGCCCTTGGCGATGACGTTGACCGCCATGTCGCCGATCTGGAGGACGTCCTCGTCGGTCTCGGTGGGCAGGCCGCACATGAAGTACAGCTTCACCTGGCGCCAGCCGTTGCCGTACGCGGTGGCGACCGTGCGGATCAGGTCCTCTTCCGAGACCATCTTGTTGATGACCTTGCGCATGCGCTCGGAGCCGCCCTCGGGGGCGAAGGTGAGGCCGGACCTGCGGCCGTTGCGGGTCAGCTCGTTGGCCAGGTCCACGTTGAACGCGTCGACGCGCGTGGAGGGCAGCGAGAGCCCGATCTTGTCGTCCGTGTAGCGGTCGGCGAGACCCTTGGCGATGTCACCGATCTCGCTGTGGTCCGCGGAGGAGAGCGACAGGAGGCCGACCTCCTCGAAGCCGGTGGCCTTGAGCCCCTTCTCCACCATCTCGCCGATGCCGGTGATGCTTCGCTCCCGCACGGGGCGCGTGATCATGCCGGCCTGGCAGAAACGGCAGCCGCGGGTGCAGCCGCGGAAGATCTCCACGGACATCCGCTCGTGCACGGTCTCGGCGAGGGGGACGAGCGGCTGCTTGGGATACGGCCATTCGTCGAGGTCCATGACGGTGTGCTTGGAGACACGCCACGGCACGCCCGACTTGTTGGGCACGACGCGGCCGATACGGCCGTCGGGGAGGTACTCGACGTCGTAGAAGCCGGGGACGTAGACGCCGCCCGTCCTCGCGAGACGGAACAGCACCTCCTCGCGGCCTCCGGGCCGGCCCTCGGCCTTCCAGGCGCGGATGATCTCGGTGATCTCCAGGACGGCCTGCTCGCCGTCGCCGATGACCGCGCAGTCGATGAAGTCCGCGATCGGCTCGGGGTTGAACGCGGCGTGGCCGCCCGCCAGCACGATCGGGTGGTCGACGGTGCGGTCCTTGGACTCCAGCGGGATGCCCGCGAGGTCCAGGGCCGTGAGCATGTTGGTGTAGCCGAGCTCGGTGGAGAAGCTGAGACCGAACACGTCGAAGGCGCCGACGGGGCGGTGGCTGTCCACGGTGAACTGGGGCACCTCGTGCTCGCGCATCAGCTCCTCGAGGTCGGGCCACACGCTGTACGTGCGCTCGGCGAGGACGCCCTCGCGCTCGTTGAGCACCTCGTACAGGATCATGACGCCCTGGTTGGGCAGCCCGACCTCGTAGGCGTCCGGGTACATGAGTGCCCAGCGGACGTCGCATTCGTCCCACGGTTTGACGGTGGAGTTCAGCTCACCGCCGACATACTGAATGGGCTTCTGCACATGCGGGAGCAGAGCTTCGAGCTGTGGGAAGACCGACTCGGCAGACATCTGAGGACCTTCGTAGCTGGCAGGGGTGACCATCAAGCGTAACCCGGTGCTCAGCCTTTCAACGCCGCGCGCAGTTTCGGACGGGACGCGCGCGCCCAGACCCCGGGCAGCTCGCGTTCCCGTGCCGCCGCGGCGGCCTCCTCCTGCCCGTACAGAAGGCCCCAGGTGAAGGCGGACTCCCCCGCGCCGTGGGCCTGGACCGCCAGGGTGCGCAGGGCCTCCCTGGCCACGACGCTGTCCTGGTGGTCGCCGAGGACCGACTGCACGGACTTCATCCGTTCGGCGAACTTCTTGGCCGGCTTGCCCAGCGCCGGCCTGGCGGCCTCCGCGGCGTACCGGACGCGTTTGGCGGCCTTGCGCGCTTCGTGCATGGCCACGTCGCGTTCCGTCCCGGGCTGCTGGTCCAGGGCGTGCCCGACGCGGGTGGCGAGGCGTTCGTAGTCCTTGAGCACGGCGCGGGGCAGGACGTCCCGCGGCGGCCGCGCGGCTCCGGGGAGCAGGGGCGGCCCGGCGAGGAGGGCGTCCAGGGAGTCCAGCAGGGCCAGGTAGCGCTCCGTGTCGAGCACGGAGGCGACCCGTCGCCGTGAACCGGTGCGCCTGGCGACGGAGGTGAGGGTCAGCCGGGCGCTCACGGGCCCCAGGAGGAGGGTGTCGGGCAGCCCGGCGACGTCGGAGCGGAGCCGTTCGCCGAGGACTTCCTCGTCACGGTCGACCCCGAGCTCTGCGGCGAGCCACTTCAGCTCGGCGCGGAGGGGATCGGTGACAGTCCGGTCGAGCACCTTGCGGTGCGTCCTGAAGGCGCTTCGCAGCCGGCGGGTGGCGACCCGCATGCGGTGCACGCTGTCGGGCAGGCCGCGGCGTACGGCGGGGTCCAGCTCGACGAGGGCCGTGACCTGGCGGCGTACGTAGGCGAGCACATGGTCGCCCGCGGTCCGCGGGGAATTCGCCTTGGCCTTCTCCTTGGTCTTCGCCTTCGCCTTCTCCTTGGCCTTCGTCTTCTTCGCCGGCGGCTTCCCCGGAGCGGTCTCGGCCAGCGCCCTGGCCAGCTTGGACGGTGCCGCCGAGGGCCGCACACCTGCCTTGCGCAGCCGCCGCTCGACGGCGTCCAGGAGGGCGGGGTCGGCGTCGTCGGCCAGCTCGACCTCCAGCTCGGTCCACGCCGCCGTGGTGCCGTGCCCGTCCTCGGTGAGCCGCTCCGCGAGGACCTCGTCGACGCTCAGCTCGGCGAGCAGGGCTCCGTCCTCGTCGAGGAGGTGGTGGACGTCCCGGGCGGAGAAGATCCGGACGACGGGGGTCACCGCCGCGTTCCGCACCCGGGAGCGGAGCAGCTCGCCGAGCTCGGGCGGCAGGGAGTCGGTGAGCGGGGCCCGGATCTCGTCACGGACGCCGGCGGAGACGGGGAGCTTGAGGTGCCACCCGGCGTCGTCCCCGCCTGTTCTGCGGCGCAGCGTCAGCGCGTCCGAGGCCAGCCGGAGGTCCTCGGTGTCGTAGTAGACGGCGTCCAGTTCGCTGAGTCCCCGGTGGACGACCGCGGAGACCCCGGCCGCACGGGTCAGGTCGGGCAGCCCGGTCTCCGGAGGTGCTTCGTACTTCCGCTCGATCTCACGCTTCGAGTCCGCCATATGACGAACCTATCCGCGATGCCCCGGGATATGCAGGACGGAGCCGGGCCGACCGGCCGGTGCCGGACGGCCCGTCCGCTCAGGCCGACATCGGCCGCTGCACCTTGATCGACTGGAGCAGTCCTACGGCCACCCAGACGGCGAACATCGACGAGCCCCCGTAGGACACGAACGGCAGCGGGAGACCGGCCACCGGCATGATCCCGAGCGTCATCCCGATGTTCTCGAAGGACTGGAAGGCGAACCAGGCGATGATGCCGGCGGCCACGATCGTCCCGTACAGCTCGGTCGTTCCGCGGGCGATGCGGCAGGCGCGCCACAGGACGACGCCGAGCAGGACGATGATCAGACCGGCTCCGAGGAAGCCGAGTTCCTCGCCCGCGACGGTGAAGACGAAGTCGGTCTGCTGCTCGGGGACGAACTGGCCCGTCGTCTGCGAGCCGTTGAAGAGCCCGGTGCCGGTGAGTCCGCCGGAGCCGATCGCGATGCGCGCCTGGTTGGTGTTGTAGCCGACGCCGGCCGGGTCGAGCGCCGGGTTGGCGAAGGCCGCGAAACGGGCGATCTGGTAGTCGTCCAGGACACCTAGCTGCCAGACGGCCACCGCCCCCGCCGCGCCCGCGCCGAGGAGCCCGAAGACCCAGCGGTTGGACGCGCCGGAGGCGAGGAGCACGCCGAGCACGATGACGGCCATGACCATCACGGAGCCGAGGTCGGGCATCAGCATGACGACGGCCATCGGGACCAGCGCCAGGCCGAGGGCCTTGGCGACGGTCCGGTGGTCCGGGTGGAGCTGGTCGCCCGCGTCGACCCGGGCGGCGAGCAGCATCGCCATGCCCAGGATGATCGTGATCTTGGTGAACTCCGAGGGCTGGAGCGAGAAGCCGCCGGGCAGCAGGATCCAGGCGTGCGCGCCGTTGACGGTCGCGCCCAGGGGGGTGAGGACCGCGAGGACGAGCAGGACCGACAGCCCGTAGAGGACCGGCACCGCTCCCCGCAGGGTGCGGTGCCCGAGCCAGATCGTGCCGATCATCAGCGCGAGGCCGATGCCGGTGTTGAGCGCGTGCCGGAAGAGGAAGTAGTAGGGATCGCCGTGCGTGAGTGACTCGCGGTTACGGGTCGCCGACCAGACCAGCAGCGAGCCGACGAAGGACAGCGCGAGGGCCGATCCGAGCAGGGGCCAGTCCAGCCGCCGCACGACGGAGTCGCGGGCGGTGAGCCTGGCCCAGACGGAGCGGTCCTCGGGGCCGTAGCGCGAGACTGAGAAACCTGCCATCAGTCGCGCCTCCCGACGGTCGCGGGCAGGGCGCCCGCGAGCGCCTGGGTGCCGTCGTCGACGGGCGCGGGGGTGTACGGCCTGATCTTGGGCGACTCGATCTGGCCGTCCGGCTTGATCTTGGGCAGGGTCTTCTGGGGCGTGGGCAGCAGCGCCTTCTTGATGTCCTGCTTGCCACTCGGGTCGAGTCCGTACAGCGCGTTGTAGATGTTGCGCACGGCGGGGCCGGAGGCGCCGGAGCCCGTACCACCCTGGGAGATCGTCATGACGATCGTGTAGTCCTTGGTGTACGAGGCGAACCAGGAGGTCGTCTGCTTGCCGTGGACCTCCGCCGTGCCCGTCTTGGCGTGCATCGGGATCTTGTCCTGGGGCCATCCTCCGAAGCGCCAGGCGGCGCTGCCCCGGGTCGCGACACCCGCGAGGGCTGCGTCTATCTTGTCGCGCGTGTCTCCCGTGAAGGGCAGCTTGCCGTGGGCCCGGGGCGCGATCTCCTGGACGTCCTTGCCGTCGCCGCTGACGACCGCCTTGCCGACGGTCGGGTCGTACAGGGTGCCGCCGTTGGAGATCGCGGCGTAGATGGTCGCCATCTGGATCGGGGTGACGAGCGTGTCGCCCTGGCCGATCGAGTAGTTGACGGAGTCACCGGCGCGCATCTTGTTGCCCTCGATGCAGCCTTCGTACGCGATCTTCTCGACGTACGTGCCGTCCTTCTTGCCCTGCTTGCACCAGGCCGCCTTGTTGGCGTCGTAGAAGTCCTGCTTCCACTGGCGGTCGGGGACACGGCCGGCGACCTCGTTGGGGAGGTCGATGCCGGTCTCCTTGCCGAGCCCGAACTGGTGGGCCGTCCTGTAGAACCAGTCCGCCGGCTTCTTCTTCGGCTTGTTGCCGCCGTCCTTCGCCCACTCCTTGTGGGCCAGGCCGTAGTAGACGGTGTCGCAGGAGACCTCGAGGGCGCGCCCGAGGTTGATGCTGCCGTAGCCCTGGGACTCGAAGTTCTTGAAGACCTGGCCGCCGATGGAGTACGAGCTCGGGCAGGGGTAGTTCCCGTCGAAGTCGTATCCGGCGTTGACCGCGGCGGTCGAGGAGATGACCTTGAAGATCGACCCGGGTGCGGCGGTGCCCTGGATGGCCCGGTTCAGCAGCGGGAAGTTGGACTTCTTCCCGGTGAGCTTCGCGTAGTCCTTGGCGGAGATGCCGCCGATCCAGGCGTTGGGGTCGTATGTCGGCAGGGACGCCATGGACACGATGCGGCCGGTCTTGGACTCCATGACCACGACGGCACCGGAGTCCGCCTTGTACAGCTCGTTGGTGTTGCGGTCCATCTCCTTGCGGGCCGTCTCCATCGCGTTGTTGAGCTCGTACTCGGCTACGGCCTGGACCCGGGCGTCGATGGAGGTGACGACGCTGGAACCGGGCTGGGCCTCGTCGTTCTGCGCCTCGCCGATGACGCGGCCGAGGTTGTCGACCTCGTAGCGGGTGACGCCGGCCTTGCCGCGCAGTTCCTTGTCGTAGGTGCGCTCCAGGCCGGAGCGGCCGACCTGGTCGGAGCGGAGGTAGGGCGAGTCGGTGTCCTGCGCCTTGGTGACCTCTTCGTCGGTGACGGGCGAGAGGTAGCCGAGGACCTGGGCGGTGTTGGCCTTGCCGGGCGCGGCGTAGCGGCGTACGGCGGTGGGTTCGGCCGTGATGCCGGGGAAGTCCTCCGCGCGCTCACGGATCGTGAGGGCCTGCTGGGTGGTGGCCTCGTCGGTGACGGGGATCGGCTGGTAGGGCGAGCCGTTCCAGCAGGGCTGCGGGGTCTTGGCGTCGCAGAGCCGGACCTTGTCCTGGACGTCCTTGGGCTTCATGTCGAGGACGCCGGCCAGCCGGGTGAGGACGGCGACGCCGTCGTCCTTCATCTTCATCAGCTCGGTGCGGCTGGCGGAGACGACGAGTCGGGTCTCGTTGTCGGCGAGGGGGACACCGCGGGCGTCGAGGATGGCACCACGGACGGCGGGCTGCACGACCTGCTGGACGTGGTTGTTCTTGGCCTCGTCGGTGTACTCCTGCCCGTTGCGGATCTGGAGGTACCAGAGCCGGCCGCCGAGCGTCAGGAGCAGGGAGAAGACGAGGACCTGGATGACGACGAGGCGGATCTGGACCCGCTGGGTCCGGCCCGTCTCCGGGATGTTGGTCACGAGGTCCCCCCGGTGCTGGTGGGTCGGCCGGGGATACGGGGGTCGCCCCCGGGAGAAGACGGCCTCACAGTCGCTTGACCCCCTTGATCCTTCCTGCGCGTGCGGCGCGGCTGCGGGCGGCCCGCAGGCGCATTCCGTTCCGCTGACTGCCGATCCGCAGCCCGGTGCCGGTGGCAAGCCAGCCCGCGGCGACGTCACCGCTGCCGGAACTGTCGGCGACCGGGTCGTTCTCGGTGCGTCTGGCGAGCGCCATGATCAGCGGAACGGTGAACGGCGCCAGCAGCAGGTCGTACACCACGGCGGTGAACAGCAGGCTGCCCAGGCCCACATGACGGGCCGCCGTGTCGCCGACGAGCGCGCCGACACCGGCGTACAGCAGGGTCGATCCGAGCGCCGCGGCGACGACGAAGGCCATCGGGGCGAACGCCGACTTGAGCTGGCCCTTCTCGGGGCGGGCCATTCCGGCGAGGTAGCCGATGACACAGAGCACCAGGGCGTAGCGCCCGGCGGCGTGGTCGGCGGGCGGCGCCAGGTCCGCGAGGAGGCCCGCGCCGAAGCCGATGAGGGCGCCGCTGACCGGTCCGTACACGAAGGCGAGTCCGAGGACGACGAGGAGCAGCAGGTCGGGGGTGGCCCCGGGCAGTTGCAGGCGGGCGAGGACGGAGACCTGGATGACGAGGGCGACCACGACCAGGGCGACGGAGAGCAGGATCCTGTTCAAGCGCATGACGTCAGCTCTATTCCTGCTCGTTCGCCGTGTCACCGGCGGCCGTACCGGCGTCGCCGGGGGCGTCCGGGGACGCGCCCGGTGAGGCGGAGGCGTCGGGTTTCTCGTTGACGTTCCCGACGACCTTTCCGCTGCCGTCGACGAGGTCGCCGTTCGGCTGGACGGTGACGGTGACGGTCGGGGTGGGCTTGGGCTTCTCCGGCTTCTTGGGCTGCGCGGGCAGAACCATGTCGCGGGGGTCCTCGCGGGGCGCCTGGACGACGATGCCCACGACGTCGAGCTTGGTGAAGCCGACGTACGGGCGGACGAAGACGGTCCGGGTGAGGTCTCCGCCGGACGGGTCGACGCGGACCACCTCGCCGACCGGCACGCCGGGGACGAAGGGCTTGTCCTTGCTGGACCCGAAGGTGACCAGCCGGTCGCCCTTCTTCACGTCGGCCTTGCCGTTGAGGAACTGGACCGACAGCGGCCGGGATCCCTGGCCGGTGGCGAAACCGAGCTCGTCGGTCTTCTCCATCCGGGTGCCGACGGTGAAGTCCGGGTCGTTGGCCAGCAGGACGGTCGCGGTGTTCGGGCCGACGGTGGTGACCCGGCCGACGAGCCCTTCGCCGTTGAGTACGGTCATGTCGCGCTTCAGGCCGTCGTTCGCCCCCGCGTCGATGGTGATGGTCCAGGAGAAGCCCTGGGCCGCTCCTATGGCGATGACCTGGGCGGCCTTGATGCCGTACTGGCCGGCTCCGGCGGTCTTCAGCATGCTGTCGAGCTGGCGGACCTTGCTGGTGTTGCGGTCGTCGCTGCCGAGCCTCGTCTTCAGCGCGGCGTTCTCGTGCTCCAGGGCCGCGATCCGGTCGTGCCGGTCACCGGAGTCCCGTACGGCGCCGATGGCGTTGCCCACCGGGTCCACCGCCGCCGAGACGCCGTTCTCGACCGGACCGAAGACCGTGGCGGCGGCCTGCCGTGCTCCGTCCACCGGCGACTCCTCGCCACCGCGGATATCCACCGTGATCAGGGCGAATGCGATGGCGATCAGCAGCACCAGGAGCAGCCGGCTCTCTCGTGTGTCCCTCACGTGCGGCGGCCGTGCCTTCCTCGTCGGAATGTTCGTGCCTGTATACCAACGTTCCGCCGTACGGGACGGCAGTGCCCGTACGGCGGAACAGCGTGTTCTACCGTCGGGGCTGGGCGTCCAGCACCTGCTGGAGTGCCTCGAACTCCTCGACGCACTTGCCGGACCCGAGAGCCACGGAGTCCAGCGGGTCCTCGGCGATGTGGATCGGCATGCCCGTCTCGTGGCGCAGCCGCTCGTCGAGCCCGCGCAGCAGCGCGCCGCCGCCGGTGAGGACGATGCCGCGGTCCATGACGTCGCCCGAGAGCTCCGGCGGGCACTTGTCGAGCGTCGTCTTCACGGCGTCGACGATCGCGTTGACCGGTTCCTCGATGGCCTTGCGGACCTCGGTCGCGGAGATGACGACGGTCTTGGGCAGGCCCGAGACCAGGTCGCGTCCGCGGATCTCGGTGTGTTCGTCCTTCTCCATCTCGAAGGCCGAGCCGATGGTGATCTTGATCTGTTCGGCGGTGCGCTCACCGAGGAGGAGGGAGTACTCCTTCTTGACGTGCTGGATGATCGCGTTGTCCAGTTCGTCCCCGGCGACCCGGATGGACTGGGCGGTGACGATTCCGCCGAGCGAGATCACCGCGACCTCGGTGGTACCGCCACCGATGTCGACGACCATGTTGCCGGTGGCCTCGTGGACCGGCAGCCCGGAGCCGATGGCCGCGGCCATGGGCTCCTCGATGATGTGCACCTGGCGCGCGCCGGCCTGCGTCGACGCCTCGATGACGGCGCGTCGCTCGACCCCTGTGATGCCGGAGGGCACACAGACGACGACCCGCGGACGGGCCAGGTAACGGCGCTTGTGGATCTTGAGGATGAAGTAGCGGAGCATGCGCTCCGTGATCTCGAAGTCGGCGATCACGCCGTCCTTCAGGGGCCGCACGGCGACGATGTTGCCCGGTGTGCGGCCGATCATCTTCTTTGCCTCGGAGCCGACCGCCAGGATTCCGCCGGTGTTGGTGTTGATGGCCACGACGGACGGCTCGTTCAGGACGATGCCGCGCCCCCTGACGTACACCAGCGTGTTGGCAGTCCCGAGGTCGATAGCCATGTCACGGCCGATGAACGACATTGAGTTCCCCTTGTTCCCCATGAGGATGCGTCGGGCCTTCCCAAGAAGCGAAGAATGGCTTGTTTTGAGTAGGCGAGGGTTGGCGCTGCGGGCGTGGAAGCTTCCATCGTAGTGCCGTATGCACGGACACAGCGCGAGGGTCCTTCGCCATGGCGAGCGGAACGGCTGCCCGTTCCACCCATGGTGACGTTACGTCGGAGGGATGCGTTCCCGCGATACGGGACCCTATGCCGAAGGGCGACCGAATTACTTCGGTCGCCCCAGGTCATGAGCGCTGTTTGGCGGAGCCGAAGTCAGGAAAGCCCGGGAAAGAAGAGCTTGAGTTCTCGCTCTGCGGACTCCTCGGAGTCCGAGGCGTGGATGAGGTTCTCCCGGGTGATCGTGCCGAAGTCACCACGGATCGAGCCGGGCGCGGCGGCGATCGGGTCGGTGGGTCCGGCCAGGGCACGGACGCCTTCGATCACCCGCTCGCCTTCGGCCACCAGAGCGACGACGGGGCCGGAGGCCATGAACTCGACGAGCGGCTCGTAGAACGGACGGCCCTTGTGCTCGCCGTAGTGCTGCTCCAGGGTCTCCTGGTCGAGCGTGCGCAGCTCCAGCGCGGTGATCGTCCAGCCGGCTTTGCGTTCGATGCGGCCGACGATCTCGCCGATCAGCCCACGCCGTACGGCGTCGGGCTTGAGAAGGACGAGGGTGCGCTGAGTCATGTACGGCTCCTTGGGGACTTCCGGTGCGGGTGAGGGCGAGATTACAGGGGTACGCGAACGGCCCTACGGCCGGGTTTACCCCGCGTCGTCCTCGGGGCCGCGCGCGTGGGTCAGGCCGGAGCCTGTGTGCTCGCCTCGGCCTCGGCCTGGGCCGCCCAGCGCGCCTTGGCCTCGTCGATCCTGCGGCCGTAGTGCACGGAGGCCCACCACAGGGCACCGAAGATCACCCCGAGGATGAACATCATCGGGATGAAGAAACCGCTCAGCACCAGCGCGATCTGGAGCGCCCAGCCCAGCTGCACACCACCGGGACGGGTGATCACACCGCAGAGCAGGACGGACAGCAGCATGCCGATGCCGCAGACCGTCCAGACCGTGCCCATGGACATGCCGTCGGACTTCATCGCCACGAGTCCGGCGAAGCCGATGACGAAGAACTCACCGATCAGCGTCGATGCACAGAGCGTACGCACAGGTCAGCGCCTTCCCAGGAGCAGCCGGGCCTCGCCGACCGTGATCACGGATCCGGTCACCAGGACTCCGGCGCCCGCGTATTCGGCCTCTTCCTCGGCGAGGGTGATCGCCGCCTCCAGCGCATCGTCGAGGCGGGGTTCCACCTGGACGCGCTCGTGGCCGAACACCTCGACGGCGACGGCTGCCAGGGCGTCCGCGTCCATGGCGCGCGGGCTGGAGTTCTGCGTGACGACGATCTCGGCGAAGATCGGCTCGAAGGCTTCGAGGAGCCCCCGGACGTCCTTGCCGTCGCTGGCGCCCACGACCCCGATCAGCCGGGAGAAGCTGAACGCCTCGGAGACTCCCTCGGCGGCGGCGAGTGCGCCGGCCGGGTTGTGCGCGGCGTCCAGGACGACGGTGGGACTGGACCGGACGACCTCCAGGCGGCCCGGCGAGAGCACCGAGAGGAAGGCCTTGCGGACCGCTTCCGCGTCGAGGCTGCGGGCCTGCTCCGCCCCGATGCCGAAGAACGCCTCGACAGCGGCGAGCGCCACCGCCGCGTTGTGCGCCTGGTGCGCCCCGTAGAGCGGCAGGAAGATGTTGTCGTACTCGCCGCCCAGGCCCCGCAGGGTCAGCAGCTGGCCGCCGACCGCGATCTCGCGGGAGACGATGCCGAACTCCATGCCCTCGCGGGCGACCGTGGCATCCACCTCGACGGCCTTCTTCAGCATGACCTGCGCCGCGTCGACCGGCTGCTGGGCCAGGATCACCGTCGCGTCCTGCTTGATGACGCCGGCCTTCTCACCCGCGATCTCCGCGGGCGTGGTGCCGAGGCGGTCGGTGTGGTCGAGCGAGATGGGGGTGACGACGGCGACCGAGGAGTCGATGACGTTCGTCGCGTCCCAGGTGCCGCCCATGCCGACCTCGACGACCGCGACGTCGACCGGCGCGTCGGCGAAGGCCGCGTACGCCATGCCCGTGAGCACCTCGAAGAACGAGAGCCGGTAGGGCTGCTGGGCGTCGACCATCTCGACGTACGGCTTGATGTCGTTGTACGTCTCGATGAAGCGTTCCGCGTCGATCGGGGCGCCGTCCAGGCTGATGCGCTCGGTGATCGACTGGACGTGCGGGGAGGTGTAGCGGCCGGTGCGGAGCTCGAAGGCGCTCAGGAGGGCCTCGATCATGCGGGCCGTGCTGGTCTTGCCGTTGGTCCCCGTGATGTGGATCGAGGGGTAGGCGCGCTGGGGCTCGCCCAGCACGTCCATCAGGGCCGCGATCCGGGTCACCGAGGGTTCGAGCTTGGTCTCGCCCCAGCGTCCGGCGAGCTCCTGCTCCACCTCGCGCAGCGCCCGGTCGGTCTCGGGATCGGCGGGGCGGTCGGGGACCGCCTCGCCCTGCGGCGGACCCGACTGGGTGCGCAGCGTCCGGCTCCCGGCCTCGATCACCGCCAGGTCGGGGTCGCGCTGGGTCTCTTCGTCGACGATCTCCGCGAAGGTGTCGTCGGGGTCGGACGCGTCGTGCCGGTCTGAAGGGCGGGGCTCACTCACAGGGCCAGTCTACGGATGGCCACGGACATCGCGCGCAGCGCCCGCTGCGGCGCCGGCCCCGGGTACGGCGAAGCCCCCGCGCTCCCGGTCGGTCGGGGGCGCGGGGGCTCCGGTCCCAGGTCATCAGCCCTTCGGCAGATTCGCCAGCTGGGCGGTGATCCTCTCGATGTCGGCCTCGGCCTTGGCGAGCCGGAGCCGGATCTTGTCGACCACGTTGTCGGGGGCCTTGGCGAGGAAGGCCTCGTTGCCGAGCTTGGCGTTCGCCTGGACGACCTCCTTCTTGGCGGCCTCCAGGTCCTTGGTGAGGCGCTTGCGCTCGGCGGCGACGTCGATCGTGCCGGAGAGGTCGAGGGCGACCGTGGCACCGGCGACGGGGAGCGAGGCGGTGGCGTGGAAGCCGTCGCCGGCCGGCTGGAGGCGCAGCAGCTGCCGGATGGCGGCCTCGTGGGGCGCCAGGGCGGTGCCGTCCAGGGTGAGCGCGGCGGGGACCTTCTGGCCGGGCTGCAGGCCTTGGTCGGAGCGGAACCTGCGGACCTCGGTGACGACCTGCTGGACGAGCTCGATCTCCTGCTCGGCCTCCTGGTCGCGGAAGCCCGAGTCCTTCGGCCAGTCGGCGACGACGAGGGACTCGCCGCCGGTGAGGGTCGTCCAGAGCGTGTCGGTGACGAAGGGGACGACCGGGTGCAGCAGGCGCAGGGTGACGTCGAGGACCTCGCCCAGGACGCGCGCGGAGACCTTGGCCTGCTCGCCCTCGGCGAAGAACGTCGTCTTGGACAGCTCGACGTACCAGTCGAAGACCTCGTCCCACGCGAAGTGGAAAAGGGCGTCGGCCAGCTTGGCGAACTGGTAGTCGTCGTAGAGCGCGTCGACCTGGGCGACGACCGTGTTGAGCCGGGAGAGGATCCAGCGGTCGGTGGCGGTCATCTGCTCGGGGGCCGGCAGGGCCCCCTCGACCGTCGCGCCGTTCATCAGCGCGAAGCGGGTGGCGTTCCAGATCTTGTTGGCGAAGTTGCGGGAGCCCTGGACCCAGTCCTCGCCGATCGGGACGTCGACGCCGGGGTTGGCACCGCGGGCCAGGGTGAAGCGGACGGCGTCGGAGCCGTACTTGTCCATCCAGTCCAGCGGGTTGACGACGTTGCCCTTGGACTTCGACATCTTCTTGCCGGTCTCGTCGCGGACCATGCCGTGGAAGGCGATGGTGCGGAACGGGACGTCGCCCATGGCGTACAGGCCGAACATCATCATCCTGGCGACCCAGAAGAACATCAGGTCGTAACCGGTGACCAGGACGGAGTTCGGATAGAACTTCTCCAGCGACTCGGTCTGCTCCGGCCAGCCCATGGTGGAGAACGGCCACAGTCCGGAGGAGAACCAGGTGTCGAGGACGTCGGTGTCCTGGTGCCAGCCCTCGCCGGTGGGCGCCTCGTCGTTCGGGCCGACGCAGACCATCTCGCCGTTCGGGCCGTGCCAGACGGGAATGCGGTGGCCCCACCACAGCTGGCGCGAGATGCACCAGTCGTTGAGGTTGTCGACCCAGTCGAAGTAGCGCGGGGTCAGGTCGGCGGGGTGGATGTTGACGCGGCCGTCACGGACGGCGTCGCCCGCCGTCCTGGCGAGCGTCTCGACCTTGACCCACCACTGCATCGACAGGCGCGGCTCCAGCGTCGTCTTGCAGCGGGAGCAGTGGCCGACGGAGTGGACGTACGGGCGCTTCTCGGCGACGATCCGGCCGTCGGCCCGCAGGGCGGCGACGATCGCGGACCGGGCCTCGAAGCGGTCCAGGCCCTGGAAGGGGCCGGGGGTGATGATGATGCCGCGCTCGTCGAGGACCTGGATGGTCTCCAGGTCGTGGCGCCGGCCGATGGCGAAGTCGTTCGGGTCGTGCGCGGGGGTGACCTTGACGGCGCCGGTACCGAACTCGGGGTCGACGTGGGTGTCTGCGACGACCGGGATGGTGCGGTTCGTGAGCGGCAGCCTGATCTGCTTGCCGATGAGGCGGGCGTAGCGCTCGTCGTCGGGGTGGACGGCGACGGCGGTGTCACCGAGCATCGTCTCCGCGCGGGTGGTGGCGACGACGATGGTCTCGTCACCGTCGCCGTACTTCATGGAGACGAGCTCGCCGTCGTCGTCCTGGTAGTCCACCTCGATGTCGGAGATGGCCGTCAGACAGCGCGGGCACCAGTTGATGATGCGCTCGGCGCGGTAGATCAGGCCGTCGTCGTACATCCGCTTGAAAATGGTCTGGACGGCCGTGGACAGGCCCTCGTCCATGGTGAAGCGCTCGCGGTCCCAGGCGACGCCGTCGCCGAGACGGCGCATCTGGCCGGAGATCTGACCGCCGGACTCCTCCTTCCACTGCCAGACGCGCTCGACGAACGCCTCGCGGCCCAGGTCGTGGCGGGACTTGCCGTCCTTGGCGAGCTCGCGCTCGACGACGTTCTGGGTGGCGATGCCGGCGTGGTCCATGCCGGGCTGCCACAGCGTCTCGTAACCCTGCATGCGCTTGCGGCGGGTGAGGGCGTCGATCAGCGTGTGTTCGAAGGCGTGGCCCAGGTGGAGGCTGCCGGTGACGTTCGGCGGGGGGATGACGACGGTGTACGCGGGCTTGTCGCTCTTCGCGTCGGCCGTGAAGTAACCGCGTTCTACCCAGCGCTCGTACAGCGGCCCCTCTACATCGGCCGGCGCGTACTGGGTCGGCAGTTCGGGGGTGCTGGCTGGCTGCTGCGCTGCGTTCTCGGTCACGCCACACAGTTTAGGGGCGTCACAGTCATGCACTGAAACCGGTTTGTTCAGTAACGGTGTACGTCCGGATGCCCTATGTGAGCGCCGCTTCCGTCAGGATGTTCGGAACGCATAAGCATTCTGGAGGGGACAGCGCAATGAGCTACAACCAGCCGGGCCCGTACGGCGGGCAGCCGCCGCAGGGCCAGCCCGGACCGTACGGCCAGCAGCCGGGCCCGTACGGGCAGCAGCCCGGCCCGTACGGCGGCCCCCCGCCGCAGGGTCCTCCGCAGGGCCAGCCGCAGGGCCGGCCCGGCTACGGCTACCCGCAGCAGGCCCCCCAGGGCGTCCCGCCGCAGCAGCAGCCCCCACAGGGCTACGGCTACCCCCAGGGCCAGCAGCCGGGCCCGTACGGCCAGCAGCCGCCCGCTCCCCCGTACGGTGGCCAGCAGGCGTACCCCGGCATGCCTCCGCAGCCGGGCGCCCCGAAGAAGAAGACGGGCCTGATCATCGGCGCGGCCGTGGTGGCGCTGGCGGTCGTGGCGGGCGGGGTGTACTTCCTGACGTCGGGCGGCGGCAGCGGCGATGTGGCGGACTCCACCAAGGGGTACAAGCTGACGCCCCCCGCCTCGGTGGACACGTACAAGAAGAACGAATCGAAGAGCTCGTCCTCGGACACTCCGTCGAGCAAGGAGAAGACCGAGGCGGAGGCCCTGGGCATCAAGGACCCGCACAAGGCCGAGGCCCAGTACATGAGCGGCGACATGGAGAAGAACCCGCTCACGACCAAGATGCTCATGTTCTACGGCAACTGGGGTGACGTCAGCGACCCCGCGAAGGCCCTCGACGGCATGTTCACACAGGCCAAGATGGGTATGGCCGAGAGCGACGACGCCACGACCTCCCTGGTGGGCAGCCCCAAGGAAGTCACACCCTCCGGTTTCGAGGGCGCGCTGATGAAGTGCCAGGACATGAAGGTCGTCAACGACGAGGCCGACGGCACCGTGGCGAACGGGCCCAAGGAAATGGTCATGCCCGTCTGCATCTGGGCCGACTACAGCACCGTCGGCGCGGTCATCGGCGTCGACATCGGCGCGGCCATGACCAACAAGTCCATGACGCAGGACGAGGTGGCGACCCTCGCCGCCAAGCTCTACAACACCTCCCGCACCAAGGTCTGACCCCGCACAGCGCGAAGGGGCGCCCGGCCACCGGCCGGGCGCCCCTTCGCGTGCGCGTCGTTGTCGCTGCCGCTACGCGGACTTCTCGTGGCGGCCGCCGTCGTTCTTTCCGATCGTGCGCGGTTCGCGCGGGACCAGTGTCGGGTTGACGTTGTTGCGGACGACGTCCGGGGTGATGACCACGCGGGCCACGTCCTTGCGGGACGGGACCTCGTACATCACGGACTGGAGGACCTCTTCCATGATGGCGCGCAGACCGCGCGCGCCCGTCTGGCGGAGGATCGCCTGGTCGGCGATGGCTTCGAGGGCCTCGCGCTCGAAGTCCAGCTCGACACCGTCGAGTTCGAACAGACGTTGGTACTGCTTCACCAGCGCGTTACGCGGCTCGACCAGGATCTGGAGCAGTGCCTCGCGGTCCAGGTTGTGGACCGAGGTCAGCACGGGGAGGCGGCCGATGAACTCGGGGATCATCCCGAACTTCACCAGGTCCTCCGGCATGACCTCCTGGAACTGGTCGCTCGCCTGGATCTCCAGCTTGGAGCGGATCGTGGCCCCGAAGCCGATGCCCTTGGCGCCGGCCCGCGACTCGATGATCTTCTCCAGGCCCGAGAAGGCACCGCCCACGATGAACAGCACGTTCGTCGTGTCGATCTGGATGAACTCCTGGTGCGGGTGCTTCCGTCCGCCCTGCGGCGGCACGGAGGCGGTGGTGCCCTCCAGGATCTTCAGCAGGGCCTGCTGGACGCCCTCACCGGATACGTCGCGCGTGATCGACGGGTTCTCGCTCTTGCGGGCGACCTTGTCGATCTCGTCGATGTAGATGATGCCGGTCTCGGCCTTCTTGACGTCGTAGTCAGCGGCCTGGATCAGCTTCAGCAGAATGTTCTCGACGTCCTCACCGACATAGCCGGCCTCCGTCAGCGCCGTCGCGTCCGCGATGGCGAACGGGACGTTGAGCATGCGGGCCAGCGTCTGCGCGAGGAGCGTCTTGCCCGAGCCCGTGGGGCCCAGCAGCAGGATGTTGGACTTGGCGAGCTCGATCGCGTCGTCACGATTCGCGCCGCCGCCGTTCTCCCCGGCCTGGACCCGCTTGTAGTGGTTGTACACAGCGACCGAGAGGGCCTTCTTCGCGGGCTCCTGCCCGACGACGTACCCCTCGAGGAACTCGTAGATCTCGCGCGGCTTGGGGAGCTCCTCCCACCGCACCTCGGAGGTCTCTGCGAGCTCCTCCTCGATGATCTCGTTGCAGAGATCGATGCACTCGTCGCAGATGTACACACCGGGTCCCGCGATGAGCTTCTTCACCTGCTTCTGGCTCTTTCCGCAGAACGAGCACTTGAGCAGGTCGCCGCCATCACCGATGCGTGCCACGAGGTGCTTCCCCTTCGCCTGGGAGCAGCCTGGTTCAGCGGCTCCTGGTGCCTCTATCCGACGGTACCTTGCCTGGCCCCCCGTTCGGGCCCCCCTTGGCACGGTTCACACGGCGGTGGCCGTGCAACGGAATGTGCCAAGGGGAAAGACCGACGTCAGACGGACGCGCCTGCGGTGGTCTTACGGGTGGAGACAATCTGGTCCACCAGACCGTACGCGAGTGCGTCGTCGGCGGTAAGGATCTTGTCGCGCTCGATGTCCTCGCTGATCTTCTCCAGCGGGGTGGTGGAGTGCTTCGCCAGCATCTCCTCGAGCTGGGTGCGCATCCGCAGGATCTCGTTGGCCGCGATCTCCAGGTCGGAGAGCTGCTCACGGCCGGTCTGCGAGGACGGCTGGTGGATCAGCACACGGGCGTGCGGGAGCGCCATGCGCTTGCCCGGGGTGCCCGCCGCCAGCAGGACGGCGGCGGCGGAGGCCGCCTGGCCCATGCAGACCGTCTGGATGTCCGGCTTCACGAACTGCATCGTGTCGTAGATCGCGGTGAGCGCGGTGAACGAGCCGCCGGGGCTGTTGATGTAGATCGAGATGTCGCGGTCCGGGTCCATCGACTCCAGGCACAGCAGCTGCGCCATGACGTCGTTGGCCGAGGCGTCGTCGATCTGCACACCGAGGAAGATCACGCGCTCCTCGAAGAGCTTCGCGTACGGGTCGTACTCACGCACACCCTGCGAGGTGCGCTCCACGAAGCGCGGGACGACGTAGCGGTTGTCCACCTGCGGGCCGGTGTAGAGGCCGCTCGCGGAGGCGCCGGAGAAGTTGTTCATGTGGGTGTTCACCATCCTGGTGGCGTATCTGTGGGCTGGAGGTCTCGGCGTACGAGAGGGTGCGGGGTGGTGCACGCCCGGATCAGGCTCCGGTGCCGCCGCCGCCCGGGATGCCCGACGCGACCGAGATGATCTCGTCGATGAGGCCGTAGTCCTTGGCCTCCTCGGCGGTGTACCAGCGGTCGCGGTCGCCGTCGCGGATGATCGTCTCCACGGTCTGACCGGAGTGGTGCGCGGTGATCTCGGCCATCCGCGTCTTCGTACGGAGCAGGTACTGCGCCTGAATCTTGATGTCCGAGGCCGTACCGCCGATGCCGGCCGAACCCTGGTGCATGAGGATGTCGGTGTTCGGGAGCGCGAAGCGCTTGCCCGCCGTGCCGCCGGTGAGCAGGAACTGGCCCATGGAGGCCGCCATGCCCATACCGATGGTGACCACGTCGTTCGGGATGTACTGCATGGTGTCGTAGACCGCCATGCCGGCCGTCACCGAACCGCCGGGGCTGTTGATGTAGAGGTAGATGTCCTTGTCGGGTTCCGCGGCAAGGAGCAGAAGCTGTGCGGTGATCTTGTTGGCGATGTCATCGTCGACCTGCTGACCGAGGAAGATGATGCGCTCGCCGAGCAGTCGGCTGTAGACCTGGTCACCGAGGCCTCCACCGAGGGACGGCTCTCCGGCGGCGTAGGGCATCAGATTCGTCACGTATCCACCTGCTCGTCTCTGACGGCTCCGGCCGTCTCAGCGTCTTCGTACCGGGTGGGCCGGGACTACCCGACCCTTCCTCTTCATGGACCCTAACGCGCAGGTGGGACAACGCCATCCCGCTTCCCCAACTGTTCGCTGGGAGCGCAAGGTAAGCAGTCCGCACAAGGGTTCCAGGGCGGTTCCGCCGGGCGCGGGCCGATACGGCGACGGGCCCCGGACTGATTCGTCCGGGGCCCGTCGTGCGGATCAGATCAACGAGCGGAGCGGGGCTCAGGCCTCGTTCTTCTCGTCCTTCTTCCCGTCGGCCGGCTCGGTGGTCTCCTCGGCGGCCTCGACCGTCTCGGTGGCCTCGTCCGCCGCGTCCTCTTCGTCCTCGAGCTCGACGACCTCACCGTTGGTGTCGACGACCTTGGCGGCCTCGACCACGACGGCCAGCGCCTTGCCGCGGGCGACCTCGCCGACGAGCATCGGCACCTGGCCGCCTTCGACGACGGCCTGGGCGAACTGGTCGGGGCTCATGCCGGAGGACTGCGCGCGCCGCATGAGGTGCTCGGTGAGCTCCTCCTGGTTGACGTTCAGCTTCTCCTTGTTGACGAGCTCGTCAAGGATGAACTGGGTCTTGATGCCCTTGACGGCCTGCTCGGAGGTCTCGTTCTCGAACTCCTCCAGGGTCTTGCCCTGGATCTCGAGGTACTTCTCCAGGTCGAGACCCATCTGGCCCAGCTGGTGGTGCTCGAGGTTGTGCTTGCGGGTCTGGACCTCGTCCGCGAGAAGCTTCTCGGGGATCGGGACCTCGGCCAGCTTCAGCAGCTCCTCGAGGACGCGCTCCTGGGCCTGGGTGGCCTGGTCGTACTGCTTGGTGCTCTCGAGGCGCTTGCGGCTGTCCTCGCGGAGCTCGGCGAGCGTGTCGAACTCGCTCGCCATCTGCGCGAAGTCGTCGTCCAGCTCGGGCAGTTCGCGCGAGGCGACGGCGGTGACCTTGACGGTGACCTCCGCTTCCTTGCCCTCGGCGGAGCCGCCCTTCAGCTCGGAGGTGAAGGTGGCCTCGCCACCGGCCTCCAGGCCGGTCACGGCCTCGTCGATGCCTTCGAGGAGCTCGCCGGAGCCGATGGTGTACGAGACACCGGCGGCCACGCCGTCCTCCAGGACCTCTCCGTCGACCTTGGCCTCGAGGTCGATCGTGACGACGTCGCCCTCGGCCGCGGCGCGCTCGACCGGGTTGGTCGAGGCGAAGCGCTCACGGAGCTGCTCCACGGCCTTGTCGACGTCCTCGTCGCTGACTTCGAGTGCGTCCACGGTGACCTCGATGCCGGAGTAGTCCGGGATCTCGATCTCGGGACGGACATCCACCTCGGCGGTGAAGGCCAGCAGCTCGCCATCCTTGAGTTCGGTGATGTCAACCTCGGGCTGGCCCAGAACGTTGAGCTCACCCTCGTTGACAGCCTCGGTGTAGAACTTCGGAAGGGCGTCGTTGACGGCCTCCTCCAGCACAGCACCACGGCCGAACCGCTGGTCGATGACGCGGTTGGGGATCTTGCCCTTACGGAAGCCCTTCACCGTGACCTGCTGGTTGATCTTCTTGTACGCCGCGTCGAGGCTGTCCTTGAGCTCCTCGAAGGGCACCTCGATGCTGAGCCGAACCCGAGTCGGGTTCAGGGTCTCCACGGCGCTCTTCACGGTTCGGTCTCCTTGGTGGCTGACTTCTTGGGGTTCTGCTGGGCCGCCGAGAGGCGGCTTCGCGGATCGAGCCCGGTACATCAGACACACGGGCACGCAATTTGCATAGTAACGGCAAGCGGGAGGACTCCCACAATGCGATCTTGCTGGTGGTCGGGGTGGCCGGATTCGAACCGACGACCTTCCGCTCCCAAAGCGGACGCGCTACCAAGCTGCGCCACACCCCGTCGGTGCGACACGTAGGGTACATGCAGAAGGACACCGCGCAGGCCGCTTCGCGCAGTCACCCCCGGGTGCGTCACGGGGGGCATGCCGATACGGGTGTGCGCGCACCTTCCCCGACCCGCTACGATGCTTCCCGTACCGACTTCCGCCGGACCTTCCGGACCGGCGTCGCGGTGCTTGCGGGCGTAGCTCAATGGTAGAGCCCTAGTCTTCCAAACTAGCTACGCGGGTTCGATTCCCGTCGCCCGCTCCATGCGAAAGGGCCGGCCCGGAGGAGAGATCCTCCGGGCCGGCCCTTCTCGGTCGGGCGCTACCCGCCGGGCAGTGCCTCGCGCATCGCCTTCGCGGCGGGTGCCGGGTCGTAGCCCTCGGGAACGCCGTCGACCAGGATGATGTCGCCCTCGATGTGCCGTGAGCGCAGCGGCGCGATCTCCTGGTACGCGGGCGAGTCCCACCAGGCACGGGCCTCGGCGATCCCGGGGAATCCGATCACCACGACGTGCCCGGGCCAGTCGCCCTCCCTCGTCTCGTGCGGCGTCGCGTGCACGAGGAAGCGCCCGCCGTACCCCTCGAAGGTGGCGGGGATCCGTTCGATGTACTCGGCGATCTCCGGGTGCGGCGCGGCCTCTCGCAGGTGGGCTATGGCGTAGGCGGGCATGTCTGTCCCTTCGGTCGGCGGGAGCCCCTGTGCGTCGCGGTGCGCCCGCGCGGGTGCGCCGCCGGGACGGACTCGCGCACGCCCGCGCCGGAATCGCGCGCGGGCGTCAGAAGCTGATCTGGTTGATCGTGTCGGCTATCGAGTTCATGAATCTGTTGATCGACGGCGCCATGCCCGTCGAGGCCAGGAAGAAGCCGAAGAGCACGGCGACGACCGCCGGCCCCCCCTTGATGGATCCGCCACGGATGAACACCACCAGGACGATCCCCAGCAGAAGCACCACAGACAGTGAAATGGCCACGACTGATCACACCCTTGGTCGGTCCGCCTTGCCGGCCCGGCGGCGTGCGGCCAGCACACCTCCGTCGCGACCATCGTGCCACCAACTCCCCTGTGGCTGCTGCCGGGTGATGAAGAGAAATGACCAGATCGCGCCATCCTCGCGCCCGCGTGCAACCGGGAGCACCCTGACGCGATCCGGCGCACGCGGCGCACTCCGGGGCGCAGGGCGGGGACGCGCCGAGAAGCTGTGCGTCCGCTGTGCGCAGAGCAGTTCGAATACCGGCCGTTGTGATCGTTGCCATATCCCCACACTTCATTCACAGGCTTTTGCCAGGAGCTCGTGCGACGTAATTCACTCTCGCCAACCAGCCGCCGATATGCACCATTTAAGCCGGATGAATCATCACGTAACGGGCGGTTGCCGGTGGTTTCGCATTCGAAAGGCGGGGAACACGCGATATTTCTCAGGGGTTTTACGCATACCGATCGGCGGGTCTAAGGTGCATGAGATGTCCAAAGCTCCGAGCGAAATTCAGAGGGCCCCGATCACCCCGGAGAGCCGGGAGACGGAGCCGAGACACGAGCAGATCCTGACGGCCCCGGGGACGCCCTCCCCCGCCGTTCGGACAGCTCCCGCCCCCGTGGAGGCACCCGCACCGGCCAAGAGCCGTGACGCGTACTTCGACAATGTGAAGTACCTCGCGATCGTGCTCGTCGCCGTGGCCCACTCGTGGGAGCCGGTGATGGAGGGGAGCCGCGCGACACGGGCGCTGTACATGGTCGTGTACACGTTCCACATGCCGGCGTTCATCCTCGTCTCCGGATACTTCTCGCGGTCGTTCAACATGAGCGCACCCAAGGTGAAGCGGCTCGTCACCGGCGTCGCGGTGCCTTATGTGCTCTTCGAGACCGCCTATTCGCTCTTCAAGCGCTACGCGGGCGGCGAGGGTGATTCGCCCATCACCCTGCTCGACCCGTTGTTCCTCACCTGGTTCCTGATCGCCCTGTTCATCTGGCGGGTGACCACGCCGATCTGGCAGTCGCTGCGCCACCCGCTCCCGGTCGCCCTGCTGATCGCGGCGCTCGCCTCCATCTCCCCGGGCATCGGCGACGACCTGGACCTGCAGCGCGTCTGCCAGCTCCTGCCGTTCTTCGTGCTCGGCCTGCTGATGAAGCCGGAGCACTTCCAGCTGATCCGGCGCCGCGAGGTACGGATGCTGGCCGTCCCCCTGTTCGCCGTGACCCTGGCCTTCGCCTACTGGATCGCGCCGGACATGCGGCTCGGCTGGTTCTACCGCAGCGACAGCGCCCAGGAGCTGGACTTCCAGTGGTGGGCGGGGCCCGTGATGACCCTGGCGATGTTCGGCTGCGCGCTGTTGCTCACCATCGCGTTCCTCGCCCTGGTGCCGCGCCGCCACATGTGGTTCACCGTGCTGGGCGCCGGGACGATCTGCGGCTACCTGCTGCACGGCTTCCTGATCAAGGGCGCCGGCTACTACGGCCTGTTCGACCGCTACGAGTGGCTCTCGGGGCCCGTGGGGCTCGTCCTCATCTCGCTGGTCGCCGCCGCGGCCGTGACCCTGTTGTGCACCCCGCCGGTCCGGCGCGCGCTCCGCTTCGCGACCGAGCCGGACATGAACTGGGCCTTCCGCAAGAACCCCGCAAAGCGCTGAGCCTGTCCGGATCGGCCCCCTGCGCCGGGGGCCGGTCCCGTCGTCGCATCAGCCGGCCGCCGGGTTGGCCGGATCCCGCTGTTCGGCGGGGGTGACACCCCCCGGCAACCCCAACAGGCCGCGCACCTGCGCATATTTCTCGCTCAGCCGGGTACGGGTCGTCGGCGACAGGACCGCAAGCCGGTCCGGGTCAGCGTTGTGCGCCAGATCCGACTCCTTGATCAGCAGCGCTCCGGGTGTGGCGAGAATCCGCCCGGTGTACGCGAAGAGGTCCTCGCCGTCCCGCTTGGTGACGGCGAGGACCATTTCTTTTACCCGCCTGTGAAGCGGGGCCTCGTCCAGCCACTGCCGGGAGAGCGCGCCGTCCTCGACCGCGTCGTGCAGCCACGCGGCGGCGATCTGCTCCTCGCTGCCGCCCCGGATCCGTACCCCCTCCGCCACCGCGGCCAGATGCTCCGCGTACGGGCGCCCCGCCTTGTCGGTCTGCGTGCGATGGGCCTCGCGGGCGATCGCTTCCACCTGGGGCAGGGTCAGATACGGGATCGGCATGGGCCGACTGTACGTCGGGCACCGGTCCGCCCTGAAGAGCTCTTCGAGGCACTCCAAATCGTTCGGTAAACTAATTACTGACGATTCCTTGACGCACTCTTGACCGAACGAAGGAGACGGGCTCATCGGACACGCAGACACGCTCATCGCCATGGGGGGCGCGTTCCTCGCCGCCGCCGTCCTCGCCCGCGTCGGCGGCCGCATCGGACTGCCGACCATCCCCCTGTTCATCCTCGCCGGGATCCTCCTCGGCCCGCACACCCCCGGGGTCGTCCTTCTCGACGACCCGCACGACCTGGAGATGCTCTCCGCGCTCGGTCTCGTGCTGCTGCTCTTCTACCTAGGCCTCGAATTCCACCTGGACGACCTGAAGAAGGGCGGGCGCAAGATGGCGCTCGCCGGCGGCACCTATCTCGCCCTGAACGTCGGCGCGGGACTCGGTTTCGGCTTCGCGCTGGGCTGGGGCACCTCGGAGGCGCTGGTCCTCGCGGGCGTGCTCGGCATCTCCTCCTCGGCCATCGTCACGAAGGTCCTGGTGGACCTCGGACGGATCGGCAGTCCGGAGACGCGGCCGATCCTCGGCATCATCGTCGTCGAGGACGTCTTCCTCGCCCTCTACCTGGCCGCACTTCAGCCGATCCTGTCCGGCGCCGACAGTCTCGGCGCGGCGGTGCTCGACGGCGGCAAGGCGTTCGGTTTCCTGCTGCTGCTCGCGCTGGTGGCCCGGTTCGGCACGAAGCTCATCGGCAAGCTGATGAACACGAGGGACGACGAACTCCTCGTCATCTCCTTCCTCGGTGTCGCCGTCTTCGTCGCCGGGATCTCCGAGTGGTTCGGGGTGGCCGACGCGATCGGCGCGTTCATGGTCGGCCTGATGCTGGGCAGCACCACCTCGGGCCCCCGCATCCTGAAGCTGGTGCACCCGCTGCGCGACGCGTTCGGAGCGATCTTCTTCTTCGCCTTCGGGCTGTCCATCAACCCCGGCGATCTGCCGAGCGTGGTGTGGCCGGTCCTGGCCGCCGTCGCCGTGACCGTGGCGATGAACGTCTTCGCGGGGATGGCGACGGCGAAGATCTACGCCTTCGGCCCGAAGGCCACGGCGAACATCTCCACCACCCTGCTGGCGCGGGGTGAGTTCGCGCTGATCCTCGCCACGATGGCGGCGGGCGCGGGCCTGGACGAACGGCTCTCCCCCTTCATCGCCGGATACGTGCTCCTTCTCGCGGTCCTGTCGCCCCTGGCGGCCGGCCGTTCGCACTGGCTCGCCCGGATCCTTCCCGGAGGACGTGCGCGGGACCAGGAGGCCGAGAAAGAGGCGGTACCGGTCTGACGTGCGGACGCCCGGGTGCGCGGGGCCACGCCCCCGCACCCGGGAGGACTTCACGTTCGAGTGACGGCGGACGCTTCAACTTGACACCTGTACGGTTTCGACCGGTTCGGCCGGATTCAGCCCCGGCGAGACAGCAGGAGGAGCGCGCGGTCGTCGTTGACGTCCTTCGCGCAGGCCTCGATCAGGTGCCAGGCCGCGCCCTCGAAGCCCGTGGCGACGTAGCGGTCGGCCTCGCCGGTCAGCCGGTCGATGCCCTCGGCGATGTCCCGGTCGGACGCCTCCACCAGGCCGTCCGTGAAGAGCATCAGGACGTCCCCGGGCGCCAGCGAGCCCTTCACCGCGTCGAACTGCGCACCGTCGTACACCCCGAGCAGTGGTCCCTCGGCGGCCATCTCCTCCCACCGGCCGCTGCCCGCGTGCAGCTGCAGCGCCGGGGGGTGACCGGCCGAGAGGAGTTCGTAGTCGCCGGAGTCCAGGTCCAGGACGAGATGGATGGAGGTGGCGAAGCCCTCGTCCCAGTCCTGGCGCAGCAGATAGCCGTTGGCGGCGGGGAGGAAACCGTGCGGCGGCAGGGAGCCGAGGAGGCCGCCGAAGGCTCCCGAGAGCAGCAGGGCGCGGGAACCCGCGTCCATACCCTTGCCGGAGACATCGGTCAGCACGACCTCCAGGGTGCGGCCGCCGTTGGTACGGGCGGCGACGACGAAGTCACCGGAGAAGGACTGGCCGCCCGCCGGGCGGAGTGCCATCTCGCGGTGCCAGCCGTCGGGGAGCCGCGGCAGGGCGCTCTGGACCCTGATCCGTTCGCGCAGGTCGAAGAGCATCGTGCCGCCGCGCCGCCACGGCACCCCGACCCTGGCCCGGAACTGGGCGAGGACGAGCCCGAAGAAGCCGCAGGCCGCGACGGTCAGGACGGTGCCCGGAGTGACCCGGGCGGGCCCTTCCGCGTAGGGGCCGAGGGCGACGGACTCCACGATCAGGGCCGCGGCGGCGGTCGCGTAGAGACTCAGCAGGCTGGCCGGCCGAAGCAGCAGACCGCCCGCGACGATCGGCAGGGCCAGGGCGGTCGGTGAGCACCAGACCGGGTTGATCAGCGTGACGCAGGTGATCACCGGGATGATGATCAGCAGACCGGCCAGGGCTATCCAGTCGGAGCCGTCCCCGCGGAAGTAGTCGACTCCGGACCTGCGCAGCGCGATGCGCGCCCGGTGCGCTGATCTTCGCCACCGGGCGGGGTAGGTGTCTGCTCCTCTGCGACGGGCCATTGCCGGGACCTTATCCACCCGACGGCCTCCGGTGCAGGGGGACCCGGTGACAATGTGTTCGAAACTGGTTCGCTCAGGCCTCGCCGCCCTGGTAAGCAGGGGTCATGACTACGGAACTGAGGGTGTTGTCGCCAGGGGAATCGGATGCCTGGTTCGGCTGTCTCGACTTGGCTTTCGGAGGGGTTGCCTTCTCCCCCGAGAGCCGCGAGATGTACGCCGCCCTCGCCGAGCCCCAGCGCGCGCTCGCCCACTGGGACGGCGCGGACTGCGTGGGCACGGCCGGTTCGTACAGCTTCCGGCTGACCGTGCCCGGCGGGGCCGCGGTGCCGACCGCCGGGGTCACGGCGGTGAGCGTCTCCTCGACCCACCGCAGGCAGGGGCTGCTGACGGCCATGATGCGGCGCCAGCTGGACGACGTCCGCTCGTGGGGCGAGCCGCTCGCGGTGCTGCTGGCGTCGGAGCCCGGCATCTACGGCCGGTTCGGCTACAGCGCGGCCACGACCGAGACGAAACTGCGGATCGACACCTCCCGGGCCTCCCTGACGCTTCCCCCGGGTACGGACGGGGTGCGGGTGCGCCGGTCGTCACCGGCGCAGGCTCTCGACGCCTGCGAGGCGGTGTACGCGCAGCTGGCGGCGGGCCGTCCCGGCACTCCGCTGCGCCGGCCCGGCTGGGAGCGGGTGCCCGTCAACGACCCGGAGAGCGGCCGGGGCGGCGGCTCCCCGCTGCAGTGCGTGCTCGCGGAGCGGGACGGCGAGGTCACGGGGTACGTGACCTTCCATCTGCGGCCCGCCTGGGACGACGCCGGCCCTCGGGGCACCGTGGCGGTGCGTGACCTGGCGGCGCTGGACCCCGCCTCCTACGCGGCGTTGTGGCGCTACCTCTTCGGGATCGACCTGATGACCGTCGTCGAGTGCCACAACCGGCCCGCGGACGACGCCGTGCTCCGGCTGGTCTCCGACGTCCGGCGCTGCGAGGTGCGGCAGCGGGACGGTCTGTACGTGCGGCTGGTCGAGCTGGGTGCGGCACTGGAGGCCCGGCGCTACCGGGCCCCCGCCGACGTGGTGCTGGAGGTGGAGGACGCCTTCTGCCCGTGGAACGCGGGGCGTTGGCGCCTGACCGCCGACGCCAAGGGCGCGGCCACCTGCCGGCGGACGGACGACGAGCCCGAACTGGCCCTTTCCGTCAACCAGTTGGGTGCCGCCTATCTGGGCGGCGTGTCACTGACGACGCTCGCGGCGGCCGGACAGGTGCGGGAGCTGCGGGCGGGCGCTCTGGCGGAGACCGCCCTGGCGTTCTCCTCGGACGTGCAGCCGTGGTGCCCGCACGGATTCTGAGCCCGTACGGTCTCCGGCCTGCCTACCGGCCCGGTATGGGCGGCTGGCAGGCCGGGCACCAGAAGAGGTTGCGGGCCGCCAGGTCCGCCGTGCGGATCCCGGTCCCGCAGATGTGACAGGCCTGCCTGGCCCGCCGGTAGACGTACACCTCGCCGCCGTGGTCGTCGACCCGCGGGGGCCTGCCCATGGCCTCCGGCAGGTGCTCGGGGCGGACGGTGTCGATGCGGTTGTTCCGTACGCCCTCGCGCATCAGGGCGCCGAGGTCGGCCCAGACCGCGTCCCACTCGCCCCGTGTGAGGTCCTTCCCCGGGCGGTACGGGTCGATTCCGTGCCGGAAGAGGACTTCCGCGCGGTAGACGTTGCCGACGCCGGCGACGACCTTCTGGTCCATGAGCAGGGCGGCGACCGTGACGCGGCTGCGGGAGATCCGTTGCCAGGCACGCTCGCCGTCCTCGTCGGCGCGCAGGGGGTCCGGGCCCAGCCGGTCGTGTATCGCGCGCTTCTCGGGGTCCGTGATCAGGGCGCACGTGGTGGGGCCCCGCAGATCCGCGTAATGATCGTCGTCGAGCAGGCGCATCCGGACGGTGTCGGTGGGCGGCGGGGCCGGAGTCGTCCCGAAGCCGAGCTTGCCGAAGAGGCCGAGGTGGACGTGGACCCAGACCGGCCCCTCGAAGCCTAGGAAGAGGTGCTTGCCGTGCGCGTCGACGCCGGTGAGGGTCCGGCCGTCCAGCAGGGCCGCGCTGTCGGAGAACTTGCCCTGCGGGCTGCTCACGCGCACCGGGCGGCCCGCGAAGCGCTCGTGGTGGTCCGCGGCGAGGCGGTGGATCGTATGCCCCTCGGGCACGGTGTTCTCCTGGTGACGCGCCTGTGCCGCCGGGCGAGGACCCGGCGGCACAGGGAAAGCGGGTGTGGGGCCGGTCAGCCCTGCTGCGGGTGGTGGGCCGGGATCGGGGGGAGCTCGCCGGTGTTCTCGTAGGCCGAGAGCATCTCGATGCGACGGGTGTGGCGCTCCTCGCCGGAGTACGGCGTGGCCAGGAAGATCTCGACGAACTTGGTGGACTCCTCCACCGTGTGCATCCGGCCGCCGATGGCCACGACGTTGGCGTCGTTGTGCTCACGGCCGAGCGCGGCGGTCTGCTCGCTCCAGGCGAGCGCGGCGCGTACGCCCTTGACCTTGTTCGCGGCGATCTGCTCGCCGTTGCCGGAGCCGCCGATGACGATCCCGAGGCTGTCCTTGTCCGCGGCCGTCCGCTCGGCGGCACGGAGGCAGAACGGCGGGTAGTCGTCCTGGGCGTCGTAGATGTGAGGACCGCAGTCGACGGCCTCGTGGCCGTGGGCCGTGAGCCACTCGACGAGGTGGTTCTTCAGTTCGAAGCCGGCATGGTCGGAGCCGAGGTACACGCGCATGGAGCGAAGTGTGGCACGGACGGGGCGGGGTAATCGTCAGCGGGGTCGGGACCCACCGGGCTTTCGACGGGTCCGGTTCGGGCCGGGGCTGTGCGCAGAACCACACGGGCAACGATCGGGTCAAGGAAACGGACTAGGGGGTTCCGATTTCGGGGCCGGCCGGGCTTGAATGCGTGGCCTCGTCTTCGCATCACCCCCGCCGAAGGCAGCACCCGACACACGTGATCAGAAAACGTAAGGATTCGATCCATGACGTCGCAGACGACTCTGGCCGGACCGGGCCAACAGCCCGGCGAGCCGGGTAAGCCAGGATCCCCGGACGGGCTCCAGGCCGGCCTCAAGAACCGTCACCTCTCGATGATCGCCATCGGCGGCGTGATCGGAGCGGGCCTCTTCGTCGGCTCCGGAGCGGGCATCGCCGCCGCGGGGCCGGCCATCCTCCTGTCGTACGCGCTGGTCGGCCTGATGGTCGTCTTCGTCATGCGAATGCTCGGCGAGATGGCCGTCGCCCGGCCGAGCTCGGGTTCCTTCTCCGCCTACGCCGACCAGGCCCTGGGCCGCTGGGCCGGCTTCTCCATCGGCTGGCTGTACTGGTTCTTCTGGGTCGTGGTGCTCGCCGTCGAGGCCACGGCGGGTGCCAAGATCCTGGAGAGCTGGGTCCCCGGCGTGCCGCAGTGGGCGTGGGCCCTGATCGTCATGGTGGTGCTGACGGCCACCAACCTGGTCTCCGTCGGCTCGTACGGCGAGTTCGAGTTCTGGTTCGCCGGGATCAAGGTCGTGGCGATCGGCGCGTTCGTCGTCGTCGGCCTGCTCGCCGTCTTCGGCATCCTGCCCGGCTCGGACCACGCGGGCTCGGGTCTCGCCCACCTCACGGACACCGGCGGGTTCTTCCCCGAAGGGCCGGGGGCCATCCTCACGGGCGTGCTGATGGTCGTCTTCTCCTTCATGGGCAGCGAGATCGTGACGCTGGCGGCCGGTGAGTCCGAGGACCCGCGGCGCGCCGTCTCCAAGGCCACCAACAGCGTGATCTGGCGTATCGCGATCTTCTACCTGGGCTCGATCTTCGTGGTCCTCACGCTGCTGCCGTGGAACGACCCCTCGATCGTCGAGGACGGTTCGTACGTCGCCGCGCTCAACGTCATCGGCATACCGCACGCCGGCCAGGTCATGGACGTCATCGTGCTGACGGCCGTGCTCTCCTGCCTCAACTCCGGCCTCTACACGGCCTCGCGCATGGCCTTCTCGCTGGGACAGCGGGGGGACGCGCCCAAGGCGTTCGCCAGGGTGAACAAGCGGGGCGTGCCGCAGGCGGCGATCCTGTCGTCCGTGGTGTTCGGCTTCGTCGCGGTGTTCTTCAACTACCAGTGGCCCGACACGGTCTTCGCCTTCCTGCTGAACTCCTCCGGTGCGGTCGCCCTGTTCGTGTGGCTGGTGATCTGCTTCACCCAGCTGCGGATGCGCGGCATCATCCTGCGCGAGTCGCCCGAGAAGCTCGTCGTACGGATGTGGCTCTTCCCGTATCTGACCTGGGCGACCATCGCAATGATCTCCTTCGTCCTGGTCTACATGCTGACCGACGACGCCGGGCGCGAGCAGGTGCTGCTCTCGCTGCTGGTCGCGGCGCTGGTGGTGGCCGTCTCGCTGGTGCGCGACGCCCGCAGCCGGAAGGCGGCGGCGCCGGTCGAGTGATCGGCGCGCATACCTGACGGCGGATGTCAGGTATACCCGGGAGGCTCTCCCTCGCCACGCGATCCCCGCGAGCGAACGGAGAGCCTTCCTCATGACCGCGACCCCCGCGATCGAGAGTTTCCAGACCGCCTGCCCCATCCGCCCCGATCTCCTGGTGGAGGCTTCGGACGCCGCCGGTGTGCTGGCCGCGGTGCGCGACGCCGCCGCCCGCGGCCTGCCCGTCGCCGTCCACGCGACCGGGCACGGACTGCCGGGTCCGGTCAGGGGCGGGATGCTGATCCGTACCCGCCGGATGGACGGCGTGGAGGTCGATCCGGAGCGCCGCACCGCGCGGATCGGGGCGGGCGCCACCTGGGGCGCGGTCGTCGCCGCTGCCGCCCCGCACGGGCTCGCCCCGCTGAACGGCTCCTCGCCGGGTGTGGGCGCGGTCTCGTACACGCTGGGCGGCGGGCTGGGCATCCTCGCCCGGGAGTTCGGCTACGCCGCCGACCATGTCCGCTCGCTCGACGTGGTGACCGCCGACGGTGTGGGGCGCCATGTCACCCCGGACACCGAGCCGGACCTCTTCTGGGGACTGCGGGGCGGCGGGCACCGGCTGGGCGTCGTGACGGGGCTGGAGATCGGCCTGGTGGCGGTGGACCGGCTGTACGGCGGCTCGCTGGCCTTCGACGGGGACGCGGCCCCGGATGTGCCGCGGCGCTACCTGGAGTGGACGCGGACCGTGCCGGAGACCTGCACCTCCTCGCTGGCGGCGCTGCGCTACCCCGACGTGCCGCAGCTTCCGGAAGCTCTGCGGGGGCGGTACGTGGTCTCGGTGCGGGTCGCGTACACCGGCACGGCGGCGGACGGCGAGGCCCTGGTGGCGCCGCTGCGGGCGGCCGGGCCGGCGCTCTCCGACTCGCTGCGGGAGATGCCGTACACGGAGAGCCACACCATCCACAGCGATCCGCCGTTCCCGCACGCCTATCACGGTGAGGGCCTGATGCTCCGTGACCTGGACGCCGGGGCCGCGGCGCGGGTGCTGGAGCTGACGGGGCCCGGTGCCCCGATGATGACGGTGGTCCAGCTCAACCACCTGGGCGGCGCCCTGGCCGCACGGCCCGCCCAGGACAGCGCGGTGCCCCACCGGGACGCGGGTTTCCTGCTTCGGCTGCTGTCACCGCTGGACGGTACGGACGTGGAGGCGGTACGGGCCCTGTACGCGCGGGTGGCCCAGGAGACGGCGCCGTACGCCCTGGGCCGCGCGCTCAACTTCGCCTTCGGCGGCGGGGACCGCGCGGAGACGTACGAGGGTGTGCACGGACCCCGGACACGCGAGAGGCTCGCCGGTCTGGTGTCGCGATACGACCCGGCGAGCCTCTTCGGTGGTGCGTACCAGGCCTTTCGGCTCAGCCGCGGCGCCCGATGAGCTTCCAGGAGGCGGGCAGCGCGCCCATGGCCAGCGCGGCCTTGAGCGCGTCGCCGATCAGGAACGGCACGAGGCCGGCCGCGACCGCGGCGCTCATCGACATGCCGGTGGAGAGCGCCAGGTAGGGCACGCCGACCGCGTAGATGACCAGGGAGCCGGCCGCCATCGTGCCCGCGGTGCGCAGGACGGACCGGTCACCGCCCCGGCGGGCCAGGCCGCCGACGACCGTGGCGGCCAGCAGCATGCCGAGGACGTAGCCGAAGGACGCTCCGCCCGGTCCCGAGGTGCCCTCGGAGAACCACGGCATGCCGGCCATGCCGACGACCGCGTACAGGGCGAGGGAGAGGAAGCCGCGGCGGGCGCCGAGCGCGGTGCCGATGAGCAGTGCGGCGAAGGTCTGGCCGGTGACGGGGACCGGGGAGCCGGGGACGGGCACGGCGATCTGGGCCGCGATGCCGGTGAGGGCGGCGCCACCGACGACCAGCGCCGTGTCCACGGCGTAGCGGTGCCGGGCTGCGGGCAGCAGGTCGGCGAGGACCGCTCCGGAACGGACGGGGGCGGCAGCAGTGCTCATCGGGACTCCGCGGGTGAGGTGGGCAGGCAGGACTGGAGGCGACGTTAGCCGACGGCACATCCCCGGATCACCATCAGCCGCCCACAAAGCGGCGGTTGGGGAGTTAGTCGGGTTCACACAAAGAGAGGGACGCAATGACCCCTCGGCGTGATGCTGGTCACGGAGGTGGGGGTGTGCCCGGTACTCCGTTCAGGAAGGAGCGCTGGCCCGTGAGACTGTAGGTTCCCCATAAATGATCCGAGAGTGATCCGCAGCTCATGCACGACGCGCCCCCCACGCACTCCCCCGTACGGTCCGAGCCCCTGGCCCACGGTCTGAAGCAACGGCATCTGACGATGCTCGGTCTGGGCGGGGTGATCGGCGCCGGTCTATTCGTCGGTTCGGGCGCCGGGATCGCCGTCGCCGGGCCCGCCGTCGTCGTCTCGTACCTGATCGCGGGCGCGCTGGCGATGCTGGTGATGCGGATGCTCGGCGAGATGTCGGCCGCGATGCCCGCGTCGGGTTCCTTCTCCGTCCACGCGGAGCGCGCGCTGGGCCGCTGGGCCGGCTTCAGTGTGGGCTGGCTCTACTGGTTCATGCTGGTGGTGGTGCTCGCCGTGGAGGCGACGGCGGCCGCGCAGATCGCCCACGCCTGGGTGCCCGCGATGGACCAGTGGCTCTGGGTGCTGCTGTTCATGGTGGTGTTCACCGTGGCCAATCTGACGGCGGTGAAGAACTTCGGTGAGTTCGAGTTCTGGTTCGCCGCCCTGAAGGTGGCCGCGATCGTGGCCTTCCTGGTCCTCGGCCTGCTGGCCGTCCTCGGCGTCCTCCCGGACACGGACCCGGTGGGCCTGGCCAACCTCACCGGCCAGGGCGGTTTCCTGCCGAACGGCTGGGACGGCGTGGTCTCCGGCGTACTGACGGTGGTGTTCGCCTTCGGCGGCCTGGAGGTCGTGACGATCGCGGCGGCCGAGACCGACGATCCGGCGCGCGCCGTGGGGCGTGCGGTGCGCAGTGCGGTGGTGCGCATCCTCTTCTTCTACGTCGGTTCGATGCTGGTGATCGTGACCGTGCTGCCGTGGACCGCGCAGCAGGCGGGGCTCAGCCCGTATGTGAAGGTCCTGGACTCCCTCGGGGTGCCGTCGGCCGGACAGGTCATGAACATCGTGGTGTTCGTCGCGCTGCTCTCGGCGCTCAACGCCAACCTGTACGGCTCGTCCCGGATGATCTTCTCGCTGGCCGAGCGCGGCGAGGCGCCGCGCGGGCTGCTGAAGGTGTCCGGCGGGCAGGGCGGCGGGGTGCCCCGCCGGGCGGTGCTGGCGTCGGTGGCCTTCGGCTTCGTCTCCGTACTGCTCAATCTCGAATGGCCCGACACCGTCTTCCTCTACATGCTCAACTCCGTCGGGGCGGTCCTGCTGTTCGTCTGGGGCCTGATCGCCGCCTCGCAGCTGCGGCTGCGGCGTCGGCTCGAACGGGAGGCGCCGGGCGCCCTGACGCTGCGGATGTGGTGCTTCCCCTATCTGACGTGGGTGACCCTGGCCGGCCTGCTGGCCGTCCTGCTGCTGATGCTCACCGATGACGCGGCGCGCCCCCAGGTGCTGTGGTCTGCGGGGGCCACCGCCCTGGTGCTGCTCGTGGCGGGGGTACGGGAGCTGCGGACGAAGGTGTAGGCGGGTGCACACCTTGTGTGAGCCCGGTGACCGTATAGCGGACAACGGTTCCCCGTGGTCGGGGCTCGTGGCCAGACTGTGGGCCGTCCCCTGTCCCGACCAGTGAACAGAGCCTGTCCATGTCCCGGACCTCCGCGCCGCCCCCCACGGACGCCGCCCCCATCGCCGACTCCGCGCTCACCCACGGCCTCAAGCAGCGCCATCTGTCGATGATCGCCCTGGGCGGTGTGATCGGGGCCGGGCTCTTCGTCGGGTCGGGCGCCGGCATCGCCGCGGCCGGTCCCTCGATCGTCATCGCGTACGGCATCTCCGGACTGCTGGTCATGTTCGTGATGCGGATGCTCGGCGAGATGTCCGCGGCCAATCCCGCGTCCGGTTCCTTCTCCGTCCACGCGGAACGGGCGATCGGGCCGTGGGCGGGCTTCACCGCCGGCTGGTCCTTCTGGGTGCTGCTCTGCGTCGCCGTCGGGCTGGAGGGCATCGGCGCGGCACAGATCGTCACGGGCTGGCTGCCGGGTACGCCGGAGTGGGCCTGGGTCGCCCTGTTCATGGTGATCTTCCTCGGCACGAACCTCGCGGCCGTGAAGAACTTCGGCGAGTTCGAGTTCTGGTTCGCCGCGCTCAAGGTCATCGCGATCACGCTCTTCCTCGTGCTGGGCGTCCTCGCGATCCTGGGCGTGCTGCCCGGCACGGACTCCCCCGGCACCTCGAACCTCACCGGGGACGGCGGCTTCATGCCGCACGGCTCGGAGGGCCTCATCATCGGCCTGCTCGCCTCCGTCTTCGCGTACGGCGGCCTGGAGACCGTCACCATCGCCGCCGCCGAGTCCGAGAACCCGGTGCGGGGCGTCGCCAAGGCGGTGCGTACGGCGATGTGGCGCATCGCGGTCTTCTACATCGGTTCGATGGCGGTCATCGTGACCCTCGTGCCGTGGGACGACCCCACGGTCGCCGAGGTCGGCCCCTTCTACGCGATGCTCGACCACCTCGGCATCAGCGGCGCCGCGGAGATCATGAACGTGGTCATCCTGGTCGCCCTGCTCTCCGCCATGAACGCGAACATCTACGGCTCCTCGCGCATGGCCTGCTCCCTGGTCGCCCGCGGCCAGGGCCCGAAGGTGCTGGGCCGGATCTCCTCGGGCGTCCCGCGCAACGCCGTGCTCGCCTCGTCCGTCTTCGGCTTCCTGTGCGTGCTGCTCAGCTACTGGCGCCCCGAGGACGTCTTCCCCTGGCTCCTCAACATGATCGGCGCCGTGATCCTGGTCGTCTGGATCTTCATCGCCGTCTCCCAGCTGATCCTGCGCAGGCGGACCGAGCGCGAGGCCCCGGACCGGCTCGTCGTCCGAATGTGGCTCTTCCCCGGCCTGACGATCGTGGCGCTGGTGGCCATGGCCGGCATCTTCGTCCTGATGCTGCGCCAGCCCGACACCCGCGACCAGCTGCTGGCGACCGGCGCGCTCACCGCGGTGCTGGTCGTGACCGGCCTCGTGCGGCAGAAGCGGGCGGAGCGCCGCGCGCCTGCCGGGAACTGAGCGCGCGGCCGGGCCCGCCCCTGCCCGTGCCGCGCCTCAGCCCGCCTGGGCCCGCAGGAGCACCTCGCCGGCCTCCGTGCGGAAGTAGAGCACCGAGCGGCCCGACCTGCGCCGCCCGGCCAGGCCACCGTCCAGCAGTACCTTCAGATGGCGGCCCACCGATCCCAGCCCCTGCCCGGTCAGCGCCACCAGCTCCGTGGTGCTCCTGGGGCGGTCGAGCAGCACGAGGACACCGGCCCGCGCGGGCCCCAGCAGCCGGCCGAGGCTGTCGGGGACGGCGGGCCGGTCCGCGTCCGAGAGCGTGCCCGAGCAGGCGTACACGACCGCGTACCGTCGCGCGGCGGCGTCCCAGGAGACCCAGCCCTGGCGGGGCGTGACGGGGACGAACACCAGCTGTACGCCGGCGAGTTCACGCGGCGGGTAGTCGCGCGGGTTGACCTGGAGACGGCTGCCGCCCAGCCAGCGCATGCCGGGGTTCAGGGTGTCCAGGGCGGCCGCCCAGCCGCCCTGGCTCAGCTGTCCCGCACGCGCCACGACGTCCGCCTCGACGATCCGGCGGCGGCGCGGCCAGTCGGGGAGCACGATCCGCTCCCAGACCCACTCCAGCAGTGCGGCGGCCTTCCGCGGCAGGTCCTCCCGGTGGAGCGCGGCCGGGAGCGGACCGCCCCTGGACACCTCCAGGTCGGCACGGGCCTGCTCCGGGGAGGTCGCGCTCACCCGGTCCAGATCCTGGGCGAACGTGGTCCCGCCGGTGGGTGTGGGGGTGAGGAAGTCCGCGTTCCAGTGGCCGCCGAGCCCGGTCCGTACGAGCTCCGCGGTGACCGGGTCGTCTGCGAGACGCTCCCGGTAGGCGGGCCGGTGGGTGTCGGACCAGGCGCGTTCGGCCGGGTTGGCGGCCGCTCCACGCTCCAGGAACTGGAGGGACGCGGTGGTCTCGGCCAGTTCCGACACGACGAAGCGCCCGGCGGCCAGGGTGTCCGCGTTGATCTGCCACCAGCCCATGGTTTCGCCTCCGCGCGAAACGGTAACGGCTGTGGGGAATCCCGGCCGAGACTTCCCGGCATGCTCACCTACCGGGAAGTGTTCCGTGTGCCGCAGTTCGGGCCCCTCTTCGCGACGAGCGCGCTGCAGGGCGCCGCCTCGACGACGAGCGGGCTGGCCCTGGGTGTCCTGGTGTTCGCCACGACCGGTTCGCCGCTGCTCTCCGCGCTCTCCATGTTCGGTGCCTCGCTCGCCCAGCTGATCGGCGCGACCCTGCTGATGTCGGCGGCCGACCGGCTCCCGCCGCGCGGAGCGCTGAGCGGCGCGGCGCTCGCCTTCGGCGTGGGGACCGCCGTCCTGGCCGTGCCCGGGCTGCCGCTGCCCGTGGTGTTCGCCGTCGTCCTGGGCGAGGGGGTCGTCGCGGCGGTGACCGGCGGGGTGCGGTACGGACTGCTCAACGAGGTGCTCCCCGGGGACGCCTTCCTGCTCGGGCGTTCCCTGCTCAACATGTGTTCCGGCACCATGCAGATCTGCGGGTACGCGGCCGGAGGCGCCCTGGTGGCCGTGCTGTCACCCCGCGGCACGCTCCTCGTCGCGGCCGCCCTGTACGCCGCCTGCGCCGCGGCGGCCTGGTGCGGCCTGGCGCGCCGTCCGCCCCGGGCGGCGGGCCGGCCGTCGGTGGGCGGGACCTGGCGGACCAACGCGCTGCTGTGGTCCTCGGCGCCCCGGCGGCGTGTGTACCTCTCGCTCTGGGTGCCCAACGGGCTGGTCGTCGGCTGCGAGTCACTCTTCGTGCCCTACCGGCCGGACCGGGCGGGACTCCTCTTCGCCTGCGCGGCGCTGGGGATGCTGGCCGGGGACACCGTGACGGGCCGCTTCGTGCCCGCGCGGTGGCGCGGACGGCTGGGCACCCCGCTGCTCCTGCTGCTGGCCGCGCCCTACCTGCTGTTCGCCCTGCGCCCGGCGCTGCCCACGGCCCTGGTCCTCGCGACGGTCGCCTCCACCGCCTTCTCCGCGAGTCTGGTGTTCCAGGAGCGTCTGATGGCGCTGACCCCGGACGCGATGACGGGCCAGGCCCTCGGTCTGCACTCCTCAGGGATGCTCGCCACGCAGGGCGTGGCGGCCACGCTCGCGGGGGCCCTCGCCCAGCGGTCCTCCCCCGCGACGGCGATCACCGTGATGGCGGCGGCTTCCCTCGTGGTGACGCTGGCCCTGGCGCCGGGGCTGCGGCGGGACCGCCTGAGGGACGCGCCGCCGCAGGTGACCGTCACCCGAGACGTAGCTCCAGCAACGGCAGTTCGCGCCCGGGGACCGAACCGGAAGGGGTCGCGCCGATCCGCACCGCGCCCATAGCCGTGTAGAAGGGTTCCGCGTTCGGGTCGGCGTCGATGGTGAGCCGTACGAAGCCCAGCCGGCGGGCGCGCGCCATGGTGTGCTCGAACAGGAGCCGGCCCACGCCCCGGCCGATGGTGTCCGGCTCGACGAACATCATGGCGAGTGCGCCCCGGGGCGGTTCCCCGGCGAGGGTGGTGAAGCCCAGCACGCGGCCGTGCTCCTCCGCGACCACCGCGCGGCCGCCGGCCGTGTCGCCGGGACGGACCGTCAGTTCGTCGCGGCAGGCGGCCATGAACGCCTCGTCGTAGCCCCAGTGGGCCTTGGACCGCAGGGCCAGCGCGGTCAGCGCGGCGGCGTCCACGGGCCGCCCGGGTCGTAGGTGCATGCCTTCCTCCTGTGCCGGCTCCCGAGTACCGTACGCGTGGCCGTACATGAGGCAGCAAGGTTCCGTCCGTCCCGGCGTGACCCCGTGTGGCTCCGGTGGTCGCTCCGCGTCTCCCGAGGAGCCCGCATGGCTTTCCAGCACCCGCGCCGCCGATCGATCCTTCTGGCCACAGCCGCCGTCTCCGCCGCGGCGGCGGCCCCCGCCGCCGCCTCCGGACCGGAGGGCGGCCACAGAGGCCCGCTCGTCATCGGCCACCGGGGCGCCGCCGGGTGGCGGCCCGAACACACCGCCTCCGCCTACACCTTCGCGGTGCGGGCCGGGGCCGACTGGATCGAGCCGGATCTGGTCCCGACGAAGGACCACGTCCTGGTGGTACGTCACGAGAACGAGATCTCGGGCACCACGGACGTGGCCCGGCACCCCGGATTCGCCGACCGCCGCACCACGAAGACGGTGGACGGCCGCGCCGTCACCGGCTGGTTCACGGAGGACTTCACCCTCTCCGAGCTGAAGACGCTGCGCGCGGTGGAGCGGCTCCCCCTGGTCCGTAACCGCAACACCGTCTTCGACGGCCGCGAGCAGATCATGACCTTCCAGGAGGTCGTCGACCTGGCCCGGTCCCTGTCGAAGGAGCACGGCCGCCGGATCGCGGTCTTCCCTGAGACGAAGCACCCGACGTACTTCCGCTCGATCGGCCTGCCCCTGGAGCCACAGCTCGTCCGGGCCGTACGCCGCAACCGGCTGACCGCACGCGACTGCGTCGTCCAGTCCTTCGAGCCGTCCAGCCTCCGCGAGGTGGCCGCCGCGCGCCTCGGTCTCCCGCTGTGGCAGGCGCTGGGGACCGGCGGCGGACCGTACGGCCACCCGGTGACGTACGAGGAGATGAGGACACCGGCGGGGCTGCGCGAGATCGCCTCGTACGCCGGGTGGATCGGCCCCGACAAGTCCTCGCTGGTCCCTCCGCTCACCCTTCTGGAGGACGCCCACGCCGCCGGGCTGAAGGTCGGGGCGTACACCTTCCGCGCCGAGAACCGGTACCTCCCGGCCGAGTACCGGAAGGGCACCGCGCCGGACGACTTCGGCGACGCGTTCGCCGAGTACGCCTTCCACTTCGGCCGGGGCGTCGACGCCGTCGTGACGGACTTCCCCGATCTGGCGGCGATCGCCCGCGACGCCCTCCGGTCCTAGGACGAACGGCTGATCACCTTCTGACCCTCCTCCTGCTAGCCTGCAATTGCGAAAGACTTGCAATAACCACCAGGTAGCAGTTGGAGGGTTCGCCCCATGGCCACGTACACGCTTCCGGAACTCCCGTACGACTACGCGGCGCTCGAGCCGGTCATCAATCCGCAGATCATCGAGCTCCACCACGACAAGCACCACGCCGCGTACGTCAAGGGTGCGAACGACACCCTGGAGCAGCTGGAAGAGGCCCGGAGCAAGGATGCCTGGGGTGCCGTCAACGGCCTCCAGAAGAACCTCGCCTTCCATCTCTCCGGCCACATCCTGCACTCGATCTACTGGCACAACATGAGCGGCGACGGCGGTGGCGAGCCCCTCGCGGCGGACGGTGTGGGCGACCTGGCCGACGCGATCGCGGACTCCTTCGGTTCGTACGCCGGCTTCAAGTCCCAGCTGACGAAGGCCGCGGCCACCACGCAGGGCTCCGGCTGGGGCGTCCTCGCGTACGAGCCGGTGAGCGGGAAGCTGATCGTCGAGCAGGTCTACGACCACCAGGGCAACGTCGGTCAGGGCTCGGTACCGATCCTGGTGTTCGACGCCTGGGAGCACGCCTTCTACCTGCAGTACAAGAACCAGAAGGTGGACTTCATCGAGGCCATGTGGCGCGTCGTCAACTGGCAGGACGTGGCGAAGCGCTACGCCGCCGCCAAGGAGCGCGCCGACGTGCTGCTGCTCGCCCCCTGACCTGAGGGAGCGACCCGAGCGTCCTGCCTCGTGATCGTCTTCTCAACCTTCACCGGGCAGGCGGATGGACGGAGAGCCCCCGCGAGGACATGACTCGCGGGGGCTCTCCCATGCCCGGGCCACGGCGCGCTCCGACAGCCTTCAGCGTGTCGGTCCGGCGATCTCCTGGGTGCCGATGACGGCGAGCAGGCCGAGGAGATCGGCGCTGTCGGTGCCGACCGCGGGGGTGAACCAGAGCAGCCGCTGCCGGCCGTCCTCGCTGAACAGGTTGAGGCAGTTGACCTCGACCAGGCCGAGGGCGGGGTGGTCGATGCGTTTGCGGTCGTCGCGCCGGAACGCCACGTCGTGGTCGGCCCACAGGGCGGCGAACTCGGAGGAGGTACCGAGCAGCGAGCTGATCATCGAGCCGGCTTCGGAGTCCTTGGCAGCCCGTCTGGCGGCGGCTGCCCGCAGGTCGGCGACGAAGGCCCGGGACTGGGCCTCATGGTCGGCTTCGGGATACAGCCCCCGGGCGTCGGGCTCGGTGAACCACCGGTGGACGAAGCTGGCCCGGGGCCCCCGGAGGCCGGAGTGGTCCCCGAGCAACGCCACCGCGAGCGGGTTCTGTACGAGGGTGACGTGCAGGTCGGTGATGACCTGTGCGGGCGTCGACGTCAGACGGGTGAGCAGGTCGAGCATGCCGGGATGGATGTGCGCGGCGGGTGTGCTGTGCACGGGCACCGGGCGGTCCGCCAGGCGATAGAGGTAGTCGCGCTCGTCGGCGGTCAGGCGCAGTGCCCTCGCCAGCGCGGCGATCATCTGCTCGGACGGCTGGGAGCCGGCTCCGCGTTCGAGTTCGTTGTAGTAGTCCACCGATGCTCCGGCCAGCTGGGCGACCTCGTCGCGGCGCAGCCCGGGCACCCGGCGGCGGGGTCCGGAGGGAAGGCCCACGTCGGCCGGGCGGATACGGTCACGCCGCGACCGGAGGAAGGCCCCCAGCTCGGTGTACTTCACAGAACCCATGCCTTCATTGTGCGTCGGGCGGGGCCGCCGACCCAGGGGATGGCGTCCCCTGGCTCCGCCGGCCGGGGCGGCGCATCGTGGAGGGCATGACTACGAACCACCTCACACCCCCTCCCCCGCCGGCGGCGGTGCGGGTCGCCGTCGTCACCGGCGGATCCCGCGGCATCGGCCGGGCGGTCTCCCACCAGCTCGCCCGGGACGGCCTGGCCGTCGTGGTGAACTACTCCCGCGACGCGGCTGCCGCCGAGGAGACGGTCTCGGCGGTCACCGCCGCCGGCGGGCGGGCGATCGGCGTGCGGGCCGACGTCGCGGACGAGCACGCGGTCGCCGCGCTGTTCGACCGGGCGGAGCAGGAGTTCGGCGGTGTGGACGTCGTCGTCAACTGCGCCGGCCGGCTCGCCCTGTCACCCATCGCCGACCTCGACCTGGCGGTGCTCGACGGCGTGCACCGCACCAACATCCGCGGCACCTTCGTCGTCGCCCAGCAGGCCGCCCGGCGACTCCGTGCGGGCGGCTCGTTCGTGGGGTTCTCGACCTCCGTGGTCGGCACCCGGTTTCCCGCGTACGGCGCCTACGCGGCGAGCAAGGGGGCCGTCGAGGCGATCACTCTGATCCTCGCCCGCGAGCTGCGCGGGCGGGACGTCACCGTGAACACGGTGGCCCCCGGCCCCACGGCCACGGACCTGTTCCTGGAGGGCAAGACGCCCGAGCAGATCGACCAGCTCGCCAGGACGCCGCCCCTGGAGAGGCTGGGCACCCCGGAGGACATCGCCCGGGTGGTCGCCTTCCTCACCAGCCCGGCAGGGCACTGGGTGAACGGCCAGATCCTGCGGGCCAACGGGGGCATGGTGTGACCTCGCCGCCCGACGCCGCGGCCTCCGACCACGCCGGTAGCGGCGGAGAAACGGCCCTGTGGCCATACCCCTCGGGCTCTTGCCCAGGGAAACGATCCAGCGAAACGACCCACTCCAGGAGAGACACCCATGCCTTTCGCCCACTTCAAGGTCCCTGCGGACACCGTCACCGCCGAGGACAAGAAGAAGATCGTCGAGCGCACCACCGAGCTGTACGTGGAGATCTACGGTGAGCGGGCACGTCCCACGGTGGTCGTGCTCGTCGACGAAGTCGTCGACGGCGGCTGGGGTGTCGCCGGCGGAGTCCTGACCGCCGCCATGCTCAACGCCGACGCCTGAACCTCGCCCGCGGGATGCCTCCGGCCCCTGGTGCGTCACCAGGGGCCGGAGGCCGCACCGGCGAGCCGGGTCAGTCGAAGACCGGGCCCTGCGTGCGGGTCCGCTTGATCTCGTAGAAGCCGGGGATCGAGGCCACCAGCAGGGTGCCGTCCCAGAGCTTGGCGGCCTCCTCGCCCTTCGGGGCGGGGGTGACGACCGGGCCGAAGAAGGCGATCTGCTCACCGTCGGCGCCGGGCACGGCGATGACCGGGGTGCCGACGTCCTGGCCGACCTTGTCGATGCCCTCCTGGTGGGAGGCGCGCAGCTCCTTGTCGTACGCGTCGGAGTCGGCGTGGTCCAGGAGCTCGGCCGGCAGCCCGACGTCCGCGAGGGCGCCCGCGATCGCCTCGCGGGTGGGGCCCTCGCCGTTGTTGTGGATGCGGGTGCCGAGGGCGGTGTACAGCGGGCCGACGATCTCGTCGCCGTGCTTCTGCTGGGCGGCGACGACGACGCGGACCGGCGCCCATGCCTGGGTGCGCATCATCTCCTGGTACTCCTCGGGCAGCTCGTCGAGCTTGGGCTCGTTGAGCACGGCCAGGCTCATCACGTGCCAGCGGACCTCGACGTCGCGGACCTTCTCCACCTCCAGCATCCAGCGGGAGGTCATCCAGGCCCAGGGGCAGAGCGGGTCGAACCAGAAGTCGGCCGGGACCTTGCCGGTGGCCGTGCTGTTCTCGGGCATGTCTCTCCTCATGAGGTCGGTCTGCGCCTGTGAGGCGGAACACCACTGGGCCCTCCGGCCATTCCCGTGCGCGGGCGCGGAACGGCGCATGGGAGGATCGAAGGTCTTCGAAAGAGACACAAAGGAGTGCTCCGTGCCCGGTGAGAACCTGTCCCGCGACGAGGCCCGCGAGAGGGCCGAGCTGCTGACCGTCGACGGTTACGAGGTCGCCCTCGACCTCCGTTCCGCCGTCGGTGAGCCCGACGGCGGCGACGAGGCCGGTCCGCGCACCTTCCGCTCGCAGACCACGATCCGCTTCCGCGCCGGCCGTGCGGGTGCCTCGACCTTCGCCGATCTGATCGCCCCGTCCGTGGACGCGGTGACCCTGAACGGCAAGGACCTGGACCCCGCGGCCGTCTTCGACGGCGTCCGTATCGCGCTGGAGGACCTCGCCGAGGGAGAGAACGTCCTGGTGGTCGACGCGCGGTGCGCGTACAGCCGGACCGGCGAGGGCATGCACCGTTTCGTCGACCCGGAGGACGGCGAGGTCTACCTCTACACGCAGTACGAGCCGGCGGACGCGCGGCGGGTCTTCGCCAACTTCGAGCAGCCCGACCTCAAGGCGCCCTACCGGTTCGAGGTGACGGCACCCGAGGGCTGGCGGGTCTGGAGCAACGGCGCGGAGGAGTCGCAGGAGGGCGAGGTCCACCGGTTCGCGGAGACGCTGCCGATCTCGACGTACATCACGGTGGTCGTCGCGGGGCCGTACCACTACGTGAGCGACCACTACTCCCGTACGTTCGACGACGGCTCGACGCTGGAGATCCCGCTCGGCGCGATGTGCCGCAAGGGTCTCGCGCGCTACTTCGACGCGGACGACGTCTTCCTGATCACCAAGCAGGGCCTGGACTTCTTCCACGACAACTTCGACTACCCGTATCCCTTCGGGAAGTACGACCAGGCGTTCGTGCCCGAGTACAACCTCGGCGCCATGGAGAACCCGGGCCTGGTCACCTTCCGCGAGGAGTACATCTACCGCGGGAAGGTCACCTCGGCCTCCTACGAGCGCCGGGCCAACGTCATCCTGCACGAGATGGCGCACATGTGGTTCGGCGACCTGGTCACCATGCAGTGGTGGGACGACCTGTGGCTGAAGGAGTCCTTCGCCGACTTCATGGGGACGTTCTCGATGGTCGAGGCCACCCGCTTCACCAACGGCTGGACGACCTTCGCCAACAACCGGAAGGCCTGGGCCTACCGGGCCGACCAGCTGCCGTCCACGCACCCGGTCACGGCCGACATCCGTGACCTGGAGGACGCCAAGCTGAACTTCGACGGCATCACGTACGCCAAGGGCGCCTCGGTGCTCAAGCAGCTCGTGGCCTATGCCGGACGGGACGCGTTCCTGGAGGGGGCGCGCCGCTACTTCAAGCAGCACGCGTACGGCAACACGCAGCTGGGCGACCTGCTCTCGGTGCTGGCCGAGACGTCCGGACGCGACATGAGCGCCTGGTCGCGCGCGTGGCTGCAGACGGCGGGGGTCAACGTCCTGACGCCGGCCGTGACGTACGACGGTGAGGGCCGGATCGCGGAGCTGTCCGTGACCCAGGAGGCCGCCGCCTCCCACCCGGAGCTGCGTCCGCACCGGGTCGCGGTGGGTCTGTACCGGATCTCCCCGGAGGGGGAGCTGGTGCGGTACGCCCGCGCGGAGACCGATGTCGCCGGTGTGCGCACCCTCGTCACGGAGCTGGCCGGGGCCGAGAAGCCCGATCTGGTCCTGGTCAACGACGACGACCTCACCTACTGCAAGGTCCGCCTCGACGCGGGGTCCCTGGCGACCCTGCGCGCGCACCTCGGTGACATCACCGATCCCCTGGCGCGGGCGCTGTGCTGGTCGGCCCTGTGGAACCTGACGCGGGACGCACTGCTGCCGGCCCGGGACTTCGTGTCCCTGGTGCTGGCGCACGCCGGCCGGGAGAGCGACATCGGTGTCCTGCAGATGCTGCACGCCTGGGCGCAGTCGGCGCTGGTGCACTACGCCACGCCGGCCTGGCGTGAGGAGGGCGGCCGGGCACTGGCGGAGGGCGCTCTGACGGAACTGCGGCGCGCGGAGCCGGGCAGCGAGCACCAGCTGACGTGGGCGCGGTTCTTCGCCGCCGTCGCGGCGTCGGACGCGGACTTCCAGCTGCTGGGCGAACTGCTCGACGGCTCGGCCGTGATCGACGGCCTGGACGTCGACCAGGAGCTGCGGTGGGCGTTCCTGTCCCCGCTGGTCTCGCACGGCAGGGCCGACGAGGCCGCCGTGGACGCCGAACTCGCCCGGGACGACACGGCGTCCGGCAAACGGCACCAGGTGCGGTGCCTGGCCTCGCGCCCCTCGGCGGCGGTCAAGGCGCAGGCGTGGGCGACGGTCGTGGAGTCGGACAAGCTGTCCAACGCCCTCGTCGGCGCGACGATCGCGGGCTTCGGGCAGCCGTCGCAGCGTGCGCTGCTGGCGCCGTACACGGCCTCGTACTTCGAAGCGATCGAGCGGGTCTGGGCCGAGCGCTCCATCCAGATCGGCATGGACGTGGTCCAGGGCCTGTTCCCCGGGCTGCAGGACGACCCGGCGACCCTCACCGCGACGGACGCGTGGCTGACCTCGCACCCGGACGCGGCACCGGCGCTCCGGCGCCTCGTCCTGGAGGCGCGGGACGATCTGGCACGGGCGCTGCGGGGTCAGGAGCGCGACGCGGCGGCGTGAGATTCCGGCGCGCGCCCCGCACACGTGTGTGGGGCGTGCGCCGCACAATTCCCGTCGCGACCACCCTTTTCGGCAATCGAACTGCCGTACTTCAGTACGGCGTCGTCCTGGAATGGCGACGGGCGTGTAACACGGGTTATCGCACCGCGAGCGTGCGGAAACCTCCACGGCATGAACCGGAACACCCCGCTCTCCCCGCGCCCCGTCCACGAGGCGACCCACCGCGTGCAGTCCGCCGCGCAGCTGCGCTCCCAGGGCGTGACCGCCGCGCAGACAGCGGCCCAGTGCCTGCCCGGCGGTCCGTGGCAGCAGCTGCTCCCCGGCGTGTACCTCCTGCGCCAGGGACCGCCCACGAACGACGACCGGGTGCGCGGCGCCCTCCTGTACGCCGGGCGGCCCCCGGCGGGCGCCCGCCGTACCGTGCCGGTGCAGCCGGGGCCCGGCTACGGCGAGGCCATGGTCACGGGCCTGGCGGCGCTGGCCCTGTACGGCTTCACGTCGGCTCCCCCGGTGATCGCGCTGCACCGGATCGACGTGCTGGTCCCGCGCACCAGGCGGCTTCGCTCCACCCGGTTCGTCCAGGTCACCAGGGCCGCCGTCCTGCCCCGGCCGCAGCGCAGGCTCGGGGTGCCGCTCGCTCCGGTGGAGCGGGCGCTCGCCGACGCGGTGGCCTCGCTCACGGACGCCTCCACGGTGCGCCGGATCCTGACGGAGGCGGTGCGCGGCGGGCACTGCGAACCGGCGTCCGTGGTACGGGAGCTGAACGACGCGAGACTGCTGGGCCGCGCGCACGTGGTGGACGCCGTGGACGCGCTGCTCGTGGAGGGCCGGGCGATGGCGGAGGGCCGGCTGTACGAGATGGTGCGCGCCCACCGGCTGCCCCAGCCGCTGTGGAACGTGCGGCTGGCGCTGCCGGGTGGTGGCTCGCTGGGAGGGGTGGACGCGTACTGGCCGGAGCCGGCGGTCGCGCTCGAACTGGGCGTCCGCTCGCCCCGGGAGGAGCATGTCGCCTTCACCGCGGAGCGGGAGCACCTGGAGCGGCTCGGGGTGACGGTGGTGCGGGTGACGCCGAAGCAGCTGCGTGACTCGACGGAGCAGCTGTCGGTGGTGCTGCGCACGGCGATGATGGCGGCCGAGGACCGTGAACCGGCCGCTTACGTGGTGGTCCTGCCGCGGTGAGCACGGGCGGGTGGCGCAATGGCACCGGTGGCGGGTCTACGCCATGTCACTTTCTCGTCCCCGCCAACTCTCCACAAACCCCTGTCGTTTACGAAAGGCTGAGCGGTCATCGGGTACCGAATTCCGGACTCTCTCTTTCTTTCACAAACAGGGATGCTGATGACCAAGGAATCCCCCGGCTCCATACCCGGGGCGAGACGCGTGGCGCGCATCGCGGCCGCAGCCGGACTGGCGGCCGCGCTGGCCGCCACCGGCGCCGCCCCGGTCTTCGCCGCCGACGACCCGGCGGCTTCCCCGGTGAAGCCCGCCGCCGCGAGCGCGAAGGGCGACAAGCTGGGCGAGGCCGACGCCGATGTGCTGGCGAAGGCCGAGGCCAAGGGCGAGAAGAACATCACGATGATGGTCGCCACCACCCCCGGTGCGACCGAGCAGGTCGCCGACCAGCTGGACGCCGTCAAGGGTTCCGTGCTGGGGCAGACGTACGACAAGCTCGGCTATGTCCGGGCGACCGTGCCGACCGCGTCCGCCGAGGCCACCATCAAGGCGGCACAGAAGCTGTCGTCGGTCCACGGCATCGATCTCAAGCAGGAGATCAAGCTGGACGACCCGACGCCCACGGGCGACCGGGCGGCCGGGGTGAAGCAGCCGAAGGCCACGGGAAGTTACGCGGCTCCGAACAAGAAGACCCCGGCGAAGAACCCGTACAACCCGTCCTTCGAGACGGGTGCGGTCGACTTCGTCGAGCAGCACCCGAAGGCCGACGGCCGCGGGATCACCATCGGTGTCCTGGACTCCGGTGTCGACCTCGGCCACCCCGCGCTCCGGAAGACCACCACCGGCGAGCGCAAGATCGTCGACTGGGTGACGGCGACCGACCCCGTGGGCGACAACGACGGCACCTGGCTGCGGATGGACCAGGCCGTGTCCGGCCCGACGTTCACCAGCGGCGAGACGACGTACTCCGCGCCGGAGGGCTCCTACGGCTTCCGCGTCTTCAAGGAGTCCGCCACGCGCGGCGGCGACATGGCCGGCGACCTCAACCGCGACGGTGACACCACCGACCAGTGGGGCGTGCTGTACGACCCGGTCACCGGCACCACGCGCGTCGACCTGAACGGCAACGCGGACTTCGGCGACGACACCGTCCTGAAGCCGTACAAGGAGAAGCACCAGGTCTCCTACTTCGGTGAGGACGACCCGCGGACCGACGTCGTCGAGCGCATCCCGTTCGTCGTGGAGACCCGCAAGGACGTCGTCTTCGACGCGGCCGGCAACACGGCCGACTACGTCAGCATCGGCGTCATCCAGAGCGAGCACGGTACGCACGTCGCCGGCATCACGGCGGCCAACGGCCTGTTCGGCGGCAAGATGAACGGCGCGGCGCCCGGCGCCAAGGTCGTCTCCTCGCGCGCCTGCACCTGGTCCGGCGGCTGCACCAACATCGCGCTGACCGAGGGCATGATCGACCTCGTCGTGAACCGCGGCGTCGACGTCGTCAACATGTCGATCGGCGGCCTGCCGCCGCTCAACGACGGCAACAACGCCCGCGCCGAGCTCTACAAGCGGCTCATCGACATCTACGGCGTCCAGCTGGTCATCTCGGCCGGCAACGACGGCCCGGGGGTCAACACCATCGGTGACCCGGGTCTCGCGGACCACGTCATCTCCGTCGGCGCGTCCATCTCCAAGGAGACGTGGGCGGCCAACTACGGCTCGAACGTCACCAAGAAGTACGACATGCTGCCCTTCTCCTCGCGCGGTCCGCGTGAGGACGGCGGCTTCGCGCCGATCCTGACGGCCCCGGGCGCGTCCATCAACACCACCCAGACGTGGATCCCCGGTGGTCCGGTCAAGGAGGCGGGCTACTCCCTCCCCGCCGGTTACTCCATGCTGCAGGGCACCTCGATGTCCTCGCCGCAGGCCGCCGGCGCGGCGGCGCTGCTGCTGTCCGCGGCGAAGCAGAAGCACATCGAGCTGCCCCCGGCCGACCTGCGGACGGCGCTGACCAGCACGGCCACCCACATCAAGGACGTGCCCGCGCACGCCCAGGGTGCCGGTCTGATGGACATCGTCGGCGCCTGGAAGCAGATCGAGAAGAAGGGTGCCGCGGCGCACGAGTACACCGTGAAGGCCCCGGTCGACACCGCGATCGACTTCGCGCTGAAGACCCCCGGCTTCGGCACCGGGCTGTACGACCGTGAGGGCGGCCTGAAGGCCGGCCAGAAGAAGTCGTACGACGTCACCGTCACCCGCACCACGGGTCCGGACAAGGCCGTGAAGCACAAGCTGTCCTGGAAGAACAACGACGGCACCTTCAAGCTGACCGGTTCGAGCACCGTCTCGCTGCCGCTCGGCAAGCCGGTGACCGTCAAGGTCCAGGCGAAGCCCCGCACGGCGGGCGTCCACAGCGCGATCCTGGTGGTGGACGACCGGAAGACCACCGGCGTGGACCAGCAGATCCTCTCCACGGTGGTCGTCGCCAAGGACCTGGTGAAGCCGGGTTACGCGTTCACGGCGAGCGGCTCGGTGCAGCGCAACGGCACCACGTCGTACTTCCTGAACGTCCCCGAGGGCGCCGAGACCCTGGAGGTCGCGATGAGCGCCCTGCGCTCGGGCAGCCAGACGCGGTTCATCTCCATCCACCCCTACGGGGTCGCGGTGGAGGACAGCTCCACGGTCTACTGCTACCCGAACTACGAGAACCCGGCCAACACCTGCCGCCCGGACACGCGCTCGTACAAGGACCCGCAGCCCGGCGTCTGGGAGATCGAGGTCGAGTCCCGCCGTACGTCGCCGCTGCTGGACAACCCGTACAAGCTGGATGTCTCGCTGCTCGGCGCCACCTTCGACCCGGCGGTGCAGACCATCGCCGAGGCGAAGATCGGCACCCCGGCCGCGGTGGACTGGACGGTCACCAACAACGCCGGCGACCTGGAGGGCTCCCTGAAGGGCGGCTCGCTGGGCTCGGCCGACGTCGAGCGTCCGTCGATCTCCACCGGCGGCGAGTACACCAGGACGGTCACCATCGGTGAGGGCGTCGAGAAGCTGGACGTCGCCATCGGCAACACGTCGGACGCCAACGCCGACATCGACCTGTACGTGTACAGGGGCGCCACCGAGGTCGGTGCCTCGACCACGGCGGGCTCGGAGGAGTCGGTCAGCCTGGTGAAGCCGGCCGCCGGCACGTACACCGTCGTCATCGACGGCTACTCGGTCCCGGCCGGGACCACCGAGTACGACTACCGCGACGTGTACTACGCACCGTCGCTCGGCGCGATCAAGGTCGACGAGTCCAAGGCCGTGAACCTGGCCAACGGCGCGTCCGCCCAGGTCGGCGCCGAGGTCCTGGTCGCCGGAGCGGCTCCCGAGGGCCGGCAGTTCTTCGGCGAGGTCCAGCTGGTGAACGCCCGCGGCACCGCGGCGGGCACCGGCAGCGTCGTGATCGAGAAGGTCGCGCCGTAACCACCGCGGCCGTGTGATCCGCACGACACGCGCGGACTGTGGGGCGGGGGCTCGCAAGGGCTCCCGCCCCACAGCTCTGTGCGAGCCCCGTCCGCCTGGCGGACAATGGATTGGACAAGGGAGCCGTGGACATACGCATCATGGACCGGCAACCGTGCCCGTTCGCATCCGTGAGGGAGTTCCAGTGAAGGTCGGAATCGTCGGCGCCACCGGTCAGGTCGGCACAGTCATGCGCAGCATCCTGGCCGAGCGGAAGTTCCCCGTCGCCGAGCTGCGGCTCTTCGCCTCCGCGCGCTCCGCGGGCTCCACGATCGCCTACGAGGGCACGGACATCACGGTCGAGGACGCCTCCACCGCGGACTACACCGGTCTCGACATCGTGCTGTTCTCCGCGGGCGGCGCGACCTCGAAGGCGCTGGCCGAGAAGGTCGCCGCCCAGGGCGCCGTGGTGATCGACAACTCCTCCGCCTGGCGCAAGGACCCCGAGGTACCGCTGGTGGTCTCCGAGGTCAACGCCCACGCGATCAAGGACCGCCCCAAGGGCATCATCGCCAACCCGAACTGCACCACGATGGCCGCCATGCCCGTGCTGCGCCCGCTGCACCAGGAGGCGCAGCTCGACGCGCTGACCGTGGCGACCTACCAGGCGGTGTCCGGTTCCGGGGTCGCCGGTGTCGCGGAGCTGCACGGCCAGGCGTCCAAGGTCGTCGCGGAGGCGGACAAGCTGACGCACGACGGCGACGCGGTCGACTTCCCCGAGCCGGCCGTCTACAAGCGTCCGATCGCCTTCAACGTGCTGCCGCTGGCCGGTTCGATCGTGGACGACGGTTCCTTCGAGACCGACGAGGAGCAGAAGCTCCGCAACGAGTCCCGCAAGATCCTGGAGATCCCGGAGCTCAAGGTGTCCGGCACCTGCGTCCGGGTCCCGGTCTTCTCCGGACACTCCCTCCAGATCAACGCCCGTTTCGCCCGTCCGATCAGCGTCGAGCGCGCCTACGAGCTGCTGAAGGACGCCGAGGGCGTCGAGCTCTCCGAGATCCCGACCCCGCTCCAGGCGGCCGGCAAGGACGCCTCCTACGTGGGCCGCATCCGCGCCGACGAGACCGTCGAGCACGGCCTTGCGCTGTTCGTCTCCAACGACAACCTGCGCAAGGGCGCGGCCCTGAACGCGGTCCAGATCGCGGAGCTGGTGGCGGCGGAGCTGAAGGGCTGACGCCCTCCCCACCCGGACGGAGGGGGCGGCCACCGGATCCCGGTGGCCGCCCCCTCCGCGATGTGCCGGGCAGCTGTCACCGCGCCTCGCGGTCTGCTTCCTGAGCGGAGTCCCGCCGTCGGCCGGCTCGCACCTCGAAGTGGAAGCACCCGTACTCCACGGCCCGCACGTGCGCCAGCACCACCTGGGGGTCGGCGAAGGCCTCCGCCAGCGCCTCGTCGAAGCCCCTCTCCTCGTCGGCCGGGATCTCCAGCAGCCGGCCTCCGACGATCCTGCCGTCCGCGTCGTAGCGCCGGACCGTGCGCAGCGCGCCCGCCCGCGAGAACGGGTAGCCGGTCCGGTCCGCAGCCGGGCCCTCGCACTCCTCGGCGTGGATGAAGACCGGGCCCTGCTCGTCGTACGCCCCGGGGCGCGCCCAGGTCTCCGCGGCCCAGCGGCGCAGCGGCGCGTACGACACGAGCGCGATCACCTCCCCGGGCCGTGCGCCGCGCAGGCAGCAGCGCAGGGGATCACCGCCCTCCGTCGCCGTGTACGGGACGCAGGGACGTCCGGCGTCGTCGGTCGTGCGGAGCTCTTTCAGAGCGTCCGGCCCGATGGGCCGTGCCTCGTGAGTGGTCATGATCCGAGGGTGGCCCGGCCGACTCCGCCGGTCCGGCGGAAAACGGACATCGCGTTGTGCCCGTCCCGCGTGGAAGGATGGCAAAAAACGTCGCATATCAAGGAGATGACCGCGTGCCTGGCACGAATCTGACCCGCGAAGAGGCACAGGAGCGGGCGCGCCTGCTGACCGTGGACGCGTACGAGATCGATCTCGACCTCTCCGGCGCACAGGAGGGCGGCACCTACAGGTCCGTCACCACCGTGCGCTTCGACTCCGCCGAAGCCGGTGCGGAGACCTTCATCGATCTGGTCGCCCCCGCGGTGCACGACATCGTGCTGAACGGCAAGGACCTGGACATCGCCGCCGTCTTCCGGGACTCCCGGATCACGCTGAAGCACCTCCAGGCCGGTGCCAACGAGCTGAAGGTCGTCGCCGACTGCTCGTACACGAACACCGGCGAGGGACTGCACCGCTTCGTCGACCCGGTCGACGAGCAGGCCTACCTCTACACCCAGTTCGAGGTCCCGGACGCCCGCCGGGTGTTCGCGAGCTTCGAGCAGCCCGATCTGAAGGCCACCTTCCGGTTCACCGTGAAGGCGCCGTCCGGCTGGACCGTGATCTCCAACTCGCCGACGCCGCAGCCCGAGGGCGACGTCTGGTCCTTCGAGCCGACGCCGCGCATCTCGACGTACATCACGGCTCTGATCGCCGGTCCGTACCACGCGGTGCACAGCAGCTACGAGAAGGACGGCCAGTCGGTGCCGCTCGGCATCTACTGCCGGCCGTCGCTCGCCGAGTACCTCGACGCGGACGAGATCTTCGCGGTCACGCGGCAGGGCTTCGAGTGGTTCCAGGAGAAGTTCGACTACGCGTACCCCTTCGCCAAGTACGACCAGCTCTTCGTCCCCGAGTTCAACGCCGGGGCGATGGAGAACGCGGGCGCGGTCACCATCCGCGACCAGTACGTGTTCCGGTCCAAGGTCACGGACGCGGCCTACGAGACGCGCGCCGAGACCATCCTCCACGAGCTGGCCCACATGTGGTTCGGCGACCTGGTCACCATGGAGTGGTGGAACGACCTCTGGCTGAACGAGTCGTTCGCCACGTACACCTCCATCGCGTGCCAGGCGGACGCCGAGGGCTCGAAGTGGCCGCACTCCTGGACCACGTTCGCCAACTCCATGAAGACATGGGCCTACCGGCAGGACCAGCTGCCGTCGACGCACCCGATCATGGCGGACATCCAGGACCTCGACGACGTCCTGGTGAACTTCGACGGGATCACGTACGCGAAGGGCGCCTCGGTCCTGAAGCAGCTCGTGGCGTACGTCGGCAAGGACGCGTTCTTCCAGGGCGTGCAGGCGTACTTCAAGGCGCACGCGTTCGGGAACACGCGTCTGTCCGACCTGCTGGGCGCGCTGGAGAAGACCTCCGGCCGTGACCTGAAGACCTGGTCGAAGGCGTGGCTGGAGACGGCCGGCATCAACATCCTTCGCCCGGAGATCGAGACCGACCCGAACGGCCACGTCACCTCGTTCACCGTGCTGCAGGAGGCCCCCGCGCTTCCCGCCGGGGCGAAGGGCGAGCCGACGCTGCGCCCGCACCGGATCGCCATCGGCTGCTACGACCTCGACGCCGCCGGGAAGCTGGTCCGCACGGACCGGATCGAGCTGGACGTCGACGGGGAGCGCACCACGGTTCCGTTCCCGGCGGGCACGGCGCGCCCGGCGGTCGTCCTGCTCAACGACGACGACCTGTCGTACGCGAAGGTCCGCCTCGACGAGGAGTCGCTGCGGGTCGTCACCGCGCACCTGGGTGACTTCGCCGAGTCCCTGCCGCGCGCCCTGAGCTGGGCCTCGGCCTGGGACATGACGCGCGACGGCGAACTGGCGACGCGCGACTACCTGGCGCTGGTCCTCTCCGGGATCAGCAAGGAGACGGACATCGGGGTCGTCCAGTCGCTGCACCGCCAGGTGAAGCTGGCCCTGGACCTCTACGCCGCCCCGGACTGGCGCGAGGCGGGTCTGAACCAGTGGACCGAGGCGACGCTCGCGCACCTGCGCGCGGCGGAGCCGGCCAGTGACCACCAGCTGGCGTGGGCCCGCGCCTTCGCCTCGACGGCGCGCAGCCCGCTCCACCTGGACGTGCTGCAGTCGCTGCTGGACGGCACCCAGGAGATCGAGGGCCTGGCCGTCGACACGGAGCTGCGCTGGGCGTTCGTGCAGCGCCTCGCCGCGACGGGCCTCATCGACGAGGAGGAGATCGCCGCCGAGTACGAGCGCGACAGGACGGCCGCGGGCGAGCGCCACGCGGCGTCCGCGCGCGCGGCCCAGCCCTCCGAGGAGGCCAAGGCCGAGGCATGGGCGTCGGTCGTCGAGTCGGACAAGCTGCCGAACTCCCTTCAGGAGTCGGTCATCGGCGGTTTCGTACAGACCGACCAGCGTGACCTGCTCGCTCCGTACACCGAGCGGTACTTCGCGGCGGTCAAGGACGTCTGGGACTCCCGCAGCCACGAGATGGCCCAGCAGATCGCTGTGGGCCTCTACCCGGCGCTCCAGGTCTCGCAGGAGACCCTGGACGCGACGGACGCCTGGCTGGACTCGGCGCAGCCCAGTGCCGCGCTGCGCCGGCTGATGTCGGAGTCGCGCGCGGGCGTGGAGCGTGCGCTCAAGGCCCAGGCCGCGGACGCGGCGGCGGCCACCGCGTAGCGGAGCCCCCACGGCGAGGGAGCGTCTCCGGCAGGAGGCGCCCCCTTCCGTACCCCCTAGGCCCGGCCCTCCTCCGCGTCCTGCGGATACCAGCGCAGCTCGACGGTGTTGCCGTCCGGGTCCCGCACGTAGACGGACTGCGCACTGCCCCGGGCGCCGAACCGCTCCCCCGGGCCGTCGAGCACGGTGAAGACGCCCGAGTCGATGACCTGCTGCCAGTCCAGGGGCTCGACGACCAGGCAGATGTGGTCCACGTTGGACTCGCCGCGGGGGCCGCTGAGCAGATCGATGATGGTGGTCGGACTGACCCGTACCGAGGGGAACGGGACCGTGCCGGAGCGCCACTCGTCCACCCGGACCGGCTCCAGGCCGAGGGGCCCGCAGTAGAACTCCAGCGCCCGCTCGACGTCCCGCACATTGAGCACCAGATGGTCGAAGGCCTTGACGCGCAGCATGGGCCGCCCTTTCGGTGTTGACGCCGTCGGTTCTCGCTCGTTGCCCCCATCCTGCCCCGACGGGCCCTCGCGCCGCTGCCCGAATGAGAACCGCCCGGCGGACGGGCGCCGAGTGCGCAGCCGTCCGCCGGGCGGGAGTTGTGGGCGTCCGGGGGGCGTCAGCCCGTGGACTGCTCGTAACGGCGGGCCAGTTCGGCCGCGCCCGCCTCCGTGGGCGAGCCGTGGAGACGCATCCTGGCCACGCCCCCGTCGGGGTAGGCGTCCAGGCGTACGTGGGTGACCACGGCCTCGGCGCCGAGGACGAAGCGGTGCAGGGTGTCGGGCTGGAGCCGGGTGCGCGGGAGGATCTCGAACCACTCGCCGCTCTCGCCGTCGCGGCCCTGGAGGCCGATCCAGCCGGCCGCGTTGCCCTTGAGGTAGGCGGTGTCGATCTCGACGGCGCACACCGCGCCCTGGGCGGGCAGCCGGAAGCGCACCCAGTCGTTCGTGTCGCGGACCCGGCGGCGGCGGTTCTCCCAGCCGTCGTCCATCTTGCGGGAGGTGCCGGGCAGGATGATCTGCGCCGGCGAGGAGTAGAAGCGGTCCGAGGCGTCCTCGTACATGCCGCCGTTCAGGATCGAGATCAGGTCGATCGTGCCCAGCGCCGCGAGCCAGGCCGGGTCGGGGACGACCTCGCCGTGGACGCGGAGGCGGGCGATGCCGCCGTCGGGGTGCTGGCAGATCCGCAGATGGGTGTAGCGGCGGCCGCCCGTGATCTCGAAGCCGTTGGCGGCGTGGCCGCGTACGGGGGTCGGCGGGACGAGCTCCTCCCACTTCGCGTCGTCGGCGAGGAGCTCCTGGGCCCCCGGGGCGCCTTCCACGGCCGCCGCCTGGACGGAGACGCGCTGCGGGTAGTTGCCGCGGAAGTGGGCGGTGTCGACGACGATGCCGCGGATGATCCCGGGAGTGCCCAGGCGGACGATCGCCCAGTCGTGGTCCTCGGGCGCGGGAAAGGGGTGGTCCGCGTCCGCGCCGCGGCGGCGGCGGGTCTCCCAGCCGTCCATGATCTTGCCCTTGTGACCGAAGCGCTCGGGGTCGAAGACCGCGGGTTCGCGGATCAGGAGGTTCTCGCGCTCGGCGAAGAACTCGTCGTTGGCCGCGATGACGCCCGCGCCGAGGCGGCGGTCCGCGAGGTCGACCAGTTCGGTGAAGGGGAAGTCGCCGGTCCGGTAGTCGGCGTAGGGGTCGCCGCCGCCGTAGGGGGCGGCGTCGTTGGCGTGCGGGTCGGTGGAGGAGGGTTCCGGCTGGATCTCGTCGGTGGGCATGTGCCTACTGTGCTGCCGCTCTACCGATCAGGTCCATCGAAAATTTTCGTACTGTCCTTTCAGGTGTACTGAATGGTCCGCTCCGCCGCCCACTGGAGCGCCCTCAGCACCCGTGCGACCGCGGGACCGCTCTCCGCTCCCTGCCGCACCGCCGCGACAACATGGCGGCAGGGCCGGTCCTCCTCCAGGACGCGCATCACCACGCCGTCGCGCGGCCGGTCGGAGGCCGACACCATCCGGGGGACGAGAGCGACGCCCATGCCCGCCCGCACCATGGCGAGGATCGCCGTCCAGCCGGCGGCGCTGTGGGCCTGCTCGGGGACGAATCCCGCGGCCTCGCAGGCGGCGGTGGTGATCTCCGACCACGGGCCGGACCCGCCGAAGATCCATGCCTCGCGGGAGAGGTCCGCCAGCCGCAGGGCGGGCGCGCCGGCTAGGCGGTGCCCGGCGGGCAGTGCCACGTCCAGCGGGTCGGCGAGGAGCGGCAGCAGGGTGAAGCGGGGGTCCCGGGCGGTCGGGGCGTGCGCCGCCAGGGAGAGCGCCAGGTCCACCTCACCGGCCGACAGCAACTCGTAGGCCTGGGCCGCCTCCGCCTCCCGTACGCGCACCTGGGGCCCGGGCCGGTCCCCGGACTCCAGCAGCCGCACGGCCGGCACGACGAGGGCGGGGACGGCGGTCGAGAAGGCACCGACCCGCACCTGGCCCGCCTCTCCCCGCAGATAGCCGGTCAGCTCGGCGTCGGCCCGCTCCAGCTGGGCGAAGACGGCCTCGGCATGGCGCAGGACGAGATGGGCGGCGTCGGTGAGCCGGACGCGGCGGCCCTGCGCCTCCAGCAGCGGTACGCCGAGCTGCCGGGAGAGGTTGGTGAGCTGCTGCGAGACGGCCGAGGGGGTCATGAGAAGGGCTTCGGCCGTGGCGGTGACCGTGCCCCGGTCGCGCAGGGTGCGCAGGATACGGAGCTTCTTGACGTCCCACTCGGTCATGGCCGAAACCTACCCGTCGCCCGGACATGCCGATGCGCCGCGCGGTACGTCGTACCGGCGGCACACTCGCAAGAGAGCCTTCAGGCCTGCTTCTTGGACTTGTCGAGGACCATGACGAGTCCCGCGATCACCAGGAACAGGACGATCGGGAGCGCGACGTAGAGACCGAGGGTCTCCAGCACGTTCAGCCCCGGGCCCGGGTCGTCACCGTCGTCGCGGGTCAGCGCGAGCGCCGGGGACGACATGAGCAGCATCATCAGCGTCGTACCGGCCGCGACGGCGCCGGCGCGCATAGCGTTCTTCTTGTCCACGGTGCAAACGTAGCGAACGCCTACGAGGGGCGCGCGCCCGGGGGTGCCGTACGGGACTCGTGGCCGTCCGTCAGGACCGCCATGAGCCGGTGCAGCCGGGGCGACGCGGTGATCTCCTCCAGCGTGACGGGGTGGCCTTCCGCGTCGGCGATGGGCAGGCGCCAGTTGGGGTACTGGTCCCAGGTCCCGGGGAGGTTCTGCGGCCGGCGGTCGCCCACGGTGTCCGGGAGCCAGACCCCGGCCATCCGGGCGGGGGTGGCCCGCAGGAAGCGGTGGACCGCGCGGACCGCCGCCTCCTCGTCACCCTCGCCCTCGGGCAGCAGCCGGAGCCGGGCCAGGCATGCCAGCCACTCGGCGGTGTCGGCGGCGTCCTCGGCCAGCTCCTGTTCCAGGCTCCGGGTGAGCAGCCCCAGCCGGTGGCGGAGCGTCACGTGATCGCCGGTCAGGCGTGCGGCGGTGGAGGGCAGATCGTGGGTGGTCGCCGTGGCCACGCAGCCCTCGCGCCACTGCCCGGGTGCCAGCGGCCGCCCCGTGCCGGCCCAGTCGCGCTCGAACCAGAGCACGGAGGTGCCGAGCACCCCGCGGCGGGCCAGCGCCTCGCGTACGCCGGGCTCGACGGTGCCGAGGTCCTCCCCTATGACGACGGCACCGGCCCGGTGTGCCTCCAGGACGAGCACGGCGAGCATCGCCTCGGCGTCCTGGCCGACGTAGGCGCCCTCGGTGGGCGGGCGCCCCTCGGGCACCCACCAGAGCCGGAAGAGACCCATGACGTGGTCGATGCGCAGCGCTCCGGCGTGGGCGAGGAGGCCGCGCAGGAGGTCGCGGTAGGGGGCGTAGGCGGACGCCGCGAGGGCGTCGGGGCGCCAGGGGGGCAGCCCCCAGTCCTGGCCGTGGGCGTTGAAGGCGTCCGGGGGCGCGCCGACGGACATGCCGTGCGCGAAGGCGTCCTGCTGGGCCCAGGTGTCGGCGCCGTCGGGGTGGACGCCCACGGCGAGGTCGTGGACGATCCCGACGGCCATCCCGGACTCCCGCGCGGCGCTCTGGGCCGTGGCGAGCTGGGTGTCGGTGAGCCAGGCGAGCCGGCAGTGGAAGTCGACCCGGTCCAGCAGTTCGGTGCGGGCGCGGGCGCTCTGCGGGGAGCGGGGGTCCCGCAGCCCTTCGGGCCAGTCGCGCCACCGGGAGCCGTGCACCTCGGCCAGGGCGCACCACAGGGCGTGGTCCTCCAGGGCCTGCCCCTGCCCGGCGAGGAAGTCGCAGTAGGCGGCGCGGCGGCCGGGGGTCAGGGGGACCTCGTGGACGATCTCCAGGGCCTGCTTCTTGAGCGTCCAGACGGCATCCCGGTCGATGAGCGCGCCCTTGTTCAGCACGGCCTCGCGGAGGGCGGCGGCTTCCTGGCGCAGGTCGTCCAGGGCCGCCCTGCCGGGCTCGGCGACGTGGCCGTACTCCGGGATCGACTCGATGTGCAGATGGACCGGGTCGGGGAAGCGGCGGGAGGAGGGACGGTACGGGGACGGGTCGGTCGGGCTGCCGGGCACGGCGGCGTGCAGCGGGTTGACCTGGACGAAGCCGCTCCCCAGGGTGCGTCCCGCCCAGGCGGCGAGGTCGGCCAGGTCCGAGAGGTCGCCCATGCCCCAGGAGCGGGCGGACAGCATCGAGTAGAGCTGGACGAGGAATCCGTGCGTGCCGGCGGCCGGCTGGGGTACGCGGTCCGGAGCGACGACGAGCGTGGCGGTGGCGTGGCGGTGGTCCGCCGTACGGACGGTCAGCCGGTGGACGCCCAGGGGCGGTTCGTTCCACCAGGCGGGTGTCGTCGGCGAGCTCGTCTCGGAGGCGGGTGCGGGAAGCACCCGCATGCGCAGGGGCGACGGCGCGTCGGTGGCGCCCGGCTCGGGGTCGACCGTCAGGAGCGCGCCGGGCGGCAGTGCGGTCAGCGCTGCCGGCAACGGCTCTCCCGACCAGGCCACCACGGTCGGCGGGAGCAGTCGGGAGGCCGCTGCCGATTCGGCTGCGGCGAGTGATCCCTCCACCTCCGCGGGGGTGCCGGCGTCGACGCCCAGGGCGGCGAGCACGGCCGTGACCGTGTCGTCGGGGACGGACACCGTGACATCCGCGGACGGGGAGAAGGAGGTGGCGACGCCGTGCAGTGCGGCGAGCCGGGACAAGCCCATTCAGACTCCTGGGGACTCCATGCCCCCTGCGGTGCCGGGTGCTGTCGGCTCGCTGGTCAGAGGGGCGACGGCGGCGAGCGGTGGCTCGCTCGTGAGGGGTGTGGCGTCGGCGAGCGGAGGCTCACTGGTGAGCGGGGGTTCGCCGGGAAGCGGGGCGCTGTCGAGCGAAGCGGGCTCACCGATCAGGTGCGAGACCTCGGCGAGCGGCAGCTCACTGATCATCGGAGGGGCGGTGAAGGACGGGGACGTCTTGCCTGCCAGCGGATCGGAACCCATGGGGCTAGGCACCTGTTTGGAGAGGGCGGAGAGCAGAAGCTGCGCGGAAGCGGGCATGGTGGCCTCCTGGCCGTGGACAACAGGACACAGCAGACCTACCCAGCGGGCGCGGGAGCAGACGTGGACGTGACATAGGCGTTATGACAACGATTCCAACGTGCCGTGGGTCACACTTCGTTCCCCGGCGCGTCAGGTATGGACCGTTTTCAGCCACTCGGCGGCGCCTCTCCCGACGCAAAGCCCCCTGGACCCGGCCCGTCCGTCGTAAAAGCCCCCGGGCCCGCGCCCGTCCGCCGGGCCGGCGCCGCGCCCGCCCGGGTGACGTGGTCGCCCGCCCGGGTGACGCGGCGGCCTCCGCCACGTCGACGGCCCGGCACCTCAGGCGGAGACGCCGTCGATCCGGGCCATCACGTCGTCCGCGCCGAAGGGCTGCAGATAGGGCAGCCAGCGCGGGTCCCGGTGCCCGGTCCCGATGATGCGCCAGGCGAGACCGCTGGGCGGCGCCGGCTGGTGGCGCAGCCGCCAGCCGAGCTCCGGCAGGTGGCGGTCCGCCTTGACGTGGTTGCAGCGGCGGCAGGCCGCCACCACGTTGTCCCAGGCGTGCTGCCCGCCGCGGCTGCGCGGGATGACGTGGTCGACGCTGGTCGCGGCGGCGCCGCAGTACATGCAGCGGCCACCGTCCCTCGCGAAGAGCGCCCGGCGCGTGAGCGGGACGGGCCCCCGGTAGGGGACCCGCACGAACCGTTTGAGGCGGACCACGCTGGGCGCCGGTACGGCACGGGTGGCACTGTGCATGAAGGCGCCGGACTCCTCGAGGCAGATGGCCTTGTTCTCGAGGACGAGGACGAGCGCGCGGCGGAGAGGTACGACGCCGAGCGGCTCGTACGAAGCGTTGAGAACCAGGACGTGCGGCACGGTGGATGCCTCCTTGTACGCCGGCGACGCGTGGCTCGCGCCGGGACGATCCGATCTCAGTCTCTCCTCATGCCTGGTCCGAGCGCCACCACGTGCGAGTAACGGGCCGAAGGGATTTTTCTCACCGTCCCGCCGTACGCGCGCCCCGGGCACACCCGAACAGCTGCTTGAACGGGGAGGCAGGCCGTCCCGGGGGGCCGGCCACACCCCCGCGCCCCCGGGTGAGACGTGTATCTCCCTCCCCGACGGCAACGAACCGGCCCCCCGGCTTCGTTACTGTGGTTGGTCTGCTGTCGCCCCATACGGAGGTCCCCGTCGTGTCCCTGTCCGCCCTCCTGGCCGCGGCTCCGTCCCCCGGGGCCGCAGGCTCGCTGGACGAAGCCGCCGAGCGGGCCGGGAACGCCGCAGGCTGGGTCGAGGAGAACTGGTCCACCTGGCTGAACACCGGCCTCCGGATCATCCTCATCGCGGCCGTCGCGATCGTGCTCCGCTATCTGATCCGGCGTGCCCTGACCAACCTCATCGACCGGATGAACCGCAGCGCCCAGGCGGTGGAGGGCACGGCCCTCGGCGGCCTGCTGGTCAACGCGGAACGCCGCCGCCAGCGCTCCGAGGCCATCGGCTCCGTGCTCCGCTCGGTGACGTCGTTCCTGATCCTCGGCACCGCGGCCCTGATGATCCTGGGCGCCTTCCAGATCAATCTGGCCCCCCTGCTCGCCTCCGCGGGGGTCGCCGGGGTGGCCCTGGGCTTCGGCGCGCGCAACCTCGTCACCGACTTCCTCTCCGGCGTCTTCATGATCTTGGAGGACCAGTACGGCGTCGGGGACCAGATCGACGCGGGTGTCGCCTCCGGCGAGGTGATCGAGGTCGGTCTGCGGGTCACCAAACTGCGGGGCGACAACGGCGAGATCTGGTACGTGCGCAACGGCGAGGTCAAGCGGATCGGCAACCTCAGCCAGGGCTGGTCCACGGCCGGTATCGACGTCACGGTCCGCCCCACGGAGGACCTGGAGTCGGTCCGCAAGGCGATCGCCGGCGCCGGCGAGACCATGACGAAGGAAGAGCCCTGGTCGGAGCGGCTGTGGGGCCCGGTCGAGGTGCTCGGCCTGGACGCGGTGCTGCTCGACTCGATGACCCTCCGGGTCACGGCGAAGACCATGCCCGGCAAGTCGCTGGGCGTCGAGCGCGAGCTGCGCTGGCGCATCAAGCAGGCGCTGGACGCGGCCGGGATCATGATGATCGGCACCATCCCCCTCCAGACGGACGGTGAGGCCGCCGCCGATCCGACGGCGGCCGTGGCGGCCCCCTCGGCGTACGCGTCGGCGACGTCGCCGCAGTCGCTGGCGGCGACCCCCATACCGCCCGCCAACCTCACGAAGTAGCCGCCGCCGGACGTCCGGTGCGCGCAGCGCCCCCGCAGGTAACGCTTTGGTTGCCTCGGGGGCGCTTCCCATTGACGCCCCGGTGACGCCGCCATACCTTCCTCTCACCGATAGGAAAGTTTCCTAACAGAGGCAGGCGCGTCGCTCATGGCCGGAACCACCCCAGGCACCCCCAGCGTTCTGCGTGCCATGAACGACCGGGCGGCGCTCGATCTCCTCGTCGCCCAGGGGCCGCTCACCCGCACGCGCATCGGCGAGCTGACCGGGCTCTCGAAGCCCACCGCCTCCCAGCTGCTGGCGCGCCTGGAGGAGGCGGGCCTGGTCCGCTCGACGGGCAGCCAGAGCGGGCGCCCCGGGCCGAACGCCGTGCTCTACGAGATCGACCCGGCCTCCGCCCACGTCGCCGCGCTCTCCGTCGGGCCCACCGGGATCGACGCCGTGGTCGCCGACATCACCGGCACGGTGGTCGGCTCCTGCCGTGTGGAGGCCGAGGCGGTCGCGGAGGACGTACGGCACCGCACCGCCCAGCTCGTCGCCGAGGCAGTGGACGGCGCCCTGCGTCCGACCGGTCTCGGCCATGACGACCTCGCCGCCGTGGTGGTGGGCACCCCGGGCGCGATCGACCCGCACACCGGGCAGCTGCGCTACGCGCCCCATCTGCCCGGCTGGCACTCCCGTACGCTGCTCGCCGACCTCGCCGAGGTGGTCGGCCGGCCGGTCGTCATCGAGAACGACGTGAACCTCGCCGCCGTCGCCGAGCAGTACGAGGGCGCGGCGCAGGACCACGACCACTTCGTGCTCGCCTGGGTCGACGAGGGTGTCGGCGCGGCGATCGTGCTGGGCGGCACCCTCCTGCGCGGCGCCACCGGCGGCGCGGGCGAGATCGGCTACATGCCGCTGCCCGGCGCCCCGCTCGCCCGGGGCGGCGCCGCCGACTGGGCGGGGCCCGACGCGGGGGGCGGCTTCCAGAGCCAGGTCTCCTCCCCCGCCGTGCGCGACCTGGCCGGAGGCAGACCGCTGGCCGAAGCGCTCGCCGACGAGGCGGTGGCCGCCGAAGTCGCCCGCAGACTCGCCACCGGCCTCGCCTCCGTGGTCGCCGTGGTCGATCCGGAGCTGGTCGTGCTCTCCGGCTCCGTGGCCCAGGCCGGCGGGGACGGCCTGCGCAAGCGGGTCGAGGCCGAGATGACCGGTCTGGCACTGCCCAGGCCGCTGCTCCGCGTCAGCGACATCGCGGGCGACCCGATACTGACCGGCGCTCTGCGCACCGCCCTCGCCCAGGCGCGCGACAGCACGTTCGACACCGCCTGACCCCGCCCGCCCCCTCCTGACGGCCCGCCGTACCGCGCGTACCGGTGGTCCGTACGGCACCCCCATGCCCGCTCCCGCCACGCTTCACCGCCTGTCCCTCCTCCCCCGCGAAGGAAGTCCGCCATGGCGCTACGGCGCATTCGTACCCGCGTGCCCCTGGCGCTCGGCGCAGCGGCCCTGCTGCTGTCCGGCTGCGCGAATCCGAGCACCGGCAGCAACACCGACGACCCCACCAAACCGGTCACGCTGAAGTTCTGGCACGGCTGGTCGGCGCCCGGTGAGGTCAAGGCGATCGACGAGAACATCGCCCGGTTCGAAAAGCTCCACCCCAACATCGACGTCGTCTCCACCGGCAACGTCAGCGACGAGACGATCAACCAGGCGCTGCGGGCCGGAGGCGGTGACGCACCCGACGTCGTCACCTCGTTCACGACCAACAACGTCGGGCAGTACTGCTCCTCCGGCATGTGGGCCGATCTCGACCCCTTCCTGAAGAAGAGCGGGATCGACAAGGCGAAGGTCTTCCCGAAGACCCTGCTGGACTACACGCGGTACGAGGGCGTCCAGTGCGCGGCGCCCCTGCTCGCCGACGCGTTCGGCATGTACTACAACAAGGACGCCTTCGAGGAGGCGGGCATCAGCCGGCCTCCTCGCACCATGTCCGAGATGAAGGCCGACGCGGTCAAGCTGACGCGTAAGAAGAAGGACGGCTCGCTCCGGCGCGCCGGCTTCATGCCGAACTTCCAGCTCTACCAGAACTCCCCCGACCGGATGTTCGCGCAGTGGGGCCCCGAGTACTTCGACGCCGACGGCAAGGCGAGGCTCGCCGACGAGCCCAGGACCGAGCAGTTCTTCACCACCATGCGCGGGATCTCCGACGCGCAGGGCGGCTACCGGGCCATGGAGCGGCTGCGCGCCACCTTCGGTGACGAGATGTCCTCCCAGAACGGCTTCCTGACCGGCAAGCTCGCGATGCACCTGGACGGCGAGTGGCGCGGCCTGATGCTCGACGAGGCCGAGGCGGACTTCGACTGGGGGGTCGCCCCGCTGCCGGTCCCCGACGACCAGGCCGACACCTACGGGCGCGGTTATCTGACGGGCACCGTGGCCGGCATCGCGCACAGCAGCCGACACCAGAACGCGGCGTGGGAGCTGGTGAAGTACCTGACGACCGACACCGACGCGGTCGTCCACTTCGCCAACGCGATCCACAACGTGCCCTCCACCTTCGAGGCGCTCAAGTCGCCCGACCTGGACGCGGATCCGGCCTTCCGGACCTTCATGGAGATCGCGCGGAACCCGCACAGCCAGGCCGTTCCGCCGTCGAACAACGGCGGTCAGTACATCACCTCGTTCATGGACTTCTCGCAGTCCGTCGAAGCGGGCAGGACCAAGGATCTGCACGGCGCACTGAAGGAACTCGACGAGCAGATCGACGCCGACAACCTCCAGTCGGAAAACTGAGGAGCCGAGTCATGGCACTTTCCCTCTCCACCCCGGCGAAGTCCGCCGGACGGGGGACCGAACCGGCCCCCCGCAACTCCCCCCTGCGGCGCAAGCGGAACCGCGAGCGGCTGCGCACCCTGGGATTCCTCTCGCCCTGGCTGATCGGCTTCTCGGTCTTCTTCGGCTATCCGCTGATCGCGACCGTCTACTTCTCGTTCATGCACTACAACCAGATCAAGGCGCCGACGTTCGTCGGGCTGCGCAACTGGAGGTACGTGCTGGAGCAGATGCCGCTGTTCGGGCCCGCCCTGTGGAACACACTGTGGCTGGTCGTGGTGATGGTCGCGCTGCGCGTGGTGTTCGGTCTCGGTGTCGGCCTGCTGATCACCAGGATCAAGACGGGGGTCGGGCTGTTCCGCACGGCCTTCTACATCCCGTACCTGGCGCCGCCGGTCGCGGCCACCGTCGCCTTCGTCTTCCTGCTCAACCCGTCCACCGGGCCGGTCAACGAGATCCTCTCGTGGTTCGGCCTGCACGGCCCGAGCTGGTTCAACGACCCGAACTGGTCGAAACCCTCGCTGGTGCTGCTCTCCCTGTGGGGCATCGGCGACCTCATGGTCATCTTCATGGCCTCGCTGCTGGACGTGCCGAAGGAGCAGTACGAGGCCGCCGACCTGGACGGCGCGGGATCCTGGACGAAGTTCCGCTACGTCACCTGGCCCGCCATCACACCGATCGTGCTGTTCGCCGTCGTCACGGGCGTCGTGCAGACGATGCAGTACTACACGCAGGCCCTCGTCGCGGGGAAGCTCGCCTCCGGCGTCTCCATCGGCCCCGGCACCGTGATCCAGCCCGGCTATCCGGACCACTCCACCCTGACGGTGCCGCAGCTCGTCTACTCGATGGGCTTCCAGAACTTCAACACCGGTGCCGCGTGCGTCCTCTCGCTCGTGCTCTTCGCCATCGCCATGGCCGTCACCCTTCTGCTGATGCGCAAGAGCGTCGGCCTCATCCCGGCGGAGGACTGAGATGACGATGCCCACCACCCTGACCAGGCCGGACACCGCCGTGGCGAGCCGCCCGAGCGGCTCCGACGCGGCAAGGCACCGCCGTAAGCGTGTCCTGAACTGGATCGCGGTCCACTCCGTGGCCGTCGCGCTCGCCCTGTTCTTCGTCCTGCCGTTCGTCTTCGTCCTCCTCACCTCGGTGATGAGCGACGACCAGGCGATGAGCGGCGAACTGTGGCCCGACTCCTGGAACTGGTCGAACTACTCGACGGTCTTCCACACCCCGGGCTTCCTCAGCTGGTGGCGCAACTCGCTGATGTACGCGCTCGTGGGCACCGTGTTCACCGTGTGCTCGTCGGTGCCGGTCGCCTACGCGCTGGCCAAGTTCCGCTTCCGCGGCCGGCGTACGGCGATGATCCTCGTCATCTCCACGATGATGCTTCCGCCGCAGGTCATCATCATCCCGATGTACCTGGTGTGGGCGCAGCAGTTCCACCTGTCGGGCTCGCTGTGGCCGCTCATCATCCCCATGGCGTTCGGCGACGCCTACTCGATCTTCCTGCTGCGGCAGTTCCTGCTCACCATTCCGCAGGAGTACATCGAGTCGGCGAAGGTCGACGGTTGCGGTGAGTTCCGCACGCTGCTCAAGATCGTCGTACCGATGGCCAAGCCGGGCATCGCGGCCATCGCGCTCTTCCAGTTCTTCTACTGCTGGAACGACTACTTCGGACCGCAGATCTACGCCGCACAGAACCCGGGCGCCTGGACCCTGAGCTACGGCCTGGAGTCCTTCAAGAGCGCCCACGCGGTCAACTGGAACCTGACGATGGCCGCCACCCTGCTCGTCATGGCGCCGGTCATCATCGTGTTCTTCTTCGCACAGAAGGCCTTCGTCGAAGGCGTCACCCTCACCGGAGTAAAGGGCTGAGAAGCATGAAGCTCGCAGTAGTGGGCGGCGGGTCCACCTACACCCCCGAACTGATCGACGGTTTCGCGCGGCTGCGGGACACCCTGCCGGTCGAAGAACTCGTGCTCGTCGACCCGGCGGCCGACCGGCTGGAGCTGGTCGGCGGCCTGGCGCGGCGGATATTCGCCAAGCAGGGCCACCCGGGCCGGATCGTCACCACCTCCGACCTGGACGCCGGGGTCGCCGGCGCGGACGCCGTGCTGCTCCAGCTCCGCGTCGGCGGGCAGGCCGCCCGCAACCAGGACGAGACGTGGCCGCTCGAATGCGGCTGTGTCGGCCAGGAGACCACCGGGGCGGGCGGTCTCGCCAAGGCGCTGCGCACCGTCCCGGTCGTCCTCGACATCGCCGAGCGGGTGCGCCGCACCAATCCCGACGCCTGGATCATCGACTTCACCAACCCGGTCGGGATCGTCACCCGGGCCCTGCTCCAGGCCGGGCACAAGGCCGTCGGCCTGTGCAACGTGGCGATCGGCTTCCAGCGGAAGTTCGCCGCCCTGCTCGACGTGACACCGGGCGAGGTCCACCTCGACCATGTCGGGCTCAACCACCTGACGTGGGAGCTCGGGGTGCGGCTGGGCGGCCCGGACGGCGAGGACGTCCTGCCGAGGCTCCTCGCGGAGCACGGTGACGTGATCGCCGGTGACCTGCGCATGCCCCGGCAGATCGTCGACCGCCTCGGCGTGGTCCCGTCGTACTACCTGCGGTACTTCTACGCGCACGACGAGGTCGTACGGGAGCTCGGCACGAAGCCGTCCCGTGCGGCCGAGGTCGCCGCGATGGAGAAGGAACTCCTGGAGATGTACGGCGACCCGGCCCTGGACGAGAAGCCCGCGCTGCTGGGCAAGCGGGGCGGTGCCTTCTACTCCGAGGCGGCCGTCGACCTGGCGTCCGCGCTGCTCGGCGGGGGCGGCTCCGCGGTGCAGGTGGTCAACACGTACAACAAGGGGACGCTGCCCTTCCTGCCGGACGACGCGGTGATCGAGGTCCAGGCCCGGGTGGACGGCAGCGGTGCCACGCCGCTCGCGGTGCCCGCCCTGGACCCGCTGTTCGCCGGGCTGATCGGCCACGTCACCGCCTACGAGGACCTGGCTCTGGACGCCGCGCTGCGCGGCGGCCGTGACCGGGTGTTCAAGGCGCTGATGGCCCACCCGCTGACCGGTCAGTTCGAGTACGCCGAGGCGCTCACCGACAAGCTGATCGCGCACAACCGGGAGCACCTGGCGTGGGCCTGACCGCACATGTGCTCGCGATCGACGCGGGCAACAGCAAGACGGACGTGGCGGTGATCGGCGCCGACGGGACCGTCCTCGGCACCGGGCGCGGGGGCGGCTTCCAGCCGCCGGCCGTCGGGATCGGCACGGCCGTCGACGGGCTCGCGGAGGCGGTCGGGACCGCCCTCGCGCAGGCTGGGGCCGTCGGCGTCGACCATGTGTCGGCCTGTCTCGCCAACGCCGACCTCCCGGTCGAGGAACGGGAGTTGGCCGAGGCGCTGGAAGCCCGCGGCTGGGGCGGCACCGTGGAGGTGCGCAACGACACCTTCGCGATACTGCGCGCGGGGGTCGACGAGCCCCGCGGCGTGGCCGTGGTGTGCGGTGCGGGGATCAACTGCGTCGGCATGCGGCCGGACGGGGCGACCGCGCGCTTCCCCGCGATCGGCCGCCTCTCCGGTGACTGGGGCGGCGGTTCGGGGATGGCCGAGGAGGCGCTGTGGTTCGCGGCGAGGGCCGAGGACGGCCGCGGCGAGCCGACCGAGCTGGCCCGGACCCTGCCCGGCCACTTCGGGCTCGACTCGATGTACGCCCTGATCGAGGCACTGCACCTGGGGCACATCCCGTACGCCCGCCGGCACGAGCTGACCCCGGTGCTGTTCTCCACGGGGGCGGCCGGCGACCGGATCGCGCGCGCCCTCGTGGACCGGCTCGGCGACGAGGTGGTGGCGATGGCCGCCGTCTCGCTGGCCCGGCTCGGTCTGCTGGAGGAAGAGGTACCGGTGGTGCTGGGCGGCAGCGTGCTGGCGGCCCGGCACCCCGCTCTGGACGACCGGATCGGCGAACTCCTCGCGGTCCGCGCGCCGAAGGCGGTGATCAGGGTCGTCTCCGCTCCGCCGGTGCTGGGTGCCGGACTGCTGGGCCTGGACCGCACGGGGGCCGCCCCCGCGGCGTACGACAGGCTGCGGGCGCGGTACGTCTGAGAGTTGACCCGCCGGGCGTCCCGTGGCCGTGCCGCGCGGGGCGCCCCTCCCGTACGGGAACCGATCAGCTGTCCCGAACGTGTTCATGTGGGGAGATCAGTCTGCTCAGGGGCCCGCCCGGCCGATTGCCTTGATCGCTCGCGCTCGTCCTGATCGAATACGGGGGCGGGGGCGCGATCCGGGCATTCCTGGTGGACCAGGTTCCCTTGGGGCCATACTTCTGGCCAGGACGAGTCGTCCCCCGATCGGCCGGGGGGCCCGGGCCGTCGTCATGACCGAGGGGGAGGTCTCGTGACATACCCGCCGAGCGGGGCCGCACTGCGGGAGCCCGGGCCGGATGCGCCGTCCGCGCCCGTGACGGTACCCGCGCAGCGTCGTGGTGTCCCGTCCGTGGCCGTCGACCGGCTGCGCGCCGCGGCGACGACCGAGCCGGGCAGGCTGCAGATCTTCGGCGCCGTACTGGCGCTGCTGGTCGTGGTGTTCGGTGCGGTGACCGTCACGGAGATCTCCGGACGTGCCTCGTCCGCCGATGACGTGGTGACACGCAGTCAGCCGCTGAGCGCGGCCGCCGCGAGCATCTACCGTTCACTGGCCGACGCGGACACGATGGCCGCGAGCGGCTTCCTGGCGGGGGCTCAGGAGCCCGAGGACGTGCTCGCGCAGTACGACGCGGACATCAAGGAGGCCTCCCGGCTGCTGGTGAAGGCCGCGGCGAGCACCGACGCCTCGACCTCCTCGCACCGGGAGATCACCACGCTGGGCGAGCTGCTCCCCGAGTACACGGGGCTGATCGAGCGGGCCCGGGCCAACAACCGGCAGGGTCTGCCGCTCGGCGGCGCCTATCTCCGCTACGCCAACCAGAAGATGACGAACGAGATCCTCCCGGCGGCCGAGCGGCTGTACGCGGCGGAGACCGGCCGGCTGACCACCGACTCGGCCGACGCCCGGCGTTGGCCCGTCCTCTCGCTGGCCACCGGGGTCCTGGCGCTGGCCGCGCTGGTGTGGATGCAGCGGCGCAACTACCGCAGGACGAACCGCGTCTTCAACCACGGGCTGCTCGCGGCGACGGCCGCGGCCACGGTGGTGCTGCTGTGGCTGGCCGTGGGACACACGGTGGCCAGGGCGGAGCTGCACAGCGCGATGTCGAACGGGCAGCAGTCACTCGACGTCCTCAACAAGGCCAGGATCAACTCGCTGAAGGCACGGGCCAACGAGAACCTCACGCTGGTCGCCCGGGGCGCGGTCCTGACCCCGGACGGCGCGGACAAGTACGAGACCGACTACAGCACGGGCATGAAGGCACTCGGCACACAGCTCGAGAGCGCGGAGAAGCTCGCCGGCGACGACTCCGGGGGGAGTGAGCCGGTGGAGGCCGCCATCGACAGCGTGTCCGAGTGGCAGGACCGCCACAAGAAGGCCAGGGCGACGGACGACCAGGGTGATTACGACAGCGCGCTGCTGCAGATCATCGACCCGGAGAACTCCACGGGTGAGTCCTTCGAGAAGGTCGACGACGCGCTGGAGACGGCCCTCGCCCATGAACAGGACCAGTTCGACGCCGCGGCCGAGGACGGCCGCGGGGCGCTGGGCGGGCTGCCGGCCGGGGCAGCCGTCCTCGCCGTGCTGGGTGCGGTCGCCGCGATCGTCGGGGTCAACCGCAGGCTCTCGGAGTACCGGTGAGGGGACGAGCGATGACCAGGCCGAAGGGCTGGGCCGCACGGAGCAGACTGCGCGGCTGGGGCGGTGTGACGGGCATGGCGGTGGCCTGTGCCGTCACGGCCTCGCTCACCCTGCTGCCGCTGGCGCACGGCGAGGGGACGCTGGGCGGGCTGCACACGGGGCAGGGCGCCACCTCCGCGGTGCCCACGAAGGCCGAGGAGTGCGAGGACCCGGAGGCGAGCCTGCCGGCGTCGAGCGCCGACGGCCCGAGCATCGAGAAGATCAAGAAGCGCGGCAAGCTGATAGCGGGTGTCGACCAGAACAGCTTCCGGTGGGGCTACCGGGACCCGGAGGCCGAGTCCGGCACGCTCGAAGGCTTCGACATCGACCTGGTGCGGGCCATCGCGGAGAACATCCTCGGCGACCGCGACGCGGTGATCTTCCGTGCCATCCCCACCAACCAGCGCATCGACGCGCTGGAGAACGACAAGGTCGACGTCGTCGTGCGCACGATGACGATCAACTGCAAGCGGGCCGAACAGGTCGCGTTCTCCACGGCCTACTTCCAGGCAGGCCAGCAGGTCCTGGCGCCCAGGAAGTCGACGATCACCGGCTACGACGAGTCGCTCAAGGGCAAGCGTGTCTGCACGGCGGAGGGCTCGACGGCGTACGACGCGCTGAACGAGAAGTCCTTCGGCGCGGTCTTCGAGGACGAGCACGACGGCACCGAGCTGGACGAGGACCGGCTGACCGTCCCCAACCAGCTCGACTGCCTGGTACGGCTGCAGCTCGGCGAGGTCGACGCGGTGGTCACGGACAACGCGCTGGCGGCCGGCCAGGCGGCCCAGGACCCCGCGGTGGAGCTCAAGGGCGACAAGCCGTTCACCACCGAGTACTACGGCGTGGCCGCGAAGCTCGGCGCCGACGACCTGGTGGCCCGGGTCAACCAGGTCCTGGCCGATTACCGCCAGGGCGGGGCGCAGAGCCCCTGGATGACGTCGTACCGCACCTGGCTGGAGGAGGGGCTGCCCGGCATCAAGGGCCCCCCTGCCCCCAAGTACCGCAGCAACTGAACCTGTCCGGGCCCTGAGGTCCGGCGGCCGGAACGGAGAGGTGATCGATGGGCGTGGCGGGATCCTTCCCCGGTTTCGCGGGGAGGCCCCCCGGCCCGGTCATGGACCGGGACGAGGCGGACCGTGCGCTGGCCCGGCTCGGTGCGGAGCACGAGGCCATCGAGACGTCGCTCCTCGCCCTGGAGGAACATGCCGGCCGCCGGCTCCTGGAGGGCGCCACTCTGGCCGGTGTCACCAAGGAGCGCTGGAGCTCGACCAAGCGGTCGATCACGCTGCTCTGGCGGTACTTCGACGCCTACGCCGGTGCGCTGGCCTCGGCCCGTGAGATCCGGGCCAGGCGCCGCTACCCCGGCAGGAGCGACCTGGTGGCCCTGACCGACCTGCTGCGCGGCGACGGTGTGACCGTGGCGAACCAGGGAGCGCCCGGCCCCGGCGTCTCGCTCACCGGCCCGGCCCGGCTCTCCGAGCGGTTCACGCTGGAGGACCTGGTCGCCCGGATGAACGACCTGTACGCCCAGGCACTGGACATGGTCCTCGCGTCGGACTCCGTCTGGTCGGCGCTGCCCGCCCGGATCGACCTGCTGGCCGCCGAGTTGCGCCGCACCGGCTCTCTGGCGCACTCCGTCGGGGTGCGGCCCGGGGAGCACCCGGCCGGTGACGACCTGGAGTCGATCGCCGAGGAGCTGGCCACGCTGCGGAAGCAGGTGATCTCGGATCCACTGGCGTTCTGGGTGCCGGGCCCCGGCAGTGCCGCGCCCGGCGGAGGGCGGCCCGACACCACGCGCTACGACCGCGCGGCCCTGGCCCTGGAGGACGTGCGCCGGGAGATCGAAGCGGTGCTGGCGGTCCGGCAGGACGCCGAGCAGCGCCTGATGCAGGTGCGTGACCTGCTGTCGCGCGCGAACCGTACGCTCGCCGAGGCCCGGTTGGCGCGCGGCGAGGTGCTGGCGAAGATCGCCGCGTCCGAGGTGCCCGCGGTCAGCGGACCGCCGACCGTGTTGCAGGAGCGGCTCGCGACTGCCTCGGCGTACCGCAGGCACGCCCAGTGGAACCGGCTGTCGCCTCTGCTGGAATCGCTGGAGCGGGAGGCCGAGGACGAACTGCTGCGCGCCCGGGAGTCACTGACGTCCGTCACGGGGCCGCTCGCGGTCCGGGCGGAGCTACGCGGCAGGCTGGACGCGTACAAGGCGAAGGTGGCCCGGCACGGCCTGGCCGAGGACCCGTTCCTCATCGAGCGGTACGACGCGGCCCGGCGGATGCTGTGGAGCGCCCCGTGCGATCTGCGCGTCGCCGAACAGGCGGTGCTGCGCTACCAGCAGGCCGCCACCGATCTGCTGACACCGCGCCGTCGGGGCGAGTACGACGGACAGGGGGAGACATCATGAGTACGCAGTGCCAGCGCCCCACGTGCGAGGGCGGCTACGAGGACATGGGCGGCGGCGAGCTGTACTGCGACACCTGCGGCCTCGCGCCGGTCGTGTCGCCGACGGGCATGGTGAGTTCACCGCCCACCGGCATCGCGGGCGGTGGCAGGGCGGCGGGCGGCCGGGGAAGCAGCAGCACCTCGCAGCGGACCGGTTCGCAGGCGTCCGCGCGCTCCTCGTCCCGCTCGTCGACCTCCCGGCGCTCGGTGTCCGGGCGGCTCTCCCGCTCCCTCTCCGGCAGCGCCACGTCCCACTCGGTGTCGGTGCGCTCCTCGGGTGCCTCGACGGGTTCCTCCTCCGGGCGCGGCCGGCTGGGCGCGGGCCTGGTGCTCGTGCCGGACGTGCCGCGGCCCGACCCGCACACGGCGGTGATGGAGAACCCGGAGGTCCCCGAGCGGAAGCGGTTCTGCTCGCGCTCCGACTGCGGTGCGCCGGTGGGCCGTGCCCGTGGGGAGCGGCCGGGCCGTACCGAGGGGTTCTGCACCAAGTGCGGTCACCCGTACTCCTTCGTGCCCAAGCTGCGTGGTGGTGACGTCGTGCACGGGCAGTACGAGGTGGCGGGCTGCCTGGCACACGGCGGGCTCGGCTGGGTCTATCTCGCGGTGGACAGGGCGGTCTCCGACCGCTGGGTGGTTCTCAAGGGTCTGCTGGACACCGGGGACCAGGACGCCATGGCGGCGGCGATCTCCGAGCGGCGCTTCCTCGCGGAGATCGAGCACTCCAACATCGTCCGCATCTACAACTTCGTGGAACACCTGGACCAGCGCACCGGTTCGCTGGACGGCTACATCGTCATGGAGTACGTCGGCGGGAAGTCGCTCAAGGAGATCGCCAACGAGCGCCGCACACCCGCCGGGAAGCGGGATCCGCTGCCGGTCGAACAGGCCTGCGCGTACGGCATCGAGGCGCTGGAGGCGCTCGGCCACCTGCACAGCCGCAACGTGCTGTACTGCGACTTCAAGGTCGACAACGCGATCCAGACCGAGGACCAGCTCAAGCTCATCGACATGGGCGCGGTGCGCAGGATGGACGACGACGAGTCGGCCATCTACGGCACCGTCGGCTACCAGGCGCCCGAGGTGGCCGAGGTCGGCCCGTCCGTCGCCTCCGACCTCTACACGGTCGCGCGGACCCTCGCGGTGCTGACCTTCGACTTCCAGGGCTACACGAACGTCTTCGTGGACTCGCTCCCCGACCCGGACAACATCGAGGTGTTCCGGAGGTACGAGTCGTTCTACCGGCTGCTCGTGCGGGCCACGGACCCGGATCCGGCCCGGCGGTTCTCCTCGGCCGCGGAGATGGCGGAGCAGCTGACGGGTGTGCTGCGGGAGATGGTCGCCCTGCAGACGGGGCGCCCGCGCCCGGCGCTCTCGACCCTGTTCGGTACGGAGACGCGGGTGACGGACACGGCGTTGTTCGCGGAGCCGGCCGGTGAGGTGTCGCGGCTCGGCGCCCGGACGGGCCCGTCCGGCGGCGCGGGACGCCTCGGACGCCGGCGTGCGGTGGCGGCAGCCACGCTCCCGGCCCCGTCCCTGGCGGCCGCCCCGCCCGTCGCCCCCGCGCCGCAGGGCGCACCGCCCGGCGCCGCTCCGCTGTACGCGCCCGACACCCACGTCCGGGGCGGCGGCCCGGCGGCGTACGAACGCCCCCCGGCGGCTGTTCCAGCTCCTCGCGCGCCGGTCCAGGGGCCCGGCGCGCTCCCGGCCGTGGTCCCGGGTGCCGCCCCCCGGCTCGCCGCGTTCGACGCACGGGCGACCTCGCTGGCCCTGCCCGTGCCCCGGGTCGATCCGAACGACCCCAACGCCGGTTTCCTCGCCGGGGTGATGACGTCGGCGCCCGCGGAGCTGATCTCCGCCCTGCACTCCGTGCCCGCGGCCTCGCTCGAGACCCGGCTGCGGGAGCTCCGTGCCCGCCTGGAGATGAGTGAACTCGACTCCGCGGTGCGGGCGCTGACGGCGGTGGAGGCCCAGCACCAGGACGACTGGCGGGTGGTCTGGTACCGCGGGATCACCTCGCTGGTGACCGGTGACAACGAGAACGCCGCGCTGTCCTTCGACGCGGTCTACGACGCCTTCCCGGGCGAGCCCGCGCCGAAGCTCGCGCTGGGCGTCTGCGCGGAGGTGCTGGGGCAGCTGGACAACGCCGCGGAGTACTACCGCCTGGTGTGGTCGACGGACCCGAGCTTCGTCAGCTCGGCGTTCGGTCTGGCCCGGGTGCAGATCGCCGCCGGGGACCGGCCCGCCGCGGTGCGCACCCTGGAGTCCGTGCCCGAGTCGTCGATCCACTACACGGCGGCCCGGGTCGCCGCGGTGCGGGCCCGGCTCCGTGAACGCGCACCGCACGAGCCGCTGATGGACGACCTGTCGGCCGCCGCCGACCAGGTGACCGCGCTGCGGGACTACGGCCTGGACGCGGTGAGACGTGAGCAGTTGTCGACCGAGGTACTCGGCACGGCGCTCGACTGGGTACTCTCCGGTAGTCCCACGGCTCAGCCGTCGGCTCCGACCTCTCCCGCAGCCGCGGGGCCGAGGACGGTGCTCGGCAGCGAGCTGGACGAGCGGGGCCTCAGGTTCGGCCTCGAACGCTCGTACCGGATGCTCGCCCGGCTCGCGCAGCGGGGCGACGAGAGGATCGAACTGGTGGAGCGGGCCAACCGTTTCCGCCCCCGGACCTGGGTGTGAAGATGTCAGAGAGCCACCAGCAGCCCTCCTTGCCGGGGTGCCCCAGCTGCGAGGAACCGCTGGAGCCGGGCGACCTGTTCTGCGGAGCGTGCGGGTACGACCTCTCGGCCGTGCCGGCGCCGCCCGCCGACCGCCCGACGGTCGCCATCACGGTGCCCGGGCAGGGCCCGGGAGCGCCTGCCGGCGGCGGTCCTGTGGAGTGGCCCCCCGCCTCCGAGACGGACAGCTCCGACCTGCCGGCACCCACGCACCGCCCGGCCGATCTCCCGGGGGTGGACTCGGGCGGCAGGCCCCTGCCCGCCGCGGGGGAGGTGGCGGCGGTCCGCTACGACGGTCCGGACGCCCCGCAGGGAGCCGCCCGGACCGGCGCCGCCGGCGACTTCGAACTGGCCGCCCCCGACCCCCGTACCGCGGAGCACGCCGCCGCCGGCGGGGTGGCGTCCGGTGCCAAGGTCTGTGTGGCCTGCCGCTCGGGTCGTGTGGACACCGACGGTTACTGCGAGAACTGCGGTCATGCCCAGCCCCGTGAGCGCGACCACATGGAACAGGAGCTCGGCTCGGTGGCCGCGGTCAGCGACCGGGGTCTGCGCCACCACCGCAACGAGGACGCGTTCGCGGTGTCCTCCACCGCGCTGCCGGACGGTTCACCGGCCGTCGTCGCCATCGTGTGCGACGGCGTCTCGTCGGCGAGCCGCCCCGACGAGGCGTCGGCCGCGGCGGCGAGCGCCGCCAACGAGTCGCTGCTGGAGTCGCTGCCGCGCGGCACGCACGCGCAGCAGGCGATGCACGAGGCGATCCTCGCCGCGTCCGAGGCCGTCAACGCCCTGGCCCAGGAGCCCGGTCGGGCGATGGAGCATGATCAGCACCGCCATCAGAACGCCCCGGCCTGCACCCTGGTCGGCGCGATCATGGCGGGCGGTCTGCTGGTCGTCGGCTGGGTCGGCGACAGCCGTGTCTACTGGGTCCCCGAGGACCGCTCCCAGCCGCCGGCCCGGCTCACCGAGGACGACTCCTGGGCGGCGCAGATGGTGGCGACCGGCCTGATGAACGAGGCGGAGGCGTACGCCGACGAGCGCGCCCACGCCATCACGGGCTGGCTCGGTGCCGACGCGTACGAACTGGAGCCGCACACCGCGTCGTTCAAGCCCGACCGGCCCGGCCTGGTGGTGGTGTGCACCGACGGCCTGTGGAACTACGCGGAGTCGGCGGCGGAGATGGCCGCGGCCGTGCCGGCGGACGCGTACGAACGGCCTCTGCACGGCGCCCAGGTGCTGGTCGGTCACGCCCTCGACGGTGGGGGCCACGACAACGTAACAGTGGCGCTGCTGCCGTTCGCCGTGGCGGCGCCGGGGGCAGGATCGGCCTGAGCCGCTCGCGGTCCGCCGGCTGCCGGCCGGCGGACCGCCCTGTCCCGCGTCCTTCCCGCCCCGCGCTCCGTGCCCCGCGCCCGCTTCCTACGCCCTGAACTCTGTCCGCCCACCTGTCTTCGTCCGACATATGTGGAGCATCGAGGAGCCGATCAGATGGCCAACTTCTCCAAGTCAAGCGTGCCGCAGTTCTCCGTCGAGGTGTACCAGAACGAATTCCTCCCCGAGGGCGGCCGCGAAGTCAACGCGATCGTCACCGTGACGTCCACGGGCGGAGGGACGACCGGCGGTGTGCCGCTGGCCGACGGTGTGCCGGCAGCGGGCCGCCTCCCGGGGCAGGCGCCGGGCGCCGCCGTGGTGCTCATGGTCGACTGTTCGGGCTCGATGGACTACCCGCCGACGAAGATGCGCAACGCCCGCGACGCGACGGCGGCGGCCATCGACACCCTGCGGGACGGCACACGATTCGCCGTGGTCGCGGGGACGCATGTGGCCAAGGACGTGTACCCGGGCAACGGGCAGCTGGCGACGGCCGATCCGGGGACCAAGGCCCAGGCGAAGGAGGCCCTGCGCCGGCTGAGCGCGGGCGGTGGCACGGCGATCGGTACCTGGCTGCGGCTGGCCGACCGGCTGCTCGGAGCCGCCGAGGTGGGCATCCGGCACGGCATCCTCCTCACCGACGGACGCAACGAGCACGAGTCCCCGGAGGATCTGCGGGCGGCTCTGGACTCCTGTGCGGGCCGGTTCACGTGTGACGCGAGAGGTGTGGGCACCGACTGGGAGGTGAAAGAGGTCACAGCGATCGCCTCCGCCCTGCTCGGCACGGCGGACATCGTCGCGGACCCCGCGGGGCTGGCCGCGGACTTCACGCGGATGATGGAGAACGCGATGGGCAAGGAGGTCGCGGACGTGGCGCTGCGGCTCTGGACGCCCGTCGGTGTGGAGATCGTCTTCGTCAAGCAGGTGGCTCCCGCGGTCGCCGATCTGAGCGACCGCCGCACCGCGGCGGGCCCCCGCGCGGGCGACTACCCGACCGGTTCCTGGGGCGACGAGTCCCGGGACTACCACGTGTGCGTCAGGGTCCCGGAGGCCGGGATCGGCCAGGAGATGCTGGCGGCCCGGGTCTCGCTGATCCTGCCGCCTCCGTCCGGCGGTGGCGCCCCGCAGACGCTCTCCCAGGGGCTCGTCCGGGCCGTGTGGACGGATGACATGGTCGCGTCCACCTCGATCAACCCCCAGGTGGCGCACTACACAGGGCAGGCGGAACTGGCACAAGTCATCCAGCAGGGACTTGATGCGCGTAAATCGGGCGACTTCGACGGCGCGACAGCCAAACTGGGCCGTGCCGTGCAGCTCGCGTCGCACTCCGGAAACGCGGATACTGCGAAACTGCTTTCGAAGGTGGTCGACGTCGTCGACGCGGCGACCGGTACTGTGCGACTGAAAGCGAGGGTCGCGGAGGCGGACGAGATGACACTCGAAACGCGCTCGACCAAGACAGTCCGCGTCAAGAAATAGCGACACGGACGACAGTGAACCGACCGTACGGAGAGCCGCCCCGGCCGACCGGACGGCGCACCGAACAGCATGGCGGCCTCCGGGCCGGACGAGGAGAGGGGGAAGCGCCGACATGCCGACCTGCCCGAACGGACACCAGTCGGGTTCCGAGGACTGGTGCGAGGTCTGCGGACACCGCATGGCCGGGACGGGCGCGCCCACGGGCGCGGTCCCGCCGCCTCCCCCGCCGCCCGCACCGGGTTACGGCTATCCCCCGGTGTCCGGCACCGGGGAGCCGACCGCACAGGCCGAGCTCTGCCCGCAGTGCCGTACCCCGCGCGAGGCGATGGCGCCGTACTGCGAGGAGTGCCGCTGGAACTTCCTCACGAACACGGCGACGTCGTACACGCCACTGGCCCCGCAGGGCGGCGCGGGTGGCCCGGCGCCGGGCCTGAACCTGCCGCCCGGCTTCCAGTCACAGCAGGGCCCGCCGCCGCAGCAGCAGCGGGACCCGTTCGAATACCAGGGCTCCCGGCCTTCGCAGATGAACCGGCCGGCCGAACCGCTCGCGCCCGAGCAGGGCAGCCGCCCCGGTCCGCCGCCACCCCCGCCCTCCTTCCAGCAGGGGCCGCCGCCTCCGCCGTCGTTCCAGCAGCAGTCGCCGTCCCCGTTCGATGCACAGGGGCAGGGGCAGGGGCCTGGCCAGCAGGGGCCTGGCCAGCAGGGTCCCGGCTCGCAGGGCCCGGGCTCGCAGGGGCCCGGTCAGCAGGGCTCCGCTTCGCCGTTCGATCCCCAGGGCCGGCCGGGCCAGCAGGTCCCCGGCCAGCAGGGACCCGGCCAGGGTGGCCAGCAGGGGCAGGGCCCGCAGGGTGCCGGTCAGCAGGGTGCTCCGTCCTCGCCGTTCGAACCGCAGCGGCAGGGCCCTCCTCCCCCGCCGTCGTTCCAGCAGCAGTCCGCGCCGCCCGCGCCCCAGCGTCCGCAGGCGCCGCAGCCCGGTGGCGACGACGACTGGATGCTGCCGCCGCCCTCACAGCAGCAACAGCATCCGCAGGCCTTCCAGCAGGGTCCGCAGACGCCGCAGGCACCTCGGGCGCCTCATTCGCCGCAGCAGCAGTTTCCCGGCCAGGGTCCCGCCCAGGGCGGCCTGGAGCAGGGAACGGTCAGCTGGAAGGCCGTCATCGGCCCGGACCGTGACTACTTCCTGGCGATGATGCAACGCAGCGGCCCCGAGGCGACCGGGCTCAACCTGCCCGCGTACTCCCCGGAGCAGCACCTTCCGCTCACCGGCAGCCAGATCACCATCGGCCGCCGCCGGCACAGCACCGGCGAGTCCCCCGACATCGATCTCGCCGTGCCGCCGGAGGACCCGGGCGTCTCGCACCAGCACGCCGTGCTGGTGCAGCAGCCGGACGGCACCTGGGCCGTCGTCGACCAGAACTCCACCAACGGCACCACGCTCAACGGCGCCGAGGACCCGATCCAGCCCTATGTCCCCGTCCCGCTCCACGACGGTGACCAGGTGCACGTGGGGGCCTGGACGACGATCACGGTCCGCCGCGACTGAACCACCGGAGCCGGCCGGGGTCAGGAGTCCTAGGACTCCTGACCTCGGCCGCTGTGTCTGCGACGATGGACGGGTGACAGAGATTCCGCGCGACACGCTTCAGGAGCAGACCTTCTACGAGCAGGTCGGCGGCGAGGAGACCTTCCGACGCCTGGTCCACCGCTTCTACCAGGGCGTCGCGGACGACCCGCTGCTGCGACCGATGTACCCGGAGGCGGATCTGGGCCCCGCGGAGGAACGGTTCACACTGTTCCTCATGCAGTACTGGGGCGGGCCCCGCACCTACAGCGACCAGCGGGGGCACCCCCGGCTGCGGATGCGGCACGCCCCGTTCCAGGTGGACCGGGCGGCGCACGACGCCTGGCTCGGCCACATGCGGGTGGCCCTCGACGAGCTCGGTCTCCCTCCGGAGCAGGAGCGGCAGTTGTGGGAGTACCTCACCTACGCGGCCGCCTCGATGATCAATACCGCGGGCTGAACCATGTGCGGAATCCGGTACTCCAGAGCCGCATAACGGTCACGATCGCATCAAGGTGCACCCGCAAGCGGTTTCCAGGAGCCCGTGCACTCTGAAAGCATCCGGTACACGCCGGGGGGCGTGCGAGGCGTGCGGCTGCTGAGGGTTCGGGGGATCAGGTGACGGGGTTCGTCCTTCTGCGGGTGCGCGCGCACCGGCTCCTGCTCTCCGCCGCGGTCCTGGCCGTGCTGCTCACCACCTGTGTGCTGGCCGCGCTCACCGCGTTCTCGGGTTCCATGGGCGATGCCGCCCTGCGGCACACGCTCACCCACCGTTCCGCCGCGCAGGCCGCGCTCCTCGTCTCCGCCGACGTGGACCGCGAGCAGCGGGACGAGGCCGACGCCGCGGTGCGCCGGGCCGCCCGCGACACATTCGACGGGCTGCCGGTGACCGTACGGAAGCTGGAGAGTTCGGGGTCGTACGCGCTGCCGGACGGTCTCCAGGCGCCCGCCGCACGGCGCGACCAGCCCGATCTGACGCATCTCGCCTCGCTCGACCGCAGCCGGATCCGTCTCACGGCGGGGCGTCTGCCGGACGCCGGGGCGGGGGACGCGAAGGGACGCGTGCAGGTCGCGCTGCCCCGCCCCGCCGCCGAGGCGCTGAAGCTGAAGCCGGGTTCCCGCCTCACCCTCACCGACCGGCTGAAGGAGACGTCGCTGCCGGTCGAGATCACCGGCCTGTACGAGGCGTCCGACCTGAACGACCCGTACTGGCAGCTGGACCCGCTCGGCGGGCGCGGCGCCCGCAAGGTCGTCTTCACCACGTACGGTCCCCTGCTCGCAGACCCGGCGGTGCTCGCTTCCGGCCGGGTCAGCGCGGGTCCGGTGTCCTGGCTGGCCGCCGCCGACTTCCGTACGGTGACCACCGGCCGGACCGAGGCGCTGCGCCGGGCGTCGGCGGACGGGCCCGAGGCGCTGTCCGCCTCCCCGGTCTTCGGCGGCGAGGCCACGGTGCGGACCTCGCTGCCGACCGTCATCGGCCAGATCGACCGGGCGCTGCTGGTGTCCCGCTCCACGATCATGATCGTCGCGGTGCAGCTGGTCCTGCTCGCCGGTTACGCCCTGCTGCTCGTGGCCAGGCTGCTGAGCAGCGAGCGGGGCGGCGAGACCGAACTGCTGCGGGCCCGGGGCGGGTCGAGGGGCCGGATCGCCTCACTGGCCGCGGTCGAGGCGCTGCTGCTCGCGGTGCCCGCCGCGGTCGTCGCGCCGCTGCTCGCCGGTCCGCTGACCCGGCTGCTCGCAGCCCGGAGCGAGCTGGGCAGGATCGGTCTGAGGCTCGACGTCGGGGCGGACGGCACGGTCTGGCTGGTGGCGGGCGTCGTCGCGCTGGCGTGCGCGCTCGCCGTGGTCGCGCCCGCCCTCACGGCGGGCGCGGGGAGCCGCCGGGGCTCCCGGGCCGCTGCACTGCCAGGCCCGGTGCGGGCGGGCGCCGACATCGGGCTGCTGCTGATCGCGGGGGTGGCGTACTGGCAGCTGGACCGGCAGACCGGGGCGTCCGGGAGCGGTGCGCTCAGCGGCGACCGGGAGGGTGAGCTGGGCATCGACCCGCTACTGGTCGCCGCTCCCGCGCTGGCCCTGCTCGCGGGCACGGTCCTGACTCTGCGCCTTCTCCCGCCCGCGGCCCGGCTCGCGGAGCGCCGCGCGGCGGGCGGGCGCGGGCTGTCCGCGGCCCTGGCGGGCTGGCAGTTCAGCCGCCGGCCGCTCCGGGGCGCGGGCCCGGTGCTGCTGCTGGTCCTGTCGGTCGCGATGGGCATGCTGGCCATCGGTCAGAGAGCGTCCTGGGACCGATCGCAGGATGACCAGGCGGACTTCAGGTCGGGCGCCTCGGTCCGCATGGTGGGCACGCTGTCGGGCGACCCCGCGAAGGCCGCCGCGTACACGGACCTCCCGGGTGTACGCGAGGCGGCTCCGGCCTTCCGTACGACGGCCGATCTCTCCGGCGGCCGGACGGCCGAGGTCCTCGCCCTGGACACCGCGCACGCCGACGAGCGGATGCTGATGCGCGAGGACCTGTCCGGCGCGTCGCCGCAGGAGCTGTTCGACGCGATCGCACCGCCGAGGACCGTGCGGGCCGGAGTGGTTCTGCCCGAGGGCAGCGAGCGGGTGCTGTTCGATCTGCGGATCCGTGACTCCTCGGCGCCCGGCGGCAGGTCCCCGTCCTCCTCGACGGCGATGGTGAGCGTGCTGCTGGAGGACCGTTACGGCATCGGGTACCGGATCGGTGCGGGGACCGTGCCCGTCGACGGCCGCGCGCACAGCGTGTCGTTCCCCGTGTCCGCCGCCGGAGAGCTGGCGGTGACCGGCTTCGAGCTGGACGGGGAGGTGCCCGCCGTACGCCCCGAGAAGCGGCTGGTCGACGTGTCGAGGCTCCGGGCCCGCACCACGGACGGACGTGAGGAGCCGGCGCCGGCTGCTGACGGAGTGCGCTGGAAGGCCGCGGCGACGGTCTCCGAGGGGAGTGAGACCCGCCCCGGGGAGGCGGTCGCGGAGGTGTCCGGATCGGGCGCCGCCCCGTCGTTCGGGTACGACACGGGTGCCACCCTGCCGGACGACTCGTTCTGGGGCAGCGGCGCCGCGGTCGGCACCCTCCGGATCACTGCCGCCCGTCCCGCGGCCCCCGTGCTGAAGGCGGTGGCCACCGACGCGTATCTGACGTACGCGGGGGCGAAGCCGGGGCAGGAGGTCGACCTCACGCTGGCGGGCAACACGGTCCGGGTGAAGCTGGTGAAGTCGGTGCGGCAGCTCCCGACCACCGGCCCCGGGGCGTCCGCCGGTCTGCCCGAGGGGGCATCGGAGGAGTCGTCCACGAAGCCGGGCGGGGGGCTGCTGCTGGATCTGAAGGCGGTGTCGGAGGTGCTCGCCCACCGGGCGGGTGCCACCCTGGCGCCCACCGAGTGGTGGCTGAGCGCCGCCCCCGGCGACGGCGCGAAGGTGGCCGCCGAGCTGCGTGCGCTGCCCGGCACCGATCCGGCGCAGGTGCGGGTGCGTGACGAGGTGGCGCGGGAGCTGGCGGACGACCCGCTGGGAGCGGGACCGCAGTCCGCGCTGCTGGCCGTCGCCGTGGTGGCGGCCGCACTGGCGGCGGTCGGATTCGCCGTCGGCCTCGTGGGCTCGCAGCGCGAACGGGCCGCGGAGTTCGCCGTGTTGCGGGCGCTGGGCGCGCCCCGGCGCCGGCTGGCCAGGACCGCCGCCGCCGAACAGGGCGTCCTGATCGCCCTCGCCCTGCTGATCGGGCCGGCCCTCGGGGCGGTGCTCACCAGGGCCGTCGTACCACTCGTCGTGCTGACCGGGCAGGCAGCGAGGCCCGTGCCTGACGTACTGGTGCTGCTGCCGGCCGGCGAGGTCGCGGTCCTGCTCGCGTCGGTCGCCGCGGTGCCGCTGCTGACCGTCGCGGCGATCACACTGCGGCGCGCCGATCCCGCGGTGTCGCTGCGCCACCAGGGGGACAACTGACATGAACGCCGCCAAGAACCCGGCCGCCTGCGCCCCCTGGGTGCGCACGCGGCTGCGCACCGCCCCCGGTGTCTCCGCCGCCCTCGCGGTCCTGGTGTTCCTGACCGCCTTCCTCGCCGCCGTGTTCCCTCGTTCCGTGGACGCGTACGAGACGAAGGCGCTGCGCCATGACGTCACGACGGCGGCGCCCGGGCAGAGCGTGCTCGACGTGGCCACGCCGCCGCCTCCGCTCAATGTGGCGCGTCCGGTGCGGGAGCAGGCCATGCGGGAGGAGGCCCTGGCCGGGATCGACCGGGCGCTGGTGAAGAGGCTTCCCGACCCCGTGCGGGCCGGTCTGCCGCTCTCCTCCTACGGGGTGCACACCACGAAGCCGATCGTCGCGGAGGAGCCCTGGCTGCCCCGTCCCAACGCGATGCCTCCCCAGCTGCACTACGCCGTCCCGTCGGCGCTCGACGAGCACAGCGAGCTGGCCGCCGGGCGCTGGCCCGCCTCCCACGGTGAGGTGACCGCCGCGGCCGGCGAGGTGGAGGCGGCCGTCACCGAGGAGACCGCGAAAGAACTGAGGATGAAGCCGGGCTCCACGCTCACGGTGCCCACCCAGGGCGGGAAGCCGCTGACCGTACGTGTCACGGGCATCGTGACCCCGCTGCACCCGGAGAGCGGCTACTGGTCGGTCGACCCCCTCTACCGCGCCCCGTCCCTGACGCAGGACCCGGCTTCCCCGACGCCGGTCCTCTACTGGACGGGAACTCTGCTCATGGCGCCCGGCACCGGGCCGGCGCTGCTCGACACGATGGGCGAGCCGGAGCTGTACTGGCGTCTCGCCCCGGACGCCTCCGGACTCGTCGCGGCCGACGTCCCACGGCTCCGGGACGCCGTGGCCGGGCTGGAGAACGGCCCCGCACTGCTGAAACTGCGTGCCCTGGTGGGGCCCAACACGACGCTCACCACGGACCTGGACGCGATCCTCGACGCGTACACCGCGATGCGCGCCGCGATCGGCCCCGTGGTCACGGTGGCGGCCGTGGGGATCGGTGCGGTGGCCGCCGTCGTCCTGCTGATGACGGGCGGGCTGATCGGTGCGCGCCGCCACCACGAGCTGGCTCTGCTGCGCTCCCGCGGCGGCTCGCTGCGGGGCATCGGCGGGCGGCTGCTCGCCGAGACGGCGGTGGCCGTGCTGCCCGCTGCCGCTCTCGGGCTGCTGCTGGCCGTCCTCCTCGTCCGCGAGGCCCGGTTGCTGCCGGCCGTGGCGGGTGCGGCCGCCGTCGCGTCGCTCGTCTGCCTGGTGCTGCCGCTCCGTACGGCCCTGCGCCACCGCAGGCCGCTGCTGCACGGCGCCCGCGACGACGTGGCGGGCGCCAGGCCGAGCCGCCGCCGTACGGTGGCCGAACTGACGCTGCTCGTCCTGGCGGTCGGCGCGGTCGCGGCGCTGCGCCGCCGTGGCACATCGTCGGGCTCGGGCGCCGATCTGCTGGTCAGTGCCGCGCCCGTCCTGGTGGGGCTGATCGCCGCACTCGTGCTCGTACGGCTGTATCCGCTCCCGCTGCGGCTGGCGGCCCGTCCGGTGGCGCGGCTGCGCGGAGCGGTCGGTTTCCTGTCACTGGCCCGTGCGGGCAGGGCCTCGTCGAGCGGCACGCTGCCCCTGCTGGCCCTGCTGATCGCGTTGACCACCGCCGCGTTCGGCGGCTCGGTGCTCGCGGGGGTCGCGGACGCCCGTGACGAGGCGTCGCTGCGGGCCGTCGGCGCGGACGCCCGGATCAGCGCGGAGGGCGGGCTCGCCGCGCTCTCCGAAGGCTTCGTCCGTGAGGTGCGGGCGGTGGAGGGCGTCGAGGACGTCACCCCCGTACGCATCGAGTACGGGACTCCGCTGGCGGCCGGCCTGGATGTCAGGTCCGACACGAAGCGCGCGACGCTGCTGGGCGTCGAACCGGAGTCGTACGCGCGACTGGCGCGCGGCACCGGGCTGCCGGCCTTCCCCGGGGCCGCGCTGGAAGGCGGAGCGGGGCAGGGTGAGGTGCTTCCCGCGCTCGTCTCGCCCGCGCTCGGTGAGCGGCTCGGTGAGCGGCCGCACACCATCCGGTCGCAGGCGGGTGACATCAGGGTGCGGGTCGCCGGGGTGCTGACGCGCACCTCCGCCGTGGACGGTTCCGAGTTCCTGATCGTCGACGCGAAGCGGCTCGCCCAGCCGGATCCCACGACCCTCCTGGTCACCGGTTCCTCGCTCGACGGGCGCCGGCTGACGGCCGCCGCCCGTGACGAGGGGCCGGAGTACGGGGTGCGGCTGCGGTCCGCGGAGCGCGAGCGGTTCGTGGACACCCCGATGCAGTCGGGCGCCGAACGGATCTACGGGGCCGCGGTCGCGGCGGGCGCCGGATACGCGCTGCTCGCCGTGGGCCTCTCCCTGTTGCAGACCGCCCCGGAGCGCACCACCCTCCTGGCCCGGCTGCGCACCATGGGGCTCACGACGCGGCAGGGGAGGCGGCTGCTCGCGTTCGAGGCGATGCCGCAGGCGCTGCTGGCGGCGTTCGGCGGGCTCCTCGTCGGCTGGGCGACCATCGCCCTGCTGGCACCGGGCGTCGATCTGGGCGCGCTGGCACTGGCCGGCGGCGACCCCTCGACGCCTCACACCGCTTCGCTGCGGGCCGACCTCCTGTCGCTGGTGCTCCCGGCGGCCGGAGTGGTCGTCCTCGCCGCCGCAGTGGCCGGAATCCAGGCGTGGTGGGCGAGCCGTCGTGGATCGATCAAGGAACTCAGGGCAGGAGACACCCGGTGACATCGTCGACAGAGACCACCCTGGCGGAACTCGAACAACGGGCAGCGGCACGCCGTGACCGGCCTTCGTACGGGCACGACGCCCTGATCGCCTGCGACCGGCTGGTGCGCATCTTCTCCACGGACGGCGTGGAGGTGCAGGCGCTCCAAGGGCTCGATCTGCTGGTCACGGAGGGCGAGCTGATGGCCCTGGTCGGCGCATCGGGCAGCGGGAAGTCGACCCTGATGAACATCCTGGCGGGCCTGGACGTCCCCACGGCCGGGTCGGCGAAGGTGGCGGGCTGCGACCTGCTGGCGATGGGGCAGAAGGAGCGGCTGCGCTACCGCCGCGACGTCGTCGGGTTCGTCTGGCAGCAGACCTCCCGCAATCTGCTGTCGTATCTGACCGCCGTACAGAACATCACGCTTCCCATGCAGCTGCGGGGCGGCGGCCGCAACCGCGAACGGGCCGCGCGGGCCGAGTCGTTGCTGGGGATGCTGGAGGTCGCGGACTGCCGCGACCGCCGTCCCGCCCAGATGTCCGGCGGCCAGCAGCAGCGGGTGGCGATCGCGGTGGCCCTGGCCAACAACCCGTCGGTGCTGCTCGCCGACGAGCCGACCGGTGAGCTGGACTCCGCGACCGGCGAGCAGGTGTTCGCCGCGTTCCGGCGTGCCAACGAGGAGCTCGGCACGACGATCGTCATCGTCACCCACGACCAGGCGGTGGCGAGCGAGGTGCGCCGCACGGTCGCGATCCGCGACGGCCGCACGTCGTCCGAGGTGCTGCGACGCACCGAGGTGGACGCGGCGACGGGGCAGGAGTCCCAGGTGGCGCGGGAGTACGCGATGCTCGACCGGGCGGGACGGCTGCAGCTGCCGGCCGACTACACGGAGGCCCTGGGGATGGAGCACCGGGTGATGCTGGAGCTGGAGCAGGACCACATCGGGGTGTGGCCGGACGCGCCGGAGAAGTAGGCGCGGGCTCGCGGCTTCGGACGGCCCCGGGCTCGCGGCTTCCGACGGCCCCTGACGGGCGGCTTCAGACGGTCCCGACCGTCACGGCGAGCGCGCCGAGGCCGCCGCCGCCCGCGCCGCGCAGCGCGATCGAGCCGAACGGCGTGCGCAGCCGGAGCCAGGCTCCCGCCGTGAACAGCGCTACGGGGAAGTCGGGCGCCGAACGGAGGAAGCCGAGGGACTGGGCGGCGTGGACGGCGCGCAGCGGAAGCTCCGTGTCCCCTACCGTCCGGGACCAGATGTCGTGGCCGATCAGGTCGCGTTCCGCCCGGGTGCGCCGGTCCTCGGGCAGCGCCGCGTCGCGGGACCGGAACTCGGCCACGGCGTCGGTGAGCCGGGTGCGCAGGTCGACGGGGCCCGGCAGCCCGGGGCGCTCCTGCCAGCCGCCGCGCGGCGGCAGCAGCCCGGCCCACGGCGGTCCGGTGACGGGCGCGGGCAGGGGGCAGGGGGCTTCGCCGGCCGCCTCGGTGCCGATCGCTTCGAGGAGCTCACCGGCCGAGACCGTGACGTCGAAGCCGGGGTCCCCGGCCAGCCGGGCCGTCCGGATCGCGAGGACCTCGAACGACGGCGGCCGGCCGAAGACGGCCAGCGCGCCGCCGCCCGCCTGGAGACGGACGGCGGCGGCCCGGTCGTAGTGCAGGAGCCGGCCGAGGAAGGCGGCGAGGTCCGCCGCCTCCCTCGCGTCGGCGAACCGCAGCGACCGTACGGGCACTGTCATACGACGGCGGGCTCCTGGTCGAGGTACTCCTGGAGGAAGAGCTTCTCCTCGGCGGTGATCCGCCGGGGCCGCTCCTCGGCCAGGTTGTAGGGCACGACGACCGTCGACGCCCGTACGTACACCTGGTCGGGGTCCTTGACCTCGTAGGCGATCGTCAGCGACGCCGCGGTGATCTTCGTGACCCAGGACTCGATGGTCACCGGGGCGTGCCGGTGGACCAGCGGGCGCACGTAGTCGATCTCGTGCCGGGCCACGACGGACCCGCCGGCGAAGGACGGCGAGCCGTCCCCCGGCGCCAGCCGGAACATGAAGTCGATGCGCGCCTCCTCCAGGTAGCGGAGGAAGACCACGTTGTTCACGTGGCCGAAGGCATCCATGTCCGACCAGCGCAGCGGGCAGCTGTAGATGTGACGGGCCAAGTCGATCAGCCTCGCGTGAGCTTCTTGTAGGTGGCACGGTGCGGGCGGGCCGCGTCCGCGCCGAGACGCTCGACCTTGTTCTTCTCGTACGACTCGAAGTTGCCCTCGAACCAGTACCACTTGGAGTCGCCCTCGTACGCCAGGATGTGCGTGGCGACGCGGTCCAGGAACCAGCGGTCGTGGGAGATGACCACCGCTGCTCCGGGGAACTCCAGCAGGGCGTTCTCGAGCGAGGACAGGGTCTCGACGTCGAGGTCGTTGGTGGGCTCGTCGAGGAGCAGCAGGTTGCCGCCCTCCTTGAGCGTCAGCGCCAGGTTCAGGCGGTTGCGCTCACCACCGGAGAGGACACCGGCCGGCTTCTGCTGGTCCGGGCCCTTGAAGCCGAACGCGGAGACGTACGCCCGCGAGGGCATCTCGACCTGGCCGACGTTGATGTAGTCCAGCTCGTCCGACACGACGGCCCAGAGGGTCTTCTTCGGGTCGATGTTGGCGCGGGACTGGTCGACGTACGAGATCTTGACCGTGTCGCCGACCTTGATGGCGCCGGAGTCCGGCGTCTCCAGGCCCTGGATCATCTTGAACAGCGTGGTCTTGCCCGCGCCGTTCGGACCGATGACACCGACGATGCCGTTGCGCGGGAGCGTGAAGGACAGGTCGTCGATGAGGACCTTGTCGCCGAAGGCCTTGGAGAGGTTCTCGACCTCGACGACGATGGAACCGAGCCGCGGGCCCGGCGGGATCTGGATCTCCTCGAAGTCCAGCTTCCGCATCTTGTCCGCCTCGGCCGCCATCTCCTCGTAACGGGCGAGACGCGCCTTGGACTTGGTCTGCCGGCCCTTGGCGTTGGAGCGGACCCACTCCAGCTCTTCCTTGAGCCGCTTGGCGCGCTTCTCGTCCTTGCGGCCCTCGACCTTGAGGCGGGTGGCCTTCTTGTCGAGGTAGGTGGAGTAGTTGCCCTCGTAGGGCAGGGCGCGGCCGCGGTCGAGCTCGAGGATCCACTCGGCGACGTTGTTCAGGAAGTACCGGTCGTGCGTCACGGCGACGACGGCGCCCGCGTACTTCGAGAGGTGCTGCTCCAGCCAGTTCACCGACTCGGCGTCGAGGTGGTTGGTGGGCTCGTCGAGCAGGAGCAGGTCCGGGGCCTCGATGAGGAGCTTGCAGAGCGCCACACGGCGCTTCTCGCCGCCGGAGAGGTTGTTGACGGGCCAGTCGCCGGGCGGGCAGCCCAGGGCGTCCATGGCCTGCTCGAGCTGGGCGTCGAGGTCCCAGGCGTTGGCGTGGTCCAGGTCCTCCTGGAGCTTGCCCATCTCGTCCATGAGCGCGTCGGAGTAGTCGGTCGCCATGAGCTCGGCGACCTCGTTGAAGCGCTTGAGCTTGCCCATGATCTCGGCGGCGCCGTCCTGGACGTTCTCCAGGACGGACTTGTTCTCGTCGAGCTTCGGCTCCTGCATGAGGATGCCGACACTGAAGCCGGGCGACAGGAAGGCGTCACCGTTGGACGGCTGCTCCAGGCCCGCCATGATCTTCAGCACCGTGGACTTACCGGCACCGTTGGGCCCTACGACACCGATCTTCGCGCCGGGCAGGAAGTTCAAGTTGACGTCATCGAGAATCACCTTGTCGCCGTGCGCCTTGCGCGTCTTGCGCATGGTGTAGATGTACTCAGCCAAGAGAAACCGTCCGGCAGCAATAGAGGTGTGGGCAGATACACCCATCTTGCCTGACGTCCGCGCCCTGACGGAAACCCGTCCGGTTCCCGGTACGGGCCGGGCCCCTCCGGACGGCCCGTCCGGAGGGGCCCGGGCAACACGAAGGGCCTGGTACGGGGGTCCGTACCAGGCCCTTCACCGGCGCGTTCCCGCTGCGCCTGTGCTCAGTCACTCACCGCTGGTCTGCGTCTTCTTCCTGCGGAGCATGAAGACCGCGCCGCCGCCGAGGACGACGAGGGCGATGGCGACACCCGCGATGACGGGGGTGGCGCTGGAACCGCCGGTCGCGGCGAGGTCACCCTCGGTGCCCGGGGTGCTCGCGGCGGGCGCGGGCGTGGGCTCGGAACCGGTCTGGGTCGTGGTCTCGTCACCCGGGGCGGGGGTGCCGGCGGTCTCGCAGTCCAGGACGCCCTTGAAGTTCTTGCTGAAGCCGCCGGGGCCGGTGATCGTGAAGTCGTAGGCCTCGTCCTCGCCGACCGGGACGGTCACCGTGCGGGTCTCACCGGCCGGGATGCTGTGCTCGGTGCCGGCGAGCTCGAAGGTGAACGCCTCGTCACCGGTGTTGCTCGCTGTGATGTCGACGCCGCCCTTGGCGCAGTTCTTCTGGGCGGTCACCGCGGGGACGGCGCCCTTCTCGGCCCAGGTGGCGGTCGCCGTCGCGGAGACGGTGGACTCGCTGGAGCCGGCGAGGATCATCGTCTGGCTCTTGATCAGCCCGGCGAAGACCCGGCCCACGGGCACGGAGGTCGTGGCCTGGACGGAGAACGAGGAGGAGCCGTCGGTGGCGTCCTCGGGAACGGAGAAGTACAGGTCGGCGCCGTCGGCAGCCTCGGTGACGGGCTTGCCGGCCTTGTCGGTGACCTGGACCCCGCTGGCGGCGGCGTCGGCCGGCGGTGCCACGGAGACCTGGCCGGCGTCGGTGTGGACGGTGACCGGACCCAGCTTCTCCCCGGCCTTGCCGGAGACCGCGGCCGGAGACAGGCCCACGGATGCCTTGGGCTCCGCGACGTTCTGGGCGTTCTTCTCCAGCCAGTCGGCGAGCTTCTCGGCGTTCGCGTCCTTGGCCGTCACGTCGGCCTTGTCCGAGAAGCGCCAGATGGCGACCTGGGTGCCGGCGGCGGCGGTCTTCTCGTTGAGCGGGCCGGTACCGGCCTTCTCGGCGAGCGCCGCGAAGTCGTTGACCTGCGGGTAGGAGTGCTGCAGGATCCAGCGCACCTTGCCGGCGTCCTCGTTGGCGCCGAGCGAAGACTGGTCCCAGGGGGTCTCCAGGTACTTCGCGCCGTCCTTGGTGGGCGTGTGGAAGTCGATGCAGTACGTCTGGATGGTGCCGCCGCCGTCGACCTTCATCTCGAACAGGCCGGCGGGCAGCTCCTGGGGCTTCTTGCCCTCACCGGTGTTGAGCTCGGCGGTGCCGTAGGTCTTCAGACCGTCCAGTACGGCAACCGCACCACCCTGGTGCTGACCCGCCTCGTCCGTCGGCGCGGCCGTGGCGGCCGTCGCTCCGGCGATCGTTCCCGCGGCGACCAGCCCGGTGGCCAGCATCGCGGCGGCCGTCCTGACGAGCCCGCGGCCGTGGCCCTTGCTCCGGCCCCCTGGGGAGCCCTCTGTCGCCGCCGTCGACGACGCAGTGGATGCTGAAGACACAGAAAACACAGAATTCCCCTCCGGGCGAGACCTTCACGCATGAGGCGCGTGTGGGAGGTGCCTCGCCAGCAAACTCAAGTGCCGCATGAGTACGGGGGAATCGTAAGGAGCCGAGCGAACGGGAATCCCCTTCATGCCGTCAGATAAGCATTCCGACTCGTAATCGTTATAGCTCTGTTCGGCGCGCCCCCTCCTCTTCAGGACACCGATGTCATTTCTGTGGCCGGTTTCTGACGATGCGTAGGCGGCGTCAGGGAGGGGTCGGCTCTGACGACGCGCCGGAACGCCGCCGTCCCCCTGTTCAGGTCGTGGCCCACCGCCACGGCGTCGATGTCCACGGAGGTCTTCCACACCCCTTCCCGCTCCTCCTCGCGCACCTTCAGCCGGCCGTGGACGACGAGCGGTTCGCCGACCGAGACCGAACCGGACAGATTCACCGCGAGCGTCCGTCGCGCCCACACCGTGTAGAAGCTGGTGCGGCCGTCCGTCCAGGTCTGCTGCTCCCGGTCCCACCGCCGGGGAGTCACCGCCAGCCGGAATCGCGCCGTCGGCCCCGTGGCCGTGTCCCGGAAGTCCACCGCCGTCGCGGCGTTTCCCACCAGTGTCACCATCGTCTCGTTCATTTCCGCTCCCCCGATTCATGCCGCATTCCGCCGCTTTCCTGCCCGCTGTCCGCCCTGCACCGATGCGATGCGATGACGGGCGGTCCGTTGCGCCCGTCCGACCGCTGCGAACCATGCTGTACGGAAAACGGAAATCCCGCCGACGCCTGTGGATTACCCGCCGGTTGTGGACAACTCCGTCACCGCCACATATCGCTCCCGCACCTCGCGGTAACGGGCCAGCTCCGCCGCCACCGGGTCGAGGACCCTGACCCTGCCGCATCCGGCGGCGGTCTCCCGCAGCCGTCGCTCCGCCTCCTGCCCGTACCGGCGCGCGGGCCCCCGAGCCGCTGCCGCGCACGACCACTCGACGAGCGGCCCGCCGACCACTCCGGCCAGCATGAGGAGGGCCGGTGTGAGGAGGCCGGGTTCGAGCAGGCCGACGATCTGGCCGAGCAGCCACAGCCCGCCGAAGATCTGGAGCAGCGTCATCGAGGCCTGCGCGAGCACCGCCGCGGGCCACCACGCCGGGCGGGGCGGCCTGGCGGCACGGCCACCCAGGACCCCGGCGACGGGCGCGGTGGCCCTGCCCACGGAACCGGAACCGGAACCGGAGCCGGAGCCGGAGCCGGAGCCGATGGAACGGACGGAACCGGAAACGGAGCCGGAACCGACACCGACGGAGCCGGAACCACGCTTTCCCCGCCCCGTCGCCGCATCCGCCCCGCCCCGCCCCCGCGCGCCCTCGCCCCGGCCGCCCGGCCCCACCGGAGCGGACCCCGTGTCCGCGTTACCTCCGCGCCCTCGGCCACCGGCTCCCGCCTGCGCGTTCCGTGACAGCTCGTCCAGCGCCTCCGGCAGCCCCTTCGCCCCGTTCACCGCCGTCTCACGCACGGCCTGCGCCCACGGCGCGGGCAGCCCGTCCACCGCGTCGTCCGCCAGCTTCCGTACGGCCTGCTCCACCCGCTGCCGGGCGGTGAGCTCCTCCTCCGGAGGCGCGAGGACCTGCGCCATCAGGTCAAGGCCGCCGCCCAGCTGCCGGGTGGACTCGTACCAGCGCCACAGCCGCAGCCACGGCGTCCCGCAGGCCCTTCCCGCGTTCCGCCGCCACTCGCGCTCCGCCGCCTGCCCTGCCGCCGCCGCGCCGACTGCTTCCGAGAGCCGGTCCGTGAATTCCTCCCGGGCCCGCTCACCGAGTCCCGGCCGCCCCTCCGCGACGTACACCGGCCGGAGCCGCGCTGCGGCAGCGTCCACGTCTGCGGAGAGCCTGCGCGCCGCCGCCGTACGGGCCTGGACGAAGGTGCCGAGCAGCTCCCGCAGGTCACCCACCCCGGCCCCGGTGAGCGCGGACAGGGACATGACGGTGGCGCCCGGCTCCCCGTGCTCCCCCACCGCCATGCCGTCCTCGTCGAGCAGCCGGCGCAGGTCGTCCAGGACCAGGTCGGCGGCCTCGCCGGACAGCCGGTCGATCTGGTTGAGCACGACGAAGGAGATCTCGGCGTGCCCGGCGAGGGGGCGCAGATAGCGTTCGTGCAGGGCGGCGTCGGCGTACTTCTCCGGGTCGACGACCCAGATCACCGCGTCGACCAGGGCCAGCACCCGGTCCACCTGATCTCGGTGGCCGGTCGCCGCGGAGTCGTGGTCGGGCAGGTCGACCAGAACGAGCCCCTGCAGCGCCTCGTCGGTGGCCGTGCCACCCTGGACCGGCCTGCGCCGGAGCCTTCCGGGGATGGCCAGCCGGTCGAGCAGTCCGGCGGCGCCGTCGGTCCAGCTGCAGGCGATCGGGGCGGAGGTCGTCGGCCGGCGCAGACCCGTGTCGGAGATCTGGACGCCCGCGAGCGCGTTGAAGAGCGTGGACTTGCCGCTGCCGGTGGCCCCCGCGACGGCGACGACGGTGTGCCGGGAGGAGAGCCGCTGACGCGCCGACGCCTCGTCGAGCACCCGGCCCGCCTCGGCGAGGGTGTCCCCGTCGAGGCGGGCGCGGGAGAGCCCCACCAGTTCGCGCAGTGCGTCCAGCCGGGGCCGCAGCGGGCCGCCGGGCAGTCCGTACGCCTCGACCTGGGGCCCCGGTTCGTCGTCCTCGGGAGTCCGCCCGGCCTCCGCGCTCTCCTGTGCGGCGTCGGCGGCACGGCGCGCGATGAGCCCGTCGTCCCAGCGCCTGCCGTCGTCCCGTCCGGCGTCTTCCGCGCCTTCGTGCTCCGGTCCCTGCCCGTGGTCCCGGTCCTGGTCAGTGACGGCAGTCATCGCTGCCACCTCTCCTTCTGCAGTACGGACAGCGCGGCGATGAGTTCGGCCTGCGGCTCGGGGGCGACGTCGAGCGTGTCCAGCGGGGCGAGCCTCCGGTCGCGCTCGCCGTGCATGACCTGGTCCAGGCAGTCGGTGAGCAGCGCCCCGCCCTTGTCGCGGAGGCGCAGCGCCCCCTGGGCGCCGATCCGCTCGGCGAGCTGCTCGCCCGCTCCCCTGGCGCGGCGGCCGCCGAGAAGGGCGGCGGCCAGCAGCGCGGCCACCGTCTCGGCGTCGGGCGCCGCGTTGCGTTCGAGCAGCCGCGCCTCCTCCTCGGCCAGCTCCTCCAGGACGCGCCTCCAGCGCCGTACGGCCATGGCGATCCGGCCCTGGATGTCCTCGGCGGGGCCCCATCCCCCTGCTTCCCGGCCGGCGTCCTCGAACCGGAAGTTCCCGGCGGCGGGCTCCCGCTGCCAGACCGTACGGATCTGCTCATCGGAGGCCGCCACGGCGCACTGGAGCAGAGCGATCAGGCTCTCCACGAGTGCGTCCAGCAACTCCCCCGCGGTGCTGTAGAGCGGATATCCGCGCCACCGGGTGCGGGCGCCGCCTGCGAGCACCGCGCCGTCGCGGAGCCTCCGCCGCACGCGCGCCAGCTCCTTCCCGTACGCCTCCTCGACCACACCGGTCAGCCGTACGGCAGCGGCGTACTGCGCGGCGACGGCCCCGGCCAGCTCGGGCATCCGTACGTTGAGCGAGTCGATGACCCCGGACGCCGTACGCCCCACGGCCTGCTGACGGGCCGCCGGATCCTGTGCCCGGTGCGTGAGCCAGGCGCGCAGGGGGGCGACGGCGGTGGTGGGCAGCAGTCCGCTGCCGCCGCCCGCGGACTCGGGGAGCTCCGGGATGGTGAAGCGGGGCACCTCGCCGAGGCCGGCCCGGGTGAGCAGGGCGGCGTACTGCCGTGACACCTCGGCGATCACCTGGTGGGGCACCCGGTCCAGGACGGTGACCAGGGAGGCGTCGTACTCCTTGGCGGTGCGCAGCAGATGCCACGGCACCGCGTCCGCGTACCGGGACGCGGTGGTCACCATGACCCAGATGTCGGCGGCGCAGATGAGTTCGGCGGCCAGGACCCGGTTGCGGACGACGAGGGAGTCGATGTCGGGGGCGTCCAGCAGCGCGAGGCCCCGGGGCAGCGTCGCAGCGGTCTCCACCCGCAGCACGGTGTCGTCTCCCCCCTCGGCCCCGAGGTGATCCAGCCCGTCCGGGTCCGGGACCTGCCCGGGGGGTAGCCACACCCGGATCAGCTGCGGCAGCACCCGCCCCCCGGCAAACCAGTGGTGGTCGTCCGGGTGGCAGACGAGTACGGGGGTCCGCGTGGTCGGGCGCAGCACACCGGCCTCACTGACCCGGCACCCCACCAGCGAGTTGACCAGCGTGGACTTGCCGGCTCCGGTGGATCCGCCGATCACCGCGAGCAGGGGTGCCTCGGGATCCTTGAGACGGGGTACGAGGTAGTCGTCGAGCTGGGCGAGCAGTTCGGTCCGCGTCTGCCGGGCGCGGGGGGCCCCCGGCAGGGGAAGTGGAAGACGCACGGCAGCGACACGGTCGCGCAGGGCGGAAAGTGCGTCGATGAGCTGGGGCCGTACATCCATGGTTACCACATGTGAAGAATGCCCAATTTTGACGCCTTTTTGAAGCGTATAGGCCCCTCTGCGCGGCGGATCCACCCCAGGGGACAGAGGGGACGAGTAGGGCGCAGGCATAACGAGTGCACAACACCCGGGGCGCGAGGCGTCAAAAGCGATGCATGAATCGCACCCACCTGCGATTATCGGTTCGCTTCACCGAACCTCCACATCGTGCCACGCAGGTGAAGCAACCGGGACGAGGCGATCTGAGCCCTATCCTTGTCCCCGCAAGGTCACGGATGGCTTGAACCAGCGCCTTCCGCGGCACCAGGCCGACACCCGGCCCCCGTAGCTCAGTGGATAGAGCAGGCGCCTTCTAAGCGCTTGGCCGCAGGTTCGAGTCCTGCCGGGGGCGCACAACGCGCACCACTGCGAGGCCCTCCGACCCGGGGGGCCTTTTCGCTGGTCCGACGCACACTAAGGAGTCGGCCGTAGAGCGCGCGTAAGCGCCGGACCGGCCTCGGGCTGCCGCGAGGACGATCCGGCGCTGTTCCGGCTGCCGCCGGAGCGGGTGTGAGGACAGGGGCGCTCAGCGAGTCACTTCCGCACCGGCGGGCACGTACCCGTGTCCTCGCCGATGGAGTTGATCTCGGCGTTCGAGCGGGAGTCGCCCGCGTAGTCGATCTGGTCGGTGCACTTCGTGTCCGGGTCCTTCGGCGTACCCGACGCCTCGCCGGACTTCCGCACCGGCGGGCACGTACCCGTGTCCTCGCCGATCGAGTTGATCTCGGCGTTCGAGCGGGAGTCGCCCGCGTAGTCGATCCGGTCCGTGCACTTCGTGTCCGGGTCCTTCGGCGTACCCGACGCCTCGCCGGACTTCCGCACCGGCGGGCACGTACCCGTGTCCTCGCCGATCGAGTTGAT